>JAYOFL010000039.1:0-35538 GCA_038117205.1 Rhodospirillales bacterium | reverse complement strand
CAGCGGATTGAAATAGAGGCGCGTCACGAAAGCGTTCTCGCCCTTCGGATCGCCGATGACGGCATAGAGATCGCCGGAAATCATGGTGTGAATGGCGGCCTCGGTGGTCGGCATCTGGCGCACCGTGTAGACGCGCTTTTCCGGTGTCAGGTCGACAACGTGCCGGCCATTCCTGGAGACCGTGAAGCGGCCCTCGGTGACGTGATAGTTGGGGCCTTCGTAATCCCGCGCCCCTTCGAACTTGAAGGCGTAGCCGGAGACCGTGACGGTGTCGCCGACGTGCATGGTCTGGATGCTCTCGACCTTCCACACACCGGCGCCGGTGACGCCGGCGATGGCGATGGCGAGTCCGAGATGCGCCAGCGTCATGCCCCAGGCGGCGCGCGGCAGACCGAAGAAGCGGCGGACGGATTCCGCGAGCGGCAGGCGGAACAGCCGGACCCGCTCGGCGAGCTCGACCAGCGTCGCCATCGCCAGCCAGGCCGCCAGCGCCGTGCCGACCAGCCCCCAGGCGGCGCGGGAATCCTGCCACCAGAGCACGAACAGGACCGCCAGCACGGACGCGCCGGCGGCGACGGAAAGCGTCTTCATGGCGCGCGGCAGATCGCCCCGCTTCCACGCCAGCAGCGGCCCGACGCCCATGGCGGCGATCATCGGCGACATCAGCGGAATGAAGACGGCGTTGAAGAACGGCGCGCCGACGGAAATCTTGTCGGCGCCGCCGGAGACGGCGTCGATGAAGAGCGGATAGAGGGTGCCGATCAGCACCACCGCCGCCGCCGTCGCCATCAGAAGATTATTGAGCAGCAATGCCCCTTCCCTGGAGATCGGCTGAAACAGCCCCGTGGCGCGGAGCCCGGGGGCCCGCCACGCATAGAGCGCCAGCGAGCCGCCGATGACGATCAGCAGCAGGATCAGGATAAAGACGCCGCGCGTCGGATCGGTGGCGAAGGCGTGCACGGACGTCAGCACGCCCGACCGCACCAGGAAGGTGCCCAAGAGCGAGAACGAGAAGGCGACGATGGCGAGGAACACCGTCCACGCCTTCATGGTGTCGCGTTTTTCGACGACGACGCAGGAATGCAGGAGCGCCGTGCCGATCAGCCACGGCATGAAGGACGCGTTCTCGACCGGGTCCCAGAACCAGAAGCCGCCCCAGCCGAGCTCGTAATAGGCCCACCAAGATCCGAGCGCGATGCCGATGGTGAGGAAGCACCAGGCCGCCAGCGTCCACGGCCGGACCCAGCGCGCCCAGGCGGCGTCGACGCGGCCCTCGATCAGGGCGGCGATGGCGAAGGAGAACGCCATCGAGAAACCGACGTAGCCGAGATAGAGGAACGGCGGATGGAAGGCGAGACCCGGGTCCTGCAACAGCGGGTTCAGGTCCTGCCCGTCGGCGGCCGGCGGCAGCATGCGCTCGAACGGGTTCGAGGTGAACAGGATGAAGAGATAGAAACCGATCGCGATCAGCGCCTGCACGGCAAGCGCCCGGGCCTTGAGGCCCGGCGGCAGTTGCCGGCCGAAAGCGGCGACGGCGGCGCCGAAGATGGCGAGGATCAGCACCCACAGCAGCATCGAGCCCTCGTGGTTGCCCCAGACGCCGGAGACCTTGTAGAGCATCGGCTTCGCCGAATGGGAATTCTGCACCACGTTGACGAGCGAGAAGTCCGACGTCACGTAGGCGTGCGTCAGGCAGCCGAAGGACACCGCCACCAGTAGGAATTGCGTCATTGCCGCGTGCCCGGCGACCGCCATCCAGCGGGCATCGCCACGCTCGGCGCCGACGAGCGGCAGGGTGCCTTGCAGGACGGACACCATGAGCGCGAGAATCAGGGCGAAGTGGCCGACCTCGGAGATCATTTCGCGTCCTTGCCTTTCCACTGGCCGGTCTTCTTGATCGCGTCGGCGACTTCCGGCGGCATGTAGGTCTCGTCGTGCTTGGCCAGCACTTCGTCGGCGGTAAAGACGCCGTTCTGGAACCGGCCCTCGGCGACGACCCCTTGGCCCTCGCGGAACAGATCCGGAAGGATGCCGGTGTAGGAGACGCTGACGGTGTTCGCCGTGTCGGTGACGCGGAAGCGGATGGTCTTGCCCTGCGAGCGGTCGACGCTGCCGTCCTCGACCAGCCCGCCGAGGCGGAAGCGGCGATCCGGCGCCGGCGTCTTCGCGATCACGTCGGACGGGCTGTAGAAGAAGACGATGTTTTCCTTGAAGGCGCTCAGGACCAGCGCCGCCGAGGCGCCGAGCAGACCGAGAGCGATCAGGACGAAGGTAAGGCGCTTGTGCTTACGCTTCATCGCGCCGGTCCCGGGCCGTCTTTTCGGCGTCCGTCAGATCGGCTCCCGTCCGCGCCAGGGCGCGGAGGCTGGAGACGACCAGTCCGACCAGAACCAGCGCCACGATGGCGTAGCTCGGCCACACGAAGGCCGCGTGTTCGGTCATGCTGAGAATGCTGTCGGAATTCGCCACTTTTTTCCTCGCTCCCGGGTCGCCCTACACATAGGCGCTCGGCCGGTTCCGGGCAATGTCGGGAAGCATAGGAATACAGCGTTCGGCGGCATTGATCAAAATCAAGAACCGGACCCAGGCAGGGCCACGGGGCTTTCCCGGCCCCGCGCATCGCCTCGGCCCGGCCTATTCGGCGTTCAGCCCGCGCTTACTTGCACTTGAAGTTGGCCTTCATCGTCGCGATCAGGCCCTCGACGGCCGGTTTTCCGCGCTCGCCGTAGTGTTCGTGCGCCCAGCGCATGAAGGCCCAGCGGACCTCATCGGCCCGGTTGCCTTCCGGCGGCAGGCAGACGTTGTCCTTCTTGTCCATGCCCGTCTTCATGTAGAGGTCGGTGAACCCCATGACGTACTGCTCGCACTCCATTTCCAGGACGGCGCCGCCGCGGGAGTCGTTGTCCCCCTCCTTACACGGCGACAGGAGGTCGGCGATCTTGTAACTCGACCCCTCCGCCGCGGCGGCGGCATTGACCGAGAGCAACAGGGCGGCGGCAAGCGCGATGACGGTTTTCATGGCTCTTTCCCTCCGCTTCACTGCTTCTCGCGGGACAGGGCGTGGATCGCCTTGTCCATCACGTTCTGGTGCTGCTCGTTGTTGACGAAGGCCGGCGTGTTGACCTTGCTCCACAACTCCTCGTTCTGCATGTTTTGGTGACAGCCGATACAGAGCCCGGTGCGCTCCATCTTGGCGCGCATGCCGGCCGGCAGCGGACTGGTCAGCGGCCAGTGCGAACCGACCGAGACGAGTTGCTTGTCGTCACGTGTCACGATCTGCGACAGGTCGTGATCGAGCGACGGGATCGCCGGCATCTGCACGCTGTACTTCCCGGGGATGGTTTCGCCGGTCGCCGTCGTCATATCGACGATGCGATCCTTCTCGTATCCCTTCATGAAGCGGCCGTCCTCGATGCCGTAACCCAAGGTCTTCGGATTGTTGTGGCAGCTTTCGCAGGACCTGGCGTTACGACCGGCCGTGTGCGGTTGCACGGCGGCATGATCCAGACCCTTGCCTTCCGGCGTCATCCACGTCTCGTTGTTGACGATGGTCTTGCCGTCCTTGTCGATGACCGTGGTGATGACCTGGCAGCCCGGCATGAGCGGACTTACGCGGCCTTCGCCGTTGATGCCGAGGATCGGCGTTTCCCAACGGAGATAGGAGCGCGATTCCGACACCTTGCCCGGTCCCTTGAGACCGTTGGTGCCGAGCGCGTAGTCCGCCGAAAGACCGTCCGGTCCGCGCTTGTTGGCGGTGGTGATCCAGTCGACGTCGGTCTTGCCCTTGGAGTAGTCGACCGTGACGTGGCAACCGTAGCACTGCGGCGCCCAGTCGGCATGGCAAGCATAGCATTCCATACTTTCCATGTGCTTGCCGACGGCCGACATGGCGACCATGGCCTGCGGTGACTTCCAGGCGCTGTCGTCGCGGAGCTGCTTCAGCACCGGCACCTCGAAATCGAGACCGGACGCCGAGTGCAGGACCACTTTCTTGCCGCGCTTCACGACGTTGCCGAACGGATTGCCGCGCGCCGTCAACAGATACCCGTCCTCGGGCTCGTAGATGGTCGCGAAGTTCATGAAGTCGGGCAGTTCCTTGGTCAGGCCGCGCGGGGTCTTGTCGATCTCGCGGGCGTGTTCCTCGCCGTCGCCGATCGGCAGTTCCCATGGCGCCTGGGTGACGGTGCCGTGGCAGTCCTGGCATTCGATCTCGACCTGCGCCAGCGTCGTGCCGAACAGGTTGCCGTCGCCGTGCATGTCGATGGAGGTATGGCAATCCTGGCACAACAGGCCGCCTTCCGGATTCCCCGGGCGGGACTGTTTTTCATGGTGCAGATCGGATTTGACGAACACGTAGCTCTTGGTGTGCAGCTTGGGCTGCTTCTGCCCCTTGGCGTCATACGGTGTCCCATAGGGGAATTCCATGATGCCCTGGTAGCTGACGCCGATGCGCTTGCCGCGGTTGTGGCAGGTGTTGCAGGTCTCGGTCGGGATGCCCGAATACTCGACGCCGTTATGCTTCACCTTCGACTTCCGCGTCGCCTGCAGACGGTGGACCAGCAGCTTGCCGGGCAGGTCCTTGGCGATGGTCGGATCGCCGCCTTCGTAGAAACCGTCGTTCGAATACGGCACGTGGCAGGACGAGCAGCCGGTACCCCGGTAGTCGCCGCGCTTTTCCCGGCCGGAGACGCCGACGTGGCAGCGCTGGCACTGCTGACGGGAATACGTAATGCCGGCGAGATTCGGATGCTTGGAAACCTGGTTCACATCGACGTCCGGAACCTGCTTCATTTCCGTCGGCATCTGATCCGGGTTCATGGCCGCGAACTTGACCATGTACTTCTTATAGGTGTCGGTGCCGACGCTCGGCTCAATGCCGTCCTCGTCCTTCTGGGCGTAGTTGCCGTAGACGACCTTGCGGTCCTTCTGCACGCCCCAGGACCAGAGATTGCCCTGCAACTTGCCGGCTTCCGTGTTCATCAGGGATTTCATGACCCGGCTGGCATAGCCCTGGTGGCATTGGCCGCACGCCTTGTCGCCGATGAAGATGCTGCCGGGGTCCGGGAAGAACATATCGGGGCCGCCGCCCTCGACGAGGGATTTCGGCGCGCCCTTGTGCGCCGCCGCCTTGCTGGTGGCGCCGGGCGTGCCGCCGTGGCAGACGACGCAACCGCCCTTGTCGCCGAGATCGGCGCCCATGGCCTCGATGGCGTCCATCATCGGCCCGTCCGTGAATTTCTCGATGCCGGCATGGCAGGACTGGCAGCCCTCGGCTTTCGCCTTCGTGGCGGAAACCGTCTCGAAATCAGCGGCTTGCGTCGAAATTGGCGCGAGAGACGCTATCGCTAGGACAAACAGAGCGCCGAATGTCTTGCCGATACGGAATGACATGATAACCCCCGGTTACATTTCGCACGCACCCCACGGACACCCCCGCCGGGTCGGTTTTCCGGATTAACTATTCGTAATGAATGAATGGTCTGCCATGACCGAGCGCAGATTTCGGAGCATTTCATGCATTTTTCGCAATCCAGTTGTGCGTTTTTAGCCGGCAAGGCCTGATCTAAATCAAAACCATAAAATTAATATGGATATATCGTCGGTATTCGGTCGCAATCGGGCGGCCGAAAACCGGGGGAATTGCCATGAATGGCGATAACATGAACCGAAGGCCCCGGCGCCGCTTCTCGGCGGCACCCGAGGCGCCCTGTCCGGCCCGGCACTGTCAGGTGTGCGCGGCCTTGGAAAGCGAAGGTCTCGCGGCGCGCGAATTCCTCAAGTCGCGCATGACGCAAGCGGTCTTCGAAACCGGCGACGGGCTGCCCGAACAGATGTTGCTGGCGGGCGGTATCATCGCCGTCTCGCACGGCGCCGTCGTCATCCAGCGCCTGATGGACGACGGCCGGCGTCAGGTCGTCGGCTTCCGGTTGCCGGGAGAGCCCGTCGTACTCGGCCGCCCGGCGCGCGGCGTGACCGCCTTCGCCGCCGTGCCGAGCACGCTCTGCATCGTGCCGGCGGACGCCGTCACCGCGCTCAAGCAAAACTTCCCCGGCGCCGCCATGCGCCTCTGCGAACTGGCGCTGTCCCTCGAGGACGAGCGGACGGAGCATCTGGCCGTCCTCGGACAGTTCACCGTCGCCGAAAAGGTCGCCTACTTCCTCTATCGGCTCGCCGGCAAGATCGGCAGCCGCGCGCCCGGGGGCGTGCATGTGGACCTGCCGATGACGCGCGAGGACATCGCCGACTATCTGGGCGCGACCAGCGAGTCGGTGTCGCGGCAGTTATCACGCTTCAAGCGGGACGGCCTGATCGCCCTGCCGTCGCCGGATCGGGTCATTGTCAAGGATTTGCCGGCGCTCGCCGCGGAAGTGCCGTTCCAGCCGGTGATCGAGGACGCCGGCGGCAGCATCGGCGGCGGCGGAAGCTTCAGGTTCCCGCCTGGCGGTGACGAAGCGCGCGTAGCCGCGCGGCCATAAGCTCACGCCGCATCCGAACCAGCACCAGCCAGACGTAATAGAGCTTGAAGGCGACGGCCATCAGCAACAGCGGCGTCAGCATGCTGGCGTGGATGGTGGGACCGTCCATGCGCACCACGCTCGCCGGCTGGTGCAGCGTGTTCCACCAGTCGACGGAGAACTTGATGATCGGCACGTTGACGGCGCCGACCAGCGCCAGGATGGCGGCGGCGCGCGCGCCGCGCGACGGATCGTCGAAGGCGTTCTGCAACGCCATGTAGCCGAGATAGAGGAAGAACAGCACCAGGACCGACGTCAGCCGCGCGTCCCAGACCCACCAGGTGCCCCACATGGGCTTGCCCCAGAGCGAGCCCGTGACCAGCGCCAGGAACGTGAAGGCGGCGCCGATCGGCGCCGTCGCCTTCGCCGCCACGTCGGCGAGCGGATGCTTCCAGATCAGGCTGACGGCGCTCATGATCGCCATGGCGACGTAACAGAAAAGCGCCATCCATGCCGACGGCACGTGGATGTACATGATCCGCACCGTGTGCCCCTGCTGGTAATCGGCCGGCGACGAGAAGAGGGCATACCAGAGGCCCGCCGCCAGCGTCGCCAACATCAGCCACAGCGCCCAGGGCTCGATGGCGCGGGCGAGGCGGAGAAAGCGGGTCGGGTTGGCGAAATAGTGAAACATCTTACCTTTCCTTGCGCCATCGGGCGCGGCGGGTCAAGGACCGGCGGCGGCTATTCGACGGCCATCTATTCGACAGCTTGCCGGAGCGCCGCCGCCGCCGCCCAGGGCGAAAGCGCCATGGCGCCGGTCAAGAGGCCGCCGAGTATCAGCAGTTGCGCCTTGGTCGGCAGATCCGCCGCCGCCGCGTCGACGGCGCCGACGGCGAAGATCAGCACCGGAATGAACAGCGGCAGCACGAGAAGCGACAGTAGGACGCCGCCCCGCCGGGCGCCCAGAACCAGCGCCGCGCCGACGGCGCCGATCAAGCTCAGCGTCGGCGTGCCGAGCGCCAGCGTCGCCAGCAGGACCGGGAAGACGTCCGTCGGCATGTTCATCATGACGGCGAGCAGCGGCGCGGCGACGATCAACGGCAGGCCGGTGGTGAGCCAGTGCACCAGGATCTTCGCCGCCACCGTCATCTCGAGGGCCGACGGCGCCAGCACCAGGAGTTCCAGCGAGCCGTCGTCGTAATCGCTCTGGAACAGGCGTTCCATCGACAGCATGGCGGCGAGCAGCGCCGCCACCCAGATGACGCCGGGACCGATACGCGCCAGCACGTTCGGCTCCGGCCCGACACCGAACGGGAACAGCACCACGGCGATGACGAAGAAGGCGATGACCATGGCGCTGTCGACGCCTTGGCGGTGCACCAGCGCCAGTTCCCGCCTGAGCACGGCCATGAAGCCGCTCATGACGCGGCCATCTGCAAGGCGGAAAGATCGAGGGACGCCGCGCCGTCGAGACCGAGTTCCGTATGCGTCGAAACCACGACCATGCCGCCGCCGGCCCGGTGCCGGGCGATGACGCGGGCGAGCCTGGCCGCGCTGTCCGCATCCAGCGCCGTCGTCGGCTCGTCCAGCAGCCAGAGCCTGGCCGGCGAGGCCAGCAACCGCGCGAGATTGGTCCGCCGCCGCTGCCCGGCGGAAAGATAGCGCGCCGGCAGCCGCGCCAGATGCGCGATGCCGAAGGCGTCCAGGGCGCCCGCGACGTTTGTCGCCGGCGCGCCCCGGAGCGACGCCCAAAACGCCACGTTCTCGGCGACGCCCAGGGCCGGCTTGATGGCATCGGCATGTCCGACGTACTGCACGGCGGCGGCGAAGCTGCCCGGACCGTCGGCGATGTCGGAACCGTCCCAGCGGATCAGGCCGCGCGCCGGCCTGAGCAGGCCGGCCATCAGGCGCAGCAGCGTCGACTTCCCGGAGCCGTTGGCGCCGGTCAGCACCAGCGCCCCGCCGGCATCGAGGGCGAATCGGACGCCTTCGAACACCAGCCGTTCGCCACGCACGCAATCGAGATCGGTTCCCTCGAACAAGGGCACGCCTAGCCTCCTCGGTTCCCCGGAAACCTACCGTAAGGCCCTGGTAAATCAATGAAATAGGCGGCGTGGAAAAACAAAGCGGCCGGATCTCTCCCTGGGAAGGTCGCGATCCGGCCGCATAAGTTCGGCGTTGTGCGCCGATTGGGGACCAGAGAGGGGGGTCTCTGGCGATAGACGAGGAGGTCTATGAGGGGAAAACTAGCCGCCGAATGTGGCGACATTATGATGTCGATCGGGGCAGCGGAAATCGTTTGATTTCAAGCGACTGGGCGCGCGTCCTCGATGACCTTGCCATCGTTCGGCAGGCTGCCCGGTTGGACGATTTCCGCCCGGCCCTTGAGCTTGCAGACGTTCTGGATGGTCTCGGCGATCCGCTCGGCGAGACCGGCCGTGTCGCCCGCCGCCTCGCAACGGAGCGTCATGACGTCGGCGTCGCCGTCCTTGGCGACGACGAGGCGCGCCTTCTTCACGCCGGGGTGCCGCTTGACGACCTCGGCGACCTGCGCCGGATGCACGAACATCCCCTTTACCTTGGTCGTCTGATCGGCGCGTCCCATCCAGCCCTTGAGCCGCATGTTGGTGCGACCGCACGGGCTCGCGCCCGGCAGCACCGCCGACAGATCGCCGGTGGCGAAGCGGATCAGCGGATATTCCGGACGGAACAGAGTCGCGACCACCTCGCCGACCTCGCCGTCGGGCACCGGATCGCCGATGCCGGGCCGGACGATCTCGACCAAAAGGTGCTCGTCGACGATCAGCCCTTCGCGGGCCGGCGATTCGTAGGCGATGGCGCCCAAATCGGCGGTCGCGTAGACCTGCCCGCAATGGATGCCGTGATCCTCGATCGACTTGCGGAGCGGCGGCGGCAGGCCCTCGCCGGCGACGCAAGCCTTCTTGAGGCTGGAGACGTCCTTGCCGAGCTCGGCGGCCTTTTCGAGGATGATCTTGAGGAAGCTCGGCGTCCCCGCGTATCCCGCCGGCTTGATGTCGTGGATCGCCTGCACCTGCAGTTCGGTGTTGCCGACACCGCCCGGAAAGACGGCGCAGCCGATCGCATGCGCGCCCGCTTCCATCATCATGCCGGCCGGCGTGAAGTGATAGGAGAACGTGTTGTGCACAACGTCGCCGCGGCGGAAGCCGCTGGCATAGAGCGCGCGCGCCGTGCCCCACCAGTCGGGACCGAACCCTTCGGCGTCGTAGGTCGGGCCGGGCGATTGGAAGACGCGCAGCAACCGGCCGGCCGGCATCACCGCGAGGCCGCCCAGCGGATCGCCCGCCGATTGGATGTTCACGAGTTCCGATTTCCGCGTCACCGGCAATTTCGCGAGCGCCGCGCGGTCGGTGACGGCGGCGGGATCGACGTCGGCCAGCAGTTTCTTGAAATAGGGCGCGTTCGCCTTGGCGTGACGCACCTGTTCGGCGACTTTCTTGAATGCGTCCTTTTCGCGGGCTTCCGGATCCCGCGATTCCAGTTCGTCGTAGAAATCGGACATGACGGCCGAACTCAGCCGAGCCAGCGCTTGCGCCGGCGGTAGTGCTTGACGTCGCGGAAGCTCTTGCGGCCCGAGGTCGAGAGGCCGAGGTAGAATTCCTTCACGTCCTCGTTCTCGCGGAGCTGCGCGGCGTCGCCTTCCATGACGACGCGACCGTTCTCGAGAATGTAGCCGTAGTTGGCGAACTTGAGGGCGATGTTGGTGTTCTGTTCGGCGAGCAGGAAGCTGACGCGTTCCTTCTGGTTCAACTCGGCGACGATCTCGAAGATTTCCTCGACCAGCTGCGGGGCCAGGCCCATCGACGGCTCATCGAGCAGGATCATCTTCGGGTTCGCCATCAGGGCGCGGCCGATGGCGCACATCTGCTGTTCGCCGCCCGACGTGTAGCCGGCCTGGCTGCCCTTGCGTTCACGAAGACGCGGGAAATAGTGATAGACCTTTTCGAGGGACTGATGGATCGCGGCGTTGCCGTCGGTGCGCGTGTAGGCACCGGTCAGCAGGTTTTCCTCGATGGTCAGGTGTTCGAAGCAGTGCCGGCCTTCCATCACCTGAATGACGCCGCGGCGCACCAGTTCGTTCGGCGACAGCGACTGAATCGCCTTGCCGTCGTAGACGATGGAACCCTTGGTGACTTCGCCGCGTTCGGCGTGCAGCAGGTTCGAGATCGCCTTCAGCGTCGTCGTCTTGCCGGCGCCGTTGGCGCCCAAGAGCGCGACGATGTCCCCCGTCGGCACCGTCAGGGACACGCCCTTCAGCACCAGGATGACGTGGTTGTAGATGACTTCGATGTTGTTGACGGTGAGGAGGGTGCCGGCGTCCTTTTGGACGCCGGCTTTTTCCTCGGTCAACATGGCGGATCCGCTCATGTGACTTGCAGACCCTTACTTGCAGGTACGTGGCGTGATCTTGTTCTCCGCCGCGTACTTCGCGGAGTCTTCCTTGATCAGGGCGCCGATGACGTCCCGATCCGGCTCCATGAAGTCCGTGACGATGCTCCACTTCTTCGCCTTGGCGTCCCACTGCTGGAGCGCGACCTTGCCCGGCCCCTGGTGGTTCTCGCAGGTGATCTTCACCGGATAGGTGAAGCCTTCCATGCCGAGCACCGCCAGACGCTTGGCGTCGACGTCGAGGGCCTCGAAGCCGTCGCGGACCATCGCGCCGTTCACCTGCGTGGTCTTGTGGATACGCATGGCGGTACGGATCGCTTCCGACGTCCACATGGCGGCGACGATACCGCGGTTGTAGAGCACTTCGCCGATGCGGTCCTTGTCGCCGTGGCCCTGTCCCTTGTCGTAGACGTACTTCTTGATGTCGTCATGGACGCGGAAGTTGGCGCCGGCGGCGTGGAACGAGCCGGACAGGTACTTGTTGGCGGACGCGCCGGCGGGCAGCACGTCGTTTTCCGAACCGGACCACCAGACACCGATGAAGCGGTCCATCGGGAAGCGGATCGACGCCGCTTCCTTGACGGCGACCTGGTTCATGACGCCCCAGCCCCACAGCAGCACCCAATCCGGACGCTCCTTGCGGATCTGCAGCCACGTCGCCTTCTGCTCCTGACCCGGATGGTCGACGGCGAGCAATTGCAGGGTGAAGCCGTGCTTCTTCGAGAGTTCCTCGAGGGTGCGGATCGGCTCCTTACCGTAGGCCGAGTTGTGATAGACGAGGGCGATCTTCTTGCCCTTCAGCTTGGCCATGCCGCCCGACTTCTCGCCGATGTACTTCACGAACACCGACGCCTGATCCCAATACGTCGCCGGCGGGTTGAAGACGTAGGGGAAGACCTTGCCGTTGGCGGCCGAGGTGCGGCCGTAACCCATCGAGAACACCGGAATCTTGTCTTCCGTCGCCTTGGGGATCAGCTGGTAGGTGATGCCGGTCGACATCGGCTGATAGACCAGCGCGCCGGACGGCGCCGTCGCCTTGGTGTTTTCGTAGCACTCGACGCCCTGCTTGGTGTTGTAGGCGGTCTCGCACTCGACGTACTTGATCTTCACGCCGTCGATGCCGCCGTCGCGGTTGTTCAGCATCGTGTAGTAGTCGGCGATGCCGTTCGCCCACGGAATACCGTTCGGCGCATACGGTCCCGTGCGGTAGATGGTGCCGGGAATGACGAGTTCGTAGGCGTCGGCCACGCTCGCCGCCACAGGGACGGCGACGGCGGCAGCCGCCAATACTTTAACTAGGCTCTTTACTTTCATGTCTGCCTCCCTTTCGAGGTTGAAACACGGCTTAACACCGGTTGGTCTTGATTTGTCGTGAACATGTTACCCATCTCGGGCCTCGTTGAACAGGGCTCCCCCACCCTCTTCGGTCGTCGTCCTCCTCGGTAAAACTCCGTCAGTACGGGAACGGCCAGCGCCTGAGTTTCTCCTTCAGGATCTGCCAGAGCCGCGCCAGACCGTGCGGCTCGACGATCAGGAAGAAGATGATCAGCGCGCCGAGCAGCGTCACCTCGACGTGTTTCGCCACGCCGACGGCGAAATCGAAACCGTCGACCATGATGTTCTTCAAGAGGATCGGAACCAGGACCATGAAAGCGGCGCCCATGAACGACCCGACGATGCTGCCGAGACCACCGATGATGATCATGAACAGCACCAAAAAGGATTGATTGATGTCAAACGCCTCGGTCGGCTCGGCGGAACCGAGCCAGACGCCGAAGTAAAGCGCGCCGGCGACGCCGATGTAGAAGGAGCTGACGGCGAAGGCCATCAGCTTCGTCTGCAGCGGCCGGATGCCGATCAGCTCGGCGGCAATGTCCATGTCGCGGATCGCCATCCAGTTGCGCCCGATCCGGCCGCGCACGATGTTCTTGGCGGCGAGCGCGAACACGCCGACGAAGCCGAGGCAGAACAGATACCGTGCTGCCGGCGTCGCTTCCGGCCCGGTGATCTGGAAGCCGAAGATTTCGCGCGGCGGCGACACGATCATGCCGGTCGGCGAATAGTTGAAGAACCAGCCGACCTTGTTGAACAGCCAGATCAGGAAGAACTGCGCCGCCAGCGTCGCGACCGCCAGATAGAAGCCCTTGATGCGGAGCGACGGCAGACCGAACAGCACGCCGACCGTCGCCGTGACGCCGCCCGACAGCAGGACGACGACGATATAATTCAACTCAGGGAACGAGGTGACGAACTTGTAGGACGCGTAGGCGCCGACCGCCATGAATCCGCCAGTGCCGAGCGACACCTGGCCGCAATAGCCGGTCAGGATGTTGAGGCCGATGGCGGCCAACGCATAGACCAGGAACTGCAGCAGGATGGCGTTCGCCCAGTAGTCGTTGATGATGAACGGCACGACGAACACGGCGATGAACGCGAAGGCGTAGATCACGACCCTGTCCTGCAGGATCGGGAAGACCGCCTGATCGGCGTCGTAGCTCGTCTTGAACTGTCCGGCTTCGCGGTAAAACATCTCGGATCAAACCCTCTCGATGATTTTTTCGCCGAACAGCCCCTGCGGCCGCACCAGCAGGAACGCCAGCGCCAGCATGTAGGCGAACCAGTTCTCGATGGCGCCGCCGACGAACGGGCCGGCATAGACTTCCGCGACCTTCTCGCCGACGCCGATGATCAGGCCGCCGATGATGGCGCCCGGCACCGACGTGAAGCCGCCGAGGATAAGCACCGGCAACGCCTTCAGCGCGATCAGCGACAGCGAGAACTGGATGCCGGACTTCGATCCCCACATGATGCCGGCGACCAGCGCCACGAACCCCGACACGGACCACACGATGACCCAAATGGTGTTCAGGGAAATGCCGACGCTGAGCGCCGCCTGGTGGTCGTCGGCGACGGCGCGGAGCGCGCGGCCGATGCGCGTTTTCTGGAAGAAGATGGCGAGCACGATGACCAGCACGGCGGCGGTACCGGCGGCGACGACCTCCAGCTTCTCGACGTAGAGATTGAAGCTATCGAGCAGGAAGTCGGACGCGCCTTGCGGCAGGCCGATGTCGAGCGGCTTGACGTCGGAGCCGAACATGATGTCGCCCAGGCCTTCCATGACGTAGGCGAGGCCGATCGTCGACATGAACAGGATGATCGGTTCCTGGTTGACCAGGTGACGCAACACCACGCGTTCGACCAGCCACGCCACGATGACCATGACGCCCATGGTGGCGATGATGCCGGCCCAGATCGGCAGCGTGAAACCGAACAGCCCGAAGAACCAGCCGCCCTCGGCGATGAAATCGTAAAGCGCCAGACCGGCGAACAGCGCGAAGACGCCCTGCGCGAAATTGAAGATGCCCGACGCCTTGTAGATCAGCACGAAACCGAGAGCGACCAGCGAATACATCACGCCGGCCATCAGGCCGCCGATGAAGGTTTCCATGAAAAACAGCATGCCGCGGCTCCGTCCTATTCGTCGCCGTGCGCGACGCCGAGATAGGCGTCGATCACGTCCTGGTTGGTGCGCACTTCGTCCGGCGTGCCGTCGGCGAGTTTCTTGCCGTAATCGAGCACGACGACGCGGTCGGAAATATCCATTACGACGCCCATGTCGTGTTCGATCAGGACGATGGTGGTGCCGAACTCGTCGTTCACGTCGAGGATGTAGCGGCACATGTCCTGCTTTTCCTCGAGGTTCATGCCGGCCATCGGCTCGTCGAGCAAAAGCAGATCGGGCTGCGCCGCCAACGCGCGTCCCAGTTCGACGCGCTTCTGCAGGCCATACGGCAAGGTGCCGACCGGCGTCTTGCGGATCGCCTCGATTTCCAGAAAGTCGATGATCTCCTCGACGAAATGACGGTGCTCGATTTCCTCGTCGCGGGCCGGGCCGAAATGCAGCGCCTGCCAGAACAGGCCCTTGTGCATCTTGGTGTTGCGGCCGGTCATGATGTTGTCGAGCGTGCTCATGCCGGTGAACAGCGCGATGTTCTGGAACGTGCGCGCGATCCCTTCGCGCGCCGCCTCGCTCGGACGCACCTGCCGGCGCGCCTTGCCCTTGAAGGTGATGGTGCCCTGATGCGGGTGATAGAATCCGTTGATGCAGTTGAGCATCGAGCTCTTGCCGGCGCCGTTCGGGCCGATGATCGCGAAGATTTCGTGCTCCCGCACCGAGAAACTGACGTCGGTCAGCGCCTTTACCCCGCCGAACGCCAGGGAGATGTTGTCGACGGAAAGGATCGTCTCGCCGATGTGCCGTTGATGCGCCATGCCTGCCTCTACGCCGCCGCCCGGGGAGCGGTGGTTTCCGCCTCGCGGATCTTGACCGTCGCCTTGATGGTACCGGTGCGCCCGTCCTCGAACGTCACCTTCGCTTCGACCGCGCATTCATCGGCACCGGAATAGAGGGCGTCGATCAGCTGGCCGTAGCGTTCGGCGACCGTGTTCCGGCGGACCTTGCGGGTACGCGTCAGCTCGCCGTCGTCGGCGTCCAGCTCCTTGTGCAGGATCAGGAACCGCTTGATCTGAGAACCCGCCAGCGCGACGTCGTCGGCGAGGTCGTTATTGACCTTGTTGACGCAGTCGAGAACCAAGTCATAGACCTCCGGCCGCATGGCGAGATCCGTATAGCCGGAATACGGCAGACCGCGCCGCTCCGCCCAGTTGCCGACGGCTTCCAGGTCGATATTGATGAACGCCGCCGCGTAATCCTTGTCGTGGCCGAAGGCGACCGCCTCCTTGATGAACGGGAAGAACTTGAGTTTGTTCTCGATGTACTTGGGCGCGAACATGGTGCCGCCGGTCAGCTTGCCGACGTCCTTGGCGCGGTCGATGATCTTGAGGTGCCCTTCCGGGTCGAAGAAGCCGGCGTCGCCGGTATGCACCCAGCCGTCCTCGGTCTTGGTCTCGTGCGTCGCTTCCTCGTTCTTGAAGTAGACCTTGAAGACGCCCGGGCTGCGGAACAGCACTTCACCGTTGTCGGCGATCTTCAGTTCCACGTCGTAGGCCGGCACGCCGACGGTATCGGGCTTCACGTCGCCGTCCTTCTGCATGCAGATGAACACCGACGCCTCGGTCGAACCGTAGAGCTGCTTGATGTTGACGCCCAAGGACCGGAAGAAATCGAAGATGTCGGGGCCGATGGCCTCGCCGGCCGTGTAGGCGAGGCGGAAACGCGAGAACCCGAGCTCGTTCTTGAGCGGTCCGTAGACCAGGATTTCGCCGAGCCCGTACAACAGCCGGTCGATCAGACCGACCGGCTTCTTGTCGAGAATGCGCGGACCGATGGTCTTCGCCAGACCCATGAAATAGGCATAGAGCTTGCGGTTGACCCAGTTCGCGTCCTCCATGCGGATCGAGACCTGCGTCAGGATATTCTCGAAAATCCGCGGCGGCGCGAAGAAATAGGTCGGGCCGATCTCCTTCAGGTCCTGCATCACGGTATCGGAGCTTTCCGGGCAGCTGACGCAGAAACCGGCCGTGTACGACTGGCCGTAGGAGAAGATGTTGTCACCGACCCACGCCATCGGCAGATAGGCCAGCACCTCGTCGTGATCGTTGAGGTTGTCCCACTTGACGCCGTTCCGGGCCGTGATGACGAGGTTGTCGAAGGTCAGCACGACGCCCTTCGGGCGGCCGGTGGTGCCGGACGTATAGAGCATGATCGCCGTGTCCGAGCCCTTGGTCTTGGCGACCTCGCCCTCGAACCAGCCGGGGTTTTGCGCCAGAAAGGCCTTCCCCTTCTCGATCAGGCTGTCCAGGCTCATCAGGAAATCCTGATCGTAGTGCCGCATGCCGCGCGTGTCCTTGTAGACGATATGCGCCAGCGTCGGACAGCGGTCCTTGATTTCAAGCAGCTTGTCAGTCTGTTCCTGGTCCTCGACGATGGCGAAGCGGGCCGAGGCGTGCTCGAGCACGTACTGCATCTCTTCGGCGACCGCGTCCTGGTACATCGGCACCGGCACGCCGCCGAGCGTCTGCGCCGCCGTCATCGCCCAATAGAGCTGCGGCCGGTTGTCGCCGACGATGGCCAGGCTGTCGCCGCGCTCGAAGCCCAGGACCTTGAGACCGGCCGCCATGGCGGCGATTTCGTCCTTCATCTCGCGCCAGGTCCACGACTGCCAGATGCCGAAATCCTTCTCGCGCGCCGCCGGCCGGTCGCCGATCCGGTTCGCGTTGTCGATCAGGAGCTTCGGAAAGGTATCGAGCCCAGATGCGGCGGAGTTTCCGCTGCCCATTATTGCCTCCCTGTACGCCTGTTCCGATCCAGCGGAATCTTCGTTTGGGGGGAGATTTGCAGAACAATCGCCCCCCGCACAAGGAAAAACCTGTTCGCGGTGTAAAATGCGAACGACGTGCAATGCCGCCTGCACGGACGGGAAAATCGCCCTTCGCGGGCATCGTTCGCCGGCAGGCGTGAAAAATGCCGCCGGAAAGGCCCGGTTCCATGCCGAGGTGCATGGACAATTCCCTCAAAATATGGAGATTCCGTAGCCAACAAAGCGCCCATTCCACCCAGGAGGACATGATCGTGTCGATCACCGGAACGGACACCCTGAAAACCCGCCGGACGCTCACCGTCAACGGCAAGTCGTTCGACTATTTCAGCCTCAAGGCGGCCGAGGCCGCCGGCATCGGCGACATCACGAGATTGCCGTTTTCCCTCAAGGTGGTGCTGGAAAACCTGCTCCGGCGGGAAAACGGCCGCACCGTTTCGGTCGCCGACGTCAAGGCGGTCGCGGAATGGGTGAAAACCAAGAAATCCGACCATGAAATCGCCTATCTGCCTGCCCGCGTGCTGATGCAGGACTTCACCGGCGTGCCGGCGGTCTGCGATCTGGCGGCCATGCGCGACGCCATGGTGGCCATGGGCGGCGATCCCGAGAAGATCAATCCGCTGGCGCCGGTCGATCTGGTCATCGACCACTCGGTGATGATCGACAAGGCCGGCACCGCGGCGGCGTTCAAGGAAAACGTCGAGTTGGAGTTCGAGCGCAACAAGGAACGCTACGAGTTCCTGAAGTGGGGCCAGCAGGCGTTCACCAACTTCCGCGTCGTGCCGCCCGGCACCGGCATCTGCCACCAGGTGAACCTGGAATACCTCTCGCAGGTCGTCTGGACCCGCAAGGACGACGACGGCAAGATGATCGCCTATCCGGACACGCTGGTCGGCACCGACAGCCACACGACGATGGTCAACGGTCTCGCGGTGCTGGGCTGGGGCGTCGGCGGCATCGAGGCCGAGGCCGTCATGCTCGGCCAGCCGGTTTCCATGCTGATCCCGGAAGTCGTCGGCTTCAAGCTGACCGGCAAGATGAAGGAAGGCATGACCGCCACCGACTTGGTGCTGATGGTCGTGCAGATGCTGCGCAAGCACGGCGTCGTCAACAAGTTCGTCGAATTCTACGGCGACGGCCTCGATCATCTGAGCCTCGCCGACCAGGCGACCATCGCCAACATGGCGCCGGAATACGGCGCCACCTGCGGCTTCTTCCCGATCAGCCAGGGCACCCTCGACTACATGACCTTCACCGGCCGCGACGCCGATACGGTGAAACTGGTCGAGATGTACGCCAAGGAACAGGGCATGTGGCGCGGCCAGGGAACGCCGGATCCAGAGTTCACCTCGACGCTGCACCTCGATCTCAGCGCCGTCGAGCCCTCCATCGCCGGCCCGAAGCGTCCGCAGGACCGCATCGCGCTCTCCAACTCGTCGAAGGCGTTCAAGGACGGCTTCGAAGCCATCGCCGGCCGGGCCGCCGGCAAGTCCGCCGCCGTCGAGGGCCAGGACTTCAAGATGGAGGACGGCGCCATCGTCATCGCCGCCATCACGAGTTGCACCAACACGTCCAATCCGGCCGTTCTGGTCGGCGCCGGCCTCGTCGCCAAGAAGGCGCACGCCAAGGGCCTGAAGCCGAAGCCGTGGGTGAAGACGTCCTTCGCGCCCGGCAGCCAGGTCGTGCAGGACTACATGGAACAGGGCGGCCTGATGGAGCACATGGACGCCATCGGCTTCAACCTCGTCGGCTTCGGCTGCACGACGTGTATCGGCAACTCGGGTCCGCTGGCGGAAGAGGTCGAGGACGCGATCACCAACGAGGATCTCGTCGTCGCCGCGGTGCTGTCCGGCAACCGCAACTTCGAGGGCCGGGTGCACCCGCTGAGCCGCGCCAACTATCTGGCGTCGCCGCCGCTGGTCGTCGCTTACTCCATCGCCGGCAACATGAACGTCGACATCGCCAACGATCCGCTGGGCGAGGACCAGGACGGCAATCCGGTCTATCTCAAGGACATCTGGCCGACCAACGCCGAGATCGCCGATTACATGAACTCGGTCATGACGCCGGAAATGTTCCGCGCCCGCTACTCCAACGTCTTCGCCGGCGACGCCAACTGGAAGAAGATCAAGGTCACGGGCGGTCAGACCTTCAAGTGGTCGCCCGGTTCCACCTACATCCAGCATCCGCCGTTCTTCGCCGAAGGCGTGGCCGGTGAAGCCAAGGACTTCCTCGCCGCCCGGGCGCTCGCCATCCTCGGCGCCTCGGTGACGACGGACCACATCTCGCCCGCCGGCAACATCAAGAAGGAAAGCCCGGCCGGCGAATTCCTGCTGGAGCACCAGGTGCGGCCGAACGAGTTCAACTCCTACGGCGCGCGGCGCGGCAACCACGAAGTCATGATGCGCGGCACCTTCGCCAACATCCGCATCAAGAACGAAATGGCGCCCGGCACCGAGGGCGGCGTGACGACGCACCAGCCGACCGGCGAGGTGATGTCGATCTATCACGCGGCCATGCGCTACATCGAGGACAAGGTGCCGCTGATCGTCATCGGCGGCTCCGAGTACGGCACCGGATCGAGCCGCGACTGGGCGGCCAAGGGCACGCGCCTCTTGGGCGTTTCCGCCGTCGTCGTCGAGACCTTCGAGCGCATTCACCGCTCGAACCTCGTCGGCATGGGCGTGCTGCCGTTGCAGTTCCAGCCCGGCGTCACGCGCCAGACCTTGAAACTCGACGGCTCCGAAACCTTCGATTTGACCGGTCTCGCCGGCGGCATCAAGCCGCGCATGGAGGTCACGCTGACCATCCACCGCAAGGACGGTTCGTCGGAAACGACGCCGCTGCTCTGCCGCATCGACACCCTGGACGAGGTCGACTACTACCTCGCCGGCGGCATCCTGCAGTACGTGCTCCGGAACCTGCAGGCGGCGTAAGACGCCCGAAAGATCATCAACGGAAAACCCCCGGCCTCAGGCCGGGGGTTTTTTCTATGCCTCACCGGGCGTTGCGGCGGCGGGTGGCAAATCCTATCGTCATACGGTCGGTGTCCGTGAACCGGAGGAAAGATCGGATGATGGACGGAAAACCCGGAAGGGATTGGTCGCAGGGCGTTCGCGTCGCGCGCGGCGGCGATTTCCTGTCGTCGTTCTCGCCGACCGATGGCGGGCGCTGGACCGCGTTCGATTTCGACGGCCGCGGCGGCACCGCCCCGTCGGTGAGCGTCGCCCGCCTGCCGCCCGGTCTCGCCACCGGCAAGCACCATCATGGGCATCACGAGCTCGCCATCTACGTGGTGCATGGCGAAAGCGAGATCAGCTGGGGCGAGAACCTGGAGTTCTCCGCCGTCATCCGTCCGGGCGATTTCGCCTACTTCGCGCCGTTCGTGCCGCACCAGGAAAAGAACGTCAGCGACGACGACTACGTGGAGTTCGTCGTCGTGCGCAGCGCCGCCGACCGGATCGTCGTGAAGCTTTAGGATTTCGCGCCGGCGGCCCGGGCCTCGCGCGCCGTCCTGACACGGCGCGCCAGCGCCGAATAGAGCGTCAGATAGAGCGCCGCCGCGCCGAGCGACAGGATCGTCCCCAGGATCATGCCAACCGCCGGGAACAGATAGCTGCCGGCCAGACAATAGCTGGTGACGCCGCCGAGGCTGAGCGGCACGTGCTTCAGCACCATCGCCGCCGCGCCGCCGGAATAGGCCAGATGGATGATGACGACGAGCGGCAGCAGCGTCATCGGGAAGGCCATCAGGATGCCGGTCCAGGCCGGGCCGACGGCGGCGGCGACGCCGGTGATGATCAGGATCGACGCCGTCGCCAGGGTGGCGCGGAACAGCACCACCCGGAACCCGAGGCGGCGATACGGCGCCAGCGGCAGGTTCGGCAGCTTCGACATGCCCCAGGCGCCGAGCGCGAACGACGCCAGGACGAACGGCACGCCGGCGACGATCCCGAGGTCCAGCCAGCGCACCAGATACGCCGAAACGCCGTAGCCCGCCGACGCCACGAGCGTGCCGACGGAAATGCCGGTGAAGCGCCCGAGGTTGGGCCGCAACGCGATCAGCGCATACAGATAGACGTACACCACCGTCGTCGCGAAGCCCGGCACCGAATGCGCCGCCGCGTCGGCGGCGAACGTCGCGCCAAGTTCGTAGCCCGTGAAGGCCGTGACGATGCCGGCGCCGAGGGGTAGGCCCGACAACAGGCCGGCCAGGCGCGGGCCGACCCGTTCGGCGACCACCGATAGGCCGATCACCGTGCAGACGGAGGCGACCGCCTTCGCCGCCGTCAGGGCGTTGAACACGTCGGGCGGCAGGCTCATTTCGTCCCGTCCGCTTCCCGCTCCGCCGCCGCGACCCAGAGCCGGGCGAAGCGGATGCGAAAGCGCCCGCGCGATCCCCGGAGCGTTTCGCGATGCACGATGTAGAGCCCCGCCGCCGAGATGATGGCGGCGCCGATCAGCGTCTGCGTGCTCGGCCAGAGTGACCACACAAGAACGTCGAGCATCAGCCCCCAGACGAGCGCCGTGTATTCGAACGGCGCCAGGATGGAGACCGGCGAGTACTTGAGCCCATACGTCATGGCGAGCTGCGCCACGCCGCCGGTGAGACCGACCAGGATCAGGAGGCCGAGATCGGCGACATTGGGCGTCACCCACTGGAAGGGCATCAGGACGCCGGAAACGACGGCGCCGAACAGCTTGAAGTAGAAGACGATGGAGGCGCTGGTCTCCGACTCGCTCAGGCGGCGGATGATGATCATCACCATGGCGTAACCGAAGGCGCCGGCGAGCGGCAGCAGGACGGCCGGCTGGAACGTCCCGGACCCCGGCCCGACCGCCACCACGACGCCGACGAAGCCGACGGCGACGGCGGCCCAGCGCCGCCAGCCGACGCTTTCCTTGAGCAGCGGCACCGACAGCGCCGTCATCATCAAGGGCGCGGCGAAGGCGATGGTGATGGCGTCGGTCAGCGGCAGCAGCTTGTAGGCGAAGAACATCAGCGTCATCGAACCGAGGCCGATGGCGGCGCGCAGCATGTGCCCGATCGGGTGTGCCGTCTTCAGGGACTTGATGCCGCCGTCCCGGGCGATCATCGGAATGATCGGCACGAAGGCGAGCAGGTTGCGGAAGAAGATGACCTGCGCGACGGGATAGCTGGCGGTCAGATGCTTCACCAGACCGTCCATGACGACGAACAGCGCCACCGACACCAGCATCAGGGCGATACCGGCGCCGACGTTCGCCGATCCGCCGGCGCCGTCGCTCCCCGTCCCCGTCATGCCAGACGGACCTCCCACCAGACGGACCTCCCCCAAAAACGTCGCGGCGGCCCAACCCCGCCGCCGCGTGCTAACGATTCTCCAGGGCGGACATTGGCCGCAAATCCCGGGTTTGAGAAGCGTAAACCGCGCAAACCTGCGTTGCGCCCGCCGGCACGGGCCGTTCACCCGCATGTGATTTTGACGTGACCGCCGGGCGGGTCTATCACCGCTACATGAACGGATCACTGAAAGCCCTGGTCATCGCGATTTTCCTGGCGTTCCCGGCGACATTCGCCGCCGCCGGCGAGAAGCCGCTGACGGTGGTCGAGCTCTTCACCTCTCAGGGCTGCTCGTCCTGTCCGCCGGCCGACGCCTATCTCGGCAAGCTGGCGGAACGCAGCGACATCCTCGCGCTGTCGATCCACGTCGACTACTGGGACTACATCGGCTGGAAGGACACCTTCGCCAAGCCGGAATACGGCACCCGGCAGCGCAAGTACGCGCAGAAGCTCGGCCTCGGCTATGTCTACACACCGCAGATGGTGATCCAGGGCATGGCGCACACGACCGGTTCCGACAAGGATACGGTCGAGCGGCTGATCGGCGATCTGAAGGGTCTGAAGCGGCTCGACGTGACGGCGCTTCGCGAAGGCGACTCGTTCAACGTCACCGTGCCGGCCGGCGATCCGGAAGAGGCGAAGGTCCTGTTCGTCACCTACGACGCCCGGCACGACACCGTCATCCGCCGCGGCGAGAACTCGGGCCACACGCTCAGCTATTACAACGTCGTGCGCGAATTGTCGGAGATCGGGCGCTGGACCGGCGAGGCGGCGAAGATTCCCGTGCCGGACGCGTCGGCGCGGCTCGCCGGACACGACGGCGGCGCGGTGCTGGTGCAATCGAAGAAGACCGGCCGCATCCTCGGCGCCGTGAAGCTGCGTCCGGCCCCGGCGAGCTGACGCCCGCGCCGTCGAGTTTCACCCACATTTCCCGAAAATATTAATCCAGATCATTCGCGCGCCCGCGCCGATCGCTTAGGCTGACGGTATCGGTTCCCGGTATCTGGAGCGGCGGGTGTCCCTTTTTCTTGCCTACGACGGGTCGTTGAACGGCGACTGGATCGCCAATTACGCCTTGCACATGGCCGCCGGCGCCGCCGAGCGCCGGATCGAGATCGTCCACGTCGAGGACGCCAACGTTTCAGGCGCGCCCTTGCACGGCCGGATCGAGCGGATCGCCAGCCGCGCCGAACGCCTCGGAGTCGCCGCCGACATCCGCATCCTGCCGATGCACGACGGCGTGCAAGGCGGCCTTCTCGACTATCTGCCGCCGGGGCCGGAAACGCTGGTCATCTGCGGCGCCAGGGCGGAAAGCGGCCGGCGCGGCGTGCTGACCGGCACGATTTCGGAACGCCTCCTGCGCCAGGGCCGCTTCAACGTCATGTCGATCCGGGTCCTGCAGCCGGGGCTACTCGGCAACCCGCGCCGCGTGCTGCTGGCGCTGCCGGACAGGGACGACGCGGCGGACGCTGCCCTGCCCTTCCTCAAGCCCATGACGCCGATCATCGACCGGCTCGTGCTGCTCTCCGTCGCGCTGGTGTCGCATCGCCAGTTCCGGAACCTGACCGATGCCGACGCGGCACGGCTGCGGCACGAGGCGCGCGGCCGCATCGCCCTAGCGGAGAACGCCATCGCGCGCGGCACCGGCATCGCGCTCGATAAGATGGACAACGACGTCCGGGTATCCGACGACTGGCCGAAGCAGGTCGCCGTCGAAGCCGGCCGGCAGAAGTCAGGCCTCGTCATGGCCGAGGTGCGCGAAGCCGACCTCGCCCGCTTCTCCTTCGCCCATCCGATGGAAGAGCTGATGCGGATCGCGCCCTGCGACATCGCCGCCTTTCGGAGCTACGTCGAATGACGACGGCCGAGGAGCCCATAAACAGCGGCGAGGCCGACGCCTTCGGCCACATCCAGAACCTCAGCGTCGACGACGTTTTCCTGGCACTCGGCAGCCGGCCGGAGGGTCTCGACGAGGCGGAAGCGCTGGACCGCGCCGCCGAGCTCGGCCGCAACACCATCAAGGTCACCGACAAGCACTGGTGGATCCGAAGCCTCGCCCGCCAGTTCACCAACTTCTTCACCATCCTGCTGGAGATATCCGCTGCCATCTGCTTCGTCGCCGACTACATCCAGCCCGGCGAGGGGATGGCGCTGCTCGGCTGGGCGCTGTTGGGCGCTTCCATCCTCAACGCGCTGTTCAGCTTCTTTCAGGAATACCGGGCCGAGCGGGCCATGGAGGAGCTCAGGAAATACCTGCCGCACCGCATCCGCGCCGTCCGGGGCGGCGCCGAGATCGAGGTCGAGGCGGAAATGCTGGTACCGGGCGACGTCATCGCCGTCCGGGAGGGCGACCGGGTACCGGCCGACGCCCGGCTCTTCGACTGCCGGGACCTGAGCGTCAACAACGCGCCGCTGACGGGCGAATCGAAAGCCCTCGACCTGACGGGGGCGGCGAGCGCGAAGCCGCTCACGGAAGCGGAAAACCTATTGTTCGCCGGCTGCACGGTGCTCAGGGGATCGGGACGCGCCGTCGTCTTCGCCACCGGGTTCCGCAGCCAGTTCGGCCGCATCGCCATGCTGTCGCAGGGCATCCGCCGCACCCGTTCGCCCTTGGAACGCGCGACGCAGCACATGGTCCGCGTGCTGACCATCATCGCCGTCGCCATGGGCCTCACCTTCTTCGTCTACGGCGTCGTCACTGAACGCTCCTTGTGGGTGAATCTGGTCTTCATGATGGGGATCATCGTCGCCAACGTGCCGGAAGGCCTGTTGCCGACGTTCACGCTTTCCTTGGCCATGGGCAGCCTCCGCATGGCCAAGCGGAACGTCCTCGTCAAAAGCCTGAACGCCGTCGAGACGTTGGGCTCGGTGCACGTCATCTGCACCGACAAGACCGGCACCTTGACCCTTAACAAACTGGCGGTCGTCCGCGTCACGCCGCCCACGGTAACCGACGAGGCGCCAGATACCGGCGTCGCCGCCACCCTCGAGGCCGCGCTCGCCGCCTCGGACCTCGCGGCGGCGAACGGCGGCTACACCGGCGACCCGCTGGACGTCGCCATCGCCGAACGGTTCCGGGAAACGGGCGCGGACCCGGCCGGCATCCTGGCGGCGCAATCCCGCCACTTCGCCTTCGACGCGACCCGGCGCCGGGCCGGCGGCATCGTCACGGGCACCGGCGGACCGAGGCTTTGCGTCAAGGGCGCCTGGGAAGCGTTGAAGCCGCTGCTGGCGCACATCGACGCGGATGGCGCCGCGCGCCCGGCCGATGCCGACGCGCTCGCCACGTGCGAGGACAACGTCAGCGCCCTCGCCCGCCAGGGCTTCCGCGTCATCGCCGTCGCGGCCAAGCCGCTCGCCGGTGATACCGCACAGGCAGCCCTCGAAGACGTCGAAAAGGACCTGACGCTCTTGGGCTTCATCTGCCTCGAGGACCCGCTCCGCAAGGAGGTGCCGGACGCCGTCGCCAAGTGTCACAGCGCCGGCATCCGCACCGTCATGATCACCGGCGACCATCCCGACACGGCGGAAGCGATCGCGCGCCGCGCCGGCATGATCGGCGACGACGTGCCGCCGGGCGCCGCCATCGTCACCGGCGGCGAGCTCTCCGGCATGCGGGAAGACGACGTGGTGGCCCGCCTCCGGGCCGGCGCCGCCGTTTTCGCCCGCACCACGCCCGAGCAGAAGATGAAGATCGTCGGCGCGTTCCATCGGATGGACATGGTGGTGGCCGTCACCGGCGACGGCGTCAACGACGCGCCGGCGCTCAAATCCGCCGACGTCGGCGGCGCCATGGGCAAGGACGGCACCGACGTGGCGCGGGAAGCGGCACAGGTCATCCTGCTCGACGACAATTTCGCCTCCATCGTCGCCGGCATCGAGGAAGGCCGCACCATCTTCGGCAACATCCGCAAGTTCACCAACTACGTGCTGGTGTCGAACGGCCCGGAGATCATGCCCTATCTCCTCTACATGCTGTTCCCGGTGCCCCTCGCGCTGACCGTGATCCAGATTCTCTCCATCGACCTCGGCACCGACATCATTCCGTCCATTGCGCTCGGCCAGGAAAAGCCGGACAAGCACGTGATGAAGCAGCCGCCGCGCGACCGCAACCAGGGCCTGCTGACATTCCCGCTGATCGCGCACAGTTATCTGTTTTTGGGCCTGATCGAGGCGGCGTTCTCGCTGTCGCTGTTCTTTTGGGTGCTGTTCGCCGGCGGCTGGACCTGGGGCGCCGAATTGGCGACGACCGATCCGCTCTATCTGTCCGCGACCGGCATCGCGCTGGCGTCGATCCTGCTGATGCAGATCGGCAACCTGTTCGGACGGCGTTCGCAGTACGGTTCCGGCCTCGACATGGACGCGTTCCGCAATCCGCTGATCGTCGCCGGCGTGCTGTTCGAGATCGTGTTTTCCTGGGCGATCCTGTACGCGCCGCCGGTCGGCAAGGTGATCGGCACCGGTCCGGTGGCGACGGAGGTCTATGTCACCGCTTGGCTCGGCGTGCCGCTGATCTTCGGCCTCGACTGCATCCGCAAGCGCATGGCCTGGCGTCTCGCCGGTCGGCCCTAGGAGCCGAAAAACACCGGCCGGGTATGGATTTTTGCCGGCGTTGCTGCCTTGATAGCGGGAACGATCCGGCACCGATCGGACGAACCAGCCTCGGAGGAA
This sequence comes from Rhodospirillales bacterium, assembly GCA_038117205.1. Classification (GTDB taxonomy): domain Bacteria; phylum Pseudomonadota; class Alphaproteobacteria; order Rhodospirillales; family Casp-alpha2; genus JAQBZY01. The sequence goes on along the minus strand of JAYOFL010000039.1, from coordinate 8,380 downwards.
ACCATGAAGATGCGCGCCGCCGTCCTTTACGAACAAGGACAGTCCAAGCCCTACGACAAGAGCCACGCCGTGAAGGTTGAGGAAGTGGACCTGGAAGGCCCCGGCGAGACGGAAGTGCTGGTCCGCATCGCCGCCGCCGGCGTCTGCCATTCCGATCTTTCCGTGGTCAACGGCAACCGGGCGCGGCCCGTTCCCATCGTCCTCGGCCACGAGGGTGCGGGCATCGTCGAGGAGGTCGGCAAGGGCGTGAAGGACCTCGCGCCGGGCGATCACGTCGCCTTCATCTTCATGCCGAACTGCGGCGAGTGCCTGAACTGCCGCGCCGGCCGGCCGAGCAGTTGCATCGAAGGTAACAAGGCGAACGCGGCGGGCATGCTGCTGTCCGGCAAGCGCCGGCTGTCGTCGAAGGGCGTCACGCTCAACCACTACGCCGGCGTCAGCTGCTTCGCCGAGTACGCGGTCTCCGACCACCGCTCGCTGGTCAAGTTGCCGAAGGACCTGCCGCTGGAAGTGGCGGCGGTCTTTTCCTGCGCCGTCATCACCGGCGTCGGCGCCGTCGTCAACACGGCGAAGGTGCCGTTCGGCGCCTCCGTCGGCGTCGTGGGCTTGGGCGCCGTCGGGCTATCCGCCATGCTGGGCGCGCGGGCGGCCGGCGCGCGCAAGGTCGTCGGCATCGACCCGATCAAATACAAGCGCGACGGCGCGCACCAGTTGGGCGCCGACATGGTGTTCGATCCGAACGAACCCGGCGCCGCCGACAAGATCAAGGAAGCGACGGGCGGCGGGCTCGAGTACGTGTTCGAGGCGGCCGGCGAGACGGAAGCGATGGAATTCGCCTTCGCCGTCACGGCGCGCGGCGGCACGACGACGTCGAGCGGGCTGTCGCATCCCTCCAAGAATTTCGCCGTCAGCCACGTGCAGCTCGTTTCCGAGGAACGTACCGTGAAGGGAAGCTTCCTTGGGAGCTGCGTGCCGAAGCGCGACATCCCGAACTACATTGAGCTGTTCCGGAGCGGCAAGCTGCCCGTCGATCAGTTGGTCAAGGGCACGATCGATCTGGAGGAGGTCAACGACGCGCTCGACGTGCTCGACCGCGGCGAGACGGTGCGCCAGGTCATCACGTTCGGAAAATGAGTGCGGCTCGGCGCGGGCCGCTCAGCCGGCCCTCTTCCGGCCCTGTGCCTGCACCCGCTCCGCCATCAGGCAGAGCAGTTCGAACATCACGGTGACGCCGACCAGCGCCGTGTTGCCGCTCGGATCGAAGGGCGGCGACACCTCGACGACGTCGGCGCCGACGATGTCGAGGCCGCGCAATCCCCTGAGCATCCGCTGCGCGTCCAGCGTCGTCAGGCCGCCGATTTCCGGCGTGCCGGTACCGGGCGCGTAGACCGGATCGAGGGCGTCGACATCGAAGCTGACGTAGACCGGTCCGTCGCCGACGACGGCGCGGGCGATCTCGATAACCTTGTCGGGGCCAAGATCGGCGTATTCCTCGATCTCGATGACACGGATGCCCTGCGCCAAGCCCCAGTCCTTGTCGGTCGGCGTATAGAGCGAGCCCCGGATGCCGATCTGCACCGTGCGTTTCGGATCGAGCAGTCCTTCCTCGATGGCGCGGCGGAACGGCGTGCCGTGCGTGTACTTGGAATCACCGAAGTAGCGGTCCCAGGTGTCGGTGTGCGCGTCGAAATGCACCATGCCGAGCTTGAAGTCCTTCGGCTGGCCGTCGCAGACGCCGCGCATGATGGGAAGCGAGATCAGGTGATCACCGCCCGCCGTCAGGGGCATGACGTCGGCCTTGCGCAGTTGCCTGTAGAACGTGCCGACGCGGTCCAGCGTGTCTTCCAAGTCGATCGGATTGACCGGCGTGTCGCCCAGGTCGGCGCAGTTGCAAAGCTCGAACGGCATGGTGCCGCTGACGTGGTGCACGTTCCGGACCATGGTCGAGAGATCGCGCATCTGCCGGGGACCGTGCCGCGCACCCGGCCGGTTGGTGGTGCCACCGTCCCACGGCACGCCGACGATGCCGATATCGACGTCGGCGGCCGCCGTTTCCAGATCGACGTGCGGCAACCGCATGAGGGTCGGTATGCCGGCGAAGCGCGGCAGGTCGGCGCCGGAGCGCGGCTTGTAGGACGTCGGCTTCATGGACATGGGCGTCTCCCTTTCGTCGACACTAGCGATATCGGGCGCATCCTCAAAAGGTCAATATCGCGTCACGCCGATGACACGATCGACCGCTACAGTTTCCACACTGGGACCAATAATCAAATGAAGACCTAGGAGGAGACGCCATGTCGGACTTGCGTCCGTTCCCGCCCGTTGCCGGCGCCGAACCGGAGCTTGGCGACCTGTTGAGCGACCAGACACTGCTTTTGCTGTTGCGGCGCGACGGCCTGAGCATCGAGCAATTGACGGCGGTGATCGACCGCTGGCGCGCCGAACTTTATCCGAACGGCGTTACGCCCATCGCCGCCGAGTGAGGCGGCGGCCGGCCCGCGGGGCAAGCCGTCAATCGCCGGCGCCGGATTGCACCGCCGACAGCAGCAGCACCGCGCTCTTGCCGTGATCGCGGCCCATGGCGCGGAGCCGCGCCCGCGTGCGGTCGTAGTGGTATCTGGCGATCTCCAGCGGCCTGGTCGGCTTTTCGACGGGCGCCTGCGAAGACAGTTCCGCGCGGTAGAGCCGGATCGCCTCGATCCGTTGGGCGACGCCGTCGCCCGGGAAGGCGGCGCCCGCGTGCGTGCTGGCGACGATGCTCAGGGCGTCGGCTTCGCGGCGTCCGGCGGCGATCAGTTCCGCCACCGCGAGCGCCGCGACGGCGCGCCGGAATTCGATGCTCAACGGCGCCAACACTTGCCCCCCTCGGCCATTTTCAGCACCCGTTTAACGCCGGTTAGCCCGGCCAATGCGAAAACGACCGATAATTGTAGAGTCCGAATCTTCTTGAAACGAATCCGCATGAGTCTACGCTTTTTACCATAATAACGCAGCGCCGCCTCCGGCACGCGTCAGAAATGCCGAGCGGCCAGGGAGGGTTCATGAGCACGAAAGCGCATTCGTCGCCGCGCGTGGCCGCCATTGTCGGTCCGTATCTCAGCGGCAAGACATCGTTACTGGAAGCCATTCTCGCCCACGCCGAGGCCATCGGCCGAAAGGGATCCGCCAAGGACGGCAACACCGTCGGCGATTCCTCACCGGAGGCCCGCGACCGCGGCATGTCCACGGAAATGAACGTGGCGACGGCGGATTATCTCGGCGAGACCTGGACCTTCATCGACTGTCCGGGCTCCATCGAACTGGCGCAGGAAGCCAACAACGCCCTGATGGTCTGCGACGCCGCCGTCGTCTGCGTCGACGCCGATCCGAACAAGGCGGTCGCCGTCGCCGGGCTGCTCCGCCATCTCGACGAGCACGACATCCCGCACATGATCTTCATCAACAAGATGGACGCCGCCGAGAAGCACGTGCGGGAAACGCTGGAAGCGTTGCAGGCGGTTTCCGCGCATCCGCTGGTGCTCCGGGAAATTCCGATCCGCGACGGCGGCACCGTCACCGGCCACGTCGATCTGGTCAGCGAGCGTGCCTTCCGCTGGATCGAGGGAAAGCCGTCCGAACTGATGGAGTTGCCGGAACAGGTGCGCGAACGTGAGGCCGAGGCCAGGACCGAGTTGCTGGAAAGCCTCGCCGACTTCGACGACGCGCTCCTGGAAAGCCTGCTCGAGGACGTCATTCCGCCGACCGACCAGGTTTACGAGAACCTGTCGGAATCGCTCCGCGCCAACAAGATCGTGCCGGTGTTCTTCGGCTCGGCCGAACACGACCACGGCATCCGCCGCCTGATGAAGGCGCTCCGCCACGAAGCCCCCGACGTCACGGCGACGGCGGAACGGCTCGGCGTCGACACCTCGAAGGCGCCGGTCGCGCGCGTCTTCAAGACGGTGCACGCCGGGCATGCGGGCAAGCTCTCCTACGTCCGCGTCTGGTCCGGCGAGATCGCCGACGGCATGAGCCTCAACGGTGAGCGGGTCGGCGGCGTGCAGCGGATCGCCGGCGCCAAGACGGAAAAGCTGGCGAAAGCCGGCGCCGGCATGGTGGCGTCGCTCGGCCGCATGGAAAGCGCCAAGACCGGCGACGTGCTGTCGGCCGACGGCAAGGCCGAGGGTGGGCACTGGTCGCAGCACCTCGCACCCTTGTTCTCGCTCGCCGTCCGGGCGCAAAACCGGGGCGACGAGGTCAAGCTGTCGACGGCGCTTGTGAAGCTCTTGGACGAGGACCCGTCGCTGACCACCGAGCAGAACGTCGACACCGGCGAATTCTTGCTGTCGGGCCAGGGCGAGGTGCATCTGAAGATCGCCCTCGACCGGTTCCGCAACAAGTTCGGGATCGAGGTCATCGGCGACAGGCCGCAGGTCCCCTACAAGGAAAGCATCCGCAAGGGAACCTCGGTGCACGCGCGCCACAAGAAGCAGTCCGGCGGGCACGGCGAATTCGGCGACGTGCATATCGACATCCAGCCGCTGCCGCGGGGATCGGGCTTCCAGTTCTCGGACAGCATCACCGGCGGCGTCGTGCCGAAGCAGTACATCCCGGCGGTCGAGGACGGCGTGAAGGAGTATCTCGTGCGCGGGCCGCTCGGGTTCCCGGTGGTGGACATCGGCGTGACGCTGACGGACGGCCAGTATCATACGGTCGACAGCTCGGAAATGGCTTTCAAGAAGGCGGCGCAGCAGGCCATGCGCGAAGGCATGGCCGAGTGCCAGCCGGTGCTGCTGGAGCCGATCTGCGAGGTCGAGATCGCGTTGCCGCGCGACTTCACGTCGAACGTGCAGCGGCTGGTGTCGGGCCGGCGCGGCCAGATCCTGGGCTTCGACGCCAAGGACGGCTGGGATGGCTGGGACGAGGTCAAGGTGCTGATGCCGCAGTCCGAGATGCATGACCTGATCATCGAATTGCGCTCGCTGACGCAGGGTCTCGGCACGTACCGCTGGCATTTCGATCACCTGCAGGAACTGGTCGGCAAGGAGGCGGAACAGGTGGTTGCCGAGCGGGCGCACGCCGCGCAATAATTCGCCAGCACCCGGGGCAAGCCGGCTCGCCAGCCCCGACCGATCACCCGAACCGAAGGAGTCTGGAACAGGTATGGCCAGCGACAATCTGCACGCGCCGCGCGAGCGGCTTTCGAAGGAAACCATCGCGCTGCATCACGCCATCGTCTCGCTGATGGAGGAAATGGAAGCCGTCGACTGGTACCGCCAGCGCGCCGACGACTGCGACGATCCGGATCTGAAGGACATCCTGCTGCACAACATGCGCGAAGAGATGGAGCACGCGTGCATGGTCCTCGAATGGCTGCGCCGCAACAACGAGGACTTCGCCAAGGAACTGGAAGACAACCTGTTCAAGGACGGCCCGATCACCGGCCATCACGGCTGAGGAGCGGGCTTCCGGTCCGCATATCCCAGACAAGAAAAAACCCCCGGGGAAGACCCCGGAGGCGAGTTTAAACAGGGAGGCTTCACGTCTGGGAGACGCGAGGGGCCGAAAAACGGTCCCTCTTTTTCGGGTGTTGCGCCCGAAAACACGTTCGAGACACTTACGGGATCGGCGTCGTCCGCGATCGACCGGGTCTCTAAATCCGGCGACGCTGTTGCAATGCAACATCGTCTACGCGTGATATATAAGGGTGTTTTTCTGGCATACCAGAGAGAAATCGACAATTCAGCCATGCGAATGGCGCATGACTGCGCTCAGCGGCTGAAATGCGCCAACCGCTCGGCGATGAAGTCCCGGAATGCGATGACACGGGCGGAATTCCGCAATTCTTCCGGGTAGACAAAGAACATTTCCAGCGACGGTCCACGGATTTCCGGCAGCACCTCGACCAGGTTGCCGAGCTCGCGGCCCATGTATTCCGGTAGCGCGCCGAGGCCGAGGCCGCTCTGCACGGCCCTGAGAATGCCGTAGATGCTGTTGACCCGGAGCACCGGCTTCCGGAGCGTGCCGTCCTTGCGGCCGGCCTCCAAAAGCCAGTTCAGGTTGGCGACCGGCGGCCGGGCATCGTCGCCGTAGACGACGATCTGGTGCTGATCGAGGTCCTTCGGCGATTTCGGCATACCGTGCCGCTGCAGGTATTCCGGCGCCGCATAGATGTGATAGCGGAGCGTCAGCAGGTGGCGCTGCACCAGATCGGGCTGCGTCGGCGCCGTCAGCCGGATTGCCACGTCGGCCTGGCGCATGGAGAGATCGAGCTCCGTATCGGCCAGCACCAGCGACACCTCGATATCCGGGTAGCGGGTCAGGAATTCCTTGATGCGGGGTGCCAGGAACACCGACCCGAAGGCGACGGTGGTGGAGATCTTGAGCGGGCCCTGCGGCCGCTCCTTGTTCTCCTCCAGCTGGCTCTGCACCTTGACCAGCTGCGCCGACACCTCGTGCGCGGTGCGGTAAAGCGTTTCCCCCTGCTCAGTCAGGATCAGGCCGCGGGCGTGCCGGTGAAACAGCGGCGTGCCGAGGCTCTGTTCGAGGGCGCTGATCTGCCGGCTGACCGCCGACTGGCTCAGATTGAGGACGTCGCCGGCATGCGTGAAGCTGCCGGCCTCGGCGACTTCATGAAATACCCTGAGCTTGTCCCAATCGATCGGCACCGCATCCCCCTGACGTCCGTGCCCGCCTACTCGGCGGCGGCGGCGTCCTCCTGGCTGGCCAGGAACCGCTCGGATTCCAGCGCCGCCATGCAACCGGTGCCGGCGGCCGTCACCGCCTGGCGGTAGACCCGGTCCTGCACGTCGCCGGCCGCGAACACGCCGGCGACGCTGGTCGCTGTCGAATCCGGCGCCGTCTTCAGATAGCCGTCCTCGTGCATGGCGAGCTGACCCTTGAAGAGGTCCGTGTTCGGCGAGTGGCCGATGGCGATGAAGACGCCGTCGACCTTGAGATCGCGCGTCGCCCCCGTCTTCACGTTCTTGATGCGGGCACCGGTGACGCCGGGCGGCGTGCCGCCGCCCAAGACCTCGTCCAGCGCGTGATCCCAGATCACCTCGATCTTCGGGTTCTTGAACAGCCGGTCCTGCATAATCTTTTCGGCGCGGAGCGAATCGCGGCGGTGGATCAGCGTCACCTTGGACGCGAAATTTGTGAGATAGAGGGCTTCCTCGACCGCCGTGTTGCCGCCGCCGACGATCGCGACCTCGCGGTTCCGGTAGAAGAACCCGTCGCAGGTGGCACAGGCGGAAACGCCGAAGCCCATGAACTTCTTCTCGCTCTCGAGGCCGAGCCAGCGCGCACTCGCCCCCGTCGCGACGATCAGCGTGTCGCCGGTATAGACCGCGCCGGTGTCGCCGGTGCAGCGGAACGGCCGCGTCTTCAGATCGACGGAAACGATGGTGTCCTCGATCATCTCGGTGCCGACGTGGCGGGCCTGCGCCTCCATCTGCTCCATCAGCCAGGGGCCCTGGATGACGTCGGCGAAGCCGGGGTAGTTCTCGACATCGGTGGTGATGGTCAACTGGCCGCCCGGCTGGATGCCCCGGACCAACAGCGGTTGCAGGTTCGCCCGCGCCGCGTAGATGGCCGCCGTGTAGCCGGCGGCCCCCGAACCGATGATCAGAACCTTGGCGTGTCGGGATTCGGGCATGCGGACGCTCCTGGCGGCTGGCGGCGGGTAAGGGCACCTAGATAAGCCGATAGGGCGTTTACCGCAACGGGCAAGGGTGTGCATAGGTGGCCGGGACGTGCCCGGACGGCCCCGTCCCCCTTGCGAAGGTCTGGGGGCGTAATATAATTGCGCAAGGATATTTCGCCGTCAGGGCTGGAGGCCGCCATGCAGAAGGTCAAACTCGACGCCATCGACCGCCGGATTCTCAGGGATCTGCAGGACGACGGCCGAATGACCAACGTCGAGCTGTCGGCCAGGGCCGGCATATCGGCGCCGCCGTGCCTTCGACGCGTGCGCGCCTTGGAGGAAGCGGGCTACATCCACGGCTACCATGCCGAGTTGGACGGCGGGCTGCTCGGCTTCAAGGAGATGTTCTTCGCCCTGGTCGGGCTCGACGGCCAGTCGCAGACGGTCCTCAAGGAATTCGAGACCGCCATGGCCGGCTGGCCGGAGGTGCGCGAGTGCCACATGATCCGGGGCGGCGGCGATTTCCTGTTGAAGGTCGTCGCCCGCGACAAGGATCACCGCGACCAATTGACCATGCAGCTCACGTCGGCCGACCACGTGGCGACGGTGTCGACGTTCGAGACCATCCGCACGTCCAAGACCAAGCCCGGCGTGCCGATGGACGTGGACGCGGACGAGTAGCCCTCATCCCGTCGATCCCGGAAATCATTCGAACGGAAGAGTCAGGTGGACCCCGGATCAAGTCCGGGGTGACGA
>JAYOFL010000038.1:0-37087 GCA_038117205.1 Rhodospirillales bacterium | reverse complement strand
GTCGGCGACCGCCGCCGCCCATTCGGTCCGCGCCGCCGCCAGGACGTCGGGCGTCAGCCGGTGCGGCGCCGCCCCGATCGGGATGACGTTCGGTCCCGCGCCGCCGCCGTCGTGCAACGGCCGGGCGATGAGATCGAATTCCGCATGCCCGGCGCCCGGGTCCATGATCTGACAGAGCCGCGTCCGGCCACCGGACCGCGCCTCGATCCAGCGCGCCAACGGCGCCGTGCGGCGGCCGGCGGCGATGACGAGCCTTGGCCAGGGCGGCGCAAGCCGATCGCGCGTGTCCGTATCAGCGCCGAGCGCCGACGCGCCGAGAAGTAGGTTCGGCAGGCGCGCCAAGGGGCCGTAGGCGACCTCGATCACCCGGTACGGCAGACCGAGCGCGTCGGCGACGCCGAGGGATTGGCTGCGGTTGCCCGCGCGGTCGTCGGCCAGCGCCCAGATATCGGCGCCGTCATCCGCCAAGGTAGCGGGCTCGGATTTCACGTTTCAGGGTCTTGCCGGCGACGTTCCGGGGGAAGTCGTCGAGGACGATCAGATCGGTCAGGCGTTGGAATTTCGCCTCGACCTTGCCGTTGATCCATTCCTTGATCGCCTGGGCGTCGCCCTTGGCGCCGTCGCTCAGCACCACCGCGCCGACCGGCGTCTCGCCCCACTTGTCGCTCGGCACGCCGAACACCGCCGCCTCGCGCACATCGGGATGGCCGACGGCGATTTCCTCGATGTCGCGCGGGAAGACGTTGACGCCGCCGGAGATGATCATCTCCTTCTTGCGGTCGACCAGATAGAGGAACCCGTCCTCGTCCACGTAGCCGATGTCGCCGGTATGCAGCCAGCCGTCCCGGATTGTCTCCGCCGTCAGGTCGTCGCGCTTGTAATAGCCCGGCATCAGCATCGGGCCGCGGCCGCAAATCTCACCCGGCGTTCCCGCCGGCACCGGGTTTCCGTTCTCGTCGACGATCTTCATTTCGTTGAAGGCGCTCGGGCCGCCGACGGAGGCGAGCTTGCGCTCCACGTCCAGCTTGTCGAGGACCGTCATAAAGCCCTCGGTCAGGCCGTACAACTCGTAGAAGCGACCCGGCAGCAGTCCGATCAGGCGTTCCTTGTGCGCCAGATGCAGCGGCGCGCCCAGGGTCTGCAACATCTCGAGGCTTTCCACCCGCGATGCCGCGAAGCCCGGCGCGTCCATCATGGCGACGATCTGCGACGGCACCATGATGGTGTGCGTCACCTTTTCCTTCTCGATGGTTTCGATGGCGGCGGCCGCGTCGAAGGACGGCATCAGGACGTAGGTGCAGCCGACGAACATCCACGGCATCAGCGTCAGGAACGCCCCGTTGAAGACGATGGAGCCGGCGTGCATGACGACACTCTCCGGGGTCATCCGCCAGGCCGAGGCGAAGATGGTGCAGTAGTTTCCGCGCACCCGGTGCGTATGCACGATCCCCTTCGGCTCGCCGGTGGTGCCGGACGTGTAGATGATGTTGTAGGGGTCTTCCGGACCGATGTTGGCGTCCGGCGGTTCATTGTCGTCGGCCCGGTCGACGAGATCGAAATAAGCCCGGTACCCGGCCGCCGCCGTGCGGCCGATCAGGACCCAGCGGCTTTCCGCCACCGCCGGCACGTCGGCCCGCACCGCATTCAAGGTTTCGACGAACGCCGGCGTCGAGAACACCATGACGCAGTCGGACTTGTTGAGAAGCGTCTTCAGTCCCGACGTCTGCAACAGCGTGCTGGACGGCACGACAACGGCGCCGATCTTCGCCGCCGCCCAATAGAGCTCCAGGAGTTCCAGGCAATTCGGCAAAATCGTCGCGATCTTGTCGCCCTTGCGGATGCCCTCGCCGAGAAGCGCATTGGCGAGCCGGTTGATCCGCGCGTTGAACTGGCGCAACGTCAGGCGCTTTTCCTTGAAGACGACGGCCGTGTGATCGCCGCGGTACTTGGCGTGACGCGCCGGCAGGCTGCCGATGTTCATGCCCGATCCCCTTCCGCCGAAAACATGCCGAGATGTTTTTCGTAGTGCCGCCAGCGGCCGACCGAGCCGGTATGCACGGGTTTCCGGACCTGCCAGTTGGACGCGGTGAGAACCGCCCCCTCGCCGCCGTCCGGATGCGCGCAAGCGTCGTCCCACGGCAGATCGAGATAGGCGACGATCCGCTTCGCCGCCGCTTCCGGCGCCGCGACGACGTCTTCGTAATCAATATCGAGGATCGGCATGGCCGCGATGTCGGTCCAATGTGCCATGATGCGGGCCTGTGCGTCGCCGTAGCGGCGGATATCGTCGAGGTCCCACGACCACGGATGGTCGGCCTTGAAGTTCTGGAAATAGGTCGAGATCGCCACGTCGCGCCGGTCGCGCCGGCAGTGGATGGCCCGCGCGTTCGGGAACAGCGCCGCGATGAGGCCGAGGTAGAACGCGTTCAGCGGCGTCTTGTCGACGAGCCAGCCATCCGCCGGCGCCGACTTGCCGAGCCGCGTCAGATTAGCGGCGGCCAGTTCCGCCGCCGTCTCCGCCGCGAGCGCGGCGGCATCCGCCGGATAATCGTCGACGAGTCCGGCCAGGACATCCGCCTCGCCCGCCGAGACGACGTTCGGATGCCGTGCCGCCATCTGTTCGAGCAGCGTCGTTCCGGACCGGGGCATGCCGACGATGAACAGCATCCGCGCCCCGTTGCCGGAAATTCCACGCAACCGGTCGACCGTCGCCTTGTCGAGGGTCGAAATGACGCTCGAGACGAGGCCGTCGAATTCGTCGGGCGCGAATTGGCGCCCTTCCGTCTCCAGCCGCGCCCGGCGCCGGGCGTTGCCGTCGGCGAAGGCCGCGAAGGCGCCTTCATGGTCACCCTTGGCGTCGAGCGCCTCGCCGAGCGCGAACAGGAAGGCGATGCGGTCCTGCGGCGCCAGCGACGCGTCGCCGGCCTTGCGCCGGATGACGTCGATATCCTCGTCCGAGATGTCCTTGCCGCGCGCGCCGACGATGTTCATCCAGGCCTCGCCGAAACTCGGCCGCGCCTTCGCGGTGGCGCGAAAACGCGTCTCCGCGTCGATCAGGTTACCTTCGGCGAGCCGGACGACACCGAGGCCGAGCGACGCCTCGGCGAAATCCGGATGGCGTTCCAAAAGTGCCTCATAGGCCTTGCCCGCCGCCGCCAGATCGCCTGCCTTGAAGCGGGCCGCCGCCAGATTGGCCGCTGCCTCGGCATAGTCCGGACGGTTGTCGAGCGCCGCCTGGAACGCCGCGATGGCGCCCGGCAGATCGCCGAGCTCGCGGCGCACGTTGCCGAGCGCGTTGTGCGCTTCCGCGAACGCCGGCGCCAATTCGATGGCGGCGAGGCATTGTTCCTCGGCGGCGGCAAGCTCGCCGAGCCGGCGTAGCGCGATCGCGAGATTGGTTCTCGGCATTGGGTTGCCCGGCTCCGCCTTCACGGCAGCGGCGTAACTTTCCACCGCCGACACCATGTCGCCCTGGCGAAACAGCAAGGTGCCGAGATTGATCAGCGCGTCGAGATAGCCGGGGCGAAGCTTCGCCGCGCGCTCGAAGGCCCCGCGCGCTTCCTGCGTCTTCTCCTGCGCATCGAGGGCAATGCCGAGCGCGCAATGCGCTTCCGGCACGTCGCCATCGAGGTCGATGGCGAAACGCGCCGCTGCTTCCGCCTCGGCGGCGCGGCCGAGCCGGTTCATGATGGTCGCGCAATTCGTATGGATGAGGACGTCGCTTTCGTCGGCGAGCGCGGCCTCCAGGATGTGCTCGCCCGCCGCCTCCATGTCTTCGGCCTCGAAATCCAGCATGGCGAGCAGGAAATGCGCCCGCGCGTTCCCAGGATCGAGGATGGCGGCCTCGTCGAGGACCTTCCGTGCACCCTCGCGGTCGCCCGTTTCCAGGCGTTTCTCGGCGCCGAGAACCTTGGCCCGCGCCAGATTGGGTGCGCGCCCGACCTCGGGCGGCGGCGGCGTTTCGCCGAGCCGCTCAAGTCTCCGCCTGTCCTTGCGATTCAACGTGTTTCCTCCGGTGTCTTTCCGCCGGTATCGTTGGCCCGAGCGTCGGGCCAAGTGCTTGTCATGTCAACGCATTAGCGCATCCCGCAACGGTCCGAGCCAGGGTTCGAACCGCCGCCAGCGGCCGATCCCCTCGCTGTTGAGGGGCCGGCGCACCTGGTCCTGGCTGGCCGTCAACACGGGCCGCCGCGACAAATGGAAGTCGAGACACGCGGCGTCCCATTCGACGCCGATTCCGGCCAGCAGGCGCCGGCTCTCGCTCTCCTGGTTCTCGACGAGGTCCTCCAGCGTCACGGTGAGCATGGGCGCCGGCAACGCTTCCCGCCAATGCGCATCAGCCGCTCGTATTGCCGGAAATAGTGGCCGAGGTCGGCAAGATCGGTGGTGAAGGCGTAGGGCTGGACAAAATCCTGCAGGAAGTTGGAAACGCAGGTATCCAGCGGATCGCGCCGGCAGTGGATGAACGTGGCGCGCGGCAACAGAAGCCGGATGAACCCCGCGTGAAGGAAATTGAACGGCGTCTTCTCGACGATCCGTATCGCCGATGGCGACGACTTCTCGAACAGGAGCAGATACTTCGAAGCCAGACCCGCCAGCGCCTTGGCGTCGGCATTCCGGAACCGCTCCGGATAGCCGCCGTGCTCGTCCTTGGCTGTCTTCGTGACGCCGCCGCGCCCGCCGATGCGGATCGTCGCGATGGGCAAACCGGCGGTCAGGCGCTCGATCTCGGTCGTCTCGCCGAGCCCCGACACGGCGGGATGGCTGGCGAGTATCTGTTCGACCAGGGTCGTCGCCGAACGCGGCATGCCGACGATGAAGACGGGCCTCGCGTCGTCGCTGCCCTCGGCCGGCGGCGCCGCCAGAAAATCCTTCGAGAACACATCGATGATGCGGGAGATGTACGCCGCGTGCCGGGCCGGGTCGTAGGTCCGGCCGTCGGCGGCATAGAGTTCGCGGCGTCGGGCGTTGCCCCATGCGTAATGCTCCCACGCCTCGGCGTAGCCGCCGGCCCTCTCGAACGCGGCGCCGACGGCGAACGACGCGCGGGCGCGTAGCGCCGTCTCCCGGGCCGCGTCGCCGGCCAGGGCGCGCAAGCGGTCGAACAGATCGTCACCCGGCCTGGGGCGCTCGATCTCGGCCAGCGCGAACATGGCGTCGGCGTGCGCCGGTTCGGATACCAGCGCGAGCCGCAGGTGCTTGGCCGCGCCATCGCCGTCGCCGACCGTCTTGAGCGCGACGCCCAGGTTGTAGTTGGCAGTCGCATGGGCCGGGTCCGTCGTCAGGGCGGCGCGAAGATGCGTTGCCGCCGGCTCCATGTCGCCGACGCGCACCAGCGCCGCGCCGAGATTGGCCAGGGTCACGGGACTGCCGTCACCGAGCGCGACGGCCTTCTCCAGATGCCCGATCCCCTCCGCCGTCCGCCTGAGATCGGCCAGCAGCGCCCCCAACTGCGCGTGCGGCGACGGGTCCACGGGCCTGAGCTGTATGATCCGCTTGAGGCTGCCGGTCGCGGCGACCTTGCGCCCGGCCCGGAACTGCGCCGCCGCCAGCAGTTGCAGCAGCGCCGGATCGTCCGGCGTACCCCGCAGGGCTTCCTCGGCGATCCCGACGGCGCCGGACGCGTCACCGGAGGCCAGCGCGGCCTCGACCCGCGCCCTGACCGTCGCGCCCGCCGCCTGCCGATCCTGCCGATTGTCATCCATCCGGCGAGCCTCTAAAACCCTTGCCAGAAACACAAGCCTCCTGATCGGATCGGATTAGCGCCATGACCGAAAAAACGCGCCTGGGAACGACGCCGCGCGGCCTCGAAACCGCCCGCCTCCTGCTCGACATCAAGGCCGTGAACTTCCGGCCCGAGGAGCCCTACAAGCTGACCGCCGGTTGGGCGAGCCCGGTCTACATCGACTGCCGCTGGGTGATTTCGTTCCTGGCGGCGCGGCGCCGCATCATCGAGCTCGGCACCCAGATGCTGAAGGAGCGGATCGACATGTCCACCGTCGATTACGTCGCCGGCGGCGAGACGGCGGGCATTCCCTACGGCGCTTGGCTTTCCGAGGCCCTCGACAAGCCGATGCTCTACGTCCGCAAAAAGCCCAAGGGATTCGGTCGCGACGCCCAGATCGAAGGCAACATGCCGGAAGGCGCGCGCGTGTTGCTGGTCGAGGACCTGGCGACGGACGGCGGCTCGAAGGTCAATTTCGTCAACGCCCTCCGCGATGCCGGCGCCAGCGTCGCCGACATCTTCGTGGTTTTCTTCTACGGCGCGTTCCCGGGCGCCGAGGCGACGTTCGCCAAGATGGACGTGAACCTGCACTACCTGGCAACCTGGGCCGACGTTCTGCAGGCGGCGACCGACGGCAAGGACTTCCCGGAGCAGAGCCTGCAAGGCGTGCGGGACTTCCTCGAAGATCCGATCGGCTGGTCGGCGGCGCGGGGCGGCCGCGACGCGGTCTGACGCGATGCGGCGCGGGCTCACCGTCCTCCTCGCGCTTTCGCTCCTCCTCCTCTCCGGCGGGGCGTTCGCCCTGGACGGCAAGCCGGGCCCGCTCGTGGATGCCGGCTGGCTCGCCGCGCATCACCGCGACGCCGGGATCGTCGTTCTGGATGTCCGCGACGACCGCCGCGACTACGTCGCCGGACACGTTCCCGGCGCCCTATTCACCGAATTTGCCGACGACTGGCGGCAGATGGTGAAGGGCGTGCGCGACATGCTGCCGCCGACGGAAAAGATGGCGAAACTCATCGGCAATCTGGGCATCGGCAACGCGGATCATGTCGTGATCGTCGCCGCCGGCATCGAGACGAAGGACATGGCCGCCGCGACGCGGGCCTATTGGACGTTCAAGATGCTCGGCCACGACGCCGTTTCCATTCTCGACGGCGGCATGCGGGCGTATGCCGACATCGGCGCGGAAACGGACAAGCGGCCGGCGAAGCGCCCGCCGCAAGCGTTCAAGGCGACGCAGCAGAACCATGCGCTCGCCGACACCGCCGATGTCGCGCGCGCCGTCGCCGCTGACTCGGTCGTACTCGTCGACAACCGCTTGACGGCGAGATTCAAGGGAATGGTGCGTCATGCCGAGATCATGCGCGCCGGCACCATTCCTAACGCCGTGAATACGCCGGCGACGTCGCTCTTCAAGCCGCGCAGCGGTTTCTTCATCGGCAAGGAGGCGCTGCAAGCCTCGTTCGCCGCCGTCGACGCGGCGAAGCCCGCCATCGTCTTCTGCGACAACGGACATTGGGCGTCGCTCACGTGGTTTGCCCTATCGGAACTGCTCGGACGCAGGGACGTCCGACTGTACGACGGCTCGCTGGCAGCATGGGCCCGCGATCCGCGAAATCCGATGACCCTGCCGCGCTAAAGGGATTTCAGGAAATCGAGCACGGCGTTTCCGGCGCCGAAGTCCTCGAGATCGCTGTGCCCGCCGCCCGGCACCCAGAAACCCCGCTTCGGTTCCTTCGCCGCCTCGAACACGCGCCGTCCGTGCCGTTCATGGACGACCCGGTCGGCGTCGCCATGCATGACCAGCAGCGGCGCGGCGATGCCGGCGATCTTGTCGAGCGAGTCGTACTTGTCGCGGACCAGCCACACCGCCGGCACATAGGGGTAATGGTCCTGGGCGGCCCGGCCCATGGTGGTGAACGGTGCTTCCAAAATCACCCCGGCGAGCGGCTCGCCCGCCTTGGCCGCTTCCACCGCCGCCTGCACGGCGACGCCGCTACCCAACGACTCGCCGTAAGCGACGCGCCTGGACGGCGGTATACCCTCGCGCCCCAAAAAAGCGCCGACGGCCTGGGCGTCGAGATAGAGCCCCTGCTCGCTCGGTTGGCCGGGATTGCCGCCATAGCCGCGATATCCCAACAGCACGACGCCGTAGCCGGCATCGACGAGGCGGCGCGCCTTGAAGTCCCGTTCGGCGAGCGTGCCGGCGTTGCCTTGAAAATAGACGACGACCTTCCGGTCATCCTTCGGCGGCACGTACCACGAAACGAGGTCGAGCCCGTCCGCCGTGCGCAGCCGAAGGATTTGCGCCTCCGGCAATTGCGTTTCGGCCGGCGCCGGCAGCGGCCCCGTGCCTGGGTGGTACATGAGCCCCCGTTGCGCGACGTAGAGGAACAGGACGAGCGCGCCGTAGCCACCCGCCAGGGTCAGCAGGAACCAGATCACGGCGCGCACGACGCCGCCGGATTACCCCAGATCGTCATGCAGGACGCGCCACTGTCCCTGCCCGATCTCGCAGGCCAATCCCTCGCCGGTGATGACGTCCTTTTCGACGGCGGCACCGGCGCGGAAGCGCCGGCACAACTCGCCGGACGGCGCCCGGTAGGAACCGACCGTGCGGACGAAGCCGCCGTATCCGGTTTCGGCGTTCCGCCATTCATGCAGTTCGCCGTCGCGGCCGGCCGTCAACGCGCGCTTCGTTGCGTCGGCATGCGCCATCTTGTCGCCCTGCGAGATGAGGCGACCGAGCTTGTAGACGCCATAGCCGCCGACGATGGCGCCGGACGCCATCATCATCGTGTTGGTGATGCCGCCCGCGAAGAAGCTGCCTGTATAGGCGCCGAGCGCGGCGCCGCCGGCCGCCATCGCCATGTCGAACGGCGTCATGGGCTCCATGGTCGCGCAGCCGCCGAGCGAGGCGACGGCGGCGACGGCCGTCGCGGCGCGAAACCGCCGCTTCAACCGGCTTGTCCGAGAGTATTCGATTCGATGCGGTGTCACTTCTGTTCCCTCCGATCGTTGATCCCAGGTGCATTGAATAGAAAGCGGGGCGAGGATTCCGTCGTCGGCGCGCGGCCGCCCGTCGCATATGCCGCGGCCGCAGGGTTCTTCGCAGCTGCAATCTGGCCGGAGCAGTTGTAGACGGCGGCGACAGGCGTCATCAACGGACAATAGTTCAGCGTCTGTTCGAAGAATTTCGGCGTCAACCCGTACTTGCCGCACTCGTCCCGGGCGAGACCAACGATTTTCGCCGGATCGGCGCTATTCTTCGCATAGCAGACGATCACTTGTAGGGCGACCTTGCGCTCCTCGCCGGTCAGCTTGTCGATGAACTTCGGACCGCTGGGAAAATACGGGCTGTCGCGATTGAATTCCCATTCCCGCTGCACATACGGTTCCGGCAGCGAACAAGCCGCCGCCAGAAATGCGGCGACGACCACCAGAATCGCGCGGAACCCACTGAAAATCATACGGTTTTATAGCCGCCGCCAGGGCCACCGGCAACCGCGCGGTTCACCGGGCGAAATTATCTAATCGTTAGAATCACCTAGCGACATCAGGGCGGCGTTGCCGCCGGCCGCCGTCGTGTTCACCGACAGCGAACGCTCGACGGCGAAGCGGTAGAGATAGCGCGGCCCGCCGGCCTTCGGACCCGTACCGGACAGTCCCTCGCCGCCGAACGGCTGCACGCCGACGACAGCGCCGATCTGGTTCCGGTTGACATAGGTGTTGCCGACCTTGGCCCGCGCGAACACGCGTCGTTGCGTCGCGTCGACACGGGAATGCACGCCCAGCGTCAGTCCGTAACCGGTGGCATTGATCGCGTCGATGACACGGTCGAGATCGCTGGCCCGGTAGCGCACCACGTGCAGGATCGGGCCGAACACTTCGCGTTCCAACCGGGCGAGGCTGTCGATCTCGTATGCCCGGGGCGCGAAGAAGTTGCCGTCGGGCAACCCGGCATCGAGGGACGCCTTGCAGAGCAACCGCCCTTCCCCGTCCATCCGCTTCGCGTGCGCTTGCAACGTGGCGAGCGCGTCCCGGTCGATCACCGGCCCGACGTCGGTGGAAAGAAGGGCCGGGTCGCCGACGGAAAGTTCCTCGGTCGCGCCGGCAAGCATCTCGATCACCTTGTCGGCGATGTCGTCTTGCAAGAACAGCACACGTAGCGCCGAGCAACGCTGGCCGGCGCTCCGGAACGCCGAGAACACGGCATCGGCGACCACCTGCTCTGGCAGCGCCGTCGAGTCGACGATCATGGCGTTCTGCCCGCCGGTTTCGGCGATCAGCGGCACGATCGGGCCGTCCCGGCCGGCGAGCGAGCGGTTGATGGCGCGCGCGACCTCCGTCGATCCCGTGAAAGCGACACCGGAAACGCGCGGATCGGCGACGAGCGGCGCCCCGACCCCCGGTCCGTCGCCCGGCAACAGGTGCAGGACGTCCGCCGGCACGCCGGCGGCGTGCAGCAATTCGACGACCCTGTGGCCGACCAGCGGTGTCTGCTCCGCCGGCTTGGCGATCACGGAATTTCCGGCCGCCAACGCCGCCGACACCTGGCCGCAGAAGATGGCGACCGGAAAATTCCACGGGCTGATGCAGGCGAAGACACCGCGACCGTGCAGGCTCAAACGGTTGCTTTCACCGGTCGGCCCCGGCATTTCCATGGACGCGAAGTCCTCGGCGGCGCGCATGCCGTAGTAGCGCAGGAAATCCACGGCCTCGCGGATTTCCGGAATGGAGTCGGCGACGGTCTTGCCGCCTTCGACGACGCAGAGCGCCAGCAGTTCCGCCGTATTTTCCTCCAACAGGTCCGCCGCATGTCCGAGAATGCGGGCGCGTTCCGCCGCCGGCATGGCGTCCCACGCCGGCTGCGCCCGTTCGGCGCGGATGAGCGCGTCATTCAGATCGGCCGACGTCGCGTCCGAGACGGTGCCGATCCGGCGCGACGGATCAGTCGGTGAGAAAACATCCCGCGCGCCGGTACCGCCGCCGCCCGGCAACGGCGTCGCGTGCCAACGCGAGGGCCCGAATACATTCATGCCGTCCGCGAGCCGCCGCAACGCGGACGGATCGCCGAGGTCGATCCCGGCGGAATTGCGCCGCGCCTCGCCGTAGATGTCCGCCGGCAACGGAATACGCGGGTGCGCCTTCGGCATGGTCTCCGCGGCGACGCGCCACGGCGGCGCGATCAGATCGCCGATCGGCGCGTCCTCGTCGACGATGCGGTTGACGAAGGAGGTATTGGCGCCGTTTTCCAGCAGCCGCCGCACGAGATACGCCAGAAGGTCCTCGTGCGTGCCGACGGGGGCATAGACGCGGCACGGCACGTCGATCCGTTCCCCGCCGACGATCTGTTCGTACAGCGGCACGCCCATGCCATGCAGGCGTTGGAACTCGAAGCGCCGCTCGTTGCCTGCAAGCTCCAGGATCGTCGCCACCGTCTGCGCGTTGTGGGTGGCGAACTGCGGATAGACATGATCCGGCGCCGCCAGCAGCCGCGCCGCGCACGCGACATAGGAAAGATCCGTGTTCACCTTGCGGGTATAGACGGGATAGCCGTCGAGCCCCTGCTCCTGCGCGCGCTTGACCTCGGTATCCCAATAGGCGCCCTTGACCAGCCTGACGTTGAGCCGCCGCCCGTGCCGGCGCGCCGTGTCGATCAACCAATCGGCCGTATCCAGCGCCCGCTTCTGATAAGCCTGCAAGGCGAGGCCGAAGCCGTTCCAGCCGGCGAGGTCCGGATCGCCGGAAACGGCGTCGATCACGTCGAGGGAAATGTCCAGACGGTCGGCTTCCTCGGCGTCGACGCAGAAACCGATGCCGTATCCGCTCGCCTGCCGGGCGAGCTGCGTGAGGCGCGGCAGCAACTCGGCGAACACCCGGTCGCGCTTGGCGATCTCGTAGCGCGGATGCAGTGCAGACAGCTTGACAGAGATGCCGGGCGCGTCGTCGATGCTCCGCCCCTTGGCCGCACGTCCGACCGCGTCGATAGCGTCGGCATAGGCCTTGAGATAGCGAAGCGCGTCCGCGTCGGTCCGCGCCGCCTCGCCCAGCATGTCGTATGAATATCGGTAGCCCTTCTTCTCGTTCGGTCGGGCGCGTTCCAGGGCTTCCTCGATGGTGCGTCCCATGACGAATTGCCGCCCCATGATACGCATGGCCTGCGTCATCGCCTGTCGGATCACGGGCTCCCCGGACCGTTTGACCAGCCGGCGCACCAGCGAAGTCACGTCCCTCGCCTCGCCACGCTCGAGCTCGATGACACGACCGGTCAGCATCAAGGCCCAGGTCGAGGCGTTGACGAAGAGAGACTCGCTATGGCCGAGGTGCTTTTCCCAATCGGCGTCGCCCAGCTTGTCGGCGATCAGCGCGTCGGCGGTTTCCGCGTCGGGCACCCGCAACAGCGCCTCGGCGAGGCACATCAGGATCACGCCTTCCTTGGTCGAGAGTTCGTATTCCTGGAGGAACGCGTCGATCCCGCCGACGTCGACGCCGCGATTGCGCATTTCGGTGACGAGGACCGTCGCCGTATCGTGGATGCGGGCCTCGGCGTCCGCGTCGAAATGCGCCGCCGCCAGCAGCCGCGAAACCGCCCGCGCCTCGTCGATCCTGTGTGCCCGCTCGATGGCCTGACGCAGCACGTCCGGTTCCCTGAATTCACCCATGAAAGCCATAACCACCTCCAAGACCGACATTCACGATATTTCGTGTGGTTATATCGAATTTTTATAGAAATTATTCTCTTATATTTTGACATTTTGAAGGATATAAATCCTTCACGTATTGCGTTTGCAGCGATTTATCGCTCGGAGAATGGCTATGGGCGACACCCTCGAACTCGACATCATCGACCGGCGCATTCTCGCCGAGTTACAGGCCGACGGACGGATGTCGAACCTCGACCTCTCGAAGCGGGTACATCTTAGCCCGACCCCCTGCCTTAACCGGGTCCGGCGGCTGGAAAAGGCCGGCATCATCCGCGGCTACCGCGCCATGGTCGATCCCGCCGCCGTCGAAGCTGAATTGCTGGTCCTGGTGCAGATCGTCCTCGACCGCACCACCCCCGCCGTCTTCGACGACTTCGCCAACGCCGTCAAAGGCATGCCGGAGGTCATCGAATGCCACATGGTCTCCGGTGGGTTCGACTACCTGATCAAGGCGCGGGTGCGCGACATGGCGGCCTATCGGGATTTCCTGGGAAAGACTCTGGTCCGGCTGCCAAGTGTCCGCGAGACCCACTCCTACGTGGTCATGGAACAGGTCAAGGACACCACCGTCCTTCCGGTGCCGGGGCTCCGGTGAACGGCATCATCCTGACTACCCCCTCCTCATCCTTCGAGACGCCCGCATACGCGGGCTCCTCAGGATGAGGAAGACTTTGCGCTCCTCATCCTGAGGAGCCCGCCGGAAATCCTTTTCGGCGGGCGTCTCGAAGGATGAGGCACAGGTCGCGTGCGTTTTCCGGCGTTTGCGGCTACGTTCGCCCCCGAAAACGGCGCAGAACCAGCCAGGAGCCCCGAATGTCCGACCCCGTCCTAGTCGCCATCACCGGCGCGTCCGGGGCCATCTACGGCGTCGAGACGCTCCGCCTGCTCCGCGCCATCGGCCAGCCAACGCATCTGGTCATGAGCGAATTCGGGCGCGTCACCGTCGAGATCGAGACCGGCATTCCGTTCGACGAATTGAAGGCCCTCGCCGCCGAGGTGCACAGCGTCAAAGATCAGGCGGCGTGCATCTCGTCGGGCTCCTTCCCGACGCGGGGGATGATCGTCGCGCCGTGTTCCATGAAGACGCTGTCCGGCATCGCCAACAGCTTCGCCGACAATCTGATCATCCGCGCCGCCGACGTGACGTTGAAGGAACGCCGGCCGCTCGTCCTGATGGTCCGGGAAACCCCGCTGCACAAGGGACATCTGGACCTGATGCGCCGCGCCGCCGACATCGGCGCCATCATCTTCCCGCCCATGCCGGCCTTCTACAACCGGCCGGCAAGCATCGAAGAGCTGGTCCGGCAAAGCGTCGGCCGCGCGCTCGACCTGCTGGGCATCCGGCACGACGAGATCGAGCGTTGGGCCGGCGCCGGTAAATAGCGGCGCGCGGACCGGCCCGCACGCCGGGATTTCAGGATTCCAGGTCCTTGCGCAGCAAGGCCGCGAAGGCGTCCGCCTCGACCGGCGGACTGATCAGATAACCCTGCACGGCGTCGCAATCGCGCCACCTGAGATACGCCAACTGGGCTTCGGTCTCCACGCCTTCGGCGACGACGATCATGCCGAGACACCGGCCGACGGCGATGACCGCCGCCGCCAGTCCGCCGCCATCCTCCGCCTTGTCGATCGCCGCGACGAATGACGTGTCGATCTTGATCCCGTCGAGGGGGAAATCCTGCAGATAGCTGAGCGAGGCGTAGCCGGTGCCGAAATCGTCGGCCGTTAGGTGCACGCCCGTCTTGCGGATCTTGCGGAGTGACGAAATGACGTCCTCCGCGCCCTCCATGATGGCGCTTTCCGTGATTTCGATCTCAAGGGATGCCGGATCGGTACCGGTTTCGTCGAGGATCCGCATCAGGTCGTCGCGGAACGACCGCCTGGCGATTTCCCGCGCCGAGACGTTGACGGCGAGTCGCATCGGCGGCAGGCCCTGAGCGCGCCAATCGTTGAGCGCGGCGCACGCCTTCCGCATGACCGTCCCGCCCAACGGGTCGATCAGACCGGCGTCTTCGGCGAGCGGAATGAAGTCGCCCGGCATGACGGTGCCCTTGCGTGGTTCGCGCCAGCGTACCAATGCCTCGGCGCCGATGATGCGGCCCGACGCCAGGAGCATCTTCGGCTGATAGACGAGCGTCAGTTCGTCCTGCTCGATGGCGCGTTTCAACCGGTTCACGCGGCTGCGCCGCTCGCGAATCTGGCCCTTAGTCGAGCCGCGATAGAATTGATAGGTTCCGCGGCCGGTCTGCTTGGCCAGTTCCGCCGCCCGGCGCGCGTTTTCCATCATCTCGTCCGGGTCGTGATCGCCGCCCTCGGCGATGGCGACGCCGACGCAGGCCGTCAGATGCAACGGATCGGCGACACCCTTGACCTCGAACGGCAGCGCGAAGGCGGAAATCAGGCGCTGCGCCACGGCGTTGACGTGCTCTGCGCTGCCGTAGTCCGGCAGGATGACGATGAACGCGTCCTCGATCATCCGGCCCAACGGATTGTAGGCGCGGACGGACTTGCTGATCCGCTTCGACGTCTCGATCAGCACGACGTCGCCGGCGGCACGTCCGTAGGACTGGTTGATCCGGTCGAAGTTGTCGATGTCGACGCACAACACGGCGGCGGCCTTGTCGCGCCGCAGCACCTGCTCCAACCTCTGGCGCAGCAGATCGCGGTTCGGCAGCCCCGTCAGCGGGTCGAGATTACCCGTGTCGTCGCCGATGCCGTCGCCGCCGATCGGCGACAGGGTGGCGAGCCAACCGCCGGTCTTTCCGGCGCGTTGCGCCCAGGGTTGCAGACGCAGCAGCAACTCCATCGATCCGGCCTTGCCATCCAGATAGACCAACAATTCGGTCGCGGCTCCGGCGGTGAGCGCGTCGCCGATTCGCTTCTTTTCGCCCTTGATGAGGCCCTTCATCGTCCGTCCGCGCAGCCGCGCCGGTGTTTTTTCGAACAGCCGGGCAAAGGATCCGTTCACCTCGGCGATACTCCCGTCGCCGTTGAGAACGGCAGCCGGCCCCTGCGACAAGGCGATGAATGCCGCGCCGGCGGAGCCCGGTTCTCCGCCACTTTTCTTGGCAGTAGGCGTTTTGCGCTTAGGCGTAGCCATGGCTCGGATTGATGCTGGAAATGATGACACCCCGTTTTTTCCAGTATGCACATTCACCGGGGGAGACCAATACGGTCCGCCGATCAAAGTTCATCGGTTGATCCTCGTGGTAGAATTACGAAGTTCTTCGGTGGATTGTGGGAGGCCTCCGAATCCCATGCGTCTGAGCGCAGCCATAGCCGTGTCGGCCTTTCTGGCGTCCGCCTGCGCCGCGCCGTCGGCGGCGGACGTTCTCGACCCCTTCGATCCGGCGGCGCGGGTCGCCAGCCGCCCGGAAGGGTTCGTGCCGGAGCCGCCCGCCCCACCGCCTTCGCCCGCCGTCTCGACTGCCGCCCCGACAGCCGGCAAGGCGGCGGAATCGGGTGTCAAAATCCACATGACTATCACCGAGCTTCCGGCCGCTGCCGCGCCCGTGTCCTAACCGAACGCCAGCGACGGCGACTTCCTAACCAGGACCTTCGGCGGCCTGTTGGACCTGTTCGCGAAGCCCGGCGAACCGGCAGCGGAAGCGCCGAAAGAGACCGAAACCGCCGCACCTTCCCCGAACCCGGAACCGGCCCCGCCACAGCCGGCTCCCGTGACCGTCACCGAAATCGCGCCGCCAGCAGCGCCTGTGTCGGCCCCGGTGGAACCGCCGCCGCTGGAACATCGGGTCGCCCGGCTGTTCGATCTCTTCGACTTTTCCAAGGGACCGGCCGCCAGCACGCCGCGCGAAGGCAAGGAGCCCATATCCCTGCCGTTGCCGGACCATCTGCCGCCGCATCCGGACGCTCTCGTAGAGCCCGCGGCGCTCGCACGGACGGACGCGCCGGTATCGGCGACACCGGCCGTCCTCGAGCAAGCACGGCCACGGACGTCGACGCCGCTCGCCGTCGGCATCCGCCATCGCCTCGGCAAGGAACCGGATGGCGACGGCAGTTGCTTTGAGCGAGTGGCGGAAGGTCCCCGCTTCTGCATCGAATTCGTGCGCTGGCCCGGAGAGATCGAACCGTTTTTCGCCGCATCGTCGCAGCTCTACAAGGGGACCAAGGCGGTGGTCCGCTACGTCGGCGGCCGTGCCGACAGCATCTTCGGTCTGTTCCCGACTGAGAATTTCGAGCGCATCGCCGCGCATTTCGCCCGCGTCCTCGGCGGCCCCGATCGGCGGCATTCCCTGCCGATGGCCGTGATCGGCGATCCCGGCGCCCGGAACCAGGTCGTCATGTGGCGCGAGAAGACGGACGGCGGCGTCACCATCTTCGAAATCCGCCGCGCCGACGACCTGCGCGGCATGATGCCGGATACCGACTTCGGCGTATTCCGGCTGTATCGCGAGAGTGCCGTCCCCATCTTCCAGACGGTCGACATGTCCGACTTCGTCGTGCACTCGATCCGCGCCACCTCCGTCGCCACCGGCAAGACGCGCTGAGACAGACGGCCTTGAACGGCCTCGCCCTACGTGTCAGCATTTTACCCAGAGGAAAGATCCCAAGGAACGACCCCGAGGAACGTCATGACACTTCGCCGTCATCACGACATGGGCGGCCTGCCCGCCGGTCCGGTCGAGGCCGCCGAGCACGACTACGCCCCCTGGGAGAAGCGCGTCGACGCCATCGTGCGGCTGTTGTCGCACCCGAGCCGAAAACTTCTCTGCGTCGACGAACTGCGGCGCGGCATCGAGGAACTCGGCCCCGGCGTCTATGACGAGCTGGCGTACTACGAACGCTGGATTTCCTCGGCCACCAACATCCTGATCGAAAAAGGCGTCATCACGGTCGACGAGCTGGGCCGCAAGATGGCCGACGTCGAGGAACGCTGGCGGGATGAACGGGAATGTCCGGAATGAGCGCCCTGTTCAAACCCGGCGACCATGTGCGGGTGCGGTTCGCCGCGCCGCCGGGACACGTCAGGACGCCGTTCTTCATTCGCGGCCGGAGCGGTGTCGTGACCGAGATCATGGGCGCCTATCACAACCCGGAGGAATTGGCCTACGGCCGCCCCGGCGATCCGGCGATCGTGCTCTATCGGGTGCGGTTCAAGCAGACGGACGTCTGGAGCGACTACGACGGTCCGGCCGCCGACAGCACGGTCGTCGACATCTACGAACATTGGCTGGAGCCGGCCGGCCAAAACACGGGCGGACAGGCGGCATGAGCGGCGGAAATCATCATCACGGCCATGGCCATGGGCACGATCATGACCACGATCATGGAGAGCTCTACGACCACGGCGACGGCCGCGGCGCGGTCAATCCGCATCCGCGCCAACCAGACGTCGAGGACTCGCCGTTCAACGACCGCATGGTGATGGCGCAGGCCGTCGGCGAACTGCTGATCGAAAAAGGCATCTTCAGCGCCGACGATCTCAGGAAGATGGTCGAGTTGATCGATTCCAAGAACCCCGCCGACGGCGCCCGCATGGTGGCGCGGGCCTGGGCCGACCCCGCCTTCAAGGCGCGCATGCTGACGGACGTGAACGCGGCGGCCGAGGAACTCGGCATCGACGCCGGCTCGATCCCGATCCGTGCCGTCGAAAACACCGACGGCGTCCATAACGTCATCGTCTGCACGCTTTGTTCGTGCTATCCGCGCCTCCTGATCGGACTGCCGCCGGACTGGTACAAGTCCCGCGCCTACCGGAGCCGGACGGTGCGCGAGCCGCGCAAGGTGCTGGCCGAGTTCGGCACCGACATCCCCGACGACGTCGAGGTCAGAGTGCATGACTCGACCGCCGACCTCCGTTATATGGTCCTGCCGAAACGCCCGGCCGGCACCGAGGGATGGAGCGAGGAGCGTCTCGCCGCCGTCGTCAGCCGCGACAGCATGATCGGCGTCACCGTGATCGACGAACCGGGAAATTGATGCAGGGCCGGCGCACCGGCCAAAACCCTTACGAACCAGAAAGAGGACGAGATGCTGCAAACGCCGCAATACAATCGGGACGATCCGTTCATGCTGGAGAGCCAGCTCAGCGACGAGGAACGGATGGTCCGCGACACGGCGCGCGACTATGCCCAGGACAAGCTGATGCCGCGCATCCTGGAAGCGAACCGCAACGAACACTTCGATCCCGCGATCATGCGGGAAATGGGTGAGCTCGGCCTGCTCGGCCCGACCATCCCCGAGGAATTCGGCGGCGCCGGCGTCAACCACGTCTGCTACGGCCTGATCGCCCGCGAGGTCGAGCGCGTCGACAGCGGCTACCGCTCGGCGCTCAGCGTGCAGTCGTCCCTAGTGATGTATCCGATATACGCCTACGGCAACGACGAACAGCGCAAGCGCTTCCTGCCCAAGCTCGCGACCGGCGAATTCATCGGCTGCTTCGGGCTTACGGAGCCGGACCACGGTTCCGATCCCGGTGGCATGAAGACCCGCGCCGAAAAGATCGACGGCGGTTACAAGCTGACCGGCTCGAAGATGTGGATTTCCAACTCCCCGATCGCCGACGTCTTCGTCGTCTGGGCAAAGCTCGACGGCAAGATCAGGGGGTTCATCCTGGAAAAAGGCATGAAGGGCCTTAAGGCGCCGAAGATCGAAGGCAAGTTCTCGCTCCGCGCCTCGATCACCGGCGAAGTGGTCATGGACGGCGTGGAAGTGCCGGAAGCGAACCTGCTGCCGAACGCGTCCGGCCTCAGCGGTCCGTTCGGCTGCCTCAACAAGGCCCGCTTCGGCATTGCCTGGGGCGCGCTCGGCGCCGCCGAGTTCTGCTGGCACGCAGCCCGTCAGTACACCCTGGACCGCAAGCAGTTCGGCCGTCCCCTCGCCGCCAACCAGCTGATCCAGAAGAAGCTCGCCGATATGGTGACGGAAATCACCATCGGTCTGCAGGCGTGCCTGCGCGTCGGCCGGCTGCTCGACGACGGCAACTGCCCGCCGGAGAACATCTCGCTGGTGAAGCGCAATTCCGCCGGCAAGGCGCTCGACGTCGCCCGCATGGCGCGCGACATGCACGGCGGCAACGGCATCGCCGACGAGTTCCACGTCATCCGTCACATGGTGAACCTGGAAACCGTGAACACCTACGAAGGCACGCACGACGTGCACGCGCTGATCCTGGGCCGCGCCCAGACCGGCATCCAGGCGTTCACCGCCTAAGGGCATTCGAAATTTCCGGGGCGGCGCTCGGCGCCGTCCCGGCTTTCCTTCCGAATTATTCGATCCCGAGAAGATCCAGGGCCTGACGCAGCAGCGCCATCGCCTGCTCCGTGTCGCCGGCCTTTTCGAGCGCCAGAACCTCGTCCCGCATCGTCTTGATTTCCTTGGCGTCAGCGGGGTCGAGCTTGAGCTCCTTGAGCCTGGCCGAGTCGGAAAGAACGGCGTCGATCTTGCGGGCCGCGTCGACGGCGGTATCGGCCGCCAGCCCCCGAACCGGCAAAGACAACATCGCCACGGCGACGGCGACGCGCGCGAACGCTTTCAGGTTCATGTGGGCTCCGCGATAGGCCGCCACACGTCGGGCGGGACGGCGGATGATGATCCCGCCCCTGATCGGCGGCAAGACGAAAAAGGGCCCGCCGAGGCGGGCCCTTCAGCAAGACCGCGACGCGGGCTTACTGGATGCCGAGCATCTTCATGGCTTCGCCGAGGGATTCCACGGATTCCTTGTGCTTGCCGGCCTTGTGCAGGCCTTCGCCCTTGGAACGCAAACCCTTGATCTTGGCGATGTCGTCGGCCTTGAGGCCCGACTTCATCATCTTGTCCTTGTCGTTGAGGACGGCGTCGATCTTCTTCATGTCGGCCGGGCAGTGCATGGCCGAGGCCGGCGCGGACGACAGCACGAACGCGACGGCGGCGGCGGAAACGGCTAGAACGAACTTATTCATGTGACTCTCCGAATTTCTATGTTGGACAGCCACCCCTTACTTCCCCGCCGCCATTAGAAAACAAGCCGGGAAAAATGCAAACGCTGCCGATCCGGCCACCGGAAAGCCGGCTCGCGCCAGGCGGCGCCTGAATTCAGTGCTTCGCCGCTACCACTCGCCGGGTGCCGGCACTATACTTGCGGCAATGGATTTCTCCCTTCTCCGCCACGGCAGGCTGATCGTCGCCCATCCGGATTCCGTTCCGGCGATCGAGGCCCTCGATCCATGGGAGCACCATTCCAAGTATCTGGCGGTCTGCCGCCAACTCGCCGCCCCGGCGGCCGGTGCGCCCGATCTGGCCGAAACCGGCTACGTCCCGCTACCCGGCCTGATTTCCGCCGGCGACGCCCAGTCCATTTCGAAGACGCTCGCCGACGTTCTCGCCGATCAGGGCGGCGCGACCGGCCCCACCGATCCGCAGGAGGCGAACGTTACCGCCCAGGCCGATTCCCGGATCGCGGAAATGCTTCGCAGCTTCATTCCGAAGCTGATCACGGACGACATCGCCGCCGCCGTCGAAACCGCGCTCGGCGCCAACTTCCGGATCGACTTCGCGAGCCTTTACCGCTCGCACCCGATGCCTGAGAAGCGGGTTTCGTTCCTTTGGCACCGCGACATGGCGCCGATGTCGCAGGTGCATCTCCTCGTCTATCTGACGGGCGGCCGAGAGCGGGGCGGCACATCCTACATGTCGCTCGCGGACAACCGGCGGGCTGCCGCGCGCGGCTATCATTTCCTGCCGCTCGGCAAGCGCGCCGACAGCCTCGATGACGTGTTCGGCGGCGAACCGTCGGCGGACGTCTACACG
The DNA here is from genome assembly GCA_038117205.1 of Rhodospirillales bacterium. Classification (GTDB taxonomy): domain Bacteria; phylum Pseudomonadota; class Alphaproteobacteria; order Rhodospirillales; family Casp-alpha2; genus JAQBZY01. Next base: position 15,904 of record JAYOFL010000038.1, on the reverse strand, counting down.
CCGGACGTGGCGCCCGGCGACGCGGTCCTGTTTTCCGCGCCGCGGATCCTGCATCGCGGTATCCTGCCGACCGGTGCGGCGCGCGACGCGCTGCTGCTGGTATTCCAGGCGAGCCCGGTGCCGTGGCGGGTAGAATTCGAGGACATCGGCGTCGATCACCTGGTGCTGCCGGCGAGCAAGAACACCCTGCACACCAATCCGTTCATGCCGCTGCATCCGAACATCGCCGGCGAGATCGGCGGCGTGTACGAGTTGCCCCCCGCCTGGGCGTTGAACAGCCAACTGACGGAGAACGACCCGTGAGCGACGGCAAGACCAAGAAAGTTTCCCGCGCCGACATCGCGCTGCCGCCGCAAGTCGCGCAGGCCATCAACGATCACCTGTCCAAGAACCTGCGCGATCTGTTCCTGATCCCGTTCGCGCGTCAGGTCATGACGCATTTCCGCTATCACGACCTGCAACCGGAGGCGTTCGAATTCCACAACGCGCACGACGACGACGTCACCGCCAACACCATCGAGTACAACCGCCGCCAGCTCCTGAGCGGCGCCGGCATGGAACGGCCGCGCCTGCTGGTCGACGTGGTGAAGAGCCTGCATCACGTGTCGGCGCGGATCGGCGAGATGAAGGTTCTCTGCATCGGTCCGCGTAGCGAGAACGAAATCTTCATGCTGATCGGCAACGGCTTCGCGCCGGAAAACATCCGCGGGCTCGATCTCATTTCCTATTCGGAATTCGTCGATGCTGGCGACATGCATGCCATGCCCTACGGGGACGACGAGTTCGACATCGTGATCCTCGGCTGGGTGCTCGGTTATTCGCATGCGCCCGACCGGGTCGCTGCCGAGGTCATGCGCGTCGCCAAGCCAGGCGCCGTCATCGCCATCGGCCAGGAGCACGACCCAAGGACCGGCCAGGCCGGCCCGCAGGACATCTCCGTCGAGGGGCATTCGTTCAAGGATACGGCGGAAATCCTGGCGCTGTTCGGCGACAACGTCCATGCGGTCTATTTCCGCCACGACGTGCACAGGACCATGCGCGACGCCATGTGCCACCTGATGGTGGTTTTCGAGTTGAAATAACTCGATTTCTTCCGCCCTATCGTTGACGCCTTCCGGGCCCTATACTGGCGGATAAGCGGAGATTCCGGATGCGTCTCGACGTCATTTTCGACACCGTCTGCCCCTGGTGCTTCATCGGCAAGCGCCGGATGAAGAAGGCTTTGGCGCTCCGCCCGGATTTGCGGATCGAGACGGTGTGGCATCCGTTTCTCCTCAATCCCGACATGCCGCCGGGCGGCATCGACCGCACCGCCTACCTGATCAAGAAATTCGGCAGCGAGACCCGGGTTCGGCGCATTTACGGCGCCATCGGCGAAGCCGGCCAGTCGGTCGAGATCGACTTCGCGTTCGACCGCATCGCGCGGACACCGAATTCGGTGGACTCGCACCGCCTGATCCGGTTCGCCGCCAGAAGCATGGACCCGGCGCCGCTGGTGGAATCGCTATTCGAGAACTACTTCCTCGCCGGCCGCGACATCGGCCGCCTGGAGGTTCTCCTAGACATTGCCCAGGAACACGGTCTCGACCCCGACGCCGTCGCCGAATTCCTGAAGAGCGAGGAGGAAGTCGACGCTATCTACGAGGAAAACGCCCGCGCGCACCGGTTGGGCGTGAACGGCGTTCCGGCATTCGCTTTCGACGGCGGCATGGTGATTTCCGGGGCCCAGGAGCCGGAAGTCCTGGTCCGTGTCATGGATGCCGCCAACGCCGTCACCCGCTTTCCGGAGGAACTTTCGGCGTGAGCGGCCTGCATCAATTGACCATGAGCTACGCCGCCGACCAGGACCGCCTGCTGTTCCGCATCGCCACCACCGACAAGAAGGAATACCGGATGTGGCTGACGCGGCGCTTCGTCCACTTGCTGTGGGGCGCCCTCAAGCAGACGTTCGAGCGCGATGTCGAGTTGAAGCGGTCCGTCGGCAAGGACGTGAAGGACGCGATCCTCTCCATGCAGCACCAGGAAGCGATCCAGAAGACCGACTTCGAGACGCCGCCCGTCGCCGACACGACGAACGTCACGTCGAACACGGGGCCGCTGCTGGTCATCGGCGGCACAGTCAATCCGGGCAAGAACGTCACCGGCATCAAGTTCAAGACCGCCGAGGGCAGCGATGTCAGCTTCAACCTCAACAAGCAGCTTCTGCACGCCTTTTGTCACCTGTTGGTGACGACGACGGTCAAGGCGGATTGGAAGCTCGATCTCGCCATGGGCGACGGCAACGTCGTCGTGCCGCAGGGCGAAGCGCGGGTGCACTGACGGCGGGGCGACTACGCTTCCCACACCTCGTCACCCCGGGCTCGTCCCGGGGTCCACACTTAAACATTCGACGTGCCGCAATCAGTGGACCCCGGAATAAATCCGGGGTGACGATTGGGGATCATCAACGTTTCAATCACTCAGCCGTCATCCCGGACTTGATCCGGGGTCCATCTATTCCTCCGAAACGATCCGCTGAACCTAAGAATTTTCGCGCGCCGCCAAGCAATCCAGGATCGCCCGCGTCGAGGCCGCGATGTGCCGACGAAGCGTCCTTACCGCCGCCTCCCCTTTTCCGCCGATCATCAACGACAGCAGATACCGGTGCTCGGCGAGCGACGCCGGCGCGTGCGCCGAGTGCGTCCACATGTAGCCGAGATATTGGCCGTATCGGGCACGAAGCCGGCGCACCATGTCTAGGGTGATGGGACGGCCCGCCGGCCGGTAGATCGCGGTGTGGAAGGCATCGTTGCCGGCCAGCAGATCGCCCGCGTCACCCGCGTCGGCGATGGCGGCGAGCGCCGCCTCGGCGGCCACTCGATCCTCCGCCGTGAAATTGCCGGCGGCGAGCCCCGCCAGTTCGGTTTCCAACGCGAGACGCAGCGCCGAGATTTCGGCCACCACGCCGGGATCGAGCGCCGCCACGCGAACGCCCCGGTTCGGGTGGTAGTCGACAAGCTCTTCCGCCGCCAACAGGCCGAGCGCTTCGCGCACCGGGGCCTGGCTGACGCCGTAGTCCGCCGCGATGTGGCCCTGCCGGATCGGCGTCCCGGGCGCGATTTCCGCACCAAGGATCCGCCGGCGGAGATCGGCGGCGATCCGCTCCGCGATGGTCGGCAGTCCGGTTCCGTTTTCGGCGCGCAGCATGCCCATGGGCTTGACTCCTTCGTCTTAGGATTCAAAATTATCGATAATCGATAATATAGCAAGCGGAGTTTCCCACATGCCATCGCCCACCACCTCATCCCCCGCCTCATTCCTAGGGCCAGACCGCTACGACGCCCTGACCTTCGACGTCTACGGCACGCTGATCGACTGGGAACCCGCGATCCTGGACACCTTGGAGGCCTGGGCGAAACGTAACGGCGTCATGGCGACGCGGGAACATCTCCTCGACGCCTTCGACCGGGCCAGGGCGCACTACCAGACCCTGGTTCCCTGCCGCGACTACCCGCGCGTGCTGCGTTCGTCATTCGCCTACATCTGCGACGAATTTGACGTCATTCCTGACCGCGCGGAACGCGACGCTTTCGGCGCGTCGGTCGGCGACTGGCTCCCCTACCCCGACAGCAAGGACATGCTGGCCCGCCTGAAGGAGCGCTTCGTCCTCGGCGCGTTCACCAACATGGACGACGCCTCCTTTGCGAAATCGCACGCACGGCTCGGCGACTGCTTCGACGTGATCGTGACGGCGGAACGCGCCCAGGCGTACAAGCCGTCGCTCCGGCATTTCGTGCTCGGCTTCACCGACATGGCCGCCAGGGACATCCCGCCCCAGCGCGTCCTGCACGTGGCGCAGAGCCTCCGCGCCGACGTCAGGCCGGCCAACCTGCTCGGTCAGGACGTCGTCTGGATCAACCGCAAGGGGCGTGGGCTCGGCCATACGGGGTTCGGCGCCGAGTTGGCGGTGCCGATGGCGGAATTCCCGAGCATGGCGGCGTTTGTCGAGGCCTTCTTGGGCTAACCCCTTCATCATCCTTCGAGACGCCCGCTCACGCGGGCTCCTCAGGATGAGGACACCTTAAATCCCTCATCCTGAGGAGGTGCGCAGCACCGTCTCGAAGGATGAGGGCCGGAATTACCCCGCCAGTTTCGCCAGTTCCCGCGCCAGATAGCGCGCGCCGTCGATCCGTTCCTTCGGCGTGTCCCAGGCGCGGTTGAAGATCAGCCGGTGATCGGGGCGCAGTTTCGCCGTCCCCTTCTGTGCCGTGATCCACTGCACCAGCGCCCCCGGATCGGCGACCTGATCGTTTCTGAACTGCACGGAAGCCCCTTTCGGTCCGGCGTCGAGCTTGCCGATACCGGCCTTGCGGCAGAGCTGCTTGATCTTCACGACCTCGAGCAGGTTTTCCGCCTCCGACGGGATCGGCCCGAAGCGGTCGATCATCTCGGCGGCGACGGATTCCACCTCGTCCTCGGTCTTCAGCCAGGCGATGCGGCGATAGAGGCCCATGCGCACCGTCAGATCGGCGATGTACCAGTCCGGGATCAGCACCGGCATGCCGAGGGAAACCTGCGGGCTCCACTCCTCCTCCGGCGCCTCGCCGCCGGCGAGACCGCGCGCCTCGGCCACGGCTTCTTCCAGCATCTGCTGGTAGAGTTCGATACCCACTTCCTTGATGTGACCGGACTGTTCGTCGCCGAGCAGGTTGCCCGCACCCCGGATGTCGAGGTCGTGGCTCGCCAGCGTGAAGCCGGCGCCGAGGTTGTCGAGGGTCTGCATGACCTCCAGACGCTTTTCCGCCGCCGGCGTCAGCTTCTGGCCGGGCGGCAGCGTCAGATAGGCATAGGCGCGGGTCTTCGAGCGTCCCACCCGGCCTCGCAACTGGTAAAGCTGCGCCAGCCCGAACATGTCGGCCCGGTGGATGATGATGGTGTTCACCTGCGGCAGATCGAGCCCCGACTCGATGATGTTGGTCGACAGCAGCACGTCGTAGGCGCCGTCGTAGAACCGCTGCACGGTGTCTTCCAACTCGCGCACCGGCATCTGCCCGTGCACGGCGGCGAGCTTGATTTCCGGCACCAGTTCCTTGAGGCGCGCGCCGACCTTTTCCAGATCGCTGATGCGCGGACAGACATAGAAGGTCTGCCCGCCCCGGTACTGCTCCCTGAGGATGGCTTCCCGGACGATCACAGGGTCGAACGGCAGGACGAAGGTGCGGACGGCCAGCCGGTCGACCGGCGGCGTCGCGATCAGGCTCATTTCCCGGATGCCGGTCAGCGCCAGTTGCAGCGTGCGCGGGATCGGCGTCGCCGTCAGCGTCACCACGTGCACGTCGGCCTTGAGGCTCTTCAGGCGTTCCTTGTGGGCGACGCCGAAGTGCTGTTCCTCGTCGACGATCAGGAGCCCGAGATCGCGGAAGCCGACATCCTTGGCGAGGATCGCATGCGTGCCGACGACGATATCGACGCCGCCCCGCTTCAATTCCTCCCTGGTGGCCTTGGCGTCCTTGGCACTGACCAGCCGCGACAGTTGCGCAACGCGCACCGGGAAGCCCCGGAAGCGTTCCGAGAACGTCAGGAAATGCTGCCGGCAGAGCAGCGTCGTCGGCACGACGACCGCCACCTGCTTGCCTTCCATGGCGACGGCGAAGGCGGCGCGGAGCGCCACTTCCGTCTTGCCGAAGCCGACGTCGCCGCAGACCAGCCGATCCGTCGGCCGTCCCTTCTGCAGATCGCCCAGCACGGCCGTGATGGCGTCCTGCTGGTCTTCCGTCTCGTTGAACGGGAAGCGGGCGCAGAATTCGTCGAAGGCACCGGCCGGCGCGTGGAACTTCGTCGCCGTCTTGAGTTCGCGCGTCGCCGCGACCTTGATCAGGGCCTCCGCCATCTCGCGGACACGCTCCTTCATCCGCGCCTTGCGGGCCTGCCAGGCGGCGCCGCCCAGCCGGTCCAGTTGCGCGCCGGCCTCTTCCGAGCCGTAGCGGGACAGGAGATCTATGTTCTCGACCGGCAGATAGAGCTTGTCGTCGCCGGCATACAGCAGCCGCAGGCAGTCGTGCGGCGCGCCGCCAACCTCGATGGTCTCCAGGCCGATGAACTGACCGATGCCGTGATCCACGTGCACCACCAGATCGCCGGTCGCGAGCGCCGAGACCTCGGCGATGAAATTCTCCGGCCGGATGCGACGACGGCCGGGCCTCGACATGCGCTCGCCGAGGATATCCGCCTCGGTGACGACGACGAGGTTGCGGTAGCGGAAGCCCCGCTCCAGCCCGGCGATGCAGAGATGAATTCGGCCGGCCGCCTTTTCGGCGGCAATGTCGGACGGGCCGGCCCGCTTCACCGTCGCGCCATGTTCGTGCAGAAGACCGCCGAGACGTTCCGCCGAGCCTTCGCTGAGCGCCGCCACGACGGTGACGTTGCCGGCGACGGCGCGCGACTTTAGTTCCGCCGTCACGGCGTCGTAGACGTTGGCGTTAGGATCGACGCGCACGTCGGCGAAGTCCCGCCCGGCGACGCCGCCCGCGTCCAGCCCGCCCAAATCGCCGTCGCCGGCCGCGAACGGGCTCAGATCGTTGACCGCCCGCCCCGCCAGTAGATCGCCGAGCGCGCCCTCGCTCAGGAACAGGCTGTCCGGCGCGACCGGCCGGTACGGCACGCCGTCGCCGTGTTCGAGATGCGCGCGCCGCGCCTCGAAGTATTCCATGATCAGATCGCAACGCGCCTTGATGGCGGCGTCGGCCTGATGATCCAGGAACACGGCGGCGTCCGGCAGGTAATCGAAGAGCGTCTCCAGCGAGTCGTGATAGAGCGGCAGCCAATGCTCGAAGCCGGGATGCCGCCGGCCCTCGCTCACCGCCTCGTAGAGCGGATCGTCGTCGCCGGCATGGCCGAAGACGCGCCGATAGTTGGAACGGAACCGGACGATGGCGTCCTTGTCGAGCGGCGCCTCGCTGACCGGGGTCAGGTCCACCGCCTTGATATCGCCTGTGCTCCGCTGCGTCGCCGGGTCGAAGGCGCGGAGCGTGTCGATCTCGTCGCCGAAGAAATCGAGCCGCACCGGCTGGCCGGCGCCGGCCGGATAGAGATCGACGATCCCGCCGCGGACGGCGTACTCACCCGGCTCCGTCACCGTTTCGATACGGGAAAATCCGAACCGCTCCATCTCGCGCACGAGTTCGTCCAGCGCGATGCGCGTCCCCTTCTGCAAGCGCCTTCCGGCGCCGGCGATGGCGGCTTTGGGCGGGACGCGCTGCAACAGCGCGGAAACGGTCGTCAGCACGAGACGGCCGCCCTGGCCCTTGCCGGCGATCCGGCCGAGCACCGCCAACCGCCGCCCGACAATGGAGCGCCGGGGCGAGACCCGGTCGTAGGGTAGGCAATCCCAGGCCGGCAGCGCCAACGTCTCGACATTCGGCGCAAACATGGCCGCCGCTTCCCAGCGCCGGGCCATCGCCGCGTCGTCGCGCAGCACCATCAGGACGTCACGGCCCGTCGCCGCGACCTCCGCCGCCAAGAGCACGTCGACGCCTTCGGGCGCGCCGCCGACGGCGCGGCGTCCAGGCGCGGTCAGAGATGGCGGTAAATCGGTCATTTCGCAGCGTAAAAGTCGATCAGCATGTCCAGGATGTCGGAGCGGGCATCGGCGGGCGCCGCTTCCTTGCCGGTGATCCAGTTGTAGAGGTCGTTGTCCGAGTGCTCGAGCAGCACCTCGAAGCGCCCCACCTCGGCGTCATCGAGATCGGCGAGACGGGCCTGGGCGAAGCGGCCGATCAGTACGTCGTTTTCCTTCATACCGCAATGCGTGGCGCGGTAAAGCAGGCGGCGGCGGCGGTCGTCCACGGGAAGCGTCCTTATCCAGGTAATCCCTGGCCTTTTCGGCGTAATGGCCCAGGCATATGGCCAAGCATATGCCATGCGGCGTAGGGTATAATGCCTTGTCCCCGAGATGTCAGCGCCGAACCTGAAGAATGCGCCCGGAAATCCTCTTCCCGCTGTTCCGACCGATCACCGCCCTCAAGGGCGTCGGCGCGCGCACGGCCTCCTTGATCGAAAAGATCGCCGGGCCGCATGTCGTGAACCTGCTGTGGCACCTGCCCGCCGGCATCATCGACCGCCGCTACGCGCCCAAGATCGCCGCCGCCGAGCCGGGCGCCATCGCCACCATCACCGTCCGCGTCCTGCAGCATCTGAAGCCGCATAACCGCCGACAGCCCTACAAGGTCGTCTGCGGCGACGACACGGGCAGCCTGTCGCTGGTGTTCTTCCACGCGCACAACGACTACCTGGCCAAAACGCTGCCCGAGGGCGAGGTCCGCGTCGTCTCCGGCAAGATCGAGAAGTTCGGCGACGAAATCCAGATGACGCACCCGAATCATATCGGCACGCAGGCGGAGATCGACAAGCTGAGGAAAGTGGAGCCGGTCTACGGCCTGACCGCCGGCCTGTCCTTGAAGGTGCTGGGCAAGGCCGTCGCCGCCGCCGTCGACGGTGTGCCGGACTTGCCGGAGTGGCTCGACCCGGCGTTGAAGAAGCGAGAGAAGTGGCCGGACTGGCCGGTAGCGGTAAAAACCGCGCACGCGCCGGAGGCGCTCTCCGATCTGGCGCCGACAACGCCGGCGCGGCGCCGCCTCGCCTATGACGAGTTGCTCAGCAACCAGTTGGCGCTGGCCCTGGTCCGCCGCTCCATGCGGAAGCTGAAGGGCCTGCCGCTCAGGGGCGACGGCTCGCTCCGCGCCAAGGTGAGGGCCGGGCTTCCCTTCTCGCTCACGAATGCCCAGGAAACGGCGATCCGGGAAATCGACGCCGATCTCGCCGCCGATACGCGCATGCTGCGGCTTCTGCAGGGCGACGTCGGCAGCGGCAAGACAGTGGTCGCGTTGATGGCCATGCTGAGCGCCGTCGAGGCCGACGGACAGGCGGTCCTGATGGCACCGACGGAAATCCTCGCCCAGCAGCATTTCGCGACGCTCTCGACGCTGCTGGAGCCCGCCGGTCTGCAACCGGTACTGCTGACGGGCCGGGAACGTGGCAAGAACCGGGACGGCATCCTGGAAAAGCTCGCCAGCGGCGCGGCCCGCATCGCCGTCGGCACGCACGCACTCTTTCAGGACGACGTGAGCTACCGTGACTTGCGGGTCGCCGTCATCGACGAGCAGCACCGGTTCGGCGTGCACCAGCGCCTGACGCTGGCCCGCAAGGGCAAGGGCGTCGACGTGTTGGTGACGACGGCGACGCCGATCCCGCGAACGCTGATGCTGACCGCCTACGGCGACATGGACGTCTCGCGCCTGATGGAGAAACCGGCCGGCCGGCAACCGGTGAAGACGGCGCTGATCTCGAACGAACGCCTGGACGAGGTCGTCGCCGCCATCGGCCGCGCCGTCGCCGCCGGTGACCGCGTCTACTGGGTTTGCCCGCTGATCGAGGAATCGGAGACCACCGACATGGCCGCCGCCGAGGCGCGGTTCGACCATCTGCGTTCCCTCTACGGCGAGCGGGTCGGCCTCGTGCACGGCCGCATGAAGGGCGCCGAGAAGGACGCCGTCATGGCCGCCTTCAAGGAAGGTTCGATCGACGTCCTGGTCGCCACGACGGTGATCGAGGTCGGCGTCGACGTGCCGGAGGCGACGGTCATGGTGATCGAGCACGCCGAGCGTTTCGGTCTCGCACAACTGCACCAGTTGCGGGGCCGAATTGGCCGGGGGTCCGGAAAATCCACCTGCCTGCTGGTTCACGCCGGCCACCTTGGCGAGACGGCGAAGGCGCGTTTGCGCACCATGCGCGAAACGGACGACGGCTTCGTCATCGCCGAGAAGGACCTGGAGTTGCGGGGCGCCGGCGAATTGCTCGGCACCCGGCAGAGCGGCCTGCCGGAATTCCGGCTCGCCGACCTCGCCCAGCACGGCGAGTTGTTGCAGATCGCCCGTGACGACGCCGAGCTGATCCTGGGCCGCGACCCGGAGTTGACCGGCGAACGGGGCCCGGCGCTAAGGGTTCTGCTGTATCTTTTCGAGCGGGACGCGGCGGCGCGGAACCTGCGATCCGGATAGTTGCAAAAGCGCCGCCATCACGCTAATCAGGGTTTGGGGTGACTGCTGGTTTCTATAATTCGGCCGGGGCCATGGGAAAAAGCGGCATCACCTACCCATACGGCGTGCGATACAAGTTCAGCGGCAGCATCCAGGATATCGAGGATTGGCTGGACGCCAACTGTGTCGGCGCGTTTTCCTATCAGCTGGAAAACATCGTCGAACAGACAGGCGGCTTCAATCAGTTGGAAGTGCTGTTCAAGTTTCAGCACCACGACGACAAGGAGCGGTTCAAGGCCGCGATCATGAGCAAGAAGACGTTCGCCTGACCGGCTGGGCCTAAGCTAGCCCGCCTTCGCTTCTCCGGACGGCTTCTCCGCCGGCTTCACCGCCCCGCCCTTGCCCTTCTCCGTCGGCGTGACGATGCCGCCGGAAATCACCATCTTGATCGCCTCTTCGACGGACATGGAGAGCGGTATGATGTCGCTCTTCGGCACGAACAGCAGGAAGCCGGACGTCGGGTTCGGCGTCGTCGGGATGAAGATGTTGATGCATTCTTCCGGCGTCTTCTGCTGCACCTCGCCCTTGGTGCGGCCGGTGATGAAGCCGATGGACCAGATGCCCTTGCGCGGGTACTCGATCAGGACCGCTTCGCGGAAAGCGTTCGACTGCTGCGCGAGCACCGTTTCCAGGATTTGCTTCACCGCCGAATAGACGTTCCGGATGATCGGCATCTGCGCCAGGATGCGCTCCGAAAAACGTATCCAGAGCCGCCCGAAAAATCCCGCCGTCAGGCTGCCGACGAGCATCAACGCGATGACGAGGACGATCAGACCCAGCCCGGGCACGGCGAACGGCAGGTAGGTCTCTGGATTGTACTTGGCCGGAATGAGCGGCGTGATCTTGCTGTCGACGAAGGTGATGAACAGCCACGCCAAATAGAACGTGATGAAGATCGGCGCCGTCACCAGGATGCCGGCGAGCAGATAGGCGCGAAGCCGCTGCGGCAAGCTCATCGGTTTCTTTCCGATCAGGCCTTCTTCGGACGGCGGCGTGGCTGGTGTTCCGGTCATGGTCGAACTGATCCCTCGGGCGGACGCGCCACCCCCTCGAATATCGGCAAACGTCCGCCAGCGTATCCCGGGACGGTTCTCGTGGCAAAAGGTGTGCGCGGCCTCCCCGAAAGGCGTCCTTCCGGGCCGACCGAGCCGTGCGTGTCGGGAAACCCGCGGAAGATCAGGACGTCCGACGAATGGTTTCGACGAGAATCTTCAAAAGTCCGCGAATGAAGGGATCCGTCTTCTTGAGCTTGGCCTCGAACATGGCCTTGGTGACGGTAATGATGGTCGCCCCCTCGATGACCTTGGCGGTCGCCATCCTCGGCTTGTCGTCGACCAGCGCCATTTCGCCGAACACGCCACCCGGCCCGATCGTCGCCAAGACCTTGGTTTCGCCGTTGACGAGCTTGGAAATCTCCACCTCGCCGGACTGAATGATGAACGCCGAAGACCCCGATTCGCCCTCACGGAAGATCGTGTCGCCGGCCCTGATCGTGCGCCGCTCAATGAAATCCGCCATCACTCCTCTCCCTCGCCGCCGCCGCGAAGTTTTCCGTTGCCGGCCATTCTACCCCGGTTAGTGTGCGTTGGAAGTCACATTTGGTCGGGAAGCGAGCCCATGCGCCGAGAATATCCGGAACGTCCAATCGTCGGTGTCGGCGTCGTCGTGCTCTCCAGAGCCGGCGTGCTGCTGATCAAGCGCGGCAAACCGCCACGTCAGGGCGGATGGAGCCTGCCGGGCGGCGCGCAGGAGCTGGGCGAGACGGTCGAGGAAACGGCACGCCGGGAGATTCTCGAGGAAACCGGCCTCTCCATCACGCCGATCGGACTAGTGGACGTGGTCGATTCCATCACCCACGACGACGCGGGCGCCGTCCAGTATCACTACACGCTGGTCGATCTTGCGGCTTCGGCGGAACCTGACCCACCGACGGCCGGCGGCGACGTGGCGGGCGCCGCCTGGGTCGCGTTGGAAGACCTCGCGGAAAAGAACCTGTGGTCGGAGACCGTGCGCGTCATCCGTCTCGCCGAGGCGATGTGGCGGTCCGCGCGATAGACCGCCCGCCAAACCCGGAAACGATCAGCGCTCGCGGAACCCTGTCGCCACCGACGAATAGACCGGCTTCATCAGGTACTCGAACAGCGTCTTGCGGCCGGTCTTGATGTCCGCCTGCACGGTCATGCCGGGCATGACCTTGTTGTTGTTCGGATCCTTGCCGACGAAATCTCGGTCCAGCGTGATGATCCCCTTGAAGTAGGGCTCGCCCTTCTCGTCCATGAAGCTCGACGCGGAAACCTCCTTGAGCTCGCCGGAAATGCCGCCGAAGCGGGCGAAGTCGTAGGTCGTCACCTTGACCGTCACCGGCTGCGAGATTTCCACGTGACCGACGTCGCGCGGCTGAATCTTGGCCTCGATGACCAGTTCGCGGTCGAGCGGCACCAGTTCGGTAATGACGGCGCCCGGCGGCACGACGCCGCCCACCGTATGCACGGCCAAGCCCTTCACGATGCCGCGGACCGGCGCCTTGATTTCGAGCCGGCGCACCCGGTCCTTCGCCTCGACAAGCGCCTCTTCCACCTGGATCAACTCGTTCGCGCTCTCGCTGAGTTCGGCCAACGCCTGTTCGCGGAAATCGGTCTCGATCTCGGCGAGCCGGCTCTCGGCTTCCTTCAAAGCTTCGTTGGCGCGTTCGCGCTCAGAGATCAGGTTGGCGAGGTCGCCGCGCGCGGTGTTCAACTGCCGCTTGGCATCCAGGTAGGCGATCTTGGACGTCAGACCTTCGGTGTAGAGCTTCTCGCGCACCAACAACTCTTCCTGGAAGATGTCGGCCTGACGGGTCAGTGTTTCCTCACGCTCGTTGAGGAGCATGAGTTCCGCCTTCTTCTGCTCGATCTGCTTGCGGATCGTCTCCTGGCGGCTGAAGAACGCCTCCAACGAGCCTTCGTAAATCCGCTGCTGGTCCTTGATCATGTTCGGGAAGCGGTTGCCGACTTTCGACCAGTCGGGCACGCCGCTGATGCCGATGGCGCGAAGCCGCTCGCTGCGGATTTCCAGGCCGGCGCGCCGCGCCTCCAGCTTCTGCATTTCCGTGAGCGCGGCGGTCGGATCGAGGCGGATCAGCGTCTGGTCCTTTTCGACCAGTTGGCCTTCCTCCATGAGGATATCCCGGATGATGCCGCCTTCCAGGTGCTGGATCGCCTGCACCTGTCCCGACGGCACGACCTCGCCCGACGTCACGGCCACTTCGTCGACGTTCGTGACCATCGACCAGCCGATGAAGATGCAGATGACGACGCAGATGGTCAGCATCGCCCAGCGGATCAGTCCGGAACTGCCGCCCTCCTCCAGGATGACCGACTGGGCGAGGAAGCGCGTCTGCCGGTCGCCGCGGCGGACCTTGCGCTTGTTCTCGTCGCCGTTCGTGGCGGCGGGGGCGGCGAATACTTGGTCGCTCATCTCTCTCGGCGCTCCCTCACAGGAAATCCTTCGGCATCTGACGGCGCACTTCGTCCGCCGGCCCGAAGGCGCGGACGTTGCCGTACTCCAGCCACATGATCTTGTCGGCCAGCTTCAGATGGCTGGGACGGTGCGTCACCATCAGCACGGTGGTGCTGCCGCGCATTTCGTTCACGGCCTTCATAAAGGCTTGGTCGGCCGAGAAATCAAGGCCGTTGCCCGGTTCGTCGAACAGCATGATCGGCGCGTTCTTGAGATAGCCCCGCGCCAGATTGAGCCGCTGCAGGAAGCTCGTCGGCATCTGCCCGGAACTGGAATCGCCGAGGCGGATTTCGACCCCTTCGCGCTTCCACTTTCCGGAGCCCTGCGTCAGCTTCAGCACATCGTCGAGGACGGCCGCCTTCTCGCAGGCCCGGTACATGTCCTCCAGCGTCGCCGTCGGATGCGCGAGGCGCAGGTTCTGCGCCACCGTCCCATAGAAGAACTGCAGCGTCTGCGGCACATAGGAAACCGCGTGCCGCAGCTCGACCACGTCCATCTGACGGATGTCCATGTTGTCGATGCGGATCGAGCCGGCCTGCGGCGCGTACATGCCGGCGAGCAGCTTGAGAACCGTCGACTTGCCCGACCCGTTGCCGCCGACGACGCACAGCACTTCGCCCGGTTCCATTTCCAGGCTGGCGCCGACCAGGGCCGGATCGGCGTAGGGTGCGTAGCGGATCGAGACGCGGGCGAAGGTAACGAAGCCTTCGATCTTCTGGATCGGATTGACGATGGTGTGCTGGTCGCGCTCGGCGCGGATATTCATCAGATTGTTGATCTGCGTGATCGAGGATTTCACCTGCGTCAGACGTGTCAGCGAGATGAAACAGGTCTGGATCGGCGCCAGCACCCGCCAGACCAGGATCATCGAGGCGACCAGGCCGCCGACCGACATGTCGCCGTTCATGACCCGGAAGACGCCGAAGACGATGGTGCCGAGACCCGCCGACGTCATCAGCACCTGCGACAGCGTCTGCATGAATGAAGACAACTGGCCGGTGTAGAAGCTGTTGAGCGCCGCCGTCGCCGACAATTCGCGGAAGCGTTCCAGCCAACGTTCCTCGGCACCGCAGTACTTGACGGCGCGCATGCCGGAAAGCGTCTCGACGATCAGCTCCTGCTTCTTCGACGACGCCCGGGCAGCGCGGCCAACCGATGTCCGGAGCAGCGGCGTGATGACGAGGCCGAGGATCGCGAAGCACGCGATCATGATGATGGAGACGATCACGACCGGGCCGGCGAGCGCGAAGATGGTCGCCATGAAGATGACGACGAACGGCACCTCGAACAGCACCATCGCCATCGGGCCGGTGAAGAAGTCGCGGATCGTTTCGAAGTCCTTGATGCGCGCCACCTGCGCGCCGATGGTCGCCCGCTCCGTGAACGCTGGCGGCAGGAACAGAATCTTGTGGAAGATGGCGATGCCGACGATGTTGTCGAGGCGCGCGCCGATGTGCGCCATGATCTTCGAGCGAATGGCCCGCAACACCAGATCGCAGCCGATCGCGGTGCCGACGCCGAACGCGAAATACGCCAACGTCGGCAGCGATTTGGTGGCCACCACCTTGTCATAGACGGCCATCGTGAACAGCGGCGTCACGAGCGCCAGGATGTTCAGCACCAGCGTGATGCCGAGAGTCTGGTAGAACAGCGAGCGGAATCGTTCCGATACCATGCGGAACCAGCCGATCTTGCTCTGCATGCTCTGCAGCTCGTCGACGTCGATGACTGAGAAGAAGAATACCGTGCCGTGCCTGCCGTAAGTTGGCTCGACGCGAACGTCGTTGATGCCGCCGTCGAAGACCTTGAAGCCGCCCTGCTCCGCGCCGAGAATGACCATCGCATCGCCGTCGTCCGGCAGGAACATGCACGGGAAAAGGCGCGTATCGATGCTGGACAGCTTCAGGGCCACCGGCCGGCTCTGATAATGCAGGGTCGCCATCACGTTCCGGAACGACGTGATGTCGAGGGCATTGGTGAAGTGCGGCAGCGCCTCGGCGATGTGACGCGGATCGCCGCGCCAATTGAGGGCACGCAACAGCGGCAGCAGACAGTTCGAGATGTCCGTCGCTTCCTTCAGCGCGGCAAGTGCGGATTCCGCGTGCGCCGGCGTTTCCGACGGCGGTATGGCCATCGGCCGTGGCGGTTCGCCGCCGCCGTCTCCGCCGCCGCCCGTACCCGTCGGCGGCAACGGCGGTAGCGGCGGTTCGGCGCTGGCGAGCGCCGTCGCCGTCCCGGGCGGCTGCATTTGTCCGAGGCTCTGAGCCTGACCTTGTCCGGGTCCCGGCGGCAATCCGGGCGGAGGACCGGGACGACGCATTTCCGGCGCGCCG
>JAYOFL010000037.1:0-37172 GCA_038117205.1 Rhodospirillales bacterium | reverse complement strand
CCGATAGCCCGTCGGCGTCCGGCGGCGGCAGGAAGGCGGCATGCGCGTCCGACCAGCGGGGTTGCCGGCCGCGCTGGCAGGCCAGGTGAACGATGGGGCTCCAGCCGCCCGACATGCCGAGCGCGTCGACGTCGATGCGTTGCTCGCCGCCGTTCGAGCGGACGACGATGGAAGACAGTTGCCGGCCGCCGTTCGCGGCGAGGACGACGCCGCCGGCGATCACCCGGGCGCGCCCGTCGTAGGCCGGCGTCCGCTCGCGCGGATCGACGATGGCCGCCACCTCGACGCCCGCCGCCTCGAGGTCGCGGGCCGTCCGGTAGCCGCTGTCGTTGTTGGTGAAGAGGGCAATCCGCCGGCCGGCGGCGACGCCGTAGCGGTTGGCGTAGGCGCGGACGGCGCTGGACGTCATGACGCCCGGCCGGTCGTTGCCGCCGAAGACCAGCGGCCGTTCTTCGGCGCCGGCGGCGAGCACGCAGCGCCGGGCGGCGATGCGCCACAGGCGCTCGACCGGACGGTTCGGATCCGGCTGGGCGACGTGCTTCTGCACCCGCTCGACAGCGCCGAACACACCGTCGTCGTACCAGCCGAAGACCGTGCTCCGCGAAAGGATCCGGACGTTCGGGAAGCTTGCCAGTTCCGCCGCCAGTGTGGCCGCGAACGCAGGCGCCGGGCGGCCGCCGATTTCCCGCGTTTCGGACAGCAAGGAGCCGCCGAGGGCCGGCTGCTCGTCGGCGATGATGACCCTGGCACCCGACCGGGCGGCGGTGACGGCGGCGGCGAGGCCGGCCGGCCCGGCGCCGACGATCAGGAGATCGCAATGCGCCCAGCATTTCTCGTAGCCGTCCGGGTCGACTTCGTAGGTGGCGCGGCCGAGGCCTGCGGCGCGCCGGATCAGGGGTTCATAGACCTTTTCCCAGAACGCCGCCGGCCACATGAAGGTCTTGTAGTAGAAGCCGGCGCCGATGAACGGCGCGATCAGGGAATTGACCGCCCCGACGTCGAAGGCGAGGGACGGCCAGCGGTTCTGGCTTTGCGCCGTCAGGCCCTCGAACACCTCGACGGTGGTGGCGCGGCAGTTGGGCTCCGTCCGCCCGCCGTCGCCGACGGTGACGAGCGCATTCGGTTCCGACGAGCCCGCCGTCAGCACGCCGCGCGGGCGGTGATACTTGAAGCTCCGCCCCATCAGCGTTTGGCCGTTGGCGAGCAGCGCCGACGCCAGGGTATCGCCGGCGAAGCCTCGGAGCGCAGTGCCGTCGAAGGAAAAGCCGAGGGTTGCCGCGCGGTCGATCAGGCCGCCTTGTTCGAGACGATAGGAGGTCATGAGCGCCGCTCCGCCGTTCCGGCGTCGCTGACGCCAAAGACCGCATGCGTGACGTTGTCGCGCTCGACGATCAGCCAGCGCCGGCAACCCGACGTGTGGTGCCAGAATTCCCGCACCCGCCCGACCGGATTGTCGCGGAGATAGACGTAGCCGAACCATTGCCTGGTGTCGGCGTCCGGCGACGGGCGCGCGCCCTCGACGTTGCCTTTGACGGTGAACTCTTCCTTCGGGCGCCGGCCGCAGTGGGGACAGTCGATCAAGCTCGCCATGACACGGCCCTCAATGCAGGTTTGGTTGAGCGCCGGCGCCGCGCTCGTCGATGAGATAGCCGCGCTGGAAGCGGTCGAGCCGGAAGCGGGTCGCGACCGGGTGCGGCTCGTCCTTGGCGATCAGGTGCGCGTAGCACCAGCCGGACGCCGGCGTCGCCTTGAAGCCGCCGTAGCACCAGCCGGCGTTGATGTAGAGATTGTCGAGCGGCGTTTTGTCGATAATCGGCGAGCCGTCCATGCTCATGTCCATGATGCCGCCCCAACTCCGGAGCACCTTCACCCGCGAAAGCGCCGGGATCATCGCCACGCCAGCTTCCATGACGTGCTCGACGGTGGCGAGGTTGCCGCGCCGGGCGTAGGAGTTGTAGCCGTCGATGTCGCCGCCGAACACCAGCCCGCCCTTGTCGGACTGCGACACGTAGAAATGTCCGGCGCCGTAGGTGACGACGGTGTCGATGAAGGGCTTCAGGCCTTCGCTCACGAACGCCTGCAGGACGTGGCTCTCGATGGGCAGGCGGATGTCCGCCATCGCCGCCGTGACGCTCGAATGGCCGGCCGTGGCGAGGGCGAGCTTGTTGCAGGCGATGTAGCCCCTGCTTGTCTCGACGCCGATGACGCGGTTGCCGTCGCGGCGGATGCCGGTCACTTCGCAGTTCTGGATCAGATCGACGCCGAGGCCGTCGGCGCCGCGCGCGTAGCCCCAGGCGACCGCATCGTGCCGCGCCGTGCCGCCGCGCCGCTGGATCAGTCCGCCCATGACCGGGAAGCGGGCGTTCTCGTAATCGAGGAACGGCAGCATGTCGCGGATGGCCGCCAAGTCGAGAAGCTCGGCGTCGACGCCGTGCAGGCGCATGGCGTTGCCGCGCCGGGCGAAGGCGTC
Organism: Rhodospirillales bacterium; assembly: GCA_038117205.1. Classification (GTDB taxonomy): domain Bacteria; phylum Pseudomonadota; class Alphaproteobacteria; order Rhodospirillales; family Casp-alpha2; genus JAQBZY01. The sequence goes on along the minus strand of JAYOFL010000037.1, from coordinate 34,702 downwards.
GCGCTGCGAATCCGTGTGATAGAGGTTGATGACGCCGCGCTGCGAGATCATGGCGTTGAAATTGAACGACTGCTCCAATCCCTCCCAGAGCTTGAGTGACAGTTCGTAGAAGGGCTCGTTCCCCTCGAGGAGGTAGTTGGAGCGGATGATCGTCGTGTTGCGGCCGGCGTTGCCCGAGCCGATGTAGCTCTTCTCCAGGACGGCGATATTGCGGACGCCGTGCTCCCGCGCCAGGTAATACGCCGTCGCCAGCGCGTGCCCGCCGCCGACGATAACGACGTCGTATCCGGCCTTGGGTTCCGGCGTCCGCCAGGCGGGCTTCCAGTTCCTGTTGCCGCTGAGTGCGTTCAGAAAGACCGATAGGGCGGAATAGCGCATCCGGGGCTCCGTCGACGATGAGGTCCCGAATCTTGCACGGGCCGACCGGCTTAGCTTGTCCTATTAGGACCTTTTCTTGTAATAATAGGCTCTATCCATCACCTGAAAGCGGCCCCGTGCAGAAGATCGGATTCATTCTCGTCCCCGGGTTCGCGCTGATGTCCTACGCGTCGGCGACGGAACCGCTGCGGGCGGCGAACCTGCTGGCCGGGCGGGAGCTCTATCGCATCATCGCCTATTCGCCGGACGGCGGTCCGATCGAGGCGTCGTCCGGCGCCGTCATCCCGACGGCGCCCGTCGCCGCCACCGAGAAGGACCTCGACACGATTTTCGTCTGCGCCGGCGGCGATCCATCGCAGTGGCGTCATCCCCGGATCTGGAACCGCCTGCGCCGGCACGACCGCGACGGCGTCAGGATCGGCGGCATTTCCGGCGGGCCGTATCTGCTCGCCGCCGCCGGCCTGCTCGGCAACCGCTGCTTCACGATCCATTGGGAACACGCGTCGGCCCTGATGGAAGGGTTCCCAGGTCTCGTTCCCGAGCGCGCCCGCTACGTGATGGACGGCAACCGCATCACCTGCGGCGGCGGCATCGCGCCGATGGATATGATGAACGCCTTCATCGCCGAGCGGATGGGGCGGGATTTCGCGCGCCGGGTCAGCGACTGGTATCTGCACACGCACGTCGGCGGTGCGTCGGAATCGCAGCGCGCGTCGCTCAGCGAAAAATACAGAACGCACAATGCGAAGCTTCTCGGAATCCTGGAGAAAATGGAAAACACCGTCGAAATGCCGATGGACCGCGCCGCCATGGCGCGGTTCGCCGGCATCGGCGAGCGGCACCTCAACCGGCTGTTTGCGGCGCACCTGGGCTCGACGTTCACCAAGACGTATCTGCGAATCCGCATCGACTTCGCCGCCCGGCTGTTGCGCCAGAGCGCCATGCCGGTGGCGGAAGTGGCGCTGGCGTCTGGCTTTTCCAGCCCCAGTCATTTTTCGAGGACGTTCCTGGCGCTCGCCGGCCATCCGCCGCGCGACGAGCGGCGCCGGCAGTTTTCCGGGACGGTCGACTGAAAGGGCGCGGCGGCCTCAAGGATCGTCGGAAAGCTCGATGATCTCGGTGGTCGTCTCTTCCTGGCGGGCCTGGTTGAAGGTCCGGTGTAGCTCCTGGCCGATCTCTTCGACGTTGGAACGCGCACGCGTCATGGCGTTCATTCGGGCGTCGTTTTCCGCCGCGAAGCCGAGCATCAGGGCCTCGCAGATTTCCGTGAAGACGTATTCCTCGACGAGGCCGGCGATCAGCCGCGCCGGCGGCAGCGTGACCATCGGCTCCGGGCGGCCCCGCGTTCCGTGGAAACGGGTGAAGTCGAACGGCATCAGTTGGCGTGTCGTCAGTTGGTGATCGGCGGCGGCCGGATCGGCGTGGACGATGCTGACGCGCTGCACCTCGCCCGCCTCGAACCGCATGAACAGCGCGTCGACGATGCGGCTGGCGAGCGCCGGCGCTTCGGCGGCGTGCGCCATCATGTTGGCCGACCACACCGGCGCGACGTCCCGCGCCGCGAACTCGGAAATGCAGCGTTGCCCGATCAGCAGGTATTGGCGCTTTTCAGAGGCGCCGAGTTCGCCCAGGACCTCGGCGACGATGCTCTCGTTGTAAAGACCGCTGAACCCCTGCGCCGCGCCGACGACGATCTGCAGGTGCACGGTCTCGCCCCGTCTCGACGCGGCGGGCGCCGCGCCTTGGTCGGGAACCAGGGCCAGGGCTTCCGCCATGGCGACGGCCACGGTCTCCTCGTGGCGCCGGATCGCCGCCAGGTGCTTGCGTGCCTCCTGCGGGTGCGCGGCGGCCATGGCCCGCATGGCGACGACGACGCCTTCGATCTGGCCGATATTCTCGATGCGGTTCCGGATGTCCTCGAGATGCGGCATCATTTAGGTTCCGCTGCCGCTTGGGCCGGTTCCGACGCCTGTTGCGCAGAACGTGCCGCCGCCTCTCCGACGCAGGTGACGAGCAGCCGGCGGATCTCGTCCGTCAACTCGGTTGGCCTGGCGCGGAATTCCGCCAGCGCCGGCTCGGCGTCGATGAGGGCGGGCAGCGCCGCTTTCACCTTGTCCATGCATGGCACCGGCACGCCCTCCAGGGCGCCGTCGTCGAGCGCCGCCAGCAGCGCGATCTGATCGACCGTGCGCAGCGGCGAAAACCGCTGTTGCGACAAGAGGGCGCCGATGCGCTCGCCGTGCGCGATGCGCTTTCGGACCGACTCGTCGCCGAACCCGCCGAAGCGCGAGAACATGCGCAGTTCCAGATACTGCGCGTAGTCGAGGCGCACCCGTCCGGCCACGTCCTTCAGTGCCGAGAGTTGCGCCTTGCCGCCGACGCGGCTGACGCTGAGACCGACGTCGACGGCCGGACGCTGGTTGGCGGCGAAGAGCTGGCTGGAAAGCACGATCTGCCCGTCCGAGATCGAGATCAGGTTGGTCGGGATGTAGCCGGAAAGGTTGCCGGCCTCGATCTCGGCGATCGGCAGCGCGGTCAGGGTGCCGCCGCCCTTGTCGGGCGACAGCTTGGCGGCGCGTTCCAGGAGCCGGGCATGCAGATAGAAGATATCGCCGGGATAGGCCTCGCGGCCCGGCGGCTGGCGGGCCAGCAGGGCGAGCTCGCGGTGCGTCGCCGCGTGCTTGGTGAGATCGTCGAGCACGATCAGCGCGTGGCCGCCCTTGTCGCGGAAATGCTCGGCGACGGTGAAGCCGGTGAACGGCGCCAGCCAGTGGAGGCCGGGTTCCGCCGTCGCCGGCGCGACGACGAAGACGCAGCGGTCGAACGCACCCTTGGCGCGGACCGCGTCGATGACCCGGCGCACGGCCGTCGCCCGCTGGCCGATGGCGACGTAGACGCAGATTACGTCTCTGTCCTTCTGATTGATGATGGTGTCGACGGCGATGGCGGTCTTGCCGGTGGCCCGCTCGCCGATGATCAGTTCCCGCTGGCCGCGGCCGATGGCGAGCAGCGAATCGAGGACCAGGATACCGGTCTCCACCGGCTCACTGACGAAATCCCGTTCGATGATGGCGGGTGCCGGCTTCTCGATGGGCTCGTGCGCGGTGGCGGCGACGGGGCCTTCGTCGTCGAGCGGCCGGCCGAGCGGGTCGATGACGCGGCCGAGCAGGGCGTCGCCGACCGGCACGGACGCCAGCGCGCCCGTGCGCCGCACCGCCGCGCCGGCCTCGATGTCGCCGATGGGATCGAGCAGCACGGCCTGAAGGCTGTCCGCCTCGAGACCGAGGACGAAGGCGCGCTTGCCGCCATCGACGGCGAGGATCTCGCCGAGGCGCGCGCCCTCCAGGCCCGACACGTGGATCAGTCCGTCGGCGCTTTCGAGGACGCGGCCGATGGCCTCGGCTTCCGGGCCGAATTGCACCTCCTCGACGATCCGGCGCAGCGCCGCGATGCCGCCGTCGGCGACCGTGTCGGCACCTTGCTGGTCGCGGTCAGGACCGGTCATCGTTCGCCAACGCCTCCGAGATGCGTTGCAGATCGGCGCCGAGGGAATTCCGGATCGCGCCGTGCCGCCCGCGCAGTTCGAGCCCGGCGATCAGCGATGGGTCCACCTCGACGCGGAGCGGACCGTCGAGCGGCACCAGGCCGCCGATGGCGTCGCGGACGGCCGAAAGCTCGGCGTCACTCAAGGGGCGGGGCGCAACCACATGCAGCGAGCCGGCTTCGCCGACAATGGCCTTTTTCTGTTCGTCGTCGAGGGCAGCGATGGCCGCCGCCAGCCGCTCCGGATACCCGGCGATGCGCGAGCCGTCCGGCAGGTTGGCGAGCAGCCGGCCGGTAATGGACACCGACAGGTCGGCGGCGCGTTGTGTGCGCTGGCGCCTGTCCTCTTCCTGGGCCTGGGCACTTTCCGCCTTCGCCGCGTCGATGACCGCCTGGGCGTCCTGCCGCGCCTTCGCCAAGAGGGACTGGCGCTGCGCCTCGGCGTCGTGGCGGGCCTTTTCGAGGAGATCGGCGCGTTCGGCGGCGAGCCTTTCCCGCTCCGCCTTGGCGGCGGTCTCGGCTTCCGCCGCCGCCTGCTTCGCCGCCTCGGCCGCTTGCATGATCTTGTCGGTCTCCGCCTTGCGTTCGGCGACGATGCGCGCGACCGGCCCGAACAGGAAGCGGTTCAGGAGCCACAGGAGGACCAGGACGTTGACGACCTGGAATATGAATGTCCACCAGTCGAAATGCATGAAGTGGCGGTCTTCCTAGCCGGCGTAGGGGTTGGCGAACAACAGCAGCAGCGCGACGACGAGGCAGTAGATGGCCATGGTCTCGATCATGGCGAGGCCGACGAACAGCGTTCTGGAAAGCGTGCCCGCCGCTTCCGGTTGGCGGGCGATGGCATCCATGGCGGCGGCGACGGCGCGTCCCTCGGCGAGGGCCGGGCCGATCGCGCCGAACGACACCGCCAGGGCGGCGGCGATGATGCTGACGATCTTTATGTATTCCATCAGTCGGTTCCCTTTCGTTTGTCGGCGGCGGCACCTTCGCCGACGGCGGCAGCGATGAAGACGGTCGCCAGAACGGCGAAGATGTAGGCCTGGACGGCGCCGGTGAGCAAATCGAGGGCCATCAGCGGGATCGGCACCAGAAGGCCGGCGAGGGACAGCACGATGCCGACGACGAAGACGCCGCTCATGACGTTGCCGAACAGGCGCACCATCAAGGAGAAGGTGCGCGTGATCTGCTCGACGAGATTCAGCGGCACCATGACCCAGGTCGGCTCGGCGAAGGTCTTGAGATAGCCGAGCGGTCCGTTGGCGGCGATGCCGTGATAGATCGTCGCCGCGAATACGATGAAGGCGAGGGCGGCGTCGGTTTCCAGATTGGCCGTCGGCGGCTCGACGCCGGGGACGATCGACGACCAGTTCGCCGCCAGGATGAAGATGAACAGCGCGCCGACGAGCACGCGGTAGGGCGCCGGGTCCCGCTGCAGCGTCGCCTTGATCTGCGCGTCGATTGTCGAGCAGATCAGTTCCAACACGGTCTGCGCCGGACCGGCATTTATGCGGAGCCGCCGCGTCAGCAAAAAGGCGATGACGGTCAATGCCGCCATTACCGCCCAGGTCGTGAGGACCGGCTGGGTAATCGGCACCGGCCCGATGTGAAAGGCGACGTGGCTCGTGAGCGGCGAGCTATTCATGGCCGGTCTCCGATGTCGTCAGAACCCGGTGCCGCGCCAGTAATACACCGGCGGTGCCGGCGAGCAGCAGGTGCGCGCCGCCCTGCACCAAGAGCAACAGCAACCCGCCGAGCAGGGCGAGGCGCAGTAGTTGCAGCCCGACCGCTGTCCAATCGCCGCCGATCAGGCGCCGGGCGACGCTTCGGAGCGAGCGGAAGTGCAGCAGCCCGGCCGCGTAGCCGACGGCGAAGGCGACGAGCGCGGCGGCGAACCATCCCGCCGACCAGATCGGAAATTCCGGCAGCGCCACGGCGGTCATTGGTCGTGCATCCATCTGAAGGCCAGCCACAGGCCGAGCGCGGCGCCGACCATCGTCAGGGCGGCGGAGAGGACGATGCCGCCGCCGAGCGCCCGGTCGAGCCAACCGCCGAGGAAGAGCCCGCCCAAAACGGGGAAGACGATCATCCAGCCGAGGATACCGATCTGGCCGAAGCGGCGGCCGAGGGAGGGTTCCGGCTCCTTCTCCAGCAGCTTGTCGCGCTTGTCGGCGTCGCGCGCGGCTTTCGACAGGTGGTTTCCGTCCGTTTGCCGTTCGCTCATTGGAATATCTCCTCCACCGCGGCGTCGACGGTGACGCCCTGGCTGCCGGAGAGATGGCGCATGATCTGCCGGATCGCCCGGGCGTGCAGGCGCGCCTGACTGAGCCGTGCCCCCGTCGACTGGCGGGCTTCCTCGTCGCGCAGCCGCCCGACCTCCTTGTCGAGGGTGGGTAGATCGGTTCCGAGGACGCCTTCCCGGCAGGCGATCCGGATCGCCTTGCCGTCCGTCACCGTCAGGACGCCGCCGTGCAGCGCGCAATAGCGCCAGCCGTCGCCGTCGCGCCAACGCACGACGCAGGACTTCAGCACGCTCAACAGATCGACGTGTCCCGGCATGACCCCGAAGCCGCCGCTTTCGTCCTCGGCCAGGAACGAGGTGACCCGGTCGCTCTCGGCGACGATGCGGAGCGGCGTCGTGATGGTTAGGGACATGGCTTTCGGGATCATGACGCGGCCGCCATTTCAGGCTTTTCGGCGCCGGCCTTCTTGCGGTAGGCGGCTTCCTTTTCGCGCGCTTCGCCCAGGTTGCCGATCATATATAGAGAGCTTTCCTGCCAGTCGTCGCATTCGCCGGACAGGATGGCGCGGCAGCCGGCGATGGTTTCCGCGATGGGCACGGATCGGCCGGCCATGCCGGTGAAGGCGGCGGCGACGAAGAACGGCTGCGTGAGGAACCGCTGCAGCCGGCGCGCGCGGCCGACGGCCAGCCGCTCTTCGGCGCCGAGTTCCTCGACGCCCAGAAGCGCGATGACGTCCCTGAGCTCTCGGTAATGCTTGATCAACTCGCGGACCTGACCGGCGACGCGGGCGTGTTCCTCGCCGACCACCAGGGCGTCGAGCAGCACCGACGTCGTCGCGATGGGGTCGATGGCCGGGTAGATGCCTTCCGCCGCCAGTTGCCGCGACAGGACGACCATGCTGTCGACGTGGCTGGCGATGGCGCCGACGGCGGGGTCGGTGAAGTCGTCGGCCGGCACGTACACGGCCTCGATGGCGGTCACGGCGGCGTTGCCGACGGACGCGATGCGTTCCTGCAGGTCCGCGACCTCGGTCTCCAGCGTCGGTTGATAGCCGACACGCGACGGCTTCCGGCCCAACAGCCCCGACACTTCCGATCCCGCCTAGATGAAGCGGAAGACGTTGTCCATCAGCAACAGGACGTTCCGGGATTTCTCGTCGCGGAAATATTCCGCGATGGTCATGGCGGTCAGGGGAACCCGCCAGCGGGCGCCGGGCGGCTCGTTCATTTGTCCGTAGACGAGGACGGTGTGATCCAGGACGCCGGACGCCTGCATTTCGTTCAGCATCTCGTGGCCCTCGCGGCACCGTTCGCCGACCCCGGCGAACACCGAGATGCCGTCGTAGCCGGCGACCATGGCGTGGATGAGCTCCATCACCAGCACGGTCTTGCCGACCCCGGCGCCGCCGAACATGGCGGCCTTGCCGCCCTGGGCGAGCGGGGCGAGCGGATCGACGACCTTGATCCCGGTCGAGAAGATGTCCGTCGCCGCGCTTTGCCGCAGGATCGCCGGCGCGGCGTGGTGGATCGGCCGGTACGGCGTGTCCGCCGGCAGGGTGGCGCCGTTGTCGGCCGGTTCGCCGGAAACGTTCACCAGCCGGCCGAGCACGGCGTCGCCGACGGGCGCCAGGATCGGTCCACCGGCGGCGACCGCCGGGGCGCCGAGCCACAATCCCTGCGTCGGTTGCATGGCGATGACGCGGACGACGGTCTCGCTCAGGTGCGCCTGCGTCTCGGTCAGGATCGGAGTGTCGCCGGCCATGACGGTCACGGCCTCCCGGATTTCCGGCAGGCCGCCGTCGAAAGCGATGTCGAGGACGGGACCGCGCACCGCGACCACCCGTCCGCTCAGCGGCGCGCGGGAATTGTCGTCGCCGTCGGCTGTCATGGCTGACCCCCGTTGCTTGAACCCGCATCCTATTGTCGGACTTAAGGGGGTCGATAGCAATTGACCTGCGTCAACGCCGACGCGGATTGGCCAGGGATCGAATGGCCGCCGTCACATGTGCGAGTACATGACGCGGCCCGGCACCGGCAGATCGCAGGCGAGGATGCAGCCGGAATCGGATTCCGTGATGTAGAGCGTCCTGTTGTCCTTGCCGCCGTAGGCGACGTTGGTCGTCGCCAAGCCCTCGCAGGAGCGGATGCGGTAGATCGGCTCGCCCAGTTTCGAAAACACCCAGACCGAGCCGGAGCCGAACTGCACGACCGCGAGGTTTCCTTCCTCGTCGATGGCGACGCCGTCCGGCCCGCCGAGGCTGCCCGACAACTGGATGAAGTTACCGACCTTGAAGACGCTGCCGTCGTCGCGCATCGGCACGCGCCAGACCGCGTTGGCGCGGGTCACGTTGAGGAAGACGGTCTTCTCGTCGAGGCTGAGGACGAGACCGTTCGGGCTCGGCACCGTATCGACGAGGCATTCCAGCTCGCCGCCGACGCGCAGCCGATAGAGCTTGCCGGTCGGATCGTGCAGGCCGGTCATGCCCTGGTCGGTGAAGTAGAGATCGCCGTTGGACGCGAACACCAGATCGTTGCAACCCTTGAAGGGGTGCAGTTGCTCGCGCGTCACCACGCAATCGACGCGACCCGTCGCCGGGTCCATGACCATGATGCCGTTGCGGTAGTCGGCAATGAAGATGCGCCCGTCCTTGTGAATCTTGAGGCCGTTCGGCTCGCCGTCGTATTCCGCCGCGATCTCGACGTCCTTGCCGTCCGGCGAAATGCGGAAGATGCGGCCATACGGAATGTCGACGATATAGAGATTGCCGTCGCGGTCGAAGGACGGTCCCTCGATGAAGCAGTCCGTCGGCTGCCGGCGGCCCTGACCGGCGGTCCAGGGCGCGACTTGTCCCTGGATGCGGAACTTGTCGGGAATGCGCGCGAAGACGCGGGTCTCGAGGTCCTTGGGCAGCGGGTACCGCATTGCGGGCGCTCCTCAGCCGGGCGTCTTGGCGGTGTAGGGCCGCTTGGCGAGGAAGTCGAAATCCGCGCCCTCGCCGGCCTGCGTCACGTGCTCCATGTAGAGCTTCTTGTAACCGCGTTCGGCGGTGAGCGTATCGGGCGGCGTCCATTTGGCGCGGCGCCGTTCCAGTTCCGCCGGGGCGACGTCCAGTTCCAAGAGACGGTTCGGCACGTCGAGGCGGATGGTGTCGCCGGTCTCGACGAACGCCAGCGGTCCGCCGACCGCCGCTTCCGGGCTCGCGTGCAGCACGATGGTGCCGAAGGCGGTGCCGCTCATGCGGCAGTCCGAGATGCGGACCATGTCCTTGACGCCCTGCTGCGCGATCTTCTTCGGGATCGGGATGTAGCCCGCTTCCGGCATGCCCGGCGCGCCCTTCGGTCCGGCGTTCCTAAGCACCAGCACGTCGTTCTTGCTGACGTCGAGGTCCGGATCGTCGATGCGGTTGGCGAGGTCTTCCAGATTGTCGAAGACGACGGCCCGGCCCGTATGCACCAGGAGTTCCTTCGTGCAAGCCGACTGCTTGATGATGGCGCCGTCGCCGGCCAGCGAGCCCTTCAGGAAGGCGATGCCGCCGCCGGTGTGGATCGGGTCGGAAAGCGGGCGCACGACGTCCTGCTTGTGGCCGGGCGGCAGCGCGTCGATTTCCTCACCGAGCGTGCGGCCGGTGACGGTCATGCAGTCGAGATTGAGGAGCGGCTTCAATTCGCGAAGAATCTGCGCCATGCCGCCGGCCTGGTGCAGGTCGTCCATGTAGTACTTGCCGGTCGGCTTCAGATCGACCAGCACCGGCGTCGTCGCGCCGAGGGCGTCGAAGGCTTCCAGGTCGAGCTCGATGCCGAGCCGTCCCGCCATCGCCGCCGTGTGCACGATACCGTTGGTGGACCCGCCGATGGCGAGCAGCACGCGGAGTGCGTTCTCGAACGCTTTCGGCGTCATGATCGCGGACGGCTTCAATCCTTCCTTGGCGAGCGCCATGGCCCGGGCGCCGGTGGCCTCGGCGTTCCTGAGCCGGTCGGCGGCGACCGCCGGAATGGTGGCGCCGCCCGGCAGCATCATGCCGAGGGCTTCCGTCATGCAGGCCATGGTCGACGCCGTGCCCATGACGCCGCAGGTGCCGGCGGTCGGCACCAGCCGGCCCTCGACCTGATTGATCTCGCGGGCGTCGATGCGCCCACCCCGGTATTCGCCCCAGAAGCGCCGGCAGTCGGTGCAGGCGCCGACCCGCTCCTCGCCGTGCGTGCCGGACAGCATCGGTCCCGTCACCAGTTGGATCGTCGGAATGTCGGCGCTCGCCGCGGCCATCAGTTGCGCCGGCACGGTCTTGTCGCAGCCGCCGATGACCACGCAGGCGTCCATCGGCAACGCCTGCATCATCTCTTCCGTGTCCATGGACATCAGGTTGCGGAAGTACATGCTGGTCGGAAAGGCGAAGGCCTCGTGCAGCGAGATGGTCGGGAATTCCATCGGCATGCCGCCCGCCAGCATGACGCCGCGCTTCACCGCCTCGACCATGGCCGGCACGTTGGCGTGGCAGGCGTTGTAGGCGGAATAGGTGTTGGCGATGCCGATCACCGGACGCGACAGCGCGTCGTCGGAATAGCCCATCGCCTTGATGAAGGCCTTGCGGAGATAGAGTGAAAAATCCTCGTCGCCGTATCGCGTGAGGCCCCGCCGCATTCCCTTCCGGTCCGTCATCTTTCTCTCCCAGAATTTTTTTGTCGTTCGAGGTGACAGGAAGAAATGCCCGGTCGGGAGTGTCAATCAAATTAGGAGCAGGGGAAGGGCGGATTAGGCGCCGCGCCCAAGTTTGGCGGCCGCCGCAGCGCCGGCCCACCTTCCGGTCGCCAGGCACGCCGACAGCAGATAGCCGCCCGTCGGCGCGTCCCAGTCCAGCATCTCGCCGGCGACGAAGACGCCGGAGAGGGCCTCGATCTCGAGGCCGTCGTTCACCTGGTCCCTGGCGACGCCGCCGGCCGACGAGATGGCCTCGTCGATGGGGCGCGGGCGCAGCAAGGTGACGGGGACCGCCTTGATCCGCGCCGCCAGCCGGGCCGGGTCTGTGAAATCCTCCGGCGCCGCACCCTCGCGGAGCAGCGACGCCTTCACACCTTCGAGCCCGAGCGTGCGGCGAAGATGCGTCGCCATAGACTTCTTTCCCTGCGGCCTGGCCAGACGCTCGCCGACCGTCGCCAGTTCGATGCCGGGCAACAGATCGACGGCCACGCTCGCCCGTCCGTCCCGCTCGATGGCGTCGCGGAGCGGCCCCGACAATGTATAAAGCGGGCCGCCCTCCAGCCCCGTCGCCGTGACGACGCATTCCCCCTCGGCGGTCCGGCCGTCGAAGGCGAGCCGCACGCCCTTCAACGGCTGGCCCTGGAAGCGATCCGTCAGATGCGCGCTCCAATCCGCGTCGAAACCGCAGTTGGCCGGCTTGAGCGCGTTGACATGGACGCCCCGCGCCCGCAGCCACGCCGCCCAGGTGCCGTCCGATCCCAGGTTCGGCCAGCTTGCGCCGCCGAGCGCCAGCACCGCCGCGGCGGGCGTCACGCTGGTTTCGCCTTCCGGCGTCGCGAACGTCAGGGCGCCGTCGGCGCTCCAGCCCGTCCATTTGTGCCGGACGTGAACCCTGAGGCCCGACGCGCGTAATCGTCTGATCCAGGCGCGGAGCAGCGGCGCCGCCTTCATCTCCGTCGGGAACACGCGGCCCGACGTGCCGACGAAGGTGTCGATGCCGAGCGTCCGCGCCCAGTCGCGGATGGCGTCGGGCGGAAAGGCGTCGAGCATCGGCGTCAGATGTTTCCCGGCGTCTTCGAAGCGCGTTTTGAAGACCTCGAACGGTTCGGCGTGCGTGAGGTTCAGTCCACTCTTGCCGGCCATCAGGAATTTGCGGCCGAGTGACGGCATGGCGTCGTAGAGATCGACCGCGACGCCCCGTTCGCACAAGACCTCGGCGGCCATCAGGCCGGCCGGGCCGCCGCCGACGATGGCGACGCGTTCATTGGCCGTATCGGACACGCCGGATCAGCTTTCGTAGCGCGTGTTGCCGCGCCGCTTGGTGTCGATCGGCAGCTCCATCAGCAACGGCTGGTGCGCACGCTGCGAACAGGCCTGGCGCGGGCAGAGATGGCAGTTGATGCCGATGGGGCTGAACAGGTCGTCGTCCTTGGTGTTGAAGGGCGCGGCGTAGGCGAGCCTGTGCGCATGCTGCAACTCGCAGCCGAGCGAGAGGGCGAGCCGCCGGTCCTGCGTGTCGCGGCTGAAGACGGGCCGCTCCGTCGTCCGGCTGATGGTGAAGAACCGCTCGCCGTCCGGCAGCTCGACGAACTGCGGCACGATGACGCCGGGCGTTCGGAAGGAGGTGTGGATGTTCCAGACCGGGCACGCGCCGCCGTATTCGGCGAGGTTGAAGGACGTCGAGTTGAACCGCTTGGTGACGTTGCCGGCCTTGTCGACGCGGAGGAAGAAGAACGGCACGCCGCGCATGCCGTCGCGCTGCAACGTCGTCAGGCGATGGCAGACCTGCTCGAAGGAAACGCCGAAGACGGCGGCGATGCGGTCCACGTCATAGTGGGTGCGTTCGGCTTCCGTGTGGAACGCCTCATACGGCATCAGGTACGCGGCGGCAAAGTAGTTGGCGAGCTCCACGAGGCAGCGCGATTTGCTCGCCTCCGAACGGATGCCGGAGTGCGCCGTCAGCCGTTCCAGCAATGCACCCATCTCGACCAGACAGAGCACGTGCGCCAATTGGAACACACGGTTCTGATGATCGAGCGCTTCCGACAGACGCACCGCGTGATCGTCCTCGTCGTAGATGCGGAGCGACGCCTGCATCTTCTCGATGGGCGCGGTGCTGACCTTGATGCCGTGCACGTCGGCGAGGTGGCGCTTCAGGACGGCGTAGGTGTCGTCCGGATCGCAGGGGTTCGTCTTGCGGAATTTCTCCGCCGCCTTTTCCAGTTCGGGAAAGTGATTGGCGTGGTTGCGGAAGAAATCGTGGATGACGGTTTCCGGCGACGACGTCAGCAGATCGTCCGGCATCCCCTCGCTGCCCATCCGCATCATCTTTTCGATGGCGGCGCGGTGGCTGCGATAGAGGAACAGGAACTGCTCCACCAGCCTCGGCGAATGGTCCATGGCGGCGCGGAGCTCCATCAGGTCCGGCAGGTCCTCGCCGAAGATCGGATCCTGCGCCGCGTTCCGAAGATCGGCGAGCAGGTTGGAATCCTCGTCCTTCACCAAATCGCGGAGGTCGGTGCCGTAGACGTCGGTGAGCGCCATCATCACCGGCACCGACAGGCTGCGCTGGTTGTTCTCCAACAGATTGACGTAGGCGGTGCTGACGCCGAGCGCCTTGGCCATCTCGGCCTGGGTCTGGCCGTGTTCGCGCCTGAGCCAGCGGAGCCGGGGGCCGACGAGGGTCTTGCGGATGCGCATGCGGTCGCCGTGATATTACAATTTAACAAATTTATATGACTGTTAAGGACACTGTAAACACAAAAACACGAAAAGACATGCGCCCGCCGCTGACCCTGCCTAAGGTTTCCCGGCATCGAACGGGGTGGCGCTTTGGGAGAACCGCCACCGCAACGAAAAAACAGGGGATTGAACCGATGGCTTACAGAATTCTCATCCTTGGCGCGTCCTACGGCTCGCTGCTCGGTACCAAGCTGGCGATGGCCGGACATGACGTGACGCTGGTCTGCCGCGCCGAGACGGCGCGCCTGATCAACGCCGAAGGCACGGAAGTCCGCATCAAGCTGAAGGGCGACGACGATTTCACGGCGATCCGCTCCAAGGACCTGCCGGGCCGGATCGACGCCGTCGCGCCGGAGAAGGCCGTCGTCGAGAATTACGACATGGTGGCGCTGGCCATGCAGGAACCGCAGTACGGCGTGCATGCGATCTGGACCCTGATGGTCAGGATCGCCGAGGCCCGCATCCCCTGCCTCTCGATCATGAACATGCCGCCGTTGCCGTTCCTGAAGCGGATTCCCGGCCTCGATACGGCGAAGCTGGAGGCGAGCTTCACCAACCCGCGTGTCTGGGACCGGTTCCAGCCGGAACTGATGACGCTCTGCAGCCCCGATCCGCAGGCCTTCCGTCCGCCGGAAGAGAAGGCCAACGTCCTGCACGTCGGCCTGCCGACGAACTTCAAGGCGGCCCGCTTCGGCGACGACGCGCACAACGACATGCTGGACCGGCTCGCCGCCGACATTGAGGCGGTGACGCTGGACGGCAAGGACGTGCCGGTGAAGCTGAAGGTCTTCGACTCGCTGTTCGTGCCGCTCGCCAAGTGGAGCATGCTGCTGACCGGCAACTACCGCTGCATCACGCAGGGCGCGCCGGTCGCCATCCGCGACGCGGTGCACGCCGATCTGGATCGCTCCCGCGCCATCTACGACTACGTCGACGAGTTGGCCCGCCGCCTCGGCGCCGATCCGGCCGACGCGGTGCCGTTCGACAAGTACGCGCGCGCCGCCCAGAACCTGTTGAAGCCGTCCTCGGCGGCCCGCGCCATCGCCGCCGGCGCGCCGATGATCGAGCGTGTCGACATGCTGGTGCAGCTGATCGGCGAGCAACTCGGCATGGGCAGCGACGAGGTCGACGCGACGGTCGCCACCGTCGACGCGCAACTCGCCGGCAACCAGCGCCAATCGGCCTGATCGGTCGGCCAGACCGAATAGACACGACTGCGAGACAAGAAAATGACCGCGAAAACCGAACAAAACGATGGAGAGAAACATGCCCGGTTTTAAGGGGCTGGCCGTTCCCGGCCCGACCAACATGCCGTTCCAAATCCGCCAGGCGATGGACGTCGCCCTCGAGGATCATCGCGCGCCGGATTACCCCGACTTCGTGAAGCCGCTATTGGCCGACGTGAAGAAGGTGTTCCGCACCGACGACGGACAGGTCTTCCTGTTCCCGGGCTCCGGCACCGGCGGCTGGGAAGCCGCCGTCGCCAACACGCTGTCTCCCGGCGACACGGTGCTGACCGCCGTCTACGGCCAGTTCTCGCAGCTCTGGGTCGATCTGTGCCGCCGCTTCGGACTCGACGTCGAGGCCATCGAGACGGAATGGGGCCTGGGCGCGCCGCTCGACGATTTCGAGCGCCGGCTGTCCATGGACACCTCGCAACGGATTAAGGCCGTCCTCGTCTGCCATAACGAGACCGCGACCGGCGTCACCAGCGACGTCGCCGCCGTCCGCCGCATCCTCGACGGCCTCGGCCATCCGGCGCTGCTGTTCGTCGACGGCGTCAGCTCCATCGCCTCCATCGACTTCCGCATGGACGAATGGGGCGTCGACGTCGCCGTCTGCGGCTCGCAGAAGGGCTTCATGATGCCGACCGGCCTCGCCATCGTCGGCGTCAGCCAGAAGGCGATGGCGGCGCGTCAGACGGCGACGCTGCCGCGCTACTTCTTCGATTTCGAGATCATGGCGAAGTCGAACGCCGACGGGTACTTCCCCTATACGCCGGCGGCGACGCTGCTGCGCGGGCTCCGCGCCTCCGTCGACATGCTGTTGGAAGAAGGGCTCGCCAACGTCCACGCCCGGCACAACCGTCTGGCGGAAGGCGTGCGCCGCGCCGTCCGGGCCTGGGGGCTCGAGACCTGCGCCAAGCGTCCGGAACTGGCCTCGGATACCGTGACGGCCATCGTCGTGCCGGACGGCTTCAACGCCAACGACGTGATCCAAACCGCGTACCGCCGCTATGACCTGTCGCTCGGCGGCGGGCTCGGCAAGGTCGCCGGCAAGGTGTTCCGGATCGGCCATCTCGGCTGGCTGAACGAACTGATGGTGCTGCAAGCGCTCAGCGGCGTCGAGGTGGCGATGCTGGACGTCGGCATCCCGTTCGAACCCGGCGCCGGCGTCGGCGCCGCTGTCCGGCATTTCAGCGTCGCCGACATGCAGGTGCGCAGCGCCGCTTAGATTTCTCCCACCTCGAAAAAACCCCGCCGGCGACGGCGGGGTTCTTTTTTTGTCGAGTGGCGCGCCGGCGTCAGTTGCCGAGCAGGCCCTTCAACTTCTGGGTGGCGCCCTCGACGGCGCCGGATGCCGCGCTGCCGGCGTTGCCCGCGCCTTCCATCAGCTTCTTCGCCTGCGCTTCCGCGCCCTTGGCGAGATCGCCGAGATTGAGGCCGGCGACGGCCGAGCCGACGCCCGCCGTCATCTTGTCGATCACCTGCTTGATGACCTCGGCCGGCGACGCGCCGCCCTTGTCCTTACCGACGTCGGTGAGCGTGATGGTCGGCAGCTTGGTGCCGAGGGTCTTGCCCTGCAGGAAGCCGGCCGAGACGTTCACCTCGCCGCCGGTGATGGTCAGCTTCTCGATGATGATCTTCTTCTCCTTGCCGCCGGACGACGACGAGGACGAGCCACCGCCGCCGAACTTCTTGGCGTAGTCGTCGACGTTCTTCTTGATGGCATCGACGTTGGAGCCGCCGTCGCCGAGCTCATACGTGACCTTCGGGCCGTTGATGGCGACGGACTTGATGACGATGGTGTCCTTGTCGAGGCTGCCGGTGTCGATCTGCACGGCGATGGCGCCGAGCTCGAAGGCACTCGGCGTCTTGAAGCCGCCCGGGTTGCCGACGGTCAGTTTGTTGAGCGCGGCCTTGCCGGACGTCACGTCGAGATCGACGCTGTTCAACGTCACCGAGGCCTTGGTCGCGTCGGAACCGTAGGTCTCGATGGCGGTCTTGATGATGCCGCCGAGATTCGAATAGAGGAAGATCACGCCGCCGATCACGACAGCCAGCACGACCGCTACGCCGATCAGAATTTTCTTCATGGTCTTCCCCTTCGGGTTCCGTGGATTTCAAGGACGTCCGGTGATGACTCCGGCTGCCTTCGGCGGCGTCCAGTGAAAATTGCGGGTAGGTCCGGCGCCGGCGTTCAGGCGCGGTGTTCCTGTTGCAAGGTGACGAACCGCAAAAGCTCGGCCGGGATGGCCTCGACGCCGAGACCGGGGCGGTCGGAGACGGGGACATTCCCGTCCTTTCCCGGCGCCACGCCGAACGATTCGCGGAGCGGGTTCGGGTTGGCGTCGATCTCGAGGATGCCCGGTCCGCCCGCCGCCGCCAGCAGATGCGCGGATGCAACCAAACCGATGCCGCCGCCCAGATAATGCGGGCAATAGGTGCGCCCGCCGTCGAGAATGGCCCGCGCCACCGGCAGGCACCGGCTGAACCCGCCCCATTTGGCGATGTCGGGTTGAATGAAGGCAAAGGCGCCGGCGGCGATGGCGCTTCGGAAATCGTTGTCACCGGCGATGTTCTCGCCGGCGGCAAGCGGAATGCGGGTCGCGGCGGCCAGACGGCGCCAACTCTCCTCGGAGGTGTCGGCGGGCAGCGGCTCCTCCAGCCAGCCGAGCCCGACGTCGGCGGCGCTCTCCGCGAAGGCGATCGCCTGGGACAGGTTCCAGGCCTGATTGGCGTCGGCGAGTAGCCGCTCGCCATCCGCGAGAAGCGCCCGCGCCTCACCGAGACGATGGAGATCGGCCGCCAACTCGAAACCGACCTTGACCTTGAAGGTGTTGAAGCCGCGGCGCCGGGCGCCAGCGATCAGCTCCGGCGCGGCGGCGATGTGGATGCCGCTGGCGTAGGCCGGGACCCGGTCCGCGGCGCTCGGTGCCAGATGGCGGGAAACCGGCTCGCCGGCACGCCTGGCGCTGAGATCCCAGAGCGCGATGTCGAGACCGGCGATGGCCTGGCGGAATGGGCCGACCTCGCCGGTCTGCAGGACGCGGACCCGTACCCGGTCCGTCAGCGCCGCGAAAGCCTCGGCGGGCGAGCGGAAGGTCGATCCGGTCAGGATCGGCCCGAGTTCCTCGATGGCGAGCCGCACCCGGTGCTCGGCGCCGCAGCCCGGAAAATTGCACCAAATCTCGCCGAAGCCGAAGCCGCCGTCGGCGTCCTCCACGCGGACGAATACCGCCGGCCGGTCGCGCATGATGCCGAACGAGGTCTCCACCGGCCGTTCGATGGCGGCCCTGAGCGCCCACGCCTCGATGCGCCGCACCCGGGGAAAGGTGGCCGTTTCTCGATTGTTCGCCATGGGTCGGGTTTTCCTCGTATGCGGCTAGACATCCATAAGTACGTATGACTATATTTTTCCATTCCAGCCGCCGCAACGACGGAGTGACGATGCCGCCGCGCGCCCGACGCCACACAATGCCGCTCTACGCCCAGGTCGCGAACGCGCTCCGGGGCGAGATCGAATCCGGCGCCTGGACGGTCGGCGACCAACTGCCGGCCATCGACGATCTCGCGGCACGGTTCGGCATCGCCCGCGCCACCATGCGCCAGGCCATCGAAGTGATCGAGGAAGAGGGGCTGGTGCTGCGCCGGCACGGCCACGGCACCTTCGTCGAGAAGGACCCGCGCGAACAGCGGTGGCTGCCGCTGGCGTCCGATTGGGAGTCATTCGTCCGCACCATCGAATCGTTGCAGCCGAAGCTGCTTCTCGTCGAAGCGGCGGAGCGTCAGCCACGCCTTCTCGCCGGCGAAGGACGCCCGGCGGCGGCCTATCAGCATCTGAAGCGCATCCACTACCGGGACGACCGGCCGTTCTGCGCCATCGACATTCATCTCGCCGCCGACATCTACCTGCGCGCGCCGGAGGAATTCCGGAACCGCATCGTCGTTCCGGTCCTGGCCCGGATGACGGAAATCGGCATCGCCACGGTCAAACAGACCTTGACCGTGGACGGCGCCAACCAAAATATTGCCGAGCTTCTCGATCTGCCGCTCGGCGCGCCGGTCGCGTGCGTTCGCCGCACCATCGTCAACGCCGAGGGGACCTGCATCTATCTCGCCGACGTCGTCTACCGGGGCGACGTCGTGCGTCTCGAAATCGACCTATCGCCCAAACCCGGGGAGACGGCCGACGGTTGAAGCGCCGCCGGCTGTTCCTCGAAAAGAACGCGTGAATCAACCCAGGAGGAAACAGACATGAAAACGACCATCAGACGAAAATTCCTGACCGCCGGCGCGGCGCTCGCCGTCATCGCCGGTTTCGACCTCGCCGCCCAACCGGCGGCCGCCGAGTATCCGGAAAAGCCGATCAGCTACATCATTCCGTTCGGCCCCGGCGGTGAGTCCGACATCACGGCGCGCCTGCAGCAGCCGTTCTTCAAGGATAAGTTCGGCGTCGATACGGTCATCTCCTACAAGCCGGGCGGCGGTGGCGCCGTCGGCTGGGCCGAGCTCAACTCCCTCAAGGGCGACGGCTACACGATCATGGGCGTCAACCTGCCGCACATCGTCCTGCAGCCGCAGCAGAAGGACGTGGGCTACCAGACCGACGACATCACCATGCTGTACTGGTTCCACTACACGCCGGACGCCATCGTCGTGACCGACGACAGCGAGTTCAAGACCATCCAGGACCTGATCAAGTACGCCAAGGCGAACCCGGGCAAGCTGACGTTCTCGGGCTCCGGCAAGGGCACCTCGCCGCACCTGGCGCAGGTCACGTTCGACAAGCTGGCCGGCGTCAAGACGACCTACGTGCCGTTCAAGGGCACCGGCGCCAGCGTCACCGCGCTGATGGGCAAGCAGGTCACGGCCGCCATGGCGTTCACGACCGTCGCCGCCAACTACGAGAAGACCCGGCTGCTCGCCGTCGCCATGGAAAAGCGCCATCCGCGCTTCCCGGACGTGCCGACCTTCCGTGAAGTCGGTCTCGACATCGTCTCGGGTGCGTACCGCGGCATCGCCGTTCCGAAGTCGACGCCGGAACCGATCCGCGCCAAGCTGACCAAGATGATCAGCGACATCAACCACGATCCGGCGTTCCAGAAGAAGATGATCGACGGCGGCTTCGCGGTCGTCGACTACGCCTACGGCAAGTCCGAGCAGGACTTCATGAAGAAGATGAAGGTCGACGCGACGGCAGCCGCCAAGGCCGCTGGCATGTTGAAGTAAGCACCGGTAATCTGCACGGGCCGGCCGCCGAACCAAAGGCGGCCGGCCTTCTACTTTCGGACCGGAGACTTCGATGGCAGGGCTAGAGCATCTGCTCGGCGCATTGACGCCGCTAAACCTCCTCTTCGCGCTGTTCGGCGTCGTCGCCGGCACGGTGATCGGCGCCATTCCGGGCCTCACCGCGACCATGGCCGTCGCCGTGCTGGTGCCGCTGACGTTCGCCATGCCGACGGCGTCGGCACTGATCCTGATGGGCGCCATCTACACGGGCGCCATCTACGGCGGCGCTTATTCGGCGATCCTCCTGAACACGCCGGGAACGCCGTCCGCCATCGCCACCACCTTCGACGGCTACCCGCTCGCCAAGAAGGGCAACGGCGACTACGCCATCACCGTCGCCTGCCTCGCCAGCGTCGTCGGCGGCATGATCGGCGCGCTGGCGCTGTTGACCCTGGCCCCGCCGCTGTCGCGGGTCGCGCTCGCCTTCGGGCCGGTCGAGTATTTCTGGCTGGCGATCTTCGGCCTGTCGCTGATCGCGGCGCTCGCCGAAGGCAGCCTGCTCAAGGGCATGGCCGGCGGTGCGCTCGGTCTCATTCTATCGTGCATCGGCGTCGCCGAGGTGTCGGCGGACGTGCGCCTGACCTTCGGCAGTCACACCATGCTGAGCGGCATCCAGATCGTCGCCGCCCTGATCGGCCTTTATTGCGTGCCGGTACTGATCGATCTGGTGGCGACGCCGGACCACCACCTGAAAATCGAGAAGGGCTCCGGCGGCTATCGCCTCGGAGAAGCCATCGCCTATCTCTGGCGCGACAAGATCAATGCCGTCCGCTCTTCCGTGATCGGCACCATCGTCGGCATTCTGCCGGGCGCCGGCGGCTCGATCGCCAGTCTGGTCGCCTATTCCGAGGCGCGGCGCACGGCGAAGAAGGGCCAGGTCTACGGCAAGGGGGAGCCGGGCGGCGTCGTCGCGTCGGAATCCGCCAACAACGCCACCGTCGGCGGCGGCTTCATTCCGACCCTGGTACTGGGCATTCCCGGCACCCCGCCGGACGCGGTGATCCTGGGCGCGCTCCTGGTGCAGGGCGTGCGCACGGGACCGTCCTTGTTCACGCAGCAGGGCGAGGTCGTCTACACCTTCATCTGGGGCCTGATCCTCGCCACCATCCTGATGCTGCCGACCGGGCTCCTGATCGGGCGCTACGCCTACCGCACCATCATCACGCTGCCAAAGGCGCTGCTGGTGCCGGCCATCGCCTTCATGACCATCATCGGCGGCTACGCCATCCGCAACAACATCAGCGACGTCGTCATCATGATCGTGCTGGGCGGCATCGGCTGGGTGCTCGGCCGCTTCGGCTTTACGGCCTCGCCGATCGTGCTCGGGCTGATACTGGGACCCATCGCCGAGGCCGGCTTCGTGCAGGCCTGGACCATCGGCGGCGCCACCGATGACCGGTTCGCCATGTTCTTCGGACGGCCGATCTCCATCGCCATCATCGTCTTCACGTTGTTCACGCTGCTGAGCCCGTTCTATCTGGCGCGGATGAAGAAGCTGAAGGAGCGCGCCCATGCCGACTGAAGCCCGCAAGGATACCGGCGGTGCCGTCGTCTCCTTACTGCTGATCGCGCTTGGCTGTCTGGTGATCTGGGATACGACGACCTACGCCGACAGCGATTCCGCCGTCTTCCCGCGCACCTTCGCGGCCGTCATGATCGTAGCGGCGGTGGCCTATGTCCTGACGTGGCTGGCCGGCCGGGGCGAGGACCTGGGCGAGCCGGCGGGCGGATCGAGCCGCCGCCGCATCTGCCTGATCGTGGTCATGCTGGCGGGCGCGCTCGCCATGCCATGGCTCGGTTTCCTGTTCGCCGCCCTGCCGGTGTTCGGAGCGCTGTTGCTGGTCGCCATGTACGATCCCTGGACGACGCGCCGCATGATCCTCTATCCGGTCATCGGCCTCGCCATCGTGTTCGGGTTCTACTTCCTGTTCAACGACGTGCTGCTGGTGCCGCTGCCGACCCCGGCGTTCCTGTAGGACACCCGGCGGGGCGCCTGGCAAGACGCATGCCGCAACAAGGCCTTTTCAAAGCCGCGCCGTGAATTATCCTTTCCGGTGGGGAATGTGGGAAGGACTCCATGGATACGTTCGACTATGTGATCGTGGGCGCCGGCTCGGCCGGCAGCGTGCTGGCCAACCGCCTGAGCGAGGACGAGGACGTCACCGTCTGCGTCCTGGAAGCGGGACCGCCGGACTGGAGCCCGTTCATCCATATCCCGGCCGGGTTCCTGATGACGATCACCGATCCGAACGTCAACTGGCTCTATGAGACGCAGCCTTCCGAATGGACCGGCGGCCGGCCGATCAAGATGCCGCGCGGCAAGACCCTCGGCGGCTCCAGCTCCATCAACGGTCACATCTATACCCGCGGCAACCGGCTCGATTTCGACGGCTGGGCGCAGCGCGGCAACCAGGGCTGGGGCTATGCCGACATCCTGCCGTACTTCAAGCGGTCGGAACGCCGCGTCGGTCCGGGCGACGATACCTTCCGTGGCCGCGAGGGGCCGCTGACGGTCTCCGACATCGATTGGAGCCATCCGCTCTGCGAGGCCTTCATCGAGGGCTGTGTCAGCGTCGGCATTCCGCGCGCCCAGGACTACAACGGCGCCAAGCAGGAAGGCGTCGCCTATACGCAACGCACCATCGCCAACGGCCGGCGCGTGTCGACGGCCCGGGCCTTCCTGCGCCCGGCCATGAAGCGCAAGAACCTGAACGTGCGCACCAACGCGCACACGACCTCGATCGTCTTCGAGGGCAAGCGCGCCGTCGGCGTGCGCTATTCCAAGGGCGGCCGGCACGGCGCGCCCTACGAGGTGCGGGCGAGAAGGGAAGTGATCCTGTCGGGCGGCGTCGTCAACTCGCCGCAGCTTCTGCAACTCTCCGGCGTCGGTCCGGCGGCGCTCCTCAAGGCGCACGGCATTCCGGTCCTGTTGGACCTCAAGGGTGTTGGCGAGAACCTGCGCGACCACTACACGCCGCGCTTCACGGCCAGGGTCAAGAA
The DNA here is from genome assembly GCA_038117205.1 of Rhodospirillales bacterium. Taxonomy (GTDB): domain Bacteria; phylum Pseudomonadota; class Alphaproteobacteria; order Rhodospirillales; family Casp-alpha2; genus JAQBZY01. Next base: position 11,589 of record JAYOFL010000037.1, on the reverse strand, counting down.
TTCCGACAGCATCAACGAACGGGCGCGGGGCGTCCGGCTGCTCGGCGAGATCGCGCGCTGGATGACGGTACGGAAAGGCATTCTCGGGCTCAGTCCGACGCTGGTCTATTGCTTCTGGCGCTCCGATGAGACGGTCAAGAACAACGACATCCAGCTCACCTTCACGCCGGCCTCCTATAAGGAAGGCGTGCAGTCGGAACTGGACACGGAACCCGGCATGACGGTCACGGCCTGGCAGCAGCGTCCCGACAGCACCGGTTGGCTGCGCATCCAATCGGCCGATCCGTTCGAGGCGCCGATCATCCAGCCGAACTATCTCGATCTGGAATCCGACCGCCGGGTGCTGCTCGCCGGCATGAAGCTCGCCCGCCGCCTGATGCGGTCCGAGCCGCTACTGCCCTATTTCGAGCGGGAAATCTTTCCGGGGCCGGACGTGCGCACCGACGACGAACTGCTGCACGCCGCCAAGCAGCGCGGCACGACGACGTTCCATCCCATGGGGACCTGCCGCATGGGGCCGATCACCGATCCGACGACGGTGGTCGACGATCAGCTTCGGGTGCACGGCATCCAGGGGCTCCGCGTCGTCGACGCGTCGATCATGCCGACCATGCCGTCGGCGAATTTGAACGCCGGCACCATCATGATCGCGGAAAAGGCGGCGGACATGATCCGCGGCCGCGCCGCGCCGGAACCGATCGTCCTGCCGGATTGATGTTTCCCGTCATTCCGGGCGCGCAGCGTCCCGGAATCCACTGTTTGAGAGTGGACCCCTGGACAAGCCCGGGGTGACGACATGGGGGTGCTGGACCTCCCGGCCCTACCAGATCGACGGCTTCTTGCCCTGTTCCTCGAGCTTCTTGAACTTATCCTGCAGGTAGCGCTGGAACGGCACCTTGCCGGCGGCGTTGTCCTTCACGTACTCGAACATCGAGATGAAGTGGAACGGCTTGAAGTAGCCCGGCATCCGCATGACCTCGATGTCGCGGCCGGTCTTCGTGCCCGCATAGGTCTCCGGGAAGAAGTTGATCGTCGGCGTGAAGGCGACCTGCCAGCGTTGCGCCAGCTCGCGTTCCTCCAATTCCTTGCCGTCGAAGTCGGTGACCTTGCGCGAGCCCCACATGTTGAGCTGGATGACATGGAAATTGCCGGAGATGAAGTCGACGGTCTCCTTGTCCGCCAGGTTGACCGAATGCATCTCGCGGCAGTACGGGCAGCCTTTCTGTTCCCAGATGATGGCGAAGCGTTTGCCGGCGGCTGTCGCCTCGGCCAGGTCTTCCTTCATGACCAGGAAGGTCTGCTTGAACCAGGGCTGAACGTGCAGGCCGTCGTCGCCGACGACGGCGGCGCGGGAACCGCTCGGAAACGCGCCGAGCGCGGTGGCGCCGAAACCGAGCGCCATGCCGGTGGCGAATTCACGCCGGGTAAGGGACATCTCTATTTCCTCCTGTCTGCGGCCGGCCTCTTCCGGGCCTCGGCACTCATATTAGTATATGTGAATATGGTGACGCCCGCGACCCGGTAAAGGGGGGTGGGTACGTTTCCGCGAACCCCCTTTACCGGCGGATTCCCAGGTGCCATACCAGTCTATTGCGCTGCCCGTGCAGCAGGGATGACGACGCACATGTCCACGGCCGCCAAACGGCAACAGCCCTCGGTCCAGGTTCGCCCGGCGACGCCGGAAGACCTGGACACGTTAAGCGCGTTCGAAGTCCGGATTTTCTCGGAAGACCGGATCAGCCGCCAGGGGTTCCGGCGGTTCCTCGCCAGCCCGACAGCCGCCCTGGGCATTGCCGAGGTGGACGGCAAGTTCGCGGGTTACGCGCTCGTCATCTTCCGCGCCAACACGTCGTTGGCCCGGCTCTATTCCATTGCCGTCGATCCCGTGGCGCGGGGCGTCGGGCTCGGCGCGCGGCTGCTGGAGTGGGCAGAGGCGGCTTCGCTCGAGCGCGGCGCGGCGATGCTGCGCCTCGAGGTCCGGCCCGATAATGCCGCCGCCATCGGCCTCTACCGCCGGCACGGCTACCAGGAATTCGCCGTCTATCCGGACTATTACGAGGATCATTCCGCCGCGCTCCGGATGCAGAAGACGTTGATTCCGGAAACCGTCGTGATGCCGTCGCGCGTCAGCTACTACAACCAGACCATGGAATTCACCTGCGGCGCGGCGGCGCTCCTGATGGCGATGCACGCCCTCGATCCGGCCGTCGCCATGACGCAGCGCGACGAGCTTGCCATCTGGCGGGAGGCGACGACCGTCTTCATGACGTCCGGGCACGGCGGCTGCGGCCCGCACGGGCTGGCGCTGGCGGCGCACGCGCGCGGCTTCGACGCCGAATTGTACGTCAGCGATTCCGGCCCCCTGTTCCTGTCCGGCGTGCGCCAGGAAAAGAAGAAGGACGTGCTGCGGCTCGTGCACGAGGATTTTTCCGAACGGGTCGCGGCGGCCGGTATTCCATTGCATGTGGGAGCGCTGTCGTTGGCCGATCTCGAAGGGGAGTTCGCCGCCGGCAAGTCGGCCATCGCATTGATCAGCCAATACCGCATTCTCGGCGACAAGGCGCCGCACTGGGTCGCCATCGCCGGCTTCGACGAGAAGTTCATCTACGTCAGCGATCCGGATTTCGGCGAGGACGATTACATCTTCACCGGAACCGATTGCCTCAGCATTCCGATCACCAGGAGGGATTTCGAGCTCATGGCGAAATACGGACGCAGCCACCTGCAAGCGGTGGTCGTGCTCAGTCGGCGATGAGGGAGCGGATGCTGGCGGTCCTGTCCGACCGCACCGCGAAAAGCTTCCCGGAAGAGGTCGCGCCCTACGTGGTGAAGCCGAGGGACTACCTGACACGGCCGGAAAAATTCGCCGGCCGGCGGGTGCGCGTCATCAATCTGGCGTCGGACTATGCCTACATGGGGACCGGCTACTACGCCTCGTTGCTGGCCGGCGCGCGCGGGCACCGCGTCATTCCCTCCATCAACCAGTTGACGACGCTGGACCGCAAGCGCCTCTGGCAGCCGAACGTCGAGGACATCGAGGCACTGCTGAACGCCGATCTCGACAAGGTGTCGCCGCAGCCGGAAAGCCCGTGCCGAGTCTTCATGACCTTCGGGCGCACCGACGACGTCCGCTTCAAGCGCGTCGCCAGCGCGTTGTTCGAGCGGTTCCGGGTACCGCTCCTGGTGTTCACGATCGAGTTCCACAAGAAGAAGGGTTGGTGCTTCGAGGAAATGGAGCCGGTCAGCGCCCAGAACCTGGACCCCGCCGAGGAGCGGGCCTTCCGCGACGGTCTGGTGCGGTTCCTCAGGACCGACTGGCGGCCGCCGAAGTTGCAGCGCAGCCCGCACTGGTCCCTGGCCGTGCTGGTCGACCCGACCGAAGACCTGCCGGCGTCGGACGAAACGGCGCTGAAGCGGTTGGCGCGCGTCGGCAAGCGCATGGACGTCGAGGTCAAGCACATCACCCGCGCCGACTACGCCCGGCTCGGCGAATACGACGCGCTCTTCATCCGCGCCACCACCAACGTCGACAACCATACCTTCCGCTTCGCGACGCGGGCCGAAGGACTCGGCATGCCGGTGATCGACGATCCGATGTCGATTCTCCGCTGCACCAACAAGGTTTTCCTGGCGGAGGCCTTGAAGACGCACCGGATACCGGCGCCGAAGACGCTGGTGCTCGACCGCCGCTCCGTGAAGGAGGCCGCCGATGCGCTCGGCTTCCCGATGGTCCTGAAAATCCCCGACGGCTCGTTCTCGCGCGGCGTCGTGAAGGTCAAGGACGCGGACGAATTGGAACGGGGCGCCGAGGCACTGTTCCGGGAGTCCGACCTGATCATCGCCCAGGAATTCCTGCCGACCACCTTCGACTGGCGGTTGGGCGTTCTGCACGGCCGGCCGCTCTACGCGTGCCAGTACTTCATGAGCCGTAACCATTGGCAGATCTATCATCACGATGGGAAGGGAAACGTGAAGTCCGGCGGCTACAAGACGTTCGCAATCGAGAACGTGCCGGCGGAGGTGATCGACGTCGGCGTGCGCGCGGCCAATGTCATGGGCGACGGGCTTTATGGCGTCGATCTCAAGCAGTCCGACGCCGGCGTCTTCGTGATCGAGGTCAACGACAATCCGAGTATCGACGCCGGCATCGAGGACGCGCACCTCAAGGACAAGCTCTACGAGGAAATCCTCGCCGAGTTCCGCTCGCGCCTCGCCATCTGAATTGGCGATCCGGGGACGTACTGCCGTCGCGGCAGGTTCATTTGCCATGTCGCGCGGCCTTCGTGCATAGTTGCGCCAACGAAGACAACGTTCCCGGAGGAAACGACATGCAGACACGCGCCGCGGTGGCCTTCGAGGCCGGCAAGCCGCTCTCCATCGAAACCGTCGAGTTGGACGGCCCGCGCGAGGGCGAGGTTCTGGTTGAGATCAAGGCGACCGGCATCTGTCACACCGACGAGTTCACCCGCTCGGGCGCCGATCCGGAAGGCATCTTCCCGGCGATCCTCGGTCACGAGGGCGCGGGCGTCGTCGTCGACGTCGGGCCGGGCGTCAAATCGGTGAAAAAGGGCGATCACGTCATTCCGCTGTACACGCCGGAATGCCGCGAATGCGATTACTGCACGTCGGGCCGGACCAATCTCTGCCAGGCCATCCGCACCACGCAAGGGAAGGGCGTCATGCCGGACGGCACGTCGAGGTTCCGCCTCGGCAAGGATCCGATCTTCCACTACATGGGGACCTCGACGTTCTCCAATTACACGGTGCTGCCGGAGATCGCGGTGGCGAAAATCCGCGAGGACGCGCCGTTCGACAAGGTCTGCTACATCGGCTGCGGCGTGACGACCGGCGTCGGCGCCGTCATCAATACGGCCAAGGTCCGTCCCGGCGACAACGTCATCGTGTTCGGCCTCGGCGGCATCGGCCTCAACGTCATTCAGGGCGCGCGCCTGGTCGGCGCGGACATGATCGTCGGCGTCGACATCAACCCGAAGCGCAAGGCCATCGCCGAGAAGTTCGGCATGACCCACTTCGTCAATCCGAAGGAAGTGAAGGGCGATTTGGTGCCGTATCTCGTCGATCTCACCAAGGGCGGCGCCGATCACTCGTTCGAATGCATCGGCAACACGGGGACCATGCGTCAGGCGCTGGAATGCTGTCACAAGGGCTGGGGCGAAAGCACCATCATCGGCGTCGCCGGCGCCGGCCAGGAAATCTCGACCCGTCCGTTCCAACTGGTCACCGGCCGGGTCTGGCGCGGTACCGCCTTCGGCGGCGCCAAGGGCCGCACCGACGTGCCGAAGATCGTGGACTGGTACATGGAGGGGAAGATCAACATCGACGATCTGATCACCCACAAGATGCCGCTCGATAAGATCAACGACGGTTTCGATCTGATGCTCAGGGGAGAGAGCATCCGCGCCGTCGTCGAATTCTGAGAGCGGATCGGGGGACGTCATTGGAGTTCATGCCGCCGGTCATTTCGAGCGACCCGTATCCGCCGGCGCCGTCGGATCCGGCGGGGATACGCGCGGTGCATGCCTATTGGGACAAGGTGCGGGCCGGCCGCGTCGGTCCGGCGTGGCGTGACATCGACCTGCTGGCGCTGCCGGCGCCCCTGCTGCCCTTTTATTTGGTATCCGACCTCGTGCCGGGACGGGGGTTCGTTTACCGTTATTGGGGGCGGGCGCACACCGCCTATCATGGCGTGGACCATGCCGGGCACTACTTTGACGAGGTGGGACCGCGATGGGCGCGACAATTATTGAAATTTCAATACGATCTGGTGTTGGAAAAGCGCGCGCCCCTGGTGTTTCATACCGTATATCAAAACCTGCCGGAGGCGCTCCGGTCGTTGCGTCCGCCGCTGTCCGACGACGGTGAGAACATCACCGGGATTTTTTCCTACGTCGGACGTGGCGACGTAGAACGTGAAATGCAGAAGTTATTCGGCACGAAAAACGAGTACTAGCCTCCGCTTGGGGTGACGGCGGCGCGTTTGTATCGGAGCGACAGGCACTGGAACGGCACGCGATCCCGTCACCCGACCGCATGGACAGGCCGCCGTTGGGAAACGAGAGATTCCCGCGTCTGCTCCTGCCCGTCGCCACTGCCATCGTCATCGCTTTCGCATTGGTCGTCGGCGTGCTGCTCGCCGGCGCGGCGGAGAACGACGAAACGGCCGTCGAGGCGCAGCAGCACCATCTGCGGACGGCGCTGGCCGAGGCGACGCGGGTCGTGCGCGCCGGCAACCGCGACTACGGCTGGTGGGACGAACTGCACCGGCAGATCGAGCCCATACCCAACATCCCGCTCCTGGAAACCTATTTCGGGGTCGACGTGCCGACGGCGTTCGGCGTCACGCATACGCTCGTCCTGAAACCGGACGGCGGGTTGATTTACGGCATCGCCAAGGGGCGGCAGCCGTTGGCGGAAGGGTTTCAAGAAGGCGTCGTTTCCCGCATCGGGGCGTTGATGGAAAAGGCGCAGAACGCATCTTACGCGGAAGCGAAGGCGGAGGCCGGGCTGATCGTCCTCGACCATACGCCGCATATCGTCTCCGTCATGCGGTTCACGCCGGAAAAGCCGCCGCCGCTGGCGGAACAGGCCATTGCCCGGCCGTTTCTCGTCTTCATCCGTAAGCTCGACACGGTAGCTGTCACGGCCATCGGCGAGGCGTACCTTTTGAAGGGCCTCGCTTTCTCCGACGACGAGCCGCATGACGGGCGTGCGTCACTCGTGCTGGCCAACGACGAGGGCGGCAAGCTGGGCTATTTCGTCTGGGAGCCGGCACGCCCGGGCCGCACCCTCCTTTTGCAGGTTGGTCCCATCGTCGTCGCGACGTTCGCCGTCGTCGGCTTTCTGATGGTGGTGTTCTGGCGGCGCGCGCATGGACTGATCCAAGAGTACAACGCGACAATCCTCGAACTGCATGCTGAAAAGAGGCGCACAAAGGACGCCAGCCGGGCGAAATCCGACTTCCTCGCCTGCATGAGCCACGAACTGCGGACGCCGCTGAACGCCATCATCGGGTACAGCCAGTTGCTCAGCCTCCGCGACGGTATCGGCAAGCATGTCGATATCGACGACGCGGCCGGCGTCATTCAACGGAGCGGCCGGCATCTGCTGCAACTGGTCGAGGAGATCCTCGATCTGGCCCGCGCCGAAGAGGGACGCCTGTCGGCCAACATGGAGATCATCGATCTCGCGGAAGCCTTGCGCGACGCCACCGCCATCGCGCAGGCGATCGCCGACAAGCACCGGATCAAGCTCGCCGTCGAGATTCCGCCACCGGGTACGGTCACGGTCGGTGCGGACGGCGTCAAACTGAACCAAGTGCTGGTGAACCTCATGGTGAATGCGATCAAGTACAATCGCAAAGACGGGCGTGTTGACGTCCGGATCGCGCGGCCGGATGCCGACAAGGTTCGCATCGACGTCATCGACACCGGCATCGGCATCTCTCCGGAGGACCGGCCGCGGCTGTTCCGGCCATTCGTGCGGTTGAATTCCTCGATGTCGTCCGCCGGCGGCGCGGGGATCGGGCTCGCGCTATCGCGCGACCTCGTCGAATTGATGGGTGGCCGCATCGGGTTCGAAAGCGAACTCGGCAAGGGCAGCCGTTTCTGGGTAGAATTGGAATCCGGCGGCGACCGTCCCGCCGCCTGAGAAACCACGCGGCCGTCCGGAGGGGTGATGAGCGAACACGGATACGAATCTGGGCGGCTGAACCTGCCCTTCGTTGGACATTGCACTTTCGGAAAGCAGCCCGCCGTCCTGGATTGGGACGCGCTCGCGGGCGCGGACGTCTGCGTCCTCGGCGCCCCCTTCGACATGGGCACGCAATACAGGGCCGGCGCCCGCTTCGGCCCGCGCGCCATCCGCGAGGCGTCGACGCTGTTCTCCTTCGGGCACGCCGGCATGTACGACTTCGAGGACGACGTGACCTATCTGCCGAAGGGCGGTGCCAAAACGGATGGCGTCAAGATCGTCGACATCGGCGACGCCGACATCGTGCACACGGACACGATCAAGAGCCACGCCAACATCGAACTCGGCGTCCGCAAGATTCTGGCGGCCGGCGCCATGCCCCTGGTGCTGGGCGGCGACCACTCGGTACACATCCCCTGCATCCGCGCCTTCGAAGGGAAGGAGCCGGTCCATATCGTTCACATCGACGCGCACCTCGACTTCGTCGACGAACGGCACGGTGTGCGTTACGGCCACGGCAATCCGCTTCGCCGCGCTTCCGAGATGGATCACGTGACGGGTTTCACGCAGCTCGGCATCCGTTTCGTCTCGTCCTCGAACCGCGCCGACTACGAGGCGGCCAGGAAGGCCGGCTCCGATATCCTGAGCGTGCGCGACGTGCGCCGGCTCGGGGCGGACGGCGTGCTCGCCCGCATCCCGAAGGGAAAACGGTATTACTGCACCATCGACATCGACGGCTTCGATCCCTCCATCGCGCCCGGCACCGGCACGCCGAGCCACGGCGGCTTCCTCTATTACGAAGTGCTGGAGATCCTGCAGGGGCTCGCCGGTCTCGGCGACGTGGTCGGCATCGACTTGGTCGAGGTCGCGCCCGATTACGACCGCGACGGCACGACGGCGTTCCTGGCGGCGCAGTTGCTGATGGGGTTCCTCGGCTACATCTTCCACGCCAAGGGCAAGAGCGCCTGATCCTTTTCATCCATCGGTCCGGGAGTAAGACATGAGTCTGGAAACCGTCTCGACGAACCTTTGTTTCGGCGGCACGCAGGGCGTCTATCGCCACTATTCGCAAGAGCTCGGCTGCGCCATGAGGTTCGCCGTGTTCACGCCGCCGGCCGCCGAGAAGGAGCCCCGCCCGGTCGTGTTCTGGCTGTCCGGCCTTACCTGTACGGAGGAGAACTTCACCGTGAAGGCCGGCGCGCAGCGGATCGCCGCCGAACTCGGCCTCGTCATCGTCGCGCCGGACACGAGCCCCCGCGGCGTCGACATTCCCGGCGAGGACGACAGCTACGATTTCGGCTCCGGCGCCGGCTTCTACGTCGACGCCACGGTCGCCCCCTGGGCGGCGCACTACCGGATGTACAGCTACGTCACCGGCGAGTTGCCGGCGCTGATCTTCAAGCACTTTCCGGCCCGCGCCGACCGGCGTGCCGTCATGGGCCATTCCATGGGTGGGCACGGGGCGCTGACCATCGCGCTCCGGCATCCGGAAACCTTCGCAAGCGTATCCGCCTTCGCGCCCATCGTGGCGCCGAGCCGGGTGCCATGGGGCGAGAAGGCGTTCACGGGATACCTGGGCCCCGACCGGACCCGCTGGGCGGCGCACGACGCGACGGCGCTGGTCGAGGCTGGCAAGCGGTTCCCGGGCGATATCCTGATCGATCAGGGAACGGCCGATAATTTCCTGGCCCAGCAACTGAGGCCGGAGCTTTTCGTGGCCGCCTGCGAGAAGGCCGGGCAGCCCCTGAAGCTCCGCATGCGGGAAGGCTACGACCACTCGTATTTCTTCATCGCCAGCTTCATCGAGGACCATCTCAGGCACCACGCGGCGGCGCTCGCCGACTGAGCCGCAAAGCGCACGAACCGTCCGCCGGGAACGCGGCGGAAATACCGCTTGCGCCGGCCCGGGGCCGGGCGTAAAGGCGGCGAATTCCGCTGTCCCGCGCAAACCTTCGCCCGTGACGCGGCAGGTGGAGGTTCGGCGTGTTTCAGACGGTCAGGCTGGTATCGTCGCTGCTGCTCGGCATCGCTTTCCTGATGCTGGGCGTCGGCGCCTTGTCGACGCTGCTGGCCTTCCGCATGGGCTCGGCCGGCTACGGCCCGGGTGTCGTCGGCGCCGTCATGTCGGGATACTTCGTCGGCATCGTCGTCGGAACGTCGTTCTGTCACCGCCTGATCGTCAACGTCGGGCATATCCGGACCTTCGCCGCCCTCGGGTCGTTGGCGTCGGCGGCGACGCTGGCGCACGCGATCGTCCTCGATCCGTGGCTGTGGGGTGCGCTCCGCTTCGTCGTCGGTTTCTGCTGTGTCGGCATGTACATGTGCACGGAAAGCTGGCTGAACGAGAAGTCCGACAACTCGGTTCGCGGCCAGGTGTTCTCGCTCTATCAGATCGTGCTCTACCTGTGCCAAGGCCTCGGGCAATTCCTGCTCAACGTGCCGGACGAGAGCGGTCTGCTGCTGTTCGTCGTCAACTCGATCCTGATGTCGCTGGCGGTCATCCCCGTCGCCATCACACGCGTCAGCGCGCCGTCGTTGCCGGAACCGGTGCGGTTCCGTTTCGCCGTGCTCTGGCGCACCTCGCCGACAGGTATGACCGGGTCCTTCGCCTGCGGCCTGATCATGGGCTCGGTCTACGGTCTTGGGCCGCTGTATGCGCAGCGGATCGGCTTCGACGCACAACGCACGGCGGAATTCATGGGCGCGCTCATCATCGGCGGGCTGCTGCTGCAATGGCCGATCGGCAAGATTTCCGACCGCATCGACCGGCGCGTCGTTATCGCCGGCGTCACGGCGGCGTCGGTCGCCGTATCGCTCGCCATCGTCGGCAGGGACAGCGGCAGCGGCCTCGTGCTCCTGGCCCTGACGGCGCTGTTCGGCGGCCTCTCGTTCACCCTCTACCCGCTCTCGGTCGCCTATACCAACGATCATCTGGCGCCGTCCGAACTGGTGGCGGCGTCGGGGGGGCTGATCATGGCCTACGGCGTCGGCGCGTCACTGGGACCGGCCAGCGCATCCGTGGCCATGAACGTTTTCGGCGCCGGCGGGTTGTTCGCCTACAACGCCGCCGTCTCCGGATTGATGCTTCTGTTCGTTCTCTGGCGCATGCGGGCGCGGGCGAGCGTGCCGATGGCGGAGCAGGGCGCGTTCACCCCCATGCCCCTTACATCGCCGGTGGTTTCCGAGCTAGATCCCCGGGCGGAATCATGATTATTCATAATATTGGTTATTATTTAATCATGTAATATTATTTGTATATTTTTTAAACATTCCAGTTGATAGCCGTTATTAGCCGGATAGCATTTCTCTCAAATGGTGCGGTGCAATATGCGGGCGGTCGAGTTCACGATGAATCTCGAGCGCCCGATTTAAGGCCGGCCATCCACATGGAGAGAGTGAATGAACAAAAAGCAACTCAAATGGGTCATCGCCACCGGCATGATGACCGCCTTCGTTCCGTCGGCCATGGCCGGGACCGTCAGTAACAGCAACAAGCTAAGCGTCACCCTCGGCGGCTATGTCGATCGCGCGTTCCTGTACATGGACGACGGCGACAACAGCCGGACGGCCGTCGTCGACAACGAAAACCTGAGCTCCAGGTTCTTCATCGCCGGGTCGGCGCCGATCAACGAACGCGTGACGGCGGGCTTCCTGATGGAGGTCCAGTACCGCGACAACTCGTCCTCCGATGTCAGCATCGACGACGCGTCGGCGGGCGGCGGCTCCATCGGCGATCACGGCGCGGGGGCGACGACCTTCACGCAGCGTCACATGGACATCTATTTCTCGGATGCCAAGCTCGGCAAGTTCTCGATCGGCCAGGGTGACCTGAGAGGTTTTTTTGAACCGGGGAATTTGAGAGATTATCCCTGGAACAAA
>JAYOFL010000036.1:0-37992 GCA_038117205.1 Rhodospirillales bacterium | reverse complement strand
CAACTGTTCTCGGCATAAAAGCGCCCATATATCTAGAATGTGTCTAGAATAAAACTAGAGCGATCAAGATTTTTCAAGAATGAATGGCTAATAAACCTTGGTTTTCTGGGGTTTTCGGATTTCCGAGGCCCGGATTCCTGCGCAATAAACTCCCTTCGGGAGGCAGGGGCCGGTGGTTCGAATCCACTCACTCCGACCAAATGAAAAGGGCCCGGGAAGAAATTCTCGGGCCCTTTAACTTTCCCGGTGCCCGTGACAGCCCAGGCAAAAACAAGCAATAACCTGCAATAACGCTTCCGGAGAGGTATTCTCCGGACATTCGAGGAAATCCGTCGAGAGAGCCCATGAAGAAAAGACTTCTTATGACCGCCGTGGGCGTCCTCGTCTCGCTCACGATCTATGTGGTGCTCGATCTAACCGCCGCGCAGTTCTGCAAAAGCTATTGCGGCCAGATTTGGGACCGCGGCCACCGCCAGAAGTTTCGCATCAAGCATGACGTCCGGCATCACGCGCTGCACCCGAACGTCACCGTTATCGACGATTGGGGCGGTCGGTCGTATCCGCTTTTCACGAACTCGCTGGGCTTTCGGGATGCAGAGCCGCGCGAGGTCGCGAAAAAGAGCGACGGCTATCGGATACTGGTACTCGGCGATTCCTTCACCGAGGGCTCGGGCGTCACATGGGAGGAAAGCTTCGCCGGTCGCCTGCAGCAGGCGTTCGCGGCGCGGAACGTCGAAATCCTGAACGGCGCCGTTTCGTCCTACGCGCCCGCCGTCTACTACGCCCTCGCCAATGAGCTGATCGTCGACAAGGGATACGCGGTCGACCGCGTGTATCTGTTCCTGGACCAAAGCGACGTGGAGAATTCGGCGGACTGGTACCGCGTGACGGCGGACAAGCGCGCCGTCGACAGCGGCGACGAACACGGTCAACGGCGGGTTTTCGGCGACGGCGGCGACTCGTGGCTCAAGGAAAACTCCATTACCGTCGCCTTCGCATATCTGTTCCGGGATTTCCTGTCCTATCGATGGAAGCGCCGAAGCGTCTCCGGTGATTACGTAAAGACCGGCGATTTCATCGACCGCGATCTCTGGCGCGACCGCGTTGCCAATGTCTCGGCAACGGCGTGGTGCGACACCTCGGTAGAGGCGCCCGCATGGAGTGGGCGCGGCACCGATTTCGCCAGTCGATATATGACGGAATTGGCGAGCCTGCTTTCGGCGCGGTCCATTCCGCTGACGGTGTTCGTCTATCCGTGGCCCTCGAACATCCTGCGGCCCGCCGAGACGACCCGGTGCACGGACTACTGGGTGGATTGGGGCAAGGCGCAAAGCGTACCCGTCGTCGATTTGGCGCCCGCCTTCGCCGGCGAGTCCGATCCGTGGAAGACCCTCACACGCTATTACATTCCCTACGACGTGCACTGGGGTCCGGGTGGCCACGCGGCCGTCGCGCGGGAAGTTGGCAAGCTCCTCGAAAAGGACATGGCGGCGAAGTAGCGGCCCGGCCGCGCGCGCCCAGCCGTCAGCGTTTGAGGACGTCCAGCAGCCCGATCGATACGAGTTTGGAAAGCAGTTCCTCGGCAACGCCGGCGCCGAGATCCGGGAACGCCTCCAGTAATTCACCGACGACGAAAGCCTGGCGGTCCGTCATCCAGCCGACCGCGCCGTACTGCGCCTGCGGGATGGGCACGGCCGCGCCGCCGACACGGACCTGATACCCGTCCGGGCCAAGCGCGATTTCCGCCTTCAGGTGACGGACGCGGAATATCCTCACGTCCTCGGGCTCGGGCAGGGTGAACCGCGACAGCAGTCCGAAAGCTCGGCGACGCTGGTCGGCGCGCATCTGTTCGCCGATGCCCGGTTGCGTGATCAGTTCGCGAAGCCTTTCGGCAAGCATATTGATGTGCGCATCGTGCGCAGCGATGTTGTCGAAATCCGGCATCGGCGCGCGGAACTCCGGCACCTCGGCCAAAGAATCCACGAACTTCTTGAGAAACTCGATCCCCCGCGATTCCGTCGTCGCGAAGGTCACGTGCAACGACGGACCGTCGACGGCGCAGGCCTCGTGGTACTGCCCCTTCGGCAAGTACAGGAAGTGCCCCTCCTTCAGGACGGGCGATTGCGCCACCCGGCCCTTGGCCCGGTCGTGTTCCGATTTGTCGATGCTCTGGAACTCGAACCCGTCCATGGCGACCGGATCCTGATAGCGCCCCTCGTAGATTCGCCACTTCTTGGCGCCGGCCATCTGCAGGACGAAAACGTCGGTGGTGTCGAAATGCGACATGAACGCCTGCCGGCCGGCATACGAGCAATAGATGTTCGCCCGCACCTCGCAATTCGTCGCGAACGAGATCGCCTCGGCAATGGAGCGCAGGCCGGGGTGCATGGTCTCCGCCATGTTGAGAACGATGCTGGCCCCTTTCGAAGCCCAATTCTTGACCTCGGCCGGCACGATCCGACGCTCGCCGGCGCCGTCCCGGCTGATGCCCGGACGGGTATACTCCGCCGGATCGATGATGGTTTCGTCGATCACGAGCTTCAGGGTCTCATGGTTCCAGGCGGCGGTGTTCTCGAGCAGCGACGCGACGTCGTCCCATCCGAACAGCGATCGGTAGAGATTTCGATCCGCCCGCACCAGGCACGGCGCCCGGCCATAGAACTCGGCGAAGAACTTCGCCGACGCCATGGGGCTTATGAGCTCGGAAAAATCCAGAATCTGTCGCACATGGAGGCCCCGCCCAAGGTTAACCGTCAGAGGCTCTTTGCGCCGAACGGGTCGAGCGGCGCTACCGCGCCGGATCGGCAGTTTCCCGACCCCGCAGCAGTTAGCCCCCCTCTGCGGAATCTGTCACGTATTCCGCACGACATCCGCGGGCGATGTCAATTGTTTGGCGCCAAAGCGGCAAGCTTTTCGCGGAAAAAATAACCGTACGGTTATTTCCGGGGCAAATGCAGGTTTTCGGAAATACGGCGTGCCACGCCGAAGGCGCGGCACGCCGCCGTTTCCACCACTTCGTTCAGAACGAAATTCGCGCGCCGGTCATGACGGCATAGATGTCGTCGAACGAGGAACCCGTCCGGTCGAGAGCGTAATGGCGATAGCCGGCATACAGACTGGCCCCGACATCGTCGATGTCCTGCACCGCCTGGACACCGAACGACGTCATGGTGTCGTTGTCCTGCGCGATGTCATCGTACTTGCCGTAATCGACGGAGAACCGTGTCGGGCCGAGCGCGTTCAGGCCGACGGCATATCCGATCTTGCCGTACATGAACTGCTGATCCTTGCGGTTCTGCGCTTTCAAATCCTTCGTTCCGGTGGCGAAGGTCAGGCTGACGCCGCTATCGTGCAGCATCGACAGCGAACCGCTGATGCCGTTGTTCGCGTCGGTCGAGATTCCCGCTTGGTTAAAATAGGCGATGGCGCCGTTCAATTCGACGCTGCCGAGCTTTCCGCCTTAGGAAAGCGCGACATCGCCGGCGCCGCCCGACGCGTAGGAAGTCGAGACCGTGAAGCCGCCGAACTCGGGTGAGTCGTAACGGAGCCGGTCGTCCCGATCGTTGCCGTCGAGATTGTCCGACACTTCGCCGATGGAAACGCCGAACCCGCCTGTCGCGGGGCGGAACTTGACGGCGCCGGCGACGTCGGAAACCTGCGAGTACCCGATGACGTTGGTCCCGGAGAGATCGACTTCCGCAGCACCGTCCGAGGACGTTTCGCCCTGACCGAGAGTGAACTTGCCGTAGGCGGGATGGGAGAAGGAGACTTCCATGTTCCGTTGCGTGAAGGTCGTGGCGCCGGCATTCCGGTCGCCCGGCGATCCGTTGCCGGCGCTGGCGTCGTCGATGGTCACTTCGTTCGACGGATTGTCGCGGAAGAGCGTCGCCAGATAGGCGCCGACCGTCCATTCACCGACCGTCGCCTCGCTGTTGATGAAGAACATCGAGCCGTCGTTTTCGTTGTCGACGACGGCGGAACGGGATTCCTTGCCGTCGTCGACCACCAGGAAGGCCTTGTTGATGGTTCCCCCGAGGGTGACAGTCGCCTTGTTTCCGTTACCAACCGTCCCGGCCGACACCTGGACGGCCATCGCCAGGCACGCTACCAGGCTCGCCGTCGAAACCCCTAGTTTGATGAGTGTATCGCTTGTGACCCGCATTTTCCCCTCCGAAGGTTCGTACTACAGAATGTTATAAAATACATAATATGTTATTTTATAACAACGCAAGCCGCCGCGCGCAACAACCGCCGCAAGTGCGGTTTTTGGCCGGCATCGTCGGTCGCCATTCGGAGAAATCCGCCCACCAGCACGCCACGGCCGGCGGAGAGACGACTGATAACGACAGGTTTCCTGGCTCGCGATTGTCCGGTTCGCCTTCCCGACCCGAAGGTCAGTGGCATCGTGAACCGGCTTGCACCGCTTACAGTTGCGTGGTCAGCCCCGGCATTGGACGGTCGTCCGCACCGGGTTCCCTTGACCGTTATCGGGGCGCAGAGTCGCACGTGAATTTTCGAGCGTCAACAAAAATGAAAATCATTCTCATTTACTCCGGAGGTTCCTTCCCTCCTCTCCCGGGGTTAAGCTGCCGGCAACGATGACCACGAACAGGACGGGAAAATGACGACCGACGTCGAGAGCTTCTTCGACCCAAAGACCTTCACGCTGACCCATATCGTCACCGACCCGGAAACCCGTTCCTGTGCCGTCATAGACCCGGTTCTCGATTTCGACGTGGCGTCCGCCCGCACCGGCCATGCCGGCATCGACGCCGTCATCAAGCGCATCGCCGAGCGCGGCCTGAGCGTTCAGTGGATACTGGAAACACATGTGCACGCCGATCATCTGACCGCCGCGCCGTACCTGCGGGACGCGGTGGGCGGACGAACCGGGATCGGCAGCGAAGTGGGCCGGGTGCAGAAAACCTTCAAACGGATATTCAACATCGGCGGTGAATTGCGCCCGGACGGCAGCGCCTTCGATCGTCTGTTCGCCGATGGCGAAACGCTCGAGATCGGCGGCCTGACGGGTCGTGTCCTACATACACCCGGGCACACCCCGGCTTGTGCCACGTATGTCTTCGGCGACGCGGCGTTCGTCGGCGACACGCTCTTCGCGCCTGACTACGGCACGGCGCGCTGCGACTTTCCGGGCGGCGACGCGAGGACGCTGTACGCTTCCATCGCGCGCATCCTCGCATTGCCCGACGCGACACGCCTTTTCCACTGCCACGATTATCTGCCGGGCGGCCGGCCCCTCGTCGTTTCCACGACCGTCGCCGAACAGCGAGCCGAAAACGTCCACCTCGTCGGCAAGGACGCGGACGCCTTCGCCGCCATGCGCGCGGAACGCGACGCCGGATTGTCGATGCCGGCCCTGATCATTCCCTCCGTTCAGGTGAACATCCGCGCCGGCCGGTTCCCGGCGGCGGAAGACGACGGCGCCGTTTATCTCAAATGGCCGATCGACAAATTCTAGGAATGGCCCGGCCGGCGACTTCACAATGGCGTGCCATGGCATATGCCTCTAGCATGTCGCGACCATGCGAAACGCCGTCATAGGATTGATCATCGGCATCGTCGCCGGATTGGTGTTGGGCGCCACCGTCATCGCGCCCCGCCTGACGGCCAATCTGCCGCACCGCGCCAACGCCGACGCCAAGGCCGCCGCCGCCCCGAAACCGACGGCCCAACCCGCGCCGACAGCGTCCGCCGCGGCACCGCGCCAGACGCCCCTGACCCTGAAGATGGTCAGCGCCTATGCCGAGGCATTGCCGGCGCACGGCACCTTGGCGCGGCGGCTATCCGAAACCGTGTGGAAGCTCTCGGCGGCGGATTTCGATCTGCGCCTATATCCGCCGGGCTCGCTGGTACCCGAGACCGAAACGGTCGCGGCGATGCTGTCCGGTGCCGTCGATGCCTATTTCACGTCGCCCGATACCTTCTCCAGCCGCGCCCCGGCGCTGGAATTCTTCGCCGGACCGCCGCTGGGCATTCCCATCGAAGGTTTTCTGGCCTGGATGCAGGTCGGCGAAGGAGCCGAGTTGATGCGCGAAGCCCTGGCGCAGGCGGGGCTTGCCGGCGTGCTTTGCGGCCTTGTCCCGGCCGCCGGCGGCGGCTGGTTCCGCCAGCCCTTGAAAGGCGTCGCCGACCTCGCCGGCAAGCGCATTCACGCGCGCGGGCTGTCGGCGCGGGTGTACCGCCGGCTCGGCGCCGCCCCCGTGCAGATCCCCCTCGCCGACGTCCTGATCGGGTTCGAGGCGGTAACTCTCGACGGCGCCGCCCTGTCGGCGCCGAACGTCGACGTCGCCGTCGGCGTGCACGAGATGGTGAAGAACTATTACGTTCCGGATCTGCGGCGGCCCGCCGAGACTTTCGTCTTCGTGATGGCGGCCAAGAACTGGGAAGCCCTCAGCGACGCGCGGCGCACGCTGATTCGCTCCGGCTGCAACGACAATATCGCCCAATCCATCGCCGAGGGCGAAGCCGCGCAGGTCGCCGCGCTCAAGACCATCGCCGGCGCCGGCGTCAACGTCAGGCGCTGGCCGAGCGAGATTTCCAAGGCGTTCGCCAACGCCTGGAAGAAGGAGGCCCAGGAAGCGGGAAAGGCCGACAAGCTGTTCGCCCGCGTCAAGAGTTCCTACGACGCGTCGGCGCGCGCGCAATCCATCTGGCGTGATCTGCAGCGACGCTGAATTTCAGGCGCCGAAAATCAGGCGTGAGCCGCCGGCGACAGTTGATCGAGCTTGGCGAGCAGGAATTCGAGATCGGCGCCGGCGAAGGCGACGTCATCCTCCTCGAACGTCATCATCCGCGCGATCAGGCGCTTGGTATATCTTTCGCGGTCGTTCTCGCCGCCGTCGTACTCCATGTCGTCGAGAACGTCCAAGGCATGCACGAACGTGCCGAGCAGATATTTCGGCATCTGCGCCTTGGCGTGGACGGCCTTCACGCCGAGCCGCCCCGGATCGTGAATGAGCTTGCGCGCGCTCGGGAGTGCGATCTTGGCGCGGCATGCCAAGGCCGCCTCGAAGAAGCCGATGTCGCCCATGCAAAGCGCCCGGACGATCAGCGAATTCGTCAACCGGCCGTTCTCGTGCAATTCGCGCACGAACCGCTCGACGTCGGCGGCGGGCGACGTGCTGGTGAATTCGATCAGGGCGCGGTCGCGGCTGCGGAGGATCAAATCCGTCGTCGTTTCCTCCGGCAGCGGATGGCGGACCGCGATCTCCGTCTTCAAATTTTCGGACACGACCCGCAACAGCTTTTCCGTGATCGAAAGCGGCAACGACGGCCGGCGGACCATGGCGGCGGCGATGAAGTCGTCCTGTTCGATACCGCCCACAACCTGCTCATAGGATGCTTCCGAAATCCGCGCCGTCGAATTGGCCAGCAGGGTCCCGATCGCATCGTCGTTATCCGTCTCGATGACCGCGGCCGAAACCGCTTCCGAAAGCCCGGTGCGGCCGGCAACGGTCGTTTGATGCGCCGGCCCGCAGGCCTTGAGGATGTCGATCAGGTCGGCATCGGTGAGCACCTCGCTCACCTCGATCAGGGGGAGCGCGACCTCCTCGACGTCCTTGGCGAGGCGGACCGCCAGCGAGTGCGGGATGTCCGGGCTTGCCTTGAGCGTCCGCGACAACGCGGCGCGGACCCTGACGGCGGCGTCCTTGGCGAGAATTTCGAAAATGCCGACGGCCAGATCCTTTTCCGCCGGACGCAACGTGCCGGCGGAAAACTCCTGCCCGAGGTGGGCGGCCGTATCTTCCCGGTTTTCGACGGAAGGGTCGGCGATCAGACGTTTAACGTCTTCCTTTGTGAGCGCACGGGCGGCCATGGCATCCAATATCCACCAAGACGGGTATCAGTGGGCAACCCGGTCCTGCCTCGCGGCTCACCCCCCCAGGCTAATCCCCAGGCAGGACCCCGGCTTATTATGTCCGACCTTAGTCGCGGACGACAAGCACAGAGCATTTGGCGTGCGAGACGACCTTGCCGGCGTTCGGACCGATCAGGAGGTCCTGCAACTCCGGCCGATGCGACTGCATGACGATGAGGTCGCACTTGACCTCGCCGGCGACGCGAAGGATTTCCTTGGCTATCGACCCGTGCGCGATGATCACCTGCGTCTTGATGCCGGCCGGCACGTGTTCGTCGATGAAGCCGTGCAGGCGCTTGCGCGCATCCTCCATGACCTTCTCTTCGTAGTCCTTCGGAAAGTACTGACTGACGATGGACATCCCGAAGTCCGGGACCACCGTCACCAAGTGCAGATTGGCGCCGAACTTGGACGCATATTCCGCCGCCGTCGGCAGCGCCTTCTTCCACGAACTTTCGTGTCCGAGGTCGATGGCGACCAGGATTTCCTTGTACATGCGAATTCCTCCTCAGGCCGGCGCCAAGCCGTCTTCGGCACGCTTGCGCCGACGTTGAATGACGATGATTAGACCAAGCAGGCCGAGCGCCGGCAGCCAGAACAATTCCTTCGGCGGCCGATCCTTCGGCAGTTCGACGGCCACGATCTGCCAATCGAAGTCGATCTTGGCCTTTTCCGCCGGGCTGTCGAAGCGGACGGCGTCGACGATGATCTTACCGTCTTGCTCCTTGAGGGTCAGGCCGGCCCCCGCTTCCAGCCGGGCGATGCCGTCACCGGCCTTCTTGCCAATCGGCAGCACGATATACGTATCGATTTTGTTGCCGGTCGCCATGTCCTCGCCATTGACCTGCAGCCGGATCTTCGTATCGTCCGGCAGACCGGCGATCAGCGTCGCGATGTTCTTCGGATCGTGCCGCGCGAACGGCGGATCGATCATGTCGAGCCAGAAGCCGGGCCGGAACAGCGTGAACGCGATCAGCAGCAACAGCACGGTTTCCCACGCCTTGCTTCGCGTGAAGAAGTACCCCTGCGACGCCGCCGCGAAGACCAGCATGGCCGCCGTCGCGACGATGAAGATGATGAAGCCGTCGCCCCAGCCGACGTTGATCAGCAGGAGATCGGTGTTGAAGATGAACAGGAACGGCAACATCGCCGTGCGCAGGCTGTAGAAGAAGGCGACGAAGCCGGTCTTCATCGGATCGCCGCCGGATATGGCCGCCGCCGCGAACGATGCCAACCCGACGGGCGGCGTCACGTCTGCCATGATGCCGAAGTAGAACACGAACAGGTGGACGGCGATCAGCGGCACGATCAGGCCTTCCTGAGCACCGAGTTCGACGACCACGCCGGCCATCAGGGACGACACGACGATGTAGTTCGCCGTCGTCGGCAGGCCCATGCCCAGGATCAGGCTGATCAGGGCGACCAGGAACAGCATCACCATCAGGTTGCCGCCGGACAGCAGCTCTTCGAATTCCGCCATCACCTGGCCGATGCCGGTCAGCGACACGGCGCCGACGATGATGCCCGCCGTCGCCGTGGCGACGCCGATGCCGATCATGTTGCGCGCCCCGCCGATGAGACCGTCATAAAGGTCCTGGCAGCCGGCCTTGAAGGTTTCGGCGTAGTTGCTCTCGCCGCGGAAGTAGGTCTTCAACGGCCGCTTCGTCACGAGCTGAACGATCAATAGCGCCGTCGCCCAGAAGGCCGACAGGCCCGGTGACTTGCGCTCCACCATCAGAAACCACACCAGCACGACGATCGGCAGGATGTAGTGGAAGCCGGTCTTGGCGGTCGGCCCCATTTCCGGCAGTTCGACCACTTCCGTGTTCGGGTCGTCCAGTTACAGATCGGGATACTTCGCCGCGAAGCGGACCAGCAGCACGTAGACGGCGAGGACGACGACGCCCAGCACCGGACCGGCGGCGTCACCGAGCAGCTCAGACGTCCAGCCGATGCCGAAATAGACGATCGCCGACAGCACCGCCGTGAAGGCGATGCCGATCAGGAAGCCGTTGAGCTTCTGCATCAGCGACTTGGCGACGCCGCGCCTAGGCAGGCCCTTCATGCCGGCCTTGGCCGCCTCGAGGTCGACCAGATAGAACAGAGCGATGTACGAGATGACCGCCGGAAGGAAGGCGTGCTTGACGACTTCCTGGTAGCTGATGCCGACGTATTCGACCATCAGGAACGCCGCCGCGCCCATGACCGGCGGCATGATCTGACCGTTCACCGAGGACGCGACCTCGACCGAGCCCGCCTTTTCCGGCGAGAAGCCGACACGCTTCATCAGCGGGATCGTGAAGACGCCCGTGCTCACCACGTTGGCGATGGAGGAGCCCGAGATCAGGCCGGTCATCGCCGACGACAGCACCGCCGCCTTGGCCGGGCCGCCGCGCAGGTGCCCGAGCGCGGCGAAGGCGCAGAAACCCCAATGACAATTGAGGGCGCCGGTGACTTCCAGGAACGGCAGCAGGTCCGCCGGGTGCGACACCTGCCCCTTGGTGTAGCGGCCGAGGACATACAGCACGAAGACGTTGTCGCCGGGGATCACGCCGCGCTTCCTGAGATCGGCGAAACGGACCACCTCGTCGGCGGAATAGAGAATGTATTGCGGCTGGATGCGCTCGCCGATGAGCCATTCGAGGAACCGGGACGCCGGACCTTCGTCCTCGTCGTCAGGTATGAGCTCGCGGATCGCCATCGACACCGCCTCGGGATGAAGCTGGCGCACCATCGCCATCTGTTGCGCCGGCGAATACATGCCGACGGCCTCGCTGGTCGCCTGGATGACGATCCTGTCGCCGAGCTTGGCGCGGATCGCATCGGTCGCGGCGCGATAGGCGTCGACGTCGAGGGTGTGGCCGCCGGCGGCGTCGCGCACGTGCAGATGAATCATCGACGCGCCCGCCTCGACGCACTTCACCGACGTTTCGGCGAGCTCGTCCGGCGTCATCGGCTGGGCCGGATGATCGGCCTTGGTGCGGCGCGCGCCGTTCGGCGCCACCGCGATGATCAGCGGCGGCCAGGCGGTCGCTTGCGGTACCGGTTCCGTCATCCCAGACCGATCTCCTTCAGCGACGTGGCGACGGCGCCGGCCAGCTTGTCGACCAGCTCGTCGAGTTGCGTCTCGGTGATGATGAAAGGCGGCGCCATCAGCACGTGATCGCCGCGCTTGCCGTCGGCGGTGCCGCCGCCCGGATAGCAGATCAGACCCGCCGCGAAGGCGTGGCTCTTGATCCTGGTATTCAGCTTGGCCGCCGGATCGAGCGGCTCCTTGGTCGCGCGGTCGGCGACGAACTCGATACCGCGGAACAGTCCCCGGCCGCGGATGTCGCCGACGTTCGGATGATTGCCGAACCGCTCCAGCAGCTTCGCGTCCAACGCATCGCCCATGGCCCGCACGTTGGCCAGCAGATCGAGCTTCTCGATCTTCTTCTGCACGGCGAGCGCGCCGGCGCAGGCCGTCGGATGCCCCATGTAGGTGTGGCCGTGCTGAAACGCGCCCGAACCCTTGGCGAAGGCGTCGTAAATCTTTTCCGTCACCATGGTCGCGCCGATCGGCTGGAAACCGGCGCCGAGCCCCTTGGCGATGCAGACGATGTCCGGCACCACGCCGTCCTGCTCGCAGGCGAACAGCGTGCCGGTCCGGCCCATGCCGCTCATCACCTCGTCCAGGATCATGAGCACGCCGTGCTTGTCGCAGATTTCGCGGATGCGCTTGAAATAGCCCGGCACCGGCGGCAGCACGCCGGCGGTGGCGCCGCCGACCGTCTCGGCGATGAAGGCGGCGACGTTCTCAGCGCCGAGGCGGAGGGTTTCCGCCTCCAGTTCGTCGGCGATGCGGATGCCGTATTCCGCCTCGCTCTCGTCGTCGCGCTTGTCGCGGTACGGATAGCAGGGCGAAATCAGGCTGGTTTCGACCAGCAGCGGCGCATAGGGCTCGCGCCGCCAGACGTTGCCGCCGACCGAGAGCGCGCCCAGCGTATTGCCGTGATAGCTCTGCCGCCTGGCGATGAAGCGGGCGCGCTTACTCTGGCCGGTTTCGAGGTGGTACTGCCGCGCCATCTTGAGCGCCGCCTCGACCGCTTCCGAACCGCCGGACAGGAAATAAACGGCCCGCATCCCCTTCGGACCTTTTTGGATCAGAAGGTCGGCCAATTCCTCGGCCGGCTGCGACGTGAAGAAGCCGGTATGCGCGAACGGCAGCTCGTCGAGTTGCCCCTTGATGGCATCGATGACGTCCCGGTCGGAATGGCCGAGGCACGACACCGCCGCACCGCCGGATCCGTCCAGATACCGCTTGCCGTCGGCGTCGATGATGTAGATGCCGTCGCCCTTTACGGCGACGGGCATGGCGCCCTTGGTCGTTCGGTGGAAGACGTTCGTCATCGTTGTTGCTCCATGCGTGACGGACGGCCCCCGGCCGCCCCTTGCCAATAGGCCGAGAACCGCTGCATCTGCTTTTCGCTGGCGGCGATGGTGGCGAGCGTCTTGGCGCCGCCGCGCAGAACCATGATGGCCGCCAAGGCCTCGACGGCGGCGAGCGCCGGCGCGACCGAATGAAAGAATGACGGGCTTTCGTTGCGGACCAGGATCGTCCGGTCCGGCGAGCTCGCGATCGGCGACACCACCGTGTCGGTGAGCGATATCACCGTGCAGCCAAGCTCGTTGGCCACCGCGATGGCGTCGACGGTGGCATTGCTGTAGGGCTCGAAGCCGACCACGAAGACAACGTCGTCGCGGCGAAGCTCGCGCAACTCGTCGGTGAAGGTGCCGCCGAGCCCGTCCAGCAACCGGACCCCGTCGCGCAGGACGCTGACCAGATAGCGGAAATAGAAGGCGACGGGAAAACAGCTCCGCCGGCCGAGACAGAAGATGCGCGGCGCCTTGAGGAGAATTTCAGCGCAGGCGGTGAACTTCTCCGGCCCGTTGGCGTCGAACGACTCGCCCATGTTGCGCGCCGCCGCGTCCAGCACGTCCTTGAGAACGGTTTCCGACTGGCGCACGCCGCGCGCCTGCAATTCGCGCGCTCGGCTCGCGAAATCGCCCGGGTGGGCGCGCAGCCGGCGCTGGAACGATTCCTGGAAATCCTTGTAGCTGTCGAACTCGAAATGCCGGGCGAGGCGCGTCATCGTCGACGGGTGCACGCCGACCGTCGACGCGAAGCCGCGCATCGACATCAAGGCGACGTCGTCCGGCCGCTCCAGAACCTTCCGGGCGGCGACGCGAAGTTGTGGACTGAGCGAGGCAAAACTACCTGCGATCATTGCAGCGAGGGTGGTGTAGTCCATCCCTATTCTCGTTGTTCGAGACTCCCTGTTGGCGGCAGCTAATCACGAACCGATACAGTTTGCAACACTATGAAACACTAGTGTTGCATTTGAATCATTTGAATCGGCGGTCGAAGGCGCGGAAACCGGTGCCGGTCAGTCGCCGATCGCCAGCGCCACGGCGCGCCGGCAATGGACATCTGTGGTGGGAAAAGTCGGCACGTCGACGTCGCCGGGGCGGATCAACAACGGAATTTCTGTGCAGCCGAGCACTACCCCTCGGCGCCGCGCTCGGCAAAACCGCGGATCAGGTCGATATACCGGGCGCGGGTCGCGTCGCTGAATACGCCCTTCACCATTTCCGTCATGATGGTGTCGTCGATGACGTCCCGCTCGTCGGCGTCGGGAACGATGGTCTCGATCCCGCGCGCGGTGAAGATGTCGGGATAGAACGTGCCCTCCATCGTCTTCCTGACGCCCATCAGCGCGACCCGATTCAAGCCGGCTTCCAGGACGGCGTCCGCCGTCGCGTCGGCGATGTGCAGGAACGGGATGGAGAGAACGGGCGCGATCTCCGGTACGAAGCGGTGCACGTCGTTGCAGGAAATGACGATGAAGTCGGCGCCGCCGGCCTGCACCGAAAGGCATGCGTCGCGTACCATCGCCGCCGCGGCCGCCTCGTCACGCCGCTCGTAGACGTGCCCGGCGTAAATCTGCCGGTCCACGCTCTCCAGGATCAGATGCGCCGAATGCACGCCGCCCAACGCCGCCTGCGTCATCGTGTTGAGCAGGCGGTAGTATTCCGCCGTCGACACCCAACTCAGACCGCCGATCATGCCGATCTTCTTCATGCGCACCCTCCCGTTTCCGTCACGCCCATATGATGGACCGGCGAGCGCCCGGGGATAAACACCCATTGCCGCGCCGGTCGGCAAACGACTACCATGCCGCGACCAGCACAACGCCGAGGACACGCCCGATGAACCTGAAGGACCACATCCGCTCGATCCCCGACTTTCCGAAGCCGGGCATCCTTTTTTATGACGTCTCGACGATGCTCGCCCATCCGGATGCGTGGCAGGTGGCGCTCGGACGTCTGTCGCGGATGGTCGCCAAGCATCAACCGGACGTGCTGGCCGGCATCGAATCGCGCGGTTTCCTGGTGGCGGCGCCGCTGGCGTCGCGCCTGGGCCTCGGCTTCGTGATGGTGCGCAAGGCCGGCAAGCTGCCCGGCAAGACGGTCGGCTACGAGTACGCGCTCGAATACGGCACCGACAAGATCGAGATTCAGGAAGACGCCGTGCAGAAGAACCAGCGTGTCGTCGTGCTGGACGACCTGCTCGCCACCGGCGGCACCATGGCGGCGTCGGTCGCCCTCTTCGACAAGGTCGGCGCCAAGGTGGTGGCCGGCGCCTGCCTGATCGAACTCACCTTCCTCAAGGGCCGCGAAAAGCTGAACATGCCGTTCGACGCCCTGATTTCCTACGACGACTGACGCCGTGTCGGACGCGGCGGCCATGTACGAAGATTGGGAAATCCTCGACGCCGCCGGGTTCGAGGCGATGCTGTCCCGCAAAGGCGCCGCGCAAACCCTGTTCGCGCTGGAGACCGGTCTCGACGCCGTCGAGGCGGCGGCCGGGCTTCGCCATCTCGCGGTCCGCGGCGACGTGAAGGCGTTGCTGGACGATACCCGTAAGCTGCACGACTGGGCCGAGGCGCACGCGCTGCGCCGGCTCGCCAACGCGCTCATGGAACTGCAGCGGTGCGCCGAGTTGGAAGCGCGCGGTCAGGCGATCCTGCAGGCGCAGTCGCTGACCCGTTTCATCGCCGAGATCGTCGGCGACGACGTGGCGCTCTTGAAGCGCGCGCTTGAGGAAGCGGCTTAAGCCCGGACGCTCATCCACCGTCGGCGCGGACATGCGCCGCGATCTTCTTCATCACCGTCGGCAGGGCGTGCGCGCCGAAATCCGCCGGCGCGACGAATTGTCCGTCATTCGGGCGCGACGTCGTCTTGCCGGCACAGACCCGGATTTCCAGGCGGAAGTGCGTGAAGACGTGCTCGACTTCGCCCGGCACCTCGCGCCATTTCGTCCTGACCGGCGCCGCGTCGAGGATCGTCGGCGCATCAGGCCAGCCCCCCTCCTGCCAGGGTGTCGAGGGAAATTCCATCATGCCGCCGAGCAGTCCCCGCTCGTCGCGGCGGCGGATCAGAACCCGGCCGTCCTTGTCCATCAGCCAAAACGCGACCGCCCGGCGGGTCGGCCGTGCCGGCTTCGGCCCTCGCGCCGGCAGATCCTCCGCGATCTCCGCCGCCGCCGCGCGGCAATCCGTCCTGAGCGGACAGGCGAAGCACTTCGGACTCCTCGGCGTGCAGACGGTCGCGCCCAGGTCCATCATCGCCTGCGCGAAGTCGCCCGGCCGCCGCGTCGAGACGAACACACGGGAACGGTTGATGATCTCCGCCTTGCCCTTCGGCAGCGGCGTCGCAATCCGGAACAGGCGCGCTGTCACCCGCTCGATGTTGCCGTCGACCGGCATCGTCGGCCGGTCGAAGGCGATGGCGGCGATGGCCGCCGCCGTATAGGGACCGATGCCCGGCAGCGACTTGAGCCCATCCTCGGTATCCGGAAAGCGCCCGCCGTGATCCGCCGCCACGGCCTTGGCGCACTTGTGCAGGTTGCGGGCGCGGGCGTAGTAGCCGAGCCCCTGCCAGGCGTGCAGCACGTCGTCGAGATCGGCGGCGGCGAGATCGCCGACGGTCGGCCATCGTGCCATGAAATCGCCGAAATACCCGACCACGGTCGCGACCGTGGTTTGCTGCAACATGATCTCGCTGAGCCAGACGGCATACGGGTCGCTCCGCCCGCCCGCCGGCGCGCGCCAGGGCAGCGTCCGGCGATGCCGGTCGTACCAGGCGAGGAGCTTTCGCCTGATGGAAGCCGGCGCCGGGCCGGCCGACGGAACTTCTCTTTTCGCCACGCCGATACGCGCCTTCACGATTGAGCGAGAACGGCCGGGTTTGCTTGCCCGGCCGGGCCTCGCACCCTACCATCCGACCCGCCGTTCACAAGCGTTCGGCCTCGGAAACCAGACCGGAACCGCCGGAGCCCGTCCATGAGCGCCGAAACAGAAACCGCCCGCCGCGCCAAGACGCAGTCGCTCGGCCGCGCCGTGCAGCGGCTGACGCGGACCGCGCTGGACAAGCGGGGGTTCGTCGATGCCGCCATCGTCACGGACTGGCCGACCATCGCCGGCGAATTGATCGGCCGGCACAGCCTGCCGGAGCGCATCTTCTTTCCGCGCGACCGCAAGCAGCCGGGCACCCTGCATCTCAAGCTCGGCCTCGGCGCGCTGGCCACGGAAATCCTGCACTTCGAACCGGTGCTGCTGGAGCGCATCAACCGCTACTTCGGCTTCCGCGCCGTCGCCGGCATCAAGATCATCCACGGGCCGCTGCCCGCCCGCGCCGGCAAGGCACGGACGGAACGGCCGCCGCTCGGCGCCGACGCCCGCGAACGGATCGCTGCCAGCCTCGCCAACGTTGACGACGAAGACCTCAAGGCCGTGCTCGGCCAGCTCGGCGCGTCGGTCGCCCGACGCCGCGCGCCGGCGCCAAAACCCCGTTAGAGAATCCCGTCAGAGAACCAAGGAGACCGGCATGATTTCCAGACGCCTGTTCGTAGCCTCCCTCGCCGCCATGCCGCTGGCGATGTCCGCCCTGCCGTCGCACGCCGCGATCGTCGGCACGGAAGAGGCGATGACCGATCTCGTCTACGGCAAGGCCGACGCACCGGTGACGATCATCGAATACGCGTCCCTCGCCTGCCCGCACTGCGCCGATTTCCACGAAAACACCTTCCCGAAGATCAAGGAAGCCTTCATCGACACCGGCAAGGTGAAGTTCATCTATCGGGACTTCCCGTTGGGCGCGGCGGCCCTCGCGGCCTCCATGATTTCCCGCTGCGCCGGTCCGAAGCGGCATGCCGGCATGGTCGATCTTCTGTTCAAGAGCCAGAAGCAGTGGGCCCGCGCCGAGGACCCCGTCGGCGCCATCGCCATGGTGGCCCGCATGGGCGGCCTCGGCCCGAGCGACGTGCAGGCCTGCATCCGCAACGGCGAGCTCATGAGCACGCTGCAAAAGCGGGCGCAGGAAGCCGCCGACAAGAACGGCATCAACTCGACGCCATCCTTCCTGGTCAACGGCACCCTGATCGCCGGCGCCCAGCCCTTCGAGGAATTCAAGAAGGCCATCGAGGCGGCGCTGAAAAAGGCGCAATGACGGCGTAAGCCCTTGTGACGAAGGGGGATTCCCGCCGGCCCTTGGGTGGGCGGGAGTTATCCCCAATTTTCGCCGCGAAAAGAGTCGACTCGCCGGAAAACGCCGCCCTATAGTCCCCCATATCTTGTGCGGATATGTCATAAAAAGACCATATCTGCGACATCTAAGGTATACTGGTGAGGTGTACTGGGGCCGCGCTGTCCGCCAACGCGGGCGGCCCGGCGAGAGCGGGAGGGCTTCGGCCGGTGCTGCACTTCAAACGGCTGCGTTTGAGCGGTTTCAAGTCGTTCGTCGAGCCGACGGACCTGTCCATCGACATGGGCCTGACCGGCATCGTCGGGCCGAACGGCTGCGGCAAGTCGAACCTCGTCGAGGCCCTGAAATGGGTCATGGGCGAGACGTCCGCCAAGCAGATGCGCGGCGGCGACATGGACGACGTCATCTTCTCCGGCACGTCCAACCGTCCGGCCCGCAACATCGCGGAAGTGGTGCTCACCCTCGACAACGGCACGCACGGCGCACCGGCCCCGTTCACGGAAGCCGACGATCTGGAAATCGCGCGGCGCATCGAGCGCGAGAAGGGTTCTCTATATAAGATCAACGGCCAGGACGTCCGCGCCCGCGACGTGCAGTTGCTGTTCGCCGACCAGGCCACCGGCTCGCGCTCGACGGCACTGGTCAGCCAGGGCCGCATCGGCGCGGTCATCGGCGCCAAGCCGACGGAACGCCGCACACTCCTCGAAGAGGCCGCCGGCATCCGCGGCCTGCATTCCCGCCGCCATGAGGCGGAGCTTCGGCTCCGCGCCGCCGAGGGCAACCTGTCGCGCCTCGACGACATCCTGGTGACTCTGGACGCGCAGATGCAGAGCCTCAAGAAGCAGGCCCGCCAAGCCGTCCGCTATCGCAACCTTTCCGATCTGATCCGCACCGCCGAGGCGACGCTCTTCTATCTCCGCTGGACCGACGCGGAAGCGACCCTCGAAAGGCAGCGCCAGATCCTGGCCGAGGTCGAGGCCGAGGTGAACCGGGCCTCCGTCGTCGTCGGCTCGGCCGCAACCGAGCAGGCGGAAGCCGCCGCCGCGGTGCCGGAACTCCGCGATGCCGAGGCCGCCACCGCGGCGGTCCTACAACGGCTCACTATCGCGCGGGAAGGCCTCGACGACGAGGAACGCCGCATTCAGGCCGCCCAGGCCGACACGCAGCGCCGCATCGAGGAAACCGTCGCAGACACGGCCCGCGAGGACACGCTGATCGCCGACGCGCTGGCCGCCATTGAACGCCTGAACGGGGAGCACGCTGACATCGAGAAGGCCCGCGAAGGCGAGGGCGAGACCCTGGCCGCCGCCGCCGCCGATCTCGAAACCGCCGAAAACGCCGTCACCGAACACGAGAACGTCCTTTCCGAATTGACGGAGCGGGTCGCCAACGCCGAGGCCCGCCGCACGGCGCTCAACCGCCGCGCCGGCGAACTGGCCGACCGCCGCGAACGGCTCGCCAAGCGGGCCGCCGATCTCGCCGCCGAACGGGAACGCCTGGAAGCGGACGCGCCGGAAGCGGAGGCCATGGCCGACGCGGAACGCGAGGTCGCCAAGGGCACGCTCGAAATCGAGAACGCGCAGAGCGCCCTCGCCAATGCCGAGACGGCCCGTCAGACCGCCGAACAGGCGCGCGAAGACACCCGCCGCGCCGCCGACGACGCGCGCACCGCCGCCACCAAACTGGAAGCGGAAGCCGGCGCACTCGCCAAGCTGCTGGATTCCGGCGGGCCGGACATGTGGCCGTCGCTGATCGATGCGGTCAGCGTCGAGCCTGGCTTCGAGACCGCCTTCGGCGCCGCGCTCGGCGACGAGATCGAGGCCTCCGACGACGAGGCCGCGCCGGTGCACTGGCGCACCCTGCCGCCGCTCATGGACGCGCCGGCCCTGCCCTTCGGCGCCGAACCGCTGAGCAGCCGCGTCACCGCGCCGGCGTCGCTCGCGCGGCGCCTGTCGCAGATCGGCATCGTCGCCTCGGCCGACATGGCGCGGCAGTTGCTGCCGTCGCTCCGCCCCGGCCAGCGGCTGGTGACGCGGGACGGCGGCCTTTGGCGCTGGGACGGCTACAGCGTCAACGAAGGCGCGCCAACCGCCGCCGCCCGGCGCCTGGAACAGCGCAACCGGCTCCGCGAAATCGATGGCCAGTTGGAAAGTGCCCGCGCCCGCCATCGCGACGCCGCCGCCACCGCTGAAGAGGCGCGGCTCGCCCTGGAAGCCCGCGTCGCCGACGAGCGGGCGGAGCGGGACGCGCTCCGCGAAGCCGAACAGGCCGCCAACCGGGCGCGCCAGCAACTGGCGGCGATCACCGCCAAGCTCGCCGCGCACGGCTCGCGCCTCGCCGCCGTCACGGAACAGATCGACAGCGTACAGGCCGACATCGCCGAGGCCGACGAGCGCATCGCCGAAACCGCCGCCGAGCAGGCCGCCCTGCCGGACGTGGAAGGCGACCGGGCGCGCATCGTGACCCTCCGCGAGGAACTGAACGAACGGCGCTCGCGCCTGATCGACGCCCGGTCCCGCGCCGACAACATCGAGCGCCTCGCCCGCGAGCGCCGCCAGCGCCTTTCCGACATCGACCGAGAGCGGCAGTCCTGGGGCGACCGGCACGGCAACGCCGCCAAGCGGCGCGAGGAACTCGTCGAGCGCCGCGCCATGCTGGACGCGGAACGCGACGCCCTCGCCAAGAAGCCGGCCGAGTTGCAGGAGAAGCGCCACGCGCTCCTGAACGAGATCGAGACCGCCGAACGCAACCGCCGTGCCGCCGCCGATGCCCTGCAAACGGCGGAAACCCGGCTCGCCGCCGCCGACAAGGCGCTCCGCGCCGCCGAGGCGGAACTGGCGAAACACCGTGAAGCCCGCGTCCGTCACGAAGGCGGCGTCGAGCAGGCGGTGCAGACCTGCCACGCCATCGCCGAACGCATCGACGACCGGCTGGAATGCCGTCCCGACCAGTTGTTCGAGATCGCCGGGCTGGAAGCCGACAAGCCGCTCCCCGAACTGGAAGCGACGGAACGCAAGGTCGAACGCCTGCAGCGCGAGCGCGAGACCATGGGGCCGGTGAACCTCCGCGCCGAGCAGGAAATGACGGAACTGACGACGCAGATCGAGACCCTCACCCTGGAACGCGACGACCTGATCCAGGCCATCGAAAAACTGCGCCGCGGCATCTCGGAATTGAACCGCGAGGGCCGGCAGCGCCTGCTCGCCTCCTTCGAGGAGGTGAACACCCACTTCGCGGAACTGTTCACCAAGCTGTTTGGCGGCGGCCACGCGCACCTGGCGCTGACCGAATCGGACGATCCGCTGGAAGCCGGCCTGGAAATCATGGCCAGCCCGCCCGGCAAGAAGCTGCAGTCCCTGACGCTGCTATCGGGCGGCGAGCAGGCACTGACCGCCCTTTCGCTGCTGTTCGCGGTCTTCATGACCAATCCGGCGCCCATCTGCGTGCTGGACGAGGTGGACGCGCCGCTGGACGACGCCAACGTCGACCGTTTCTGCACGCTGTTGGACGATATGGCGAAGTCGGGCTCGACCCGCTTCCTGGTCATCACGCACCATCGCATGACCATGGCCCGCATGGACCGCCTCTATGGCGTCACCATGTCGGAGCGCGGCGTCTCGCAGCTCGTTTCCGTCGACCTCCGCAAGGCCGAGGAACTGCGCCAGACGGCGTAAGTCATTGAATCGACGTTGATTTGAGACGTAACAGCGGCCTGCCGGCGTGGCCAGGGCGAAATCCCGCCGAAAAGGGCTGATTTGCGCCGCATCCCACCCTTCGCGGGCGCGAAATGAGTCCTTGTCAGCGGCAATCGATCTGCTAAAACACGCCCGGTTCGAGAGGCGGGAAACAAGCGTCGGGGCCGCGTTTTCGCGGAGTTTCGACTTCCGGGAGGTTGCCGATGGCGCCCGTCGACGATGACCGAAACCAGGGGTCGGGGGACCTCGACGCGTTCGGGCGGAAGCTCGAGGAAGCGCGTCAGCGGGAGAGTTCCGGACGGATCTGGAACGCCCCCAAGGATGGGGCGCCGAAATCGGCCCTCGGGCTTGCGTTTCGCGTCTCCGTCGAGTTAGTTTCCGCCCTGGCCGTGGGGGTCGCGATCGGCCTCGGACTGGACTACATGCTGGGGACGAAACCCTGGCTGCTGGTGGCGTTCATCGTTCTCGGTTTCGCCGCCGGTGTCTTGAACGTCTATCGAATGGCCGCCGGCTACGGTTACGCCGTCGGGTATCGGAAAAACGAAGCGCCGCAATCGGCGCCGAAGGAAGGGGAAGATCGAGGTGGCTGAGGGACATTCTCCGCTCGCGCAGTTCGAGATCAAGACGCTGGTGCCGATCCATGTCGGCGATCTGAACCTGTCGTTCACCAACTCTTCCGTCTTCATGGTGCTGACCGTTCTCACCGTCAGCGCGTTCCTGCTCATCGGCATGCGCCGGCACGCCCTCGTGCCCGGCCGTTGGCAGTCGATGGCGGAACTCAGCTACATCTTCATCGCCAACCTGATGAAGGACACCGTCGGCAACGAAGGCCGTCAGTATTTCCCCTTCATCTTCACGATCTTCATGTTCGTGCTGGTCGGCAACCTGTGGGGCATGATCCCCTACTCGTTCACCTTCACCAGCCACATCGCCGTCACCTTCGCGATGGCGCTGTTCATCTTCATCGGCGTGACGCTGATCGCCATCGCCAAGCACAAGCTGCACTTCCTGTCGTTCTTCATGCCGCCGGGCGTGCCGATCGTCATGGCGCCGCTGCTGGTGCCGATCGAGATCATCTCGTATCTGTCGCGTCCGATCAGCCTGAGCGTCCGACTGTTCGCCAACATGCTGGCCGGCCATACCCTGCTGAAGGTGTTCGCCGGCTTCATCATTTCGCTCGGCGTCGCCGCCGGCTGGCTGCCGCTGGTGTTCGTGGTGGCGCTGACCGGCCTGGAATTCGTCATCGCCTTCCTGCAGGCGTTCGTGTTCACCATCCTGACGTGCCTCTACCTCAACGATGCATTGCATCTGCACTGAGACACGGAAGATTCGTTTCCACCGTTCAACCTGACTTCGAAAGGAACTCGACATGGAACTCGCTGCTGCAAAGCTTCTCGGCGCTGGCCTCGCGGTTATCGGCGTCATCGGCTCCGGTATCGGCATCGGCAACATCTTCGCCTCGTTCATTCAGGCGGTCGGCCGCAACCCGTCGGCGCAGGGCGCCGTCTTCCCGATGACCATGCTCGGCTTCGCGCTGGTGGAAGCCATCGCGCTGTTCGCGCTCGTCATCGCGCTGGTCATTCTGTTCGGCTGACGCCAACGCGCCGGCCTGGACGGGGCGGGACATCCGCCCCTGCCCGGCCGCCGCAGTACGGGGGGTGTCATGCCTCAGTTAGAGCAAATATCGACCTACGCCTCGCAGATCTTCTGGCTGGCGATCACCTTCGGCGCGATGTTCCTCGTCATGTGGAAGATCGCCGTGCCGAAGATCGCCGACACGCTGGAAGCCCGGCAGCGCCGGCTTGAGGACAACCTCAAGAAGGCCGAGGATCTCAAGCGTGAGGCGGAAGCGACGCTCGCCGCCTACGACAAGGCCCTCGCCGACGCCCGCGCCGAGGCGCACGCCGACATCCTGCGCATCCAGGCCGAACTGAAGGCCGCCGCCGACGCCGAAGAGGCGGACCTGACGGCCAAGCTGGATGCCAAGCTGGACGCCAGCGAGAAAGCCATCGCCGCCGAAGTCTCGAAGGCCATGGGCAACGTCCGCGGCATCGCCGTCGACGTCGCCACGGCGGCCCTCGAGAAACTGACCGGCGAGCAGCCGGCGCAAGCCACGGTCGAGAAGGCCGTCGACGCCGCGCTCGGCGGACGCGGCTGAGGAGGACGAAGATGTTCCACGATCCGACATTCTGGGTTGCCGTCTCCTTCGTCATCTTCATCGCTTTGGTGTCGAAGCCGGTCGGTAAGCTGGCGACCAAGGCCCTCGACGACCGCGCCGACAAGATCAAGTCCGAGTTCGACGAGGCGGAGCGGCTGCGCGAGGAAGCGCAGGACCTCTTGGCATCCTATCAGCGCAAGCAGCGCGACGCCGCCAAGGAAGCCGAAGCCATCGTCCGGCACGCCAAGGAAGAGGCCGAGCGTCTCGACCGCGAGGGCCGCGAACGTCTCGCCGCCTCGCTGGAGCGCCGTGAGAAACTGGCGCTCGACCGCATCGCATTGGCCGAACAGCAGGCCGTCGAGCGGGTCCGGGCGCACGCCGTCGAAGTCGCCATCGCCGCCACGCAGGGCGTGATCGCGACGGGGCTTTCGGATGCCAAGGCGACGCAGTTGGTCGACGCCGCGATCAAGGACATTCCGGGCAAGCTGCACTGAACAAGCTCACCGGGACGACGATTTGGGGGGAGGCTTCGGCCTCCCCTTTTCGTTGGCGGGAGCGACAGGGACTTCTCATTCGCCGCCCCAGCCCGTATAAGATTGTCCTCTCCCTGAAGGATTGCGCCGTGCCCATGCTTCCATCCAGCCGCGCAGTATTGACCTTCGCCCTCGCCCTGGTGGCGGCGGTGACGGCGCCCGATGGCGTGCGCGCCAACGGCTTCAACGGTGAAATCCTGCTGGCGCCGCCGCCGGCCACCTGGTCCGGCGGCACGGCGCGACGCGACACCGAGCGCACGGTAAGGGAGTGGACGCGGACCTACCCCGATTCCGGACGGTTCACTGAAACCATCCGCGTCGTCGAATTTCCGGGGCTCGCCAACAAGAACGCCGCCGCCGAAGCGCGGGAGCGGATCGCCAGGGATACCGGCGACTGCAAGCCGAGCACGCCGCCGACGCCGCTCATTTTGCGTAAGGCCGGCTATGCCAGCGCACGCTACAGCGCCGATTGCACGACGACGGGCCGCGACAAGAAGCCGGCCATCCGCTTCTCCATGGTCGAGGTGCTGGCCGGCGAATTCAATCTCTACGTCGTCGAGCGCCGCTGGCAGGGCGACCCGTCCGACCCGGCCATGCCGACCGCCTCGCCCAGGGTGATGGCGGCCTGGACCGGCTATTTCGACCAGATCCGCGTCTGCAACACGCTCAGCAATCCCTGCGATCCGGCGGATTTGACGATGATCCACTCGCATCCGCGTTTCACCACCATGCGCAAGGCACCCGTCGTGTCGAAGCCGGTCCTGGCGCCGGACAAGTCCATCAAGGCGGCCAGCGGCTTCGGCGAACTGACCGGTCGGGCCGAAGCCTGCAAGGAAGACGTCAAGGGATTGCTGGGCCGCGTCAGCCAGATCTTCGAGAACGTCACCGCCAACGACGCCGAGCGCTCGAAGGCACTCGCCGCTTTCGACACGGCGCGGAGCAAGGGCCGCGCCGAACAGACCAAGGCCGGCGATGCGAATTGCGGCAGCGTGCTTCGGGATTTCCGCGAGCATCCCGTCAGGATCGGCGTTTTCCATCGCTACCTCGAACGGTTCCTCTGACGCCGTGGCGGACGGGACGTTCAAGATCATCGACGCCGGCGGCTCGCCTCGCGAGATGGGCCGCGCCATCGGCCGCGCCGTCGCCGCGTCCGTCCACGCCGTCGTCGTCGGGCATACCGAGTACGCCGAAAGCCGCGCCACGTGGGGCGGCGGCGACTACATCGCCGCCCTTGAGCGGACGGCCCGCCGGGCCTATCCCGCCATCGTCGAGGAAATGGAAGGTCTGGCCGAGGGCATCGGACTCCCCTTCTCCGACATCTTCCTTTGGAACTGCCGGGGCGATCTGCGCCTGCCGGCGGATGCGGCGAAGGCCCGTCTCGACGCGGCGGCGGAGGGCTGCACCACCATCATGGCGCCGGCGACGGGCGGCCGGCACGCCGTCGTCGCCCACAACGAGGACGGCGCCGCCGCCTTCGCGGAACACCGGTATTGGCTGCGGGCGAGCCCCTTGGAAGGACCGGCATTCGAAAGCTATCTCTATCCCGGCATGCTGGCCGGGCACAGTTTCGCCGTGACCGCCGCCGGGCTCGTGCAGACCATCAACAACATCCGTCCGGACGACTTGAAGCCGGGCGTGCCGCGCCACGTCATCTGCCGCGCGGTCCTGAGCGCCTCGAACCTGGACGAGGCCCTGTCGCACCTCAGGCGCGACGACAGGGCAAGCGGCTTCCACCATGCGCTGGCGCGCGCCGGCGAGGACCGGGTGCTGTCGGTGGAAGCGCCGGCGTCGGCCTGCGTCGTGCGCGAACTCAAGGCGCCGGCGGCGCACGCCAACCACCTGATCGACCCGGGCCTGTCGGACATTCCACAGCGTGTCACCGGATCTTCCGCCTACCGGCAGCAGGCGGGCGACGCGTACCTATCGGCCGGCGGCGATCCGGACCGGCCGGAGGAGATTCTCTTCCAACGCGGCGAAGGCAATTCCTGCGTGTTGCGCCGTCCGGGCGACGGCGGCGACGATTACGGCTGCACGCTGGCGACGGGCGTATTCCGGCTCGGCCGCGCCGGTGTCGATTGGACCGTCCACGCCGGGCCGCACGGTCGCGACGCCCTCACGGGCAGAGTAGCCGTCTAGATCAGGGTTTCAGGGCCGAGAAGCACGACCAGCCGATCCGGCCGTCCGCCGTGGCGTCGCGGCCGAAACGCCAAAGCTCGAGATTGAAACGCACGATGGGCTCGTCGATATCGGCGACGAGACTTTCGTAGGTTCGCTCGATCCGCCGGACGAGGTTGGCGAAGTGCCGGCCCATGTGCGGCGACCAGTCGCGTTCCCGGACGCCGATGAAGCCCGCGCCGGCGATGGCGCAGGTGAAATCCCCGCCGCTCCAGAGATCGCCGTTGCCATGCCTCGCCGCCAGCCGGTTGTGGTCCTCCGCCGAGCAGCGGGCAGCATCGGTGGTCTGATCCGTGAGAACCAGCCGGCCGCCCGGCCGCAGCGCCCGGTACGCCTGGGCGAAGACGGCTGCCTTGTCGGTGGCGTGCACGCTGGCCTCCTGGCACCAGAAGACGTCGAAGGTCCCGTCCGGAAATGGCAGGCGGTGGAAATCAGCACACATGACCGAGATCAGCGGCGCCAGGGAGCCCATCGCCGCGAGCGTTTCCGCCGTCGCCATGTGATCCATCTCGATGTTCGTCACCGTCACCCGGGCCGCATGCGCCCGCGCCAGATAGCGCGCCGTCGCCCCCCAACCGCTCGCGACTTCGATGACGTTGAGACCCGGGCCGACCCCGGCGATTTCCGCCATGCGCCGCTTCGTTTCGACGACCGCCGCCTCCAGGTCCGACGTCTCGGTTTCGTAAATGCCGAAATGGATACTGTCGCCCCAG
Organism: Rhodospirillales bacterium; assembly: GCA_038117205.1. Classification (GTDB taxonomy): domain Bacteria; phylum Pseudomonadota; class Alphaproteobacteria; order Rhodospirillales; family Casp-alpha2; genus JAQBZY01. The sequence continues at coordinate 11,254 of JAYOFL010000036.1, read as the reverse complement.
ACACGGGCATAGAGGCGGTCGATGCCGTCACGCCCGTAATGGAGATCGCTGATTTTTTCCGGCCTCGACACGCCCGGCATGGAAAACGCCTTCCGCCCTTTCATGGCCCCGTGAGGACGAGGATAGCAAAACGGCGCAATCAGTAAAATTTTTCTCTTCCAACGTGCAATATTGCTTCTCTTCTTCTCCTTCCACAACCCGCATCGGAAGGAGCGACCATGAGAATTCCCGACCAGTTGATCCCGCGAAACACCAAGTCCGGCCGCAAACTCGCGGCCAGGATCGAAAGCCTCGACAACCTCGCCTTCGAAGCCGGCATTCAGATCACCCTAAAGACCGACTTCACCAAGTTGAAGCGGGTCAGCGACGGCTGCGAAAAGCTGCCGCTGACGCCGATGTTCGATCCCGGAAAATCCGTCGTCGGCCCCGCCAACGGCTTCTGGATGCACGGCGTCGACATGGCCGGCGAGACGGTGCTTCTGCAGGCCGCCCGGCTTTACGATCTCGACGACACGACGGTGGCGCTACACCACCAGAGCCTGCGGATGTTCTATGCCGAACCCCAGCGTCACGCGGAAGCCGGCGAGGCATGCCTGTGCGAGGCGCCGGCGACACACGTCATGACGGGCCGGGTCTGTTATCACGGCGAGCTTTGGCTCAAGGGAGGGCCGACCGGCTATCGCGGCAAGGGCATGACGCGGATCGTGCCGCGGCTGCTGATGGCGCTGGTATTGTATCGCTGGTCGCCGGACTACCTGTTCGGCATGGCCCAGCCCGGCATCTGTCTGAAAGGCGTTGGCGCGCGCTACGGCTATAGGAACAAGCAGCCGCACGGCATGATCTGGACCGTGCCGTCGACGGGCACACTCGACGAATGGGTGATTTGGAACACGCGCACCGACCTCAAGGAGGTCGTCATGCGGACATGAACGGGATGGCGATGTCCTGACGCACGTCGCAGACGGAGATCACCAGCGGCGTACCGCTGGGCGTTTCCGCCGGGAGAACCAGGCGCCGGTATGGCACCCACACCGGATCGGCGCCGTCCCGGCGTATCGGGGCCCGCACGTGGTCGACGTGCGGCTCGCCGGTGCGCAGCACTTCGCCATAGGCGGCGCAGACCCTGTCGTCGAATTCGAAGTCCGGCTGCGAGCGGCAGGCCTCGCGGCCGATGGCAGTGCGGGCCCAATCCTCGCCGAAAACACGGACGGCGGCGGAATCGGCGCCGATGTAGGAAAATTCAAGACGTTCGTCGCGCTTGTCCGGCCGAAAGATCAGGGCGAACCGTGAAAACGGCTCCTCCATCTCGCCGGCATTCGTGAAGACCCGGTTGCGGTCCCACCGCTCGAAGGCGGATCGGATCATGTCCCCTTCTTCACGCACGTTCACGGGATCGCGGTACTGCACCTTGATCCCGCCGTAGGGTTCGGTGTCCTTGTAGCCGGCGAGAGACCCCATACGCTCGAGCGCGAGGTTCCGGTTCAGGAAGATTTCCCGGTTCCAACCGCCGAAGTAGGTGTCCAGAAAGACCGTGGTTTCCTGCGGCCGTATGGAAAGCGCCTCGAACGCCGCCAGCAGCGACCCGAGCGCGACGCGCCGCACGTCCCAAGCGGCGTGGACGAACGCGCGACTGACATTGATTTCGACTAAACCCAGATGCCGGAAGGCGTGGCGTCGCTCCGCCAATGTCCGGCCGACGAACTGGCCGTCATTGGCGGAGCGCCGGTTGCCTTCGTCGTCCAACCACCACCGCCCGTCCGGCAACATACCATCCGCGGAGCGGTGCAAGGACGTTGAGTTTCTACCTCCGGCTCCCATACACCCCCTGTTTGCGGTCACCCGCCGGTGTTATAGGCCCGGAGCAGGTGCAGAAAGTTCGTTTTGACCTCGTCGTCCTCGATTCTGTCGAGTTCCTTGGCAAGCTGCAAGGCGCGACGCGAGATCTTCTCGTCTTCGTCTGACGTTTCGCTCAGCCCCTCGAAGAAGAAGCTGACCGGAACGTCGAGGATGTTGCACATGTCCCAGAGACGGCTGGAGCCGATCCGGTTCGTGCCTTTCTCGTATTTTTGGACCTGCTGGAAGCTGATACCGAGCTTGCCGCCCAGTTGCGTCTGCGTCAGCCCACGCATGATCCGGACTTCGCGAAGTCGGCGTCCAACGTGGACGTCCGTAGGATGTGGCATAGTCCCTAATCTCCTTTGACTTACCCCTAGTTTCGCAAACACCCCGAACGCGGCTTCTCCCGCGCCTCGGGAACGATGCTAACAGCCTCGCGGTGGAGGCGCACGCAAAATTGCCCGAAATTGCCCGAATAGGTAGACTGTTGACCCTAAAACATGGACAGTTTTGTATCGGTTCCGGCCTGCAAGGTCATCCATTCGTCTTCGCTGATGACCTTCACACCTAACTCGGCCGCCTTCTTCAATTTCGACCCCGCGCCGGGGCCCGCGACCAGCAAATCGGTGTTTTTCGAGACCGAGCCGGCCACCTTGGCCCCGAGCGCCTCGGCCCGCGCCTTGGCCTCGGCCCGGCCCATGCGTTCGAGGGTGCCCGTGAAGACGATGGTCTTGCCGGCGACCGGGGAACCGCTGGTGGCCGGTTGGACGAAATCCTCGACCTCCAGAAGGGCCGCCAGATCGTCGACGACGGCGACGTTGTGCGGTTCGGCGAAGAAGCCGATCAGATCGTCCGCCATGGACGGCCCGATGCCGTCGATGTCGATCAGACCTGCGTAGTCGTCCGACGAACGGTCCGCCGCCTTGGCCATCGCCTGCCGCCACGCTGCCAGGCTGCCGTAGCGCCTAGCCAACAGACGCGCTGTCGCCTGGCCGACCTGACGGATGCCAAGGGCGTAGATGAACCGCGCCAGTTCGATCCGGCGGCGCGACTCGATGGCCTTCAGCAGGTTATCGGCCGACTTCTCGCCCCAGCCGTCGCGGCCGGCGATTTCGTCGCGCCGCTCCTTGAGACGAAAGATATCGGCCGGGCTCTCGATCAGACCGTCCTCTCGAAACGCCTCGACGTGCCGGCCGCCGAGGCCCTCGATGTCGAAGGCGTCGCGGGACACGAAATGCTTGAGCCGTTCCTTTGCCTGCGCCGGACAGATCAGGCCGCCGGTGCAGCGCCAGGCGGCCTGCCCCTCCTCGCGCACCGCCAGACTGCCGCACTCCGGACATTTGTCCGGCATCGTGAAGGGCGCCGGCGCCGGCGTCGGGCGCGCGTCCATCACCACTTCCAGAACCTGCGGGATGACGTCGCCGGCCCGTTGCACGACGACGGTGTCGCCGACGCGGATGTCCTTCTCGGCGATGTAGTCCTCGTTGTGCAGCGTCGCCCGCTGCACAACGACGCCGCCGACGTTGACCGGATCGAGATGTGCGACCGGCGTGAGCGTGCCGGTGCGGCCGACCTGGATGTCGATGGCCTGAACCACCGAGCGGGCCTTCTCGGCGGCGAACTTGTGCGCGGTTGCCCAGCGCGGCGCCCGGCTGACGAAGCCGAGCCGTTCCTGCCAGTCGAGGCGGTTGACCTTGTAGACGACGCCGTCGATGTCGTAATCCAGCGTCGCCCGCCGGTTTTCGACACTCCGATAGAAATCCAGCGTCTCCTCGACGGAACCGCAAAACGTGGCGAGCGGATTGACCTGGAAGCCCCAGCCCTTCAGCCGGTCGTAGAACGCCCACTGCGTTTCCCAATCGACGCTGCCGCCATAGCCTTGCGCGTTGGCGCCGCTGACGTCGCCCCAGGCATAGGCGAACATGCGGAGCGGCCGGGACGCCGTCACCGAGGCGTCCTTCTGGCGCAGTGATCCGGCGGCGGCGTTCCGGGGATTGGCGAAGGTCTTCGCCTCCGCCGCCGCCTGGCGTTCGTTGAGCGCCAGGAAATCGCCCTTGCCCATATAGACCTCGCCCCGGATTTCCAGAACCGGCGGAAACTTGCCGGCGAGGCGGTCCGGAATGTCCGACAGGATCCGGAGGTTTTCCGTCACGTCCTCGCCCTCGGCGCCGTCGCCGCGCGTGGCACCTTGCAGGAAGCGGCCTTCCTCGTAGCGAAGCGAGATGGACAACCCGTCGATCTTCGGCTCGGCGACGACGGCGATCTGTTCCAGTTCCGGCAACTTCAGGAACCGCCGGATACGGTCGTAGAACTCCCGGACGTCCTCGTCCGAGAAGGCATTGTCGAGGGACAGCATCGGCCGGCGGTGCCGCACCTTGCTGAACCCCGCCGCCACCGGCGCGCCGACGCGCCGCGTCGGGCTATCGTCGCGAACGAGATCGGGGAAACGTTTCTCGATCTCCTCGTTGCGGCGCCGCAGCGCGTCGTAATCGGCATCGCTGACGACCGGCGCGTCCATCTGGTGATAGGCGGCGTCGTGGCCGGCGATCTCCTCGGCGAGCAGTTCGAGTTCGACCGCCGCGTCAGGTTTCAGCAATTCGCCGACGGGAATGGCGCGGAGCGCGTCGTCCGCGCTCATTCGGCGGCGCCCTTCAGCAGGCTTTCCGCCGCCGCCCGCGCCTCCGCCGTCACCGACGCGCCGGACAGCATGCGGGCGATTTCCTCCTGGCGCTCGCCGGCGCCGAGGACTTCGAGGATGGTGCGCGCGCCGTCGCCGGCGGCGTCCTTGCGGATACCGAGATGATGCCGGCCGCGCGCCGCGACCTGCGGCGAGTGCGTCACGACCAACACCTGCACGTCCTTGGAAAGGGCCGCCAGCCTGTCGCCGACGGCGGCGGCGACGGCACCGCCGATACCGGCGTCGACCTCGTCGAAAACCAGGACCGGCACGGGATCGGCGCCGGCGAGCACGACCTTGAGGGCGAGCATGAAACGCGCCAGTTCGCCGCCCGACGCGATGCGGTTGAGCGGTCCCGGATCGGCGCCGGGGTTGGTCGCGACCTGGAACGCCACCCGGTCGGCGCCGGCGGCGCTCCACTTGTCCTCGGCCAACGGTTCGACCAGGGTCGAGAACCGCGCGCCGCCAAGTTTCAGCGGCGCCAATTCGTCAGCCATCGCCGCGTCGAGCCGCGTCGCCGCCTTTTCCCGGGCGTCACGCAGCCGTTCCGCCGCGCCGGCATAGGCCTTCCGTGCCTCGGTGACGGCCCGGCGCAGACGGGCCAGGTTCTCGTCGCCCGTTTCGATGGATGCGAGTTGCTTTTCCATGTCGGCGAGAACGGCGGAGAGCGCGTCGACGGCGCAACCGTGCTTGCGGGCGGCGGCGCGGAGCGCGAACAGCCGTTCCTCCGCATTCTCCAATTCCTTCGGGTCGATCTGCAGATCGGCCGCGGCGCGCTCCAGATAGCCGCTCGCGTCGGCCGCTTCCGACGCCGCGCGGGCCAATGCGTCGAGGGCGGCGTCGAGCCGGCCTTCCGCCTTCGCGGCGACCCGTTCGAGCGCGCGCGACGCGATGGCCAGTTTGTCTTCCGCACCGCCCGGATCGCCGAGCGCCGCCGTCGCCTCCGTCATGGCGGACGAAATCTGTTCGCCGTGCTGCAGGAGCCGCCGCTTCTCGGCGAGGCTGCTCTCCTCACCCGGTTCCGGCGCCAGTTCCCGCAGTTCGGCTGCGGCGTGGCGCAGATATTGCTCGTTTTCCCGGGTCAGGCGCGATGCCTCTTCGGCCGCCGAAAGCGACGATTCGAGGTCGCGCCACGTCTCGTAGGCGTCGCCGACGACCGCCAGCAGCCCGCCGTGCACACCGAAGGCGTCCAGGAGTTCCCGGTGCCCGGCCGGGTCCAGCAGACGCTGCGTATCGAATTGTCCGTGGATTTCCACCAGCAGTTCGCCGATCCGCTTGAGCAGGCCGACACTGACCGGCTGGTCGTTGACGAAGCCGCGGGTCCGGCCATCGTCGCCGAGAACCCGGCGCAGGATGATTTCGTCGCCGTCGTCCTCGATACCGTTTTCCATGGCGAGAAGCCGCGCCGGATGGTCGTTCGGAATGTCGAAGGACGCCGTCGCCACCGCCTGGGCCTCGCCTTTGCGGAGCAGCCGGGATTCGGCGCGAAGGCCGAGCGCGAGGCCGAGCGCGTCCAACAGGATCGACTTGCCGGCCCCGGTCTCGCCGGTCAGCACGATCAGTCCGGCCGCCAAGTCGATATCGAGGCGATCGATCAGGACGACGTTGCGGATCGACAGTTGGGTCAGCATCGGCGGCGGGTCCCCGCGGCTACCAAACCTTGTACCAGGGCTCTTGCTTGGCCTCGGCGCCGGTCTTGTTGCCGTCGAACATGCCGTAAGAATCGACGTACCATTCGCTGCCCGGGAAGTTGTGGCCGAGAACGGCGGCGCTCTTGCGCGCCTCGTCGGTGATGCCGAGTGCCATGTAGGCCTCGGTCAGGCGGTGCAGGGCCTCCGGCACGTGCGTCGTCGTCTCGTATTGCTTGACCACCGTCTTGAAGCGGTTGATCGCCGCCAGGTATTGCCGCTGCTTCAGGTAATAGCGGCCGATCTCCATCTCCTTGCCGGCGAGGTGATCGTAGGTGAGGTCGATCTTGACCTTGGCGTCCTTGGCGAACTGCGACGTCGGGAAGCGTTTGACGACCTCGTCCAAAGCCTTCAGCGCCAGCTCCGTCATCTTCTGGTCGCGCGCCACGTCGGAAATCTGCTCGTAGTAACAGAGCGCCTTGAGGTAGTAGGCATAGGGCGTATCGCGGTGCGCCGGATGCAGCTGCGAGAAACGGTCGAGGGCGATGATCGCGTCGTCGTAGCGGTTGCTCTGGTAATAGGCGTAGGCCGCCATCAACTGCGCCTTGGTCGCCCAGACCGAATACGGGTGCTGGCGCTCGACCTCGTCGAATTCCGCCGCCGCCGCCTTGAATTCAGTCCGTTGCAGCAGGTCCATCGCCGTGTTGTAGATCTCGGCGACCGGACGTTCCTTGTATTCCGGCTCCTTCACCGTGCAGGCGGCGAGCGCCAACCCGGTGGACGCGGCGAGGATCGGGAACAGGCGGGCGGATGCTCGAGGCATGATCGGGCTCAACAGCTAGCGATGGCGGCCGGCGGCGTCGCCGTGCCGGATCGGCAGGCAATATACCATGCCGGGCCGGGCCGACGGCAAGGATTGAAGTCCTAAATTCTTCGGAAACGGGTCCGCCGGGCGACCGCCCGCCGGTTCAGCCGCCGGTTCAGCCGACGGCCGCGACCAGACCTTCGGCCTTGATGCCGCCGTCGATGGCGTGGTGGGCGTGCTCGCCCCGCATCACGTCCCAGGTCCAGCTGGTTTCGTCGGCGAACATGGCGCGGAGCAGCTTGTTGTTGGCGGCGTGCCCGGAGCACACGCCCTCGAACCGGCCGTGCACCGGGGCGCCGGCGAGATAGAGATCGCCGATGGCGTCGAGCACCTTGTGGCGGACGAATTCGTCGTCGTAGCGCAGCCCGTCCTCGTTGAGGATACCGTCATGACCGACGACGATGGCGTTATCCAGCGAGCCGCCCTTGGCGAGACCGGCGGCCCAAAGCGCCTCGACCTCGTGCAGGAAGCCGAAGGTGCGCGCCTTGGCCAGTTCCTTGCAGAACGCGCCGTTGACGACGCGGAGGCTCATCTGCTGGCGGGCGACGACGGCGCTGTCGAAGTCGATTTCGAAATCGAAGCTCGGCACCGGCGCCGGAGACAGCGAGACACGGCCGGCACCGAAACCGACCTCGATGCGCTTCAAGACCTTGATGACGCGGCGCGGCGCGTCCTGCTCGACGACGCCCGCGCACTCGATCAGGAACACGAACGGCGCGGCGCTGCCGTCCATGATCGGCACTTCGCCGCCGTTCAGTTCGATGACCGCGTTGTCGATGCCGCAACCGGCGAGGGCCGCCATCAGATGCTCGACGGTGCCGACGGTCACCCCATCGGCGTTACCGAGCATGGAGCAGAGGCGGGTGTCGATGACATGATCCCAGCGCGCCGGGATAACGGCGTTACGGCCGCGGATGTCGGTGCGGCGGAAGCAGATGCCGCTATCGGCCGGAGCCGGATGAATTTCGAGGGTGATCTTGGAACCGGAGTGAAGACCGACGCCGGTGCAATTGATGGAATTCTTGAGCGTCCGCTGCCGAACCGCGTCGGCGTAGTCGTCATTTGCTTGCGGCACTCGGAATTCCCCCTGGTCGAGCATATACTTAGTCCCCTAGTCGGGCCCCTTTATGGAAGAAGGGCTCCGAGGCACTGTTTAACAATGTGCCCGGAGCCCCTCAAATCAACTATTGTGTCCGAATGTTACAGATTTTCGCCGTAATTTCAGACACTTATACCCGACCGTTACAGACCCTCAGTTGGCCTGCCGGCGCAGGAACGCCGGAATGTCCAACAGGTCCTCGGCGGCGCTCTCCTTGATTCGGTCTTCCGGGTCGAGCCCGGCGAGCCGATCCTGCGCCGTCGCCTGACCGGCAGCGTGACCACCGGCATGTCCGGCGACGTGGCCGGTGACGGCGATGGCGGCCGGGGCCGGCATCGACGACGAGCCGGTCGCCGTGAGGGTGCGTTCGGCCTTGGGCTCGGACGTCGGCGTGGAAACCGGGGGCGCCGCTTCCGGCTCGCTCCGCTGGCCGGTCATCCGGCCGAGGGCGGCACGGCCCGTTCCCGTCACCAGTTCGAACAGGCTGCCGCCGCGGCGGCCGCCCTCCGGCTTGGCCGCCGGGGCGCGTCCACCGTTGACGATGGCGGCTTCCGCGAGCGGATCGGACTTCTTCGCGATGTCCTCCGCTTCGCCGGCCGGACGCTTCGGAATGAAGGCGTCCTTGGCGCCGAGCTTCGGGGTCGCCGGCAACGGCGCCTCGACGCGGGCGGCGGCTTCCACCACCGGCTCGGGTTCGGCTTCCGGCTCTTCCGTCTCGGCGACCGCCTCGACCTCGGGAACCGTCTCCTCGGCGACCGCGACCTCGAGCGGTGCTTCCTCAACCTCGGCGACTTCCGGATCGGCGATCTCGAACCCCTCGACATCTCCTTCCATGGTCTCTTCGACGGTCTCGACCGGCGTGGCGGCGACGGCCGGAGCCGGCGCTTCGACCACGGCGGCGGCCGGCTTCGGCGCGGCGGCGACCGACTTCGGCATCGGCTTGGGCGCCGGCTTCGGCGCGGCGGCGCTCACCGTCAGGATCTGCGGCCGCGGTTCGACGGCGGCATTCTGGTCGATGCCGGTGGCGACCACCGACACCCGCATCAGGCCGTCCAGTTCCTTGTCGAATGCCGAGCCGATGATGATGTGCGCATCCGGGTCGACTTCCGAGCGGATGCGGTTCGCGGCCTCGTCGACCTCGAACAGCGTGATGTCCATACCGCCGGTGATGTTGATGAGAACGCCCTTGGCGCCCTTCATCGACGAGTCGTCGAGCAGCGGGTTGTTGATCGCCGCCTCCGCCGCCTCCAGCGCGCGGCGCTCGCCGCTCGCCTCGCCGGTGCCCATCATCGCCTTGCCCATCTCGCCCATGACGGCGCGGATGTCGGCGAAATCGAGGTTGATCAGGCCCGGCATCACCATCAGGTCGGTGACGCCGCGCACGCCCGAATACAGCACTTCGTCGGCCATCCCGAAGGCGTCGGCGAAGGTGGTGTGCTCGTTGGCGATCCGGAACAGGTTCTGGTTCGGGATGATGATCAGCGTGTCGACGAAGGATTCCAGGTCCTGGATGCCCGCTTCGGCGATCCGCATGCGGTGCGCGCCCTCGAACTGGAACGGCTTGGTGACGACGGCGACGGTCAGGATGCCGCGCTCCTTGGCGGCCCTGGCGATCACCGGCGCGGCGCCGGTACCGGTGCCGCCGCCCATGCCGGCGGCGACGAACACCATGTGCGAACCTTCGAGCTCGGCCATTACCCGGTCCAGGCTTTCTTCCGCCGAGACGCGGCCGACGTCGGGCCGGGAGCCGGCGCCGAGACCTTCCGTGACGTCGGCGCCGAGTTGCACCCGGCGATCCGTCTTGGCCCGGATCAGCGCCTGCGCGTCCGTATTGGCGACCACGAAATCGACCCCTTGCAGGTCTTTCGAGATCATGTTGTTGACGGCGTTTCCACCCGCGCCACCGACGCCGAGCACCGTGATGCGGGGTTTCAATTCAGGGGTATCTGTGTCGTTAGGGACGCTAATGTTGATACTCATCTCAACCTCCGCTCCTCGTGATTCCTTTAAAGGTTCCGACCGAATCGCCAGATAAGAATTGGCGTAGTTGTCTTGGTTTTCCGTTAAGACTCATTTTCAGAAGTTTTCCCTCAACCAATGGCCGAGGCGTCCGAACCAGCCGTCCGGCGGACGGGCCTGTTCGATGGCGTTTTCGACCGGTTTCTCGGCGCCGGCGACGGCATGCAGCAATAGACCTGCCGCCGTCGCGAACGCGGGTCCGGCGACGGCCTCGGCGAGACCGTCGATGGCGCGCGGACTGGAAATGCGGACATGGTTGCCGAAGGCCTTGGAGGCCATTTCACCGACGCCGGTCAGTTGGCTGCCGCCGCCTGTCAGTACGATCCGTCCGGCCAGTTGCAGGAACCCGGCCTGTTCGAGCCGCTCGCGGACGAGGTCGAGAACCTCCTCGACGCGCGGCCGGATGATGCCGATCAGCATCGAACGCGGAACCTGCACGTTGCCGGTCTCGTCGTCCTCGCCGACCAGCGGCACCTGGATGATCTCGCCGTCGTCGGACGCCGACGTCAGGCAGGTGCCGTAGAGTGTCTTCATCCGTTCGGCATGCACGAAAGGCGTCGACAGGCCGCGTGCGATGTCGTTGGTGACGTGGATGCCGCCGATCGGCAGCACGTCGGAAAAGACCATCTCGCCGTCGAAGAAGACGGCGATGCCGGTAGTGCCGCCGCCGATGTCGATGCAGGCCGCGCCCATGCGCTTCTCGTCCTCGACCAGACAGGCGAGGCCGGCCGCGAACGGCGCCAGCATTTCCGAGCCGACGCTCAGATGGCAGCGGCCGATGACCGTGCGCAGATTGCGGAGCGGACCGGTCTGCGCCGTCACGACGTTGACGTTGACGCCGAGTGTCTGGCCGTACATGCCGATCGGATCGCGCACGCCGCGCGTACCGTCGACTGTGAAGCCGACCGGAATCCGGTGCAGGACTTCCCGGTCTTCCGGCGTATCGCGCAGCAGCACGGACGGATCGAGCAGGCGCCGCAGATCGGCCTCGGCGATCCCGTGCCCGCCGATGGCGACCTCGCAGGCGACCAGCTTGGAAGCGGGCCGGCCGGCGGAAACGTTGACGACGACCGTGTCGATGTTGTCGCCGGCCATCTGCTCGGCGCGTTCGACGGCGGCGCGAATGGCGT
>JAYOFL010000035.1:0-38326 GCA_038117205.1 Rhodospirillales bacterium | reverse complement strand
GGGACGTGTAGACGGGATTGAGCGGCACCGTGAGGACGGCGTCGGCGAGCGCCACGTCGTCGTTCTGAAGCCCTCGCGACTCCTTGCCGAACAGCACGCCGCAATTACCGCGCTGGTACATTTCCCGGACGGCCGTTTCCGGCGTGAAGACGCGCTTCGTCATGTCGCGGGTCCTCGCCGTCGTCGCCAGCACGTAGTCGAGGTCGGCGACGGCGTCGGCCGTCGTCTCGAATACCCGCGCGTTGTCGATGGGCGGCATGGCGCCCGACGCGGCGGCGACGGCGCTGTCGCTCGGCCAGCCGTCGCGGGGGCTGACCAGCCTGAGGTCCTTGAGACCGCAGTTCCACATGGCGCGCGCGCACATGCCGATGTTTTCGCCGAGCTGCGGCTCGACCAGGATGACGGCGAAACTCATGGCGGGCTGGTCAGGCGGCGCTGGCGGCGACCCGGCACTCGGCGCCGTCGCGGTAAAGCTTGTAGACGAGCGAGTCGCGGAGCGCGTTGTAGGACGCGTCGATGATGTTGGGCGACACGCCGACCGTCGACCAGTGTTTGCCTTCCTTGTCGGCGCTTTCGATCATGACGCGGGTGATGGCGCGCGTACCGTCGCCCGGCGTCAGGATGCGGACCTTGTAGTCGATGAGCCGCAGCCCCTCGACGCTCGGATAGATCGGGATCAGGACCTTGCGCATCGCGGCGTCGAGCGCGTTGACCGGGCCGTTGCCCTCGGCGACGGTCATGTGCTCCTCGCCGCCGACGTTCAGCTTCACGGTCGCTTCCGAAAGCGTGACGAGCTTACCGCGCGCGTCCCAGCGCCGCTCGTCGATGACGCGGAAGTTCGAGCAGCGGAAGTATTCCGGCACCGTGCCGAGCGCGCGTCTGGCCAGAAGCTCGAAGCTCGCCTCCGCGCCGTCGTAGGCGTAGCCCTTGAATTCGTTTTCCTTCACCTCGTCGACGAGGCCGTTGATGCGTGGGTCCTTCGGATCGACCTCGATGCCGACCTCGCGGAAGCGCGCCAGGATATTGGACCGCCCGGCCTGATCGGAAACGACGATGTGGCGGCGGTTGCCGACCAGCGACGGCTCGATGTGCTCGTAGGTGCGCGGGTCCTTCTCGACCGCAGACACGTGCAGGCCGCCCTTATGCGCGAACGCCGCCTCGCCGACGTAGGGCGCGCTCCGGGACGGTGCGCGGTTGAGCCGCTCGTCGAGCAGCCGAGAGACGTGCGTCAGCTTCGCCATGTCCTCCGGCTTGACGTTGGTCGTGTAGCCCATCTTCAGGACCAGGGACGGAATGATGGAAATCAGGTTGGCGTTGCCGCAGCGCTCGCCGAGACCGTTCAGGGTTCCCTGCACCTGGCGGGCGCCGGCGCGGACGGCGGCCAGCGAATTGGCGACGGCGTTGCCGGTATCGTTGTGCGCGTGTATGCCGACGTGATCGCCGGGGACGGCCTTGCAGACCTCGCCGACGATGCGCTCGATCTCGTCGGGCAGCGTGCCGCCGTTGGTGTCGCAGAGCACGATCCAGCGCGCGCCGTTGTCGTAGGCCGCCTTGATGCACTCGATGGCGTATTCCGGGTTCGCCTTGTAGCCGTCGAAGAAGTGCTCGGCGTCGAACATCACTTCTTCCTTGCGGGTACCGGCGTGTCTGACGCTGTCGGCGATCATGCGGACGTTTTCCGCCCGCTCGATGCCGAGCGCCACGTCGACGTGGAAGTCCCACGCCTTGCCGACCATGCAGACGCACGGCACGGACGGATCGAGAATGCCGGCGAGGCCTGGATCGTTCTCGGCGCTGCGTCCCGGCCGCCGGGTCATGCCGAAGGCCGTCATCTTGGCCCGCTTCAAGGCAGGCGGATTGCGGAAGAAGGCGTCGTCGGTCGGGTTCGCGCCCGGCCAGCCGCCCTCGACGTAATCGACGCCGATGCCGTCCAGTTCCCGCGCGATCAATTCCTTGTCGGCGGGGTTGAAATCGACGCCCTGCGTCTGCGCGCCGTCGCGTAGCGTGGTGTCGAATAGATAGACGCGGTCCGTGCCCATATCGGTTTTCCGCCGGATTTCCGTGAAAAAGGGGTTGCAGAATGCCCAATTCGACGCCCGCACTCAAGCGCCGGCCTTGGCCGGGGCGGCGGATGCCGGTAATTTAAGGATTCGCCACTGGGAGCGACGGATGACCGAGGCCGCGACGCAGACAGACCGGACAGGGTGGGACGAGGCCGCCTTCGAGGCCATGCGCGCGCGCGCCGAGGACTGCAACCTCGATCCCGTGACCCTGCTCGCGACCGATTATCTCAATCACTTCAACGAAGTGGTGATGCTGCTCGAGATGATCCCGGACATGCCGGAGATCATCGAGGACGCCCGGGCGTGGAAGCCGAAATCCTACAAGGACCATTTCCGCGACAGCACCGTCGCCGACCGGGAAATCGCCGTCGAGGCCTACGACGTGGTGCCGCCGCAATACAAGGAACCGTTCGAACGCACCATCGCCATGATCGACCGGCTCATCCTCACCAGCGTCGAGCGGCTCGGCGCCGATATCGAGGAAGGCAATGCGGAAACGCTCCGCGAAAACGCGACGGCGCTGTCGCGGACCGTACAGAAGCTGATGGATACGGCGTCGGGCATCATGCACGGCAGCGCCAAGACGCTCGACCAGTCGGAAATCGATTCCCTGATCGGCGGCTGAGGCACAAACCTATTCGGCGGCGATCGAGATCAACCGTTTGAATTCCGAGTTGGGGATGGGCTTCGAAAACAAGTAGCCCTGGCCCACCTGACAGCCGAGCTCGTGCAGGAACGTCACCTGCTCGTTGGTCTCGACGCCCTCGGCGACGATGTGCAGATCGAGCTGTTTCGCCATGCCGACGATGGCGCGCGCGATGACCACGGCTTCCGCGTCGTCCGGCAGGTTCGTCACGAAGGCGCGGTCGATCTTGAGCGAATCCAGCGGGAACCGCGTCAGGTAGCTGAGCGACGAATAGCCGGTGCCGAAGTCGTCCATCGAGATGGAAATGCCCATCTCCTTCAGGATCTGCAGGACGCGGATGGTTTCCTGCGGCTTCTCGACCAACAGGCTTTCCGTCAATTCGAGGTCGAGCTGCTGGGCGCGGAGCTTCGAGGAATCGAGGCTGTGGCGCACCCACGAGATCAAGTCGCCCTGGTAGAACTGCAGCGCCGACAGATTGACCGCGACCTGGATCGGCCGCCGACCGTTGGCGGGCCAGGCGGCGGCTTCCTTGCAGGCGGTCGACAGAACCCATTCGCCGATTGGCACGATCAGGCCGGTTTCTTCCGCGATCGGCACGAACTCGGCCGGCGACACCGGTCCGAGGACGGCGCTGGTCCAGCGCAGCAGCGCCTCGGCGCCCATGATCTCGCGCGTCGCGAGATCGACCTTTGCTTGATAGAAGAGCGAGAATTCGTCCCTCTCCAGGGCGCGCCGCAGCTCGTGCCCGATCTCGACGCGGCGATGCACTTCTTCCGACATGCGCCGCGTGTAGACCTGGAAATGCGCCCGGCCCTCGCGCTTCGCCGCGTTCGCCGCGGTATCGACGTTGCGCAGCAGTTCCGAGACGGAGCCGGCGTGGTCCGGATAGATGACGACGCCGATGCTGGCGGAAGAATAGATTTCACGTCCGCCGATCTCGTAGGGAATGGAGAGCGCGTTGAGCGCCCGCTCGGCCAAGGCGTGCGCGTCGTCGGGCGTGTCGATGCCGTCCATCAGAAGATGGAACTCGTCGCCGCCGACCCGCGCTACCGTATCCTGGGTGCGGACGCAGCCGAGCAGCCGTTCGCTGGCACCCTTGATGACGGCGTCGCCGATCTCGTGACCGAAGGCGTCGTTGATGTTCTAGAACTGGTCGAGATCGACGTAACAGACGGCGATCCGCGTGCCGGCGGTGTCGCAGCGGTGCGTCGCCGCCTCGAGCCGTTCCACGAACAGGTTGCGGTTCGGCAGGCCCGTCAGCGTGTCGCGGGTCGCCAGATAGCGCAGCCGGTCCTCGAAGTTCTTGCGCGCGGTGATGTCGCGGACGGCGGCGATGAAGCGCCGGGTGCCGCCGACCCTCAGCTCGCTGACGACGATTTCGATCGGGATGATCGAGCCGTTGCGGCGCTTGCCCGAGACTTCCCGCGTCACGCCGATGAAACGCGCGATGTCGGACGAAATGTAACTCTCGATTCGCGTATCGTGGGCGGCGGCGTCCTGGTCCGGCATCAGGATCGACACGTTCTCGCCGATCATGTCGTTGACGTCCTAGCCGAACATCTTGGCGGCGGCTGTGTTCGCCATGTCGATGAGGCCGTTCTCGTCGATGGTGACGATGCCGTCGGCGACGGTGTTCATCACCATGCGGAGGTTTTCCTCCCGGGACGCCACGGCGCGGAGCGCGCGGTTGCGCTCGGTCACGTCGCGCGCCATCAGCATGACGGCGCCAGTGTCGTTGTCCTTGTCGTCGTGGTACGGCAGCGCCGCCACCTCGACGTCGATGTCGATGTTGTCGGCGCGGTGGAATTTGAGCGGCACCCGAAGTTTTTCGGCCAACAGGTCCTGGACCGTGCTGCCGATGAGCTCCCGGTAGTCGGGATGCACGAAGTCGATGAAGTTGCGTCCGCGCAGCGTCTCGACCGGCCAGACGCCGAGCATGCTGGCACCCGCCGGGTTGATCAGCTCGATGACGCCTTCCCGGCAGATGCAGATCAGATCCGGGGCCAGTTCGATGAGGTGGCGGAAGTCACGCTCGGTGGAGCGGAACCGCTGAAAGCGGGCGGTGTCGAACAGAACGTCGACGGCGTCGAGGATGGAGCGTCCGGCGCGATGGATGTCGGCGGCGTATTCGCGGTACACCGGGCTGCCGAGCGGCCCGAACAGTTCGTTCTCCATCATGTCGGCGAAGCCGATGATGGTGCTGAGCGGAGTCCGAAGGTCGTGCGACAACGCGCGAACGAGATCCATGTACGCGCGCGGAACGACGTTCACGTCGTCTTCGGATTCGATCACTCCCTTTTCCGTCATCACGCTTCCCAGATTGCCGACGGGGTTAGGCGGAATTTACGCGCCTAGTGCCCTCGTCTCGCGATTCCCATGGATCTCCCCACGGCGGTTCGTCCCGCCGCGTGAAGCCGTGCCGGCAAGTCTCCATGAAAATCGCGGAGGCAAACTGAATCGACGGTATCGGATCGAGCCTGTGCCGTAATCGCTCTCATGGTCGCCCCTAACGCATTGACGTACACCAGAAAAACAACTCTGGCATACGAACGCCTTAACCAACAACGGCTTTCGGCGGTCATACCGATCGCCTGCCGTCTATTCCTCAAGAGCGACACCGGACGGCCATTCGGCCTTGTCCACTCGTCGCCGCAACCTCCGTGGTTTCGATCCGCGGTAGGCTCGTCACACTCCGGCCTAAGACTACCCTCTTACGCGGCCGCATGCTAGGGTTTCACGGATGCCGAGCGAAATTCTGCTTCTCAGCGGCGAGCTTGAATCGATCCATATGGCGGCGGTGCTGGACAGGCATTCCCCGGGGTTGCCCGTCGTCGGGTGTCCGGACCTCGCCGCACTTCGCGAAGCCACGGCAGAAGCCAAATCCGGCCGCCGCCTGATCGCGTTCTGCACCGACGTCATCGTGCCGGCGGACGTTCTCGAGGGCCTCGGCGGGCCGGCCTACAACTTCCATCCCGGTCCGCCCGAATACCCGGGCAGTCAGGTCGCCTGCTTCGCGGTCTATGAAGGTGTCCGAGAGTTCGGCGTCACCGTTCACGAGATGTCGCCCGCCGTCGACAGCGGCCGGATTGTCGCCGTCCGGCGCTTCCCGGTGCCGCAGGACGCCAAGTTCATGGACGTGGAAATCCTCGCCTACAAAACGATGCTGGCGTTGTTCGAGGAACTGGCGCCGCACTTCGCGACCGACGACCGGCCGCTGCCGCCGTCGGGCGACGCTTGGTCAGGTCCGGTCCGCACCAAGGCGATGGCGGAAAAGTTTCGGGAGGTCGAGGCGGACATGGACGAGGCGGAAATCGTCCGCCGCTACCGCGCCTTCGGCTAGATCAGCCGCGTCGCCAGAGCGTGCCGCCGGCGCCGTCCTCGAGCACCACGCCGGCCGCCTTCAATTCGTCGCGGATGCGGTCCGACTCCTTGAAATCCTTGGCTTTCCGGGCCGCCGTCCGGGCGTCCACTAGGGCGTCGATGTCGGCATCCGAGATGCCGCCGGCGGCGCTCTTCGGGGCCCAGCGGAACCAGGCTTCGGGGTCTTGCTGGAGAATCCCGAGGAGCTTCGCAGAATTCAACAATTCAGCGCGAGTCAGTGCGATTCCTTCGATGACAGTACCAAGGTCTCCAAATGCCGTATCTGCCATCGCGTGAAGGATTGATAGCGCGTAAGGAGTGTTGAGGTCGTCGCAAAGGGCATCAACAACGTCGCTTGCTAAATTCTCTGGATCCATTCGTGCCCGTTCAGCCACATCCCAAGCGTCTCTAAGTGGATCATTCAGCTTTTCGACCGCACGATAAAATCTATCCAACTCCCGCTTCGCCTCGGCGAGGCCGTCCTTGGTGAAGTCGAGGGGCTGGCGGTAGTGCGTCTTCAAGAGCAAGAGCCGGATCGCCTCGCCGGGAAACTCATCCAACAATTCGTGCACCGTGTAGAAGTTGCCGAGGGATTTCGACATCTTCTCGCCTTCCGCCATCAGATAGCCGTTGTGCATCCAATAACGGGCCATCGTCGGCGTGCCATGCGCGCAGCGTGACTGCGCGATCTCGTTCTCGTGGTGCGGGAATACCAGATCGAGGCCGCCGCCGTGGATGTCGAAGACCTCGCCCAGGTACTTGCCGCTCATGGCCGAACATTCGATGTGCCAGCCGGGCCGTCCGTATCCCCACGGACTGTCCCAACCGGGTTGGCCCTGCTCCTTGTCGGACGGTTTCCACAGCACGAAGTCCGCCGGGTCGCGCTTGTAGGGCGCCACCTCGACGCGGGCGCCGGCGATCATCTCGTCGCGGTTGCGCCCGGAAAGCCGGCCGTAGTCGTCCATCTTCGCGACCTCGAACAGAACGTGTCCGTCGGCGGGATAGGCGAACTCCTTTTCGATCAGGGTCTCGATCATGGCGATCATTTCCGGGATCGTCTCGGTGGCGCGGGGCTCGACGTCCGGCGCGAGGGCGCCCAAGGCCGCCATGTCTTCGGCGAAGACGCGGGCTGTGTCCTCCGTCAGTTGCCGGATGGTGATGCCGCGCTCCTTCGCCCGCGCGTTGATCTTGTCGTCGACGTCCGTGATGTTGCGGACATACGTCACGTGGTCCTTGCCGTAGATATGGCGGAGCAGCCGCGCCAGCACGTCGAAGACGACGACGGGCCGCGCGTTGCCGATGTGGGCCAAGTCGTAGACCGTCGGGCCGCAGACGTAGAGACGCACGTTCTTCGGATCGAGCGGCTCGAAGGTTTCCTTGGCGCGGCTCAGCGTGCTGTGGATGCGGAGCGTCACGGCTTGGCGTCCAACTGGTCGGTGAAGCCGTTGGTGATCGGATAGCGGCGGTCGCGTCCGAAGGCGCGCCCGGAAATCTTGACCCCCGGCGGGGCCTGGCGGCGCTTGTACTCGGCCCGGTCCAGCATGCGCCAGACCCGTTTGACGATCGCCGCGTCGAAGCCGCGCGCCACCACTTCGTCCAAGGACAGTTCTTCCTCGACGAGACCCTGCAGGATGCCGTCCAGCACCTCGTAGGGCGGCAGCGAGTCCTCGTCCTTCTGGTCGGGCCGCAACTCCGCCGACGGCGGCTTCACGATCACGCGTTCCGGCATGACGGCGCCGGCGGGGCCGAGCGCGCCTTCCGGCCGGTGCGCGTTGCGCCAATGCGAGACCTTGAAGACGGTCGTCTTGTAGACGTCCTTCAGGACCGAGTAGCCGCCGCACATGTCGCCGTAGAGCGTCGCGTAGCCGACCGACATCTCCGACTTGTTGCCGGTGGTCAGCACCATGTGGCCGAGCTTGTTGGAAATCGCCATCAACAGTAGGCCGCGGCTCCGCGCCTGGATGTTCTCTTCCGTGATGTCCTTCTGGCGCCCCTCGAACACGCCGGCCAGCATGCCGTCGAAGGCGGCCATGGCCGGGCCGATGTCGATGCTTTCCAGGCGGATGCCGAGCGACTTGGCGACGGCTTCTGCGTCCTCAAGGCTTTCGCGTGACGTATAGGGCGACGGCATCATCACCGCCATCACCCGGTCCGGGCCGAGCGCGTCCACCGCGACGGCCGCCGACAAGGCACTGTCGATACCGCCCGACAGCCCGATGACGACGCCCGGAAAACCGTTCTTGCCGACGTAGTCGCGGAGCCCCAGCGTCATCGCCGCGTAGACGTTCTCGGGCGTGCTCAAACTCGGCTGCACGGCGCCCTCCGCGCAGTGCCAGCCGTCGTTGCCGCGCCGCCATTCCGTGAGCGTCAGGTCTTCCCGCCAGAAGGGGGCGCGCATCTTCATCTTGTAGTCCGTGTCGACGACGAACGAACCGCCGTCGAAGGCAAGCTCGTCCTGGCCGCCGACCTGATTGACGTAGAGGACCGGCAGGCCCGATTCCGTCACACGTGAGATGGCGATGTTGAGCCGCACGTCGATCTTGTCGACCTCGAACGGCGAGCCGTTGAGAACGATCAGCATTTCCGCGCCGGATTCCTCCAGGCATTCGGTGACGTCCGGGAACCACAGGTCCTCGCAGATCATGACGCCGAGCCGCACGCCCATGAACGGGATCGGCCCCGGTAGCGGCCCGGCCTCGAACACGCGCTTCTCGTCGAAGACGCCGTAGTTCGGCAGTTCGTGCTTGATGCGGACGTGCTTGACGGCGCCCTCCTGCAACAGAAGAACCGCGTTGTGCAGCTCGCCGTCGACCCGCCACGGCGTGCCGAGCAGGACCGCCGGGGAGCCGGCCGATTGCAGCCGGTGGGCGAGCCGGCCGACGACGGCCTCGATCCGGTCTTGGAAAACGCGCTTCAGGACAAGATCTTCCGGCGGATAGCCGGAAATCGCCAATTCCGTCGTGACGACCAGATCGGCGCCCTGCCGGCCGGCGGCCTCGGCGGCGGCGAAGACGCGCTCGGCATTGCCGGCGACGTCGCCGACGGTCGGGTTCAATTGCGCCAGCGCGATGCTCAGACGATCTGTCATGACGGTTCCGTTGCGTTGTCGGCGGACCGTATGCGCCGGGCCCCGGCCCTGTCAATGAACCGGGGCGCGGGCGCGCCGGAAATCGCCGCTAAGCTCTGGAAACCGGCAGCGGTTGGCCTTATTGTCGGGCCCCATGGTGAAGATGCCCAAAGATACCGAAGTGATGATGTACGGCGATAAGAAGCCGGCGGCTGGGCGTGCCGATATCATCCGTTTCGACCGATCCGGCAATCCGATCGTGGAGAGAGGCGGGACAACGGCGCAGGGCCAACCCACCGCGCCGGCCGCTCCGACGACTGCTCCCGCTGCGGCCGCCGCTCCCGCCGCGCCGAGCGCGCCCGTGCGGCCGCGCTCCCCCGCCAACGCCAAGGACCAGAGCCGGGCGGTGGCGCGGAACGCGGTCACCTCGTTCATGACGCAGATGCGGGACGCGGCGGCGGCCAAGGGCGGCATGCTGTCGCTCGCCGACATCGACGCCATGCAGGCGAGCTTCGCCGAGCAGGCGAAGGCGATGGAAAGCGAAATGGAGAAGGCGCTCGAATCCTTCGCCTCCGCCCGCGAACGGCTGCAATGGAACGTCGAGCGGAACGACCCGTTCTATCGTCTCGTGGTGAAGAACTTCTCGCACCTCTTCAAGGAGAAGCCGAGCCGGAAGACCGTGACGCGGCGCATGCTGCCCGGCTTCTTCATGGCGCTCGGCATGATCCTCGGCCCCGATCTGGTGGCGAACTACCGCACGCGCTGCAAGACCGTCCTCGACCGCGTGAAGGGCGACCGGAACGATTTCGATTGGGACGAATTCTACGGCGAGAAGGACGTGCTGAGCGTCCGCATCGACGCGCAACTGGTCATCGCCGCCCAATTCAGCGATTACGACCGCCGCTCCAATTGGTTCATCACCCTGGTCAATTCCAATCTGGCAGCGCCGGGCGACGGCGCCAGCTCGGAGCTGGCGCAGTGGGAATTGACCGAGCCCGCCTTCCGGCGCTTCCTAGACGCGTTGCTCGGCGACGTCCGCAAGCTGCTGTCGTCGGACAAGGGCCGCGAGCGGCTCGCCAAGCGGCACGGCGCCGAGACCGTGGCTTCCGCCCTCAAGACTCTGAAACGTCTGATTACCGGTTGATTGGGCCGTCGTCGCGGCGGCGAAGCAGGAATTCGCGGCCGATCTTCACCGACGGCTCGCCGTCGTAGGCGACGATGTCGGCGGTGGCGTAGGTTTCCGTCCACTTGTTCGGCAGGAACGAGCCGGTGCCGATCATGTCGATCGGCGCGTTCGCGTCTGCCATGACCTTGCACTTCTCGACGTCGAAGCCGGACGAGACGACGATCTTCACGTTGTCGAAGCCGTTGCGGTCGAGATTTTCCCTGAGCAGGAAGATCGCCGCCGCCGACACGCCGGTGCCGGTGAGATACCGGAGTTCCGCGTCGTTGCGGTAGCGGCGGATGGCGCCGGGCGCGTGCCGTTCCAGGACGGCATATGATTCCTGCGGGTCCAGGCCTTCGACGAAGCGGCCGCCGTGCGTGTCCAGGCGGATGCTGACGCGGCCCTCGGACGCCATCGCCGGGAAGCGGCGGCAGACCGTCAGCGCGTCGGTGATTTCCTGGCCGTAATAGTCGACCAACGCCGTCAGCGGCTGATCGGGGAAGGTGTCGACGTACATCTCCGCCGCCTTCAGGGTCGAGCCGGCGTAGCCGATCAGGGCGTGCGGCATGGTGCCCTTGCCGTGCGTCTGGCCGAAGTAGTGCGCCGTCGCCTCGGTGGCGTTGCCGACGAAGCCGATCGCGCCGACCTGATCCTGCGCCGCCTTCGAGCCGACGGACGCCGCGTAGGCCATCAGCTCCGCCATTTCCATGCCGGCGGCGTGCCGGGCGTCCATGGCGAGGAAGCCGACCTTCGGCAACTCCACGCACATGGCGAAGGCGTTGTTGGCGGCGACGCAGGCGGAGCCGAGTTTCTGCAGATAGAGCGTCTCGAGATCGACGAGGTGAAAGAATGAGCCGGTGATGTACATCAACGGCTCGCCGGCGCCGACCCAGTCGCCCTCCTTGTAGTTGAGGGTGATGTCGAAGGCGACGCCGCGTTCGTCGGCGATCCGCTTCAGCCAGTTCAGCATCAGGCGCGGCGCGAACACCACCGGTCGGCGCATGAAGAGCGCATAGGTGACGGTGCGGTCGCCATGCCGTCCGACGATCTGCTTGGTGCGGTCGAAGTAGTGATCGGTCCAGCGCGACACGTCGACGGCGGCCGGTCCCGCCGCCGCCGAGACGAGCCTCGGCGCCGGCTGCGCCGCGGTCTTCGCGTCCTTGCTGTCCTGATCGGAAGCCATGGCGTCCCTCCCGAGACGCGGCCGCGGACTTACGACGCGGCCCGCTCCTGCTGCGCCGCCATCCGGCCTTCCTTCAGCATTTCCGCCAACAGGAACGCCAGTTCCAGGGCCTGCTGCGCGTTCAGGCGCGGATCGCAGTGCGTGTGATAGCGGTCCGAAAGATCGGCGTCCGTGATCGCGACCGCGCCACCGGTGCATTCGGTGACGTTCTGGCCGGTCATCTCGAAATGCACGCCGCCGGCATGTGTTCCCGCCGCCCGGTGCACCTCAAAAAATCCGCGAACCTCGGCGAGGATGCTGTCGAACGGCCGCGTCTTGTAGCCGGTCGAGCTCTTGATCGTGTTGCCGTGCATCGGATCGCAGACCCAGGCCACGTGCCGGCCTTCGTCGCGGACGCGGCGCACCAGCTTCGGCAGCATTTCGTGAACCTTGTCGGCGCCCATGCGCGAGATCAGCGTCAGGCGGCCCGGCTGGTTCTTCGGGTTGAGCGCGTCGATGATGCGGATCAGCTCGTCCGGATCGGTGGACGGGCCGGTCTTCATGCCGATCGGGTTGTGGATGCCGCGCATGAATTCGACGTGCGCGTGATCCAGCTGCCGCGTGCGGTCGCCGATCCAAAGGAAATGCGCCGACGTGTCGTACCAGTCGCCGCTCGTGGAATCGACGCGCGTCATCGCTTCCTCGTAGGGCAGCAGCAACGCCTCGTGCGCGGTGTAGAAATCGGTCTCGCGGATCTGCGGCGTCGTTTCCGACGTCAGCCCGCAGGCCGCCATGAACGCCAGCGTTTCGTCGAGCCGGTCGGCGAGGTCGCGGTAGCGCTCGCCCGCCGGGCTGTCGGACACGAAGCCGAGTGTCCACTGGTGCACCTTGTGCAGATCGGCGTAACCGCCCTGCGCGAAGGCGCGGAGCAGATTCAGCGTCGCCGCCGACTGGTTGTAGACGCGGAGCAGGCGGTCCGGATCGGGGACGCGCTGTTCGGCGGTGAATTCCATGCCGTTGACCATGTCGCCGCGGTAACTGTCCAGCGTCACGCCGTCGATGGTTTCGGTCGGGGCCGAGCGGGGCTTGGCGAACTGGCCGGCCAGGCGGCCGACCTTGATGACCGGCATGGCGGCGCCGAAGGTCAACACGACGGCCATCTGCAACAACACCCGGAAGGTGTCGCGGATGTTGTTCGGGTGGAACTCGGCGAAGCTTTCGGCGCAGTCGCCGCCCATCAGCGTGAACGCCTTGCCCATGGCGACTTCGCCCAGGGACTTGCGCAGATTGCGCGCTTCGCCGGCGAACACCAACGGCGGATAATTGCGGAGCGTCTCCAGGACGTTTTCCAGCTTCTTCTCGTCCGGATACGTCGGCACCTGTTGAATAGGTTTCCGATGCCAGCTATCCGGCGCCCACTTTTCGGCCATGGCGGACCTCATTTATTGCTCTGCCCAAGATAAATAGGTTCCTGGATATACGCGCGCCACCGCCGTTTATCCAGGAAAAAGCCCGCCGGCCGGCCCCGGAAAGCCATTCGGGCGGCCATCCGGGCGGCCGCGATTGCCGCGCTTGTTCGCGATAACGTTGCGCCATACCATATCTCGGGGTGCTGGTATGTTAGGGGGTGTCGGTATGCGGATTTCGGTCCGGTTGCCGCTCATCATTGTCGGCTGTGCGTTGGCGGCGGCCGTTGGCGTCGGCTACGTCGCGCACCAACAGGCGGCGCACGACATCCGCGACGGGTTCGAAAACGAGCTCGCGACCGTCCGCGACGCCCGGCAATACGCGCTCAAGCGCTATTTCAACATCATCCGCGAGGACCTGACGCTGATCGCCTAAAGCGGCGACGTGGCCCGGGCCGTCGTCGAATTCAACGCCACCTTCGGCGCCTTCGACCGGGCCGACCGCGCGAATTTCGAGGCGACCCTCCGGCGCATCTATTCACCGAATACGCCGGAAGGCGCCGGCGCGGTCCTGTCGCACGTCGCGCCGGTCCCGTTCGGCGCCTATGCCCGCACGCACGATTCGTTTCACCGCTGGTTTCACCTCATCGCCACGCTCAAGGGCTACCATGACGTCTTCCTGGTGACGCCGCAGGGCGACGTCGTCTACACGGCGATGAAGGAGGTGGATTTCGCGGCCAACCTTTATACAGACGCCTGGCGCGACACCGGCCTCGCCAAGGCGTTCGTCCGTTCGCTCCGGACGTCGGACGCGGAACCCGACGTTTTCGAGGATTACGATTTTTACGCGCCGTCCGCGGGCAAGCCGGCGGCATTCGTGGCGCGGCGTATTTTCCTGGACGGCCGCGTCGTCGGCGTCGTCGTCATGCAGATGCCGATCTCCCGGATCAACGCCATCATGCAGGAGGCGACGGCGCTCGGTACCTCCGGGGAGACATATCTCATCGGCGAAGACGGCCTGATGCGGAGCGATTCCCGGATCGCCGACGAATCGACCCTGTTGCGGGTCCGGATAGATCCGGAAACCGTGCGGCGCGGTCAGTTGGGCGAATCCGGCGTTCGGGAATCGGTCAATTACAGGGGCGAGCCAGTATTGTCGGCATATGCGCCGTTTCTCTTCATGGGCGTGCGCTGGAACATCCTGGCGGAACGCAATCTCGCGGAAATCGCCGAACCGATCGCCGAGCTTCGCCGCCATGCCATTCACGTCGGCTTGGTCGCCGGCGCCCTCGTCATCGCCATCGGTTTTGCGGCGGCGCGCATGATCACGGCACCGCTCGGCCGGCTGACGCGGCAGTTTCACGAATTCGGCACGACGCATCACTGGCGGACGTCGGAACTGGAAAGCCGCCGCGACGAAATCGGCGTCATGGCCCGCGATGTGGCGGAAATCGCCCAACAACTCGACGCCACCATGCGCAAGGTCGCCGACAACGAGAAATGGTTCCGCTCGCTGATGGAATCGACGCCGGACGCCACGCTGATCCTCGACGGCGACGGAATCATCTATCTGGTCAACCGCCAATGCGAACTGCTGTTCGGTTTCTCGAAGCAGGAGCTGATCGGCGAAAGCGCCGAGACCCTCGTGCCGTCGGGCTTGCGGGCGCTGCACGGGCAGGTCTCGACGGAAAGCGGCGACGGCGGCCGTCTGGTCGGGCGCCGCAAGGCAGGCGATGAATTTCCGATCGAAATCAGTTTCAGTCCGATCAATACGTCGGAAGGACTGCTGATGGCGGTTTCGATCCGCGACATCACGGCGCGCGAGCGCGCCGAGCGCAAGTTGCGGAAGAGCCGGCGCGAGATCGAGGAAAAGTCCGCGCTGTTGCAGGCGGTCCTGGATTCCATGGACCAGGGCCTCGCCGCGTTCGATCGCGAGTTGAAGCTCGTCGCCTGGAACTTCAAGTTCCTGGAAATTCGCGGCTATCCGCTCGAGCTCGGCGAAACCGGCCGGCCGTTCGCCGATTTCATGCGCTTCGACATCTCGCGCAACGAATTCGCCGAACACGGCGACGACCCGGAAGCGGTCTTCCAATTCATGATCGAGCGGGCGCGCAAGTTCGAGCATCATTCGTTCGAGCGGCTGCGCCCGGACGGCCGCTACATCGAGGTCAAGGGCGGCCCCATGCCGGGCGGCGGCTTCGTCTCCACCTATACCGACGTGACGGCGCGCAAGCGCGCCGAGATCGGTCTCGCCGAAAAAGAACGCCAGCTACAGAGCGCCCTCGACAACATGTCGGGCGGCATCTTCATGGTCGACGCCGACTTCAACATCGTTCTCGCCAACGACAAGTTCCGGGAATTCTACGATGTGTCGCCAAGGCTCATCGTGCCCGGCCAGCCGTTCCGGCGGGTCCTGGAAGCACGCGCCAAGCGCGGCGAGTACGGCGACGGCGATGCGGCGGAACTGGTCGAGGCGCGCGTGCAGAACTATCTGTCGGACCCGGAATCCCGCGTCGAGGACACGGTGGCGGGCGGGCGCATTCTCGAGGTGCACCGAGCGAAGACCTCGGACGGCGGCATCATCGGCATCGTCAACGACATCACGGACCGCAAGGCGGCCGATATCGAGATCGCCCGGCACAACGCCACCCTGCAGCGGATTTCCGATCAGCTGTCCAGATATCTCTCGCCGCAGGTCTACGAGCAGATCATCTACGGCCAGCGCTCCGTCGAACTGACGACCGAACGAAAGAAGCTCACCGTCTTCTTCTCGGACATCAAGGACTTCACGGCGACCACCGACGACATGGAGCCGGAAGACCTGACGTTCCTTCTCAACGACTACCTGACCGAGATGTCGGTGATCGCCCTGGAGTTCGGCGCCACCATCGACAAGTACGTCGGCGACGCCATGTTGATGTTCTTCGGCGACCCGGAAACCAAGGGCGTGCGCGAGGACGCGCTCACCTGCGTGCGGATGGCCGTCGCCATGCAGCGTTACATGGTGGCGCTGCGCGAGAAATGGGCCGGCATGGGCTACGAGAAGGCGTTCCACATGCGTATCGGCATCAACACCGGCTATTGCAACGTCGGCAACTTCGGTTCCGACCAGCGCATGGACTACACCATCATCGGCGGCGAGGTGAACCTGGCGGCGCGGCTGGAGAGTGCATTCGAGCCGGACGGCGTCATGCTGTCGCAGGAGACGTACCTGCTCGTCCGCGACCACTTCAAGGCGGTCGCCAAGGACCCGATCCACGTCAAGGGGATCCACCGCGAGATCACGCCCTACCAAGTCGCCGGCATTCACGAGAACGTCGAGACTGAAGACCGCTTCATCCGCCGCGAAGTCGAGGGGCTCAGGCTGTTCGTCGATATGAAATACCTGGGCGCCCAGGACCGCCGAACGACGGCGGAGCAACTGGAAGAGATCGTGCGGCGTCTGCGCGAGGGTGCCGGCAAGTCGGCGGCGGACGACTAGGCGCCGGCGGGCTTAGGCTCGCAGTCGAAGGCGATCGAGATGCGCCGGTCGTCGCTGGTGAACGGCACCGTCCGGTGGTGCAGATAGGACGGAAACAGCACCAGCAGGCCCGCCTCCGGTTCGACGAAATCGACGTCGTCCGTTTGCGTCGTCGCCAGCCGTTCCGGCGCGCGTCCGAATTCCAGCCAGCCGTCGTGTCCGTCGCCGCCGCCGAGGGTCGAGGGCAACCGCGCGTAATAGACGCCCGACAGCCACGCGCTCGGATGCATGTGCGAGTTCTGGAACCCTTCCGATTGCAGCACGGTGGACCAGATGTAGGTCTCCCAGGCGGCCGGCCGGCGCGCCGTCCACGGCGTCGCGAAAGGCGCGTCGTATCCCGGAATGTATTGTCCGACCGTCTCCTCGATGGCGCGAACCAGCGCCGCGATGGCGTCGCCCTCGCAGTCCTTCAGGTTGGAAACGATCTTGCCGTTGTGCAGCGAGATGGCGGGCGCCGGTTGCTGGCGGCGCGCGGCGTCGAGGATCTCCGCCGATAGTTGCTCGTTGAACGCGGCCAACGACGCGAAGCCGGGCGGCGTCGGGAGGCGCATGGTGCGGACCCACGTGGACGGCGCATAGATGTCCGCGCCGTCGTCGGCTGTTTCGTCGGGAGCTTCCCGGCGGATGAATTTCCGATAGCCCAGGGTGGCGATGTTTCCGGGATCGGCGGCGAGGATGCGGCGGCAATTGTCGGCGGCGCCCGGCCAGTCGCCGAGTTGCATCTGGTTGTACATCAGGCGCTGGCGGATCGGCACGTTGTCCGGCTGGGCGGCCAGGATGCGGGCGTGCAATTCGCCGGCGGCCTTGGCGTCACCGGTTTGCGCCGGGGCGAAGCCGAGCCGCTCGACGATTTCGAGCTCGTTAGGATGCTGCCGGCTGAGCGGCGCCAGGACATCGACGGCCTCGCCATACGCTTGCACCTCGATCAGAAGGTTTCCGAGCGCGAATTGATACTGCGGATTGGCCGGGTCGAGGGCGGCGGCCTTGGCATAGGCCTCTCTGGCGTCGCCGAGCCGCCCGAGGTGCTTGAAGGCGACGCCGAGGTTGAAGTGCGCGTCGGCCCGTGCCGGGAACGACCGCGCCGCCATTTCCAGCGTGGCGGCGGCGTCGGCATGCTGGCCGGCCTGCAATTGCAGGGCGCCGAGATTGATGATCGGCTCCGGCGCCGATGGCGCTAACTCGGCGGTTCGCCGCATCGCTTCAATGGCGCCGTCCGGATCGCCCATCGCGTGCAGCATCTGCGACAGCTCGAAGGGAAATCTCGGTTCCGTCGGCGCCGCCTTCTCGGCGCGGCGGAGCCATTGAATGGCGTCGGCGTGGCGGTTCCGCTGCCAATGCAGAATGGATTGGAAATAGTATGCGGCCGGATTTCCGGGCGCTTCCGCCAGCAGGTTCGTCACGGATTTTTCGGCGGCATTGAGGTCGCCGGCCGAGAGCGCCTTTTCAATCGCCAGAATCGCGGCCCGGGCGTCGAAGCTTGGATTCATGCCGCGCGGTTCCAATCACATCCCTGTCGCGCCCCTGTCACACCGAGGGCCCGTCGCCGGCGCGAAACGTAACATCGTCGGTTTCGCGGTGAAAGCGTTGCGGATCAGGTGGCGATCTGGTGTCGATTAGGCGTCGACGTTTTCCGGCAAGGGCGTCCGCATGGTGACGAATTCTTCCGCCGCCGTCGGGTGGATGCCGATGGTGGCGTCGAAATGCGCCTTGGTGGCGCCGGCCTTGATGGCGATGGCGATGCCCTGGATGATTTCCGGCGCGTCGGCGCCCAGCATGTGCGCGCCGAGGATGCGGTCGGTGTCCTTGTCGACGATCAGTTTCATCACCGAGTGCTCGTCACGGCCCGACAGCGTGTGCTTCATGGCCCGGAAGCGCGACAGGAAAATGGCGACCCGGTGGTTTTCCCGCGCCTGAGCCTCGGTCATGCCGACGGTGCCGATGGGCGGCTGCGAGAAGACGGCCGACGGCACGTTGCCGTAATCGACGCTGGTCGGTTTGCCGCCGAAGATCGTGTGCGCCAGCGCCATGCCTTCCGCCAGCGCCACCGGCGTCAGCTGGATGCGGTCGGTGACGTCGCCGATGGCGTGGATGCTCTGAACGTTGGTGTGCGAATAGGCGTCGACCTTGATGGCGCCGCCCTTGTCCATCTCGACGCCGACGGCCTCCAGCCCGATGTTCCGGGAATTGGGCGCGCGGCCGGTGGCGTACATAACGAGGTCGGCCTCGATGAAGTCGTCCTGGTCGAGCCGGATCGAGAACCCCTTCGCCGTCTTCTCGATGGATTGCACCTGACATTCGGAGAGGATTTCGATGCCCTTCTTGGTCATCTCGTCGCGCAGCGCCTCGCGCATGGTCATGTCGAAACCGCGCAGGATGTTGTCGGCGCGGATGATCTCCGTGACCTTGGCGCCGAGCGCATTGAAGATGCCGGCGAACTCGACGGCGATGTAGCCGCCGCCGACGATGACGATCCGCTCCGGCAGATGTTCCAGATCGAGCGCCTCGTTCGACGTGATGGCGTGTTCGACGCCGGGCACGCCGGGCAGGGTCGGCCAGCCGCCGGTGGCGACCAGGATGTGTTCGGCGGTGTAGGTCTTGCCGTCGACCTCGACGGTGTGCGGATCGACGATCTTGCCGGTACCGGTGATCTCATCGACGCCTGCGTCCCTGAGCAAGCGGTGATAGACGCCCTCCAGCCGGTCCAGTTCCTTACGCTTGGCCGCCATCAGGTCGGGCCAGTGGTGCTTGCTCTGGCCGACCTGCCAGCCGAAGCCCGCGGCGTCCTCGAAGTCCTCGGCGAAATGCGCGCCGTACACCAGCAGCTTCTTCGGCACGCAGCCGCGCATGACGCAGGTGCCGCCGATGCGCATGTTCTCGATCACGGCGACCTTCTTGCCGTAGCGCTGCGCCGAAAAGCGCGACGCCCGGACGCCGCCGGACCCGCCGCCGATGGTGATCATGTCGTAGTCGTAGGCGGCCATGGCTCGCTCCTCGTCGTTACATTCCCGCGATTGGACATAAATAAGGGCCGGCCGGTCTACCGGCCAGCCCCTTCACGATGGTTTGTTCCGATGGGAGCGATCGGCTCAGCGAATGCCGCCCATGCAGAGGTACTTGATCTCGACGAACTCCTCGATGCCGTACTTGGAGCCCTCGCGGCCCATGCCGGATTCCTTCATGCCGCCGAACGGCGCCACCTCGGTCGAGATGATGCCCTCGTTGATGCCGACGATGCCGTATTCCAGCGCCTCGGCGGTCTTCCAGACGCGGCCGATGTCGCGGGAATAGAAGTAGGCGGCGAGGCCGAATTCCGTGTCGTTGGCCCACTCGATGACCTGGGCGTCGTCTTTGAAGCGGAAGATCGGCGCCACCGGCCCGAACGTCTCCTCCCTGGCGACCTTCATATCCTGGGTGACGTCGGCGAGGATGGTGGGCTCATAGAAGGAACCGCCGAGGGCATGCCGCTTGCCGCCGAGCACCACGCGGGCCCCCTTCGACTTGGCGTCGTCCACGTGTTCCTCGACCTTCTCGACGGCGGCCATGTTGATCAGCGGGCCCTGCTGCGTCTCGCCCTTCAGGCCGTCGCCGACCTTGAGGCCGGAAACCGCCTGCGAAAGGCGCGAGACGAAGTCGTCGTAGACGCCGTCCTGCACGTAGAGCCGGTTGGCGCAGACGCAAGTCTGGCCGGTGTTGCGGTACTTCGACGCGATGGCGCCGGCGACGGCGGCATCCAAATCCGCGTCGTCGAAGACGATGAAGGGTGCGTTGCCGCCGAGCTCCATCGACACCTTCTTGACGGTCTTGGCGCACTGTTCCAGCAGGACCTTGCCGACCTCGGTGGAGCCGGTGAAGGAGAGCTTCCTGACCGTCGGGTTGCCGGTCAGCTCGCCGCCGATGTCGCGGGCCGAGCCGGTGATGACGCTCAAGAGACCGCTCGGCACGCCGGCGCGTTCCGCCAGCACCGCCAGCGCCAGGGCCGAGTAGGGGGTTTCCGTCGCCGGCTTGATGACGATCGGGCAGCCCGCCGCCAGCGCCGGGCCGGCCTTGCGGGTGATCATGGCGGCCGGGAAGTTCCAGGGCGTGATCGAGGCGACGACGCCGACCGGTTCCTTGATGATGACGATGCGCTTGTCGGCGCCGTGCTGCGGGATGGTGTCGCCGTAGATGCGCTTGCCTTCCTCGGCGAACCACTCGATGAACGACGCCGCGTAGCCGACCTCGCCCTTGGCCTCGGCGAAGGGTTTGCCCTGTTCGGCGGTCATGATGGTCGCCAGGTCGTCCTGGTTCGCCATCATCAGTTCGAACCACTTCCGGAGAACGGCGGCGCGCTCCTTGGCGGTTTTGGCGCGCCACGCGCCCCAGGCGGCGTCGGCGGCCTCGATGGCGCGGCGGGTCTCGGCGGCGCCCATCTTCGGAATGGTGCCGAGCTTGGCGCCGGTCGCCGGGTTCGTGACGTCGATGGTCTCTTTGGAATCGGCGTCGATCCATTGGCCCGCGACGAAGCATTGTTGGCGGAAAAGACCGGAATCCTTGAGTTGCATGAGCGAATCCTCCGAACGTTGGCGGCCGGAATGACCGAGGCCGCGGTTATCGTATTCGTTGATATTTTCCCGGGCGGGGTGTCCGGGTCTTAGCGTGTTGTCCGCAAGGGCGCAACCTGCTCGCGGTCGTATTTCCAATGCCGGAGCGAGACGATATGTTTGCGGCGGGACCGAAGCGTGGGGCGGAAACATGCCGGCTGAAAATGGTCACGGTGCGGCATTAGCCGGCGCCCTCGAACTGCACCGGGCGGGTCGCCTCGCGGAGGCGCGGCGCGCCTACGAAGCCGTCATCGCGGCCGATGCGAACGCCGCCGAGGCTTGGCACCTGCTCGGTATCCTCGCCTATCAGGAAGGAGACAATGGACGGTCGGTCGCATGCATCGACCGCGCCGTTCAACTCGTCGGCGACGACGCCAGGTATTTCCAGAACCGCGGCAACGCCCACTTGGCGGCGGGGAACGTCGCGACGGCGACGGCGGATTTCGAGGCGGTCTGCCGCCTGACGCCGAACGACCCGGAAGGGCATTACGGCCTCGGACTATGCCGCCTGCGCGCCGGCGACGCGGACGGCGCCGTGCGGAATTTCCAGACCGCGGTGGAGCGGGCACCCGCCTTCACGGACGCGCATTTGAATCTCGGCATGATATTCGAGCGGAAAGGCGACGATTCCAACGCCATGCGGCACCTCGCTGTCGCCCTCGACGCCATGCCGGCGAACCTGCCCGGATGGCTCGCCTTGGCCCGTGCACAAGTGCGGACAGGCGCGGATGTGGCCTCGACCGTTGAGCGCGCCCGGGCGCTGGCCGCCCGGCAGCCGAAAGTCCTGCACGAGATCGGCGCCATCGCGCTCCGGGGCGGCGCGTTGGCCGCCGCTGTCGGTACCTTGGACATGGCGCTCGCCGCATCGCCGAACGACGCGGCGTCCCATATGGAGCGCGGCAATGCCCTGTTCCTGATGGGGCGGACAGAAGAAGCCGTGCAATCGCTCGAAAGTGCGCTTCGGGCCGACCCTGACCTCGCACAGGCGGCCTATTCCCTGTCGGCGGCGTTGATGCGGCAGGGCCGGTTTGAAGAGGCGGGAAAGCGGATCGACCAGGCATTGGCGCGATCTCCGAACGATGCGTATGGGTATCGGGTCAAGGCGGCGTTCGAGCGGCGCCGCGGCGACGAAATGGCGGCGCGCGATGCCTACGGTCGGGCGGCGATCCTGGATCCGGGGAACATCGCGGCGCGTTGGGGGCATGCGTTTTCGCTGCCACATATTTACGAGTCCGAACAGCATCTGGAAGACGAGCGCGGCCGGTGGCTGGCCAGTCTCGCGGAAATCGAGGACAGCCTCGATCTGTCGACGCCGGCCCGCGTCGCGGCGCACATCGAGGCGGTCCGGAACTACTCGCCCTTCACGCTGCACTACCAGGGACATAACGATCGCGAGGTGCAGCGCCGTTTCGCTGCCATCGTTCGGAAGATTGCCCACGCCGCGCATCCCGAGTTCGCGGATTATGCCGGCAAGCCCCGGGGCGGTACGCGCCCCAGGGTCGGCTTCGTGTCCGCAAACCTGCATTGGCACACGGTGTTCGTGCTCTTCAAGAGTTGGATTTACGGGCTGAACGACGGGGATTTCGAGCCGTTCGTGTTCTATACGGGGTCGCGGCGGGACCATGCGATCGGTGAGCTTGCGGCGGCGATCCCGAATTTCCGGAGCGGGTTCCGCTCCGATGCCGACTTGTTCACGGCCATGCGTGACGCCGCCCTGGATGTCGTCATTTATCCGGATATCGGCATGGACCCGCCGACGCAGCTCCATGCGGCGTTCCGCTTCGCGCCCCGGCAATACATGAGCTGGGGGCATCCCGTGACTTCGGGCATGCCCGCCATCGACGGTTTCTTGTCGTCGGACGCGATGGAGCCGGAAGACGGGGATGAGCATTACACCGAGCCCCTGATTCGCCTGCCGAACCTGTCCGTCGACGTCGCGTTTCCCACCGAAGCCGCCGGCATCGACGGCCGGCAGGCCGGATCCGCGATTCTCTGCCCGCAGAGCCTGTTCAAGCTTCTGCCGTCCTTCGACGATCTGGTCGTGGAAATCGCCAAGCGGGTTCCGGGCGCGCAATTCCGGTTCATCAAATTGCCGGAGGAGCCGATCAACCGGGCCTTTCAGGACCGCCTGAGCGGTGCTTTCCGCCGCGCCGGCCTCGAATTCGCGGATCGCGTCACGATGTTGCCGCGTCTCGGCCGGGATGCGTTTTTCAAGGAAATCGCGAGCGCGCGCCTGCTTTTGGACCCGCCGTCCTGGTCCGGCGGCCGAACGTCGCTCGAGGCGTTCGCCTGCCGGCGGCCGATCGTAACGGCGCCCGGCCGCTTCATGCGCGGGCGGCATACCGCCGGGATGTACAAGCGGATGGGGCTCTCAGAACTGATTTGCCGCGACGCGGCACAGTACGTGGCGCGCGCGGCGGCTTGGATGTCCGACAGTCCCGAAACCTTGGACGACTTCCAGCGGATTGCCGGTGCCACTGAAACCCTCTTCGCCGACCGGGCGGGCATGGACGCATTACGGAAATTGATAAAAAGCAATTAAAATCAGTTCGTTAGATTGATTGTGCTTTTTTTGACACACTATCGCATAAAAACATCACTCGGCGTCGGTTTGGGCTTTGCCGAGTGACGGAAATCACTAGAATGCACCGTTGAAAGCCGCCGTAAGCGGCTGGGACGCCAGTTGACTGGTGGCTTTCCTCTAACGGGGATATCCCAAACTTTCTTTGGTGAAGGAGAGACCAAATGAATATCAAGACGACCCTCAAGACGTCGGTTGCCGCCGCCGCGCTGTTCGCGGTTGCGGTTCCGGTCGCCGAAGCCGGCAACGTTGTGAACGGCAACGGCAACAGCGTTACGCTGTCGGGCCAGATCAACAAGGCCTACATGTACGTTGACGACGGTAAGTCCACCCGTGGCGCCATCGTCGACAACGACAACAGCGGTTCGCGCTTCCGCATCATCGGTTCCGGCAAGGTGAACGAAGCCGTTTCCGTCGGCACCAACCTCGAAGTCGAGTTCCAGGACAACGCGTCCAACAACTTCCAGGTCAACGACACGAACGCGAGTGCCGCGACGACGACGGGCATCACCTCGACCACGAACCTGACGAACCGCGTTGTTAACAGCGCGAACGGCGATCGCGGCTTCGGCCACTCCGCCTTCGTGCAGCGCGTCATGGAAGTGACGATCGCGCACAAGCAGTTCGGTAAGCTGTCCGTTGGTCAGGGCCCGGTCGCTTCCGACGGTACCGCCGAAGTGACGCTCAACTCGGCCGGTTTGGCCGTGTACGGTGGCGCCACCTTCTTCGGTGACGTTCTGTTGCGGACCAGCGCCAATGCGAGCAACACGTTCACCACCACGAAGTGGGGCGACACCTACACCAACTTCGACGGCGCCGGTCGCGACGACCGTATCCGTTACGACTCCCCGACCTTCGCCGGCTTCCAGGTTTCTGGCAGCATGATCTCCGGCGGTGCGGCCGACGCGGCCATCCGCTACAGCGGCAAGTTCGGTGGTGTTGCGGTGTCCGCTGCGGCGTCCTACTTGAACAACGCCTCGATCTCCACGACGGTCAACTCGCAGATGGTCATTTCGGCCGCTGCCGAGCATGACAGCGGTCTCAACATCCGCGGTCACTATGGTAAGGCTGACGGTGTGGGCACCAAGAAGACCGCCAAGGGCTACAACGTCACCGTCGGTTACGACGCCAAGTTGACCAGCCTCGGAACGACCGCCTTCGCCGTTGGTTACAACTCCATCGACGACTGGAACACGAACGGCGACGAGTCGACCTTCTGGGAATTCGGTGTCGTCCAGTCTCTGAAGGATGCCGGTGCCGAACTCTACGTCGGTGCGAACATCGCGTCGCATGACGACACGAACACGACGAACAACTACGAAGACATCTTCGGCGTGATCGCCGGCGCGCGCATTAAGTTCTGATCCGCGCTTTGGTTATCCGGGACTTCACGGTCCCGGGCAGGGAAGGCCAGGTCCTCGGACCTGGCCTTTTCCTTTTGCGGCCGGTGCCGTCGAGGGGACGCAGTTCGCCCGCGACGGCGGATTTCGCCGCCGCCCATACTTACGGATGATGGGAAGAAAAGCGCCCGGCGTCAGCCGGCCGACGTCATGTCCGCCAACTCGGCGCGCCATTCGTCGGCATAGGGGCAATCCTTGAAGTCCTCGAAATACGGCCCACCCTTCGTGTAATGCAGGTTCGCCGGATCGGCGATGGGCGGATCGTAGTCGACAAGGTGATTCCAGCGGGCCGGAATGCCGCCGATCAGATCGTCATTACCGAGCCATTTGAACTGGTGCAGCTCCAGGCCGGTGGCAGTGTTCACATAGTCGGGCGTCAAGGCTCGGCACTTCGCGTTGTTGAACAGCATCACGCTCGACCAGTTCTTTTTCTCGTACTTCGTCTGAGGCTGATTGAGGAACTTGATCGTTTCCGGCGGCGTATGGTCGTGCTTCACCGCCTGTACCGCGTACCGGTCGTCCCGCATGCTCCAGAGTTCGGCGATGTCGTCGAGCACCAGCATGTCGCAATCCATGAAAATCGCCCAACCTTCGTAGCCGCAGAGATAAGGCGTCAGAAAGCGGGAGAAGGAAAAATCGGTCGATTGCAGCGGGTGCCGTTCACGCGAGAATACGTCGCCCAATTGCGAGAGCATCAGCGGCGAAATGGAGACCGGCTGCGACGCGCGTCGATGAATACTATGCGCGAGGACATGGTAGGCGACCTTTTCGTGCGCGTCGTAACCGATGAATACCTTGATCATGTGATTCCTCATTCGAAATACGCCGCAAGGCCTGGGCGACGGCATCGACGACCTCCGGCCAGCCGCCGGAAGCGTCGACCCGGAACTGTCTCAGCGTTGGATACCAGGGCGCGAAATCAATGCCAAGGAACCAAACCCAATAGGGCGAAAATGCCTGCAGCATCAGGGTCCGCTTATGCAGCGCCCCGGCAATGTGCGCCGAGGTATTGGAAGCCTGGACGACGACATCCAGGGCCTCGATCTGCGCGATCTGCGTTTCGAGATCCTTCAGCGGGTCGACGCCATCCCAATCGTGCAACTTGACGCCGGTCCGGGCCGTGAATTCTTCGATTTCCTGGCGGACGTTGCCATACTGCAGGTTGATGAAATGACAGTTCTCGGTCTGCAGGATCGGAAACATGTCCTCCAGTGTGAGACTGCGCTTGATCCGGGTGACGGGATCGACCCCGCCCCGCCACGCGACGCCGACCTTGGTGCCCGGCCCCAAAGCCTCGAACTTTTGACGCCATTCTGCCGTGAGAGCCGGATCGGCGACGAGCTTGCGCACCGGCCGGATATCCTCGATCGAGCGGCAGAAATGCCGCGGCAGATCGCCGAAAGCGATTTCGACGTCGGCGGGCGGGTAAGGATCGGGGTCGTTCTCGCGCAGGAAGGGGATGAACTCGAACTCCGGGTACGTCCGGGTAAAACTGGGTACGAGACGGCGGTCGATCTCCACGATGATGCGCGAACCCGGCGACCGTTCCCTGACGGCGTCGAGAAAGGACGAAAAGACGATCTGATCGCCCGGACCCTGTTCGGCCCTTATCAGCAGCGTCTCTCCCGATAGCGGCTCGCCGTCCCAAATCCGGTTGACCAGCGGCCGAAGCCCTTGCTCCGCCCACAGCCTTGTCCGATGGACATACTCATGAAGGCCCTCCTCCATGCGTCCGGTCAGGAACAGCGCGACGGCGAACCGAAGGTGCAGGCTGGCGTCATCCGGATCGAGTTTGACCGCCTCGCGGCCCGCCTCGACCGCTTCCTCGAAAAACCCCGCCTGACGCAAGGTGCCGCAGAGATTTCCGTGGTAGGCGGCGTTCTGCGGCACGAGCTGAATGCACTTCCGAAAACAGGCGATCGCATTCTCGTAGTCGCCGGTCTCCTCGAACGACAGGCCGAGATTATTCACGATCAGCGGGTCGTCCGGATATGCCGCTGCCGCACCCTTGAGGATCGCCGTGGCGCCCGCCGGATCGCCGGACAGCCGAAGCGCCCAGCCGTAGTTGTTGAGGAACGTCGGATGATTGCCCATGTGCGGCTGAACCCGGCGATAGATGTCGAGCGCCGGCAGGTACTGCTTCTTCTCCACCAGCAGCTTGGCGTAATCGAGTTGCACCGTCGTATCGTTCGGCGCTAACTGGGCGGCGCGGGTGACGAACTCGTATCCACCGTCGATATCACCACTCAGCGAGAGTGCGACACCGAGATTGTCGAGGATATTCGGATTGTCGGGATAGGCGCGGTCGAGGCGGCGCAGGATGGGAACGGCGGCGCCCGGAAAGCCTTTCTGAAGGCTGAGTATGGCCTTCGCCATCAACACGCGGGGATCGTCGGCGGAGACCTTCTCGGCGGCCTTCAGCTTTCTCGTCGCCGTGCCGTAGTCGCCTCGCGACGTCGCGGCGGCGCACTCGCCAAGCAAAAGTTCGATACGGTCGTTGGGATTCATCTGTCGCGCCCGAACGAAGCCGACAGCAAAAAGCTCACGCGTTCGGCCGATCGGCTCAATAGCTTGTCTTGATGCTTTGCGTGGTGGGCGCCGGCGGTTCCGGCTTGTCCTTCTTGAGGTCCTTCATGAAGTCGTCGATGATTTTCTTCGACTTCTCCAGTTGTTCCTCGAGCCACGGCTTGACCTCCTCATAGGCGACGCCGGCATCGCATGCCGCGTACTTGGCCGAACAGCCCGGAACGCACGCGGCGCGTTTCGCCGTGTCGACGCCGAACTTGGCATCGCATTCCTTGAGGCAGGCATCGAAAGCCCGGGCGCAATTCTTCGAGGTCTTTTCATCGGCGACGGCGGTGCCGACGGCGGCGACGGCGAGAACGAGGGCAAGGGCGGCGCTGCGATATCGTTGGAATCCGGTCATGACTACTCCACGGTGACGCTTTTCGCGAGGTTGCGCGGCTGATCCACGTCGGTCCCCTTCAGGACCGCCACATGATACGCCAGCAACTGCACCGGAATCGCATACAAAATGGGCGAAACGAAGGCATCCACCTCGGGCAACGCCACGCTCGCCCGCGCGCTATCGCCAATCCGTGCCGCGCCCTTCCTGTCGGTGAACAGGATCACCTTGCCACCGCGGGCCATGGTTTCCTGCACGTTCGACGCCGTCTTCTCGAACAATTCGTCGGCCGGCGCGATGACGATGATCGGCACCGCCTCGTCGATCAGCGCGATGGGGCCGTGCTTCATCTCGCCCGCCGCGTAGCCTTCCGCGTGGATGTAGGAGATTTCCTTGAGCTTCAAGGCGCCTTCCAACGCGATCGGATAACTGGTGCCGCGGCCGAGATAGAGCACGTCGCGGGCCAGCGCCACGTCCTCGGCAATGGCGCGGATGCGTTCGTCGTGGTTGAGCACCTCGGCGGCCCTGGCCGGGACTTCCGTCAGCGCCCCGATCAGCCGCGCTTCCGTCTTGCCGTCGATGGCGCCGCGCGCCCTGGCCGTCGAAGCGGCCAGACAGGCGAGCACCGTCAACTGCGTCGTGAACGCCTTGGTCGACGCGACGCCGATCTCGGGACCGGCGAGGGTACGGATGACGGCGTGCGAGTCGCGCGCGATGGCGCTTTCCGGCGAATTGACGATGGAGAGAATCCGTTGCCCGTTCTCCTTGGCGTAACGGAGGGCTGCCAGCGTGTCGACGGTCTCGCCTGACTGCGAGATGAAGATCGCGGCGCCCCCTTCCGGAAGCACGGCGTTCCGGTAGCGGAACTCGGACGCGATATCGACGTCGACCGGCACGCGGGCGTAGGTCTCGAACCAGTACTTTGCGACCATGCAGGCGTAATAGGACGTGCCGCAGGCGACCAGCGTGATCTTGCTCGCCTTGGCGAGGTCCACCGCCATTTCCGGCATGACGATACGCCGCTCCATCGGATTGACCAGCGCGTGCAGCGTGTCGCCGATGACCTGCGGCTGCTCGTAGATTTCCTTCAGCATGTAGTGGCGGTAGCCGCCCTTGCCGATGGCGGCGCCGGAAAGCTCGGTCAAGCGGACCGGCCGGTCGACGGCGTTGCCGTCCTTGTCGAAGACCTCGGCGCCCTTCGACGTCAGCACCGCCCAGTCGCCGTCCTCGAGATAAAGGATGCGCTGCGTCAGCGGCGCCAGCGCCAGCGCGTCGGAGCCGAGGTACATCTCGCCGTCGCCGAAGCCGACGGCGAGCGGGCTCCCCTGTCGTGCCGCAATCAGCAGGTCGTGTTCGCCGGCGAAGACGATGCCGAGCGCGAAGGCGCCTTCCAACCGCTTCAGCGTGTCGAAGGTGGCGTCCTTCGCCGACATGCCTTCGTCCATTCGCTGCGAGATCAGGTGCGCCACCACTTCCGTATCGGTCTCGGAAGCGAGGGTGCGGCCGGCGTCGGCGACTTCCTTCCGCAACTCCCGGAAGTTCTCGATGATGCCGTTGTGCACGATGGCGACGCGGTCGGTGGCGTGCGGGTGCGCGTTCTGCTCGTTCGGCACGCCGTGCGTCGCCCACCTCGTATGACCGATGCCGGTGACGCCGCCGAGCGGGCTCTCGCCGAGCCGTTTCTCCAGATTGATCAGCTTGCCCTCGGCGCGCCGGCGCTCGATGCCGCCGTTGATCAGCGTCGCGATGCCGGCCGAGTCGTAGCCGCGGTATTCGAGCCGCTTCAGCGCGTCGAGGATGCGTGGCGTCGCGGGGTCGCGGCCGACGATACCGATAATGCCGCACATCAGCCTTTCTCCCCCTTCGCCTTCAGCGCCTTCTTGCGCTCGCGTGTCGACTTGCCCCAGCCGGCCACCTCTTTTTGCGGCGCGCGGGTGACGGCGAGCGCGTCCGCGCTCACGTCCTTGGCGATGACGCTGCCGGCCCCCGTGACGGCGCCGGCGCCGACGGTGACGGGCGCGACGAGGGCGGTGTTCGAACCGATGAAGGCGCCGTCGCCGATGACGGTCCGCCACTTGAAGACGCCGTCGTAATTGCATGTGATGGTGCCGGCGCCGATGTTGGCGCCCGCGCCGACGTCGGAATCGCCGACGTAGGAAAGATGATTGGCCTTGGCGCCGGTGCCGAGCGTGGCGTTCTTCA
Organism: Rhodospirillales bacterium; assembly: GCA_038117205.1. Classification (GTDB taxonomy): domain Bacteria; phylum Pseudomonadota; class Alphaproteobacteria; order Rhodospirillales; family Casp-alpha2; genus JAQBZY01. Next base: position 8,269 of record JAYOFL010000035.1, on the reverse strand, counting down.
CCTCGACGAAGTTGCCGATGTGCACGTCGCGCCCGAGATGCGCGCCGGGCCGGAGCCGCGCATACGGACCGACGACCGCGCCCGCTTCGACGACCGCGCCTTCCAGATGCGAGAAGGCGCGTATCTCGACGCCGTCGCCGACGCTGACGCCGGGGCCGAAGACGCAGAAGGGACCCACGACCGTATCGGCGCCGAGTTTCGTGTCCCAGCTCATGAACACGGTTTCCGGCGCCGTCATGGTCGTGCCGCCGGCCATGGCGCGGGCGCGGAGCGCGGCTTGCACGTGCGCCTCGGCGACCGCCAGTTCGGCCTTGGTGTTGATGCCGATCAGCTCGTTCTCGACGCCTTCGACGGCGACGGCCTTCCGCCCGTCCGCGCCGGCGATGCCGACCACGTCCGGCAGGTAGTATTCGCCCTTGGCGTTGGCGTTGCCGATCCGGGCCAGCATGGCGAAGGCGCACCGTCCGTCGAGGGACATCATGCCGGAACTGCAAAGATCGACGGCGAGCTCTTCGGTGTTGGCGTCCTTGGCTTCGACGATGCGCGAAAGGTTGCCGGCGGCGTCGACGATCATGCGGCCGTAGGCGCCGGGCGTCGGCGTCCGGAAGCCGAGCACGGCGACGGCGGCGTCGCCCCGCGCCGCGACCAGCGCGCCGATGCGCTCGGCCGGGATCAGCGGATTGTCGCCGTTGAGGATGAGGACGTCGTCGAAACCGTCGCCGATGGCGTTTCTCGCCTGCAGGGTGGCGTGCGCCGTGCCGAGCCGGTCCGTCTGCACCACCGTCCCGTGCGGCTTCACCGCATCGGCGACGCTTTCCATGCCGGGGCCGACGACGACGACGATGCGCGTCACGCCCGCGCTTTCGACGGCGTCGAGGATGTGGCGGATCATCGGCCGGCCGGCGAGCGGGTGCATCACCTTCGGAAGGGCGGACTTCATCCGCGTGCCCATCCCGGCGGCCAGGATGACGGCGGCGGTCTTGCGTTCGGTCATGGCGATGACGGGAATTCCTTCAAGTCTGCCGTATGCAGGCGTTCTTGCCACAGCCGACCGCCCGGGCCAAGTCAAACATTGTTTCCAGGCGTTTCAATGGCTTAGCGTTCGGCGCGCCAAGCGGCCAGATCGCCGGCGGCGGCCTGGATCGGCCCCGCCCAATCCGTCGCGTCGTTCTGCCGGTAGAGACGCATGCTCGGATACCAGGGCGTTTCCCGGCCGGGCCGCCAGCGGAAGTCGTGTCCGGCCGGAACAAGGTTCCAGACGGGGCGGCCGAGGGCGCCGGCCAGATGCGCCGACGTGTTCGATACCTGCACCACCAGATCGAGGGCCGCGATCAACGCCGCCTGTACGTCCGGGTTCCGCGTCGGGTCGAGGTCCGGGAACCGGAGCGGCGGCGGGCAGCCGGCGGCTTCGAACCCCGAAAGATCGGCGGCGACGTCGCCGTATTGCAGCGACACGAACCGGACGCCCGGCACGGTCAATAGTGGCTGCCAGGCCTCGATGGGCGGGGTCTTCCGCCGCCGCATCAGGCTCTGCCAGCCGCCCCGCCAGGCAAAACCGACAATGGGGCCGGGGCCGATCTCGGCGAGCCGGCGCCGCCACGCCGCCGTCTCGTCGGGGTCGGCGACGAGGAAGGATCGCCGGTCCGGATAGGCGCCGGCGGATCGCCGGAACAGGCGCGGCAGGTCGCCGATCGCGATCCGGGCATCGGCGTCGAGTGTATCGGCGGGCGCGCCGGTGAAGCGGACGGCCGGGAAGGATCGGGCCAGCAGCGGCACCAGCCTCTCGTCGCAGGCAACGACGATCCCCGCACCGTCGCCCGCCGCCGCGACAGCGTCCGGCAGGCAGCTTGCGAACATGATCTGATCACCGAGGCCCTGTTCCCCCTCGATCACGAGGGTGCCGCCGGCAAGCGCCGCGCCGTCCCATTCCGACGCCCGGGCGGCCCGGTGCCGGAGGAAGCCGCCGGTGCGGAAGCGCCAGGCGTAGTCCGGCCAGCCGCCCGCGTCGTCGCCCATGGCGAGCCGGACCAGGCCACGGTTGAAGCGGGCGTCGGCGTTATCGGGCGCCAGCGTCACGGCGCGTTCCAGGGGCGGCACGGCGTCGGCGAAGCGGCCGGAGACCGCCAGCGCCATGCCGAGGTTGATCCAGGGTTCCGGCGCGTCCGGTCGGGCGGCGATGGCGGCTTGCAGATGGCGGAGCGCGTCGCCGCCGCGGCCAAGCTCCAACTCGGCGAGGCCGAGGGTGTCGAGAACGCCGGGCGCGGTCGGGTTGATGTCCCGCGCCCGTTCCGCCCAGGCGCGCGCGTCCGCCGGCCGGTCGAGCAGCAGGTGCGCCTTGGCGATATCGGCCATCAGGGACGGATCGGCGACGGGCTCGTGGGCGAGGCCGTCGAGGACTTGGCCGGCCTCGTCGTTGTCGCCGAGCTCGATGCAGAGCCTCGCAAGCCTGAGCTTGAGCCCGCCGTCCCCCGGCACGATGTCGACCGCCCGGCGCATGGCGGCTCGGGCTGGCTCCAGGTTCCCGGCCGCCCGTTCGGCGGCGGCGAGGGACGTCAGGATCACGGGGTGCTCGACGATGCCGCCGGCCTTCCGGAGGGGCGCGAGCGCCGCCCCGGCGTCACCGGTCTCGAGAAGGAGAGCCCCCAGGAGATGCAGCGCGTTGGGATCGTCCGGCGCATCGGCGACGGCGGATCGGAACCGCGCTAGCGCGGATTGCAGATCGCCGGTGGCGCGCGCTTCCAGGCCCGCTTCCAGCAGGCGGCGGAGGTCGTCGGATGGCGGTTTCGGCGCGGGTCGGCTCGGACGCGGCGTGCGGCGGGCCACGAGCGCCACTTACATGGTCAGGTTGAAGGCGACGCTGATCCGCTCTTCCTTGCCCACGGTCGGCTTGACGCTGTGGCGGAGCCAGCTCCGGAAGAAGACCATGGTGCCGGCCGTCGGCTTGAAGCCGCAGATACCGGAGTTGAAACCGTTCACCTCGCGGAGCGGCGGTTCCAGCATGGAATCCGACAGCGGCGAATGGAACAGTAGTTCACCACAGCCGGGCGGCGCGGCGACGTAATAGATGCCGCTCAGCACGTTGTTCTGGTGGATGTGTGCTTCCTGCGAGTCGCCCTGGCCATAGACGTTGATCCAGCAGTCCGTGATGCGCAGCGGATGGCGCTGGATGTCGAAGCCATAGCTGTTCGCGAACGCCGCGCCCTCGGTCATGATGTGATCGCGCAGCTTGGCGAACACCGGGCGGTCGAACAGGTTGATGCCGCTCCGCACGGTCGTATAGAGGTTGCAGCTCCACGCCTCCGGCAGCGAATTCGGCACGGCGCCGCGGATGCGGCCGATCTCGGCGATCATGTCGGCGTTCAACTTCTCGGCGCCGGCGATGTCCGTCACCTGGACGCCGACGGGGAACATGGTGGTGAGCTCTCTGGCGTTGGACACGATGAATTCTCCCGCTCGGACGCCGGCTAGGCGTAGGCCTTCGGGAAACCGAAGTTGCCGCGCAGCATGACGTTGTAGCTGATGCTGATGCGTTCCCGGTTGCCGCGGTTGATGGCGACCCGGTGCGCCAGCCAGGACGGGAACATCACCAGTTGGCCGGGCTTCGGCGTGACCGAGAAGGCGTGCGTATTGAACTCCGTCGCCTCCGCCACGTCCGGCATGATGACGTTGGCCTGCGGCCGCGGGTCGTCGAAAACGATGTCGCCCGCTTCCGCGTCGCCGCGCAGATAATAGACGCCGCTCAGGATGTTGTTCGGATGCACGTGGTTCTTGTGCGAGTAGCCGGGCCGGGACACGTTGAACCAGAGGCTGGTGATGCCGATGTCCTCGTAGCGGTAGCGCAGGAACTTCATCACGTCCCGGCTGGCGGCCAGCGCGACCTCGCAGAAACGGGCCCAGTCCGGCCGCTGATGCAAGAGATCGTTGCTCTGCAGGTGCTCGAGGGATTCCTTCCGGCCGGCCAGGGTTTTCTCGTCCCAGCCCTCGTCGCGCCGGACGGCGTCGACGACGCCTTCCAGGTAGGCGTTGAAATCGTCCACGTCGCCGAGCTGGAAGGCGAAGACGGACGTCGGAAAGATGGAGTTGACGCTCTTGTCGGCAAACATGCGGAACGGCTCCCTGATCCGACGTTTGTAAGGAGTTTGCCGGCCCCGGACAAGGCCGGGCGGCGCCCGGGACGTTGACGGACGGCCTGTCCCGGCCTATAGAGTGCCCGACTTTCCGGCGCCTCGGGCGCCGATACCCCCATGGGGGCGCGTAGCTCAGCGGGAGAGCACTCCCTTCACACGGGAGGGGTCACAGGTTCAATCCCTGTCGCGCCCACCATTAAAAAAGCCGCCTTCGGGAGGCTTTTTTAATTGGCGCGACAAAGCCATATGACTCGCGCGCAAAGCGCGCGGGCGCGCCCACCATTAAAAAAGCCGCCTTCGGGCGGCTTTTTTAATTGGCGCGGCAAAACCATGTGACTTGCGCGTAGGAGCGCGGCATTCCGGGGATTTCGTTCCGTCGTCGACGTGATAAGAATGCGCGACCGATCAATGATGCGCCGCGACGGCCGATGGTCGCCGCGCCGGCGAGACCGACAAGAAAAGGACAGGACAGGAATGACGCTCGTCTGGTTGGACATGACGCAGGAAGAACTGGACCGCGCCTACAATCAGGCCGATTACGCCCCCAACCGGGAACAGATCCTCGCGCGCTTTTCCAGGAACAGCGAGCTCATGCGCGCCCGCGTCGGTGAGCCGGAACGTCTGCGCTACGGCGCGCCGGAGATCGAGGGGATTGATCTCTTCCGCGCGCACGCGGGCGTCGCGCCGGCGGTGATCGTCGTGCACGGCGGCGCGTGGCGGTCGGGCTCCGCCAAGCAGTACGCGTATCTCTCGGAAATCTTCGTCAATGCCGGCGCGCATTGCCTGATCCCCGATTTCGATTGGGTGCAGGACACGGCCGGCGATCTTCTGCCGATCGCCGATCAGGTCGGGCGGGCCATCGCCTTCATCTGCACGCACGCGGACGAGCTCAAGATCGATCCGAAGCGCATCTTCCTCTGCGCCCATTCGTCCGGCTCGCACCTCGCCGCGTCGGTGCTGACGGGATACAAGGACCGGATCGCCGGCCTCGCGGACGACAGCATCAAGGCGGCGCTGCTCTGCAGCGGCATGTACGACCTCAAGCCGGTGCGGATGTCGGCGCGGAGCAGCTACGTCGCCTTCACCGACGAGAGCGAACATCTGTTGAGCCCGATGCGGCACCTCGACAAACTGACGACGCCGCTGGTCCTCGCGCACGGCACCTTCGAGACGCCGGAATTCCAGCGCCAGACGGCGGATTTCGCGGCGGCGATCAAGGAGCGCGGCATGCTGGTCGAGGCCATCGTCGCCGACTACTGCAATCATTTCGAGATTCTGGAAACGCTCGCCAATCCCTACGGCTTGCTCGGGCTGGCGGCGCTCAGGATGATCGGGCGGACCTGACCGGGGATGGGGACAGCACATGGACATTCGTAAGACAGGGTTTTTCACGGAAACCGTTCAGGCCGACGGGTTCGGCACGGCCTGCAAGCCCATCGTCCGCGTCGCCGCGTTCGCGGTGCTCGCGAACCCCTTCGCCGGCAAGTTCGTGCAGGACCTGTCGCCGCTGTTCGACATGGGCGGGCAGCTCGGCGAGCGGTTGATGGGGGACGCCGTCAAGATGCTCGGCGCCCCGCCGGTCAGCTACGGCAAGGCCGCCATCGTCGGCGTCAACGGCGACATGGAACACGGTGGCGCCATGATTCACCCGAAGCTCGGCAAGCCCATGCGCGCCGCCGTCGGCGGCGGAAAGTCGGTGATCCCGTCCAACGTCAAGGTGGCGGCGATGGGCGCGGTCATGGACATCCCCCTCGGCCACAAGGACGACGTCTGGTCGTTCGACCACTTCGACACGCTGACGGTGATGATCGCGGACGCACCGCGCCCGGACGAGATCGTCGTCCTGATGGCGGTCGCCGACGGCGGCCGGACGCATCCGCGCGTCGGCAGCGGCCCGGTCACGTCCTGAGCGGCGGCGGTCAGTCCCGCCCGTCCGCCTCGTGCCGGCGCTCGACGCCGAATTCGAGGCCCATCTCCACGAGGCTTTCCCAGAGCGAGAGCGCGTAGCCCCGAAGCACCATGAGCTCGAAGCGCTCGTCGCCCGTCCGCGTCAGAAGCACGCCGAGGTGTCCGGCGAGCGTCATGACGGAGCGGCCGACCGGAAACTCCGTCGCATCGAGATCGACGGCGATCCCCTTGCACAGCATCGCCGCCGCCGATTTCCCCGCAACGGCGATGCGGACACGCCCGTGACTCTGATCGACCGCGTGCGCCTTTCCCGCCAGTGCCTTTTCTATATCTGCGAACCCGCCGGGTGCGAGCGGTGCGTCGCCGACGGCGAACCATTGACCGGGGCCGGCGGCGCGGACGTCGAACGCGCCCACGCCGGATAGCGCGGCGGCGATGTCGTCGCGTCCGAGCGCCGATCCTTCGCGCGTCAGCACGTGCAGCAGGGCGGTTTCGTTCATGGCCGTCAGCGTGATCGGTCCGTCGCCGCCTTCGGCGCCGACATGGCCGCGTTGCACCGACGCCAGGGCGCCGGCCGGACGAAGGATGGCGTCAGGCATGCAGCTTCTCCCCCGCCGGATCGACGAAGACGTGATGGCAGATAACGGCCTTCGTCGCCGCGCCGCGAAGCTCGTCCCAGACGACGACCTCCTCGCCGATGCGGGCCGGTCCGCGCCGCACCAGCGCCAATCCGATATGGTGGCCGAGGGTCGGCGAATGGACGCTCGACGTCACGTAGCCCTGGTCGGCCGCCATCGACGGGGCGTCGCCGGCGTTCAGGATATGCGATCCGGTGCGGAAGCTGTGCCCGGGATCGAGCGGTTTCAGCCCGACCAGTTTCGGCCGGTCGGGATCTTCCAGTCCTTCGCGGGCAAGCATGGCGCGGCCGATGAAGTCGTCCTTCTTCGTCGAGACCATGCGGCCGAAGCCGAGATCGTCGGGGACGACGGTGCCGTTCATTTCGGCGTGCGTGACGTGGCCCTTCTCGATGCGCAGTACGCCCATCGCCTCGGTGCCGTAGGGCGCGATGCCGAACGGCTCGCCGGCGGCCATGACGGCGTCGGCGACGGCGGCTCCGAAAGCGGCGGGGACGGCGATCTCGTAGGCGAGTTCACCGGAGAAGGAGACCCGGAACAGCCGCCCTTGGACCTGACCGCCGCACAATCCGACCGTCCGGGCCGCCATGAACGGAAAGGCCTCGTTGGCGAGATCGTCGTCGACGATTTTTCTGAGCACGTCGCGGGAACGCGGGCCGGCGACGGCCATCTGCGCCCACTGATCCGCCACCGAGGCGAACCTGACGTCGAGGTCCGGCCACAGCACCTGGGCGCAGAATTCCAAGTGCGTGAGAACGCCCGCCGCCAACGCCGTCGTCGTCGTCATGAAGTAGCGGTCCTCGGCGAAGCGGCTGGTCGTGCCGTCGTCGTAGAGAAAGCCGTCTTCCCTGAGCATCAATCCGTAGCGCGCCTTGCCGACCGGCAGCTTGGCGAAGCCGTTGCAATAGACCCGGTCCAGGAAACGGGCGGCGTCGGCGCCGACGATCTCGATCTTGCCGAGGGTGGAGACGTCGCAGAGACCGACCCGCTCGCGCACCGTCCGCACCTCGCGGTCGACGGCGGTTCGCCAATGCGTCTCGCCGGCGCGCGGGAACCAGGCCGACCGTTTCCAATGGCCGACGTCGACGAACTCGGCGCCCCGGGCCACCGACCAGTCGTGCAGCGGCGAACGGCGCCAGGGCTGGAAGTGATGGGCGCGGTGCACGCCCGCCAACGCACCGAACGATACGGGCGTATAGAACGGGCGGAACGTCGTCGCGCCGACGTCTGCCGGGCTCACGCCCCGCGTCTCGGCCAGGATGCCGACGGCGTTCACGTTCGAAAGCTTGCCCTGGTCGGTCGCCATGCCGGTTGTCGTGTAACGCTTGGTGTGTTCGACGTGGCCGTAGCCTTCCCGTACCGCGAGGCCGAGGTCGTCGGCGTGCACGTCGTTCTGGAAATCGACGAAGGCCTTGCCCTTGAACCCCGGCACGAACCAGAGCGGCTTGACGGGCAATTCGTCGTCGTCGGCGGCGCCGAAGCTCGCGGCGGCCGCCCGGAAACCGAGATCGGCGAGCGCCTCGGCGGCGCGGGCCGCGCCGCTCTCCAGGCACCCGCCGAGGGACGGCACGCCGGCGGCTGCGCCGGCAACCGATAGCC
>JAYOFL010000034.1:0-40237 GCA_038117205.1 Rhodospirillales bacterium | reverse complement strand
CCGGCGGACACCTGACGCACGGCGCGCCGCCGGCGCAGTCGGGCAAGTGGTTCAAGGCGTACCAGTACGGCGTCCGCCCGGACACGCATCTGGTCGACTTCGATCAGGTCGAAAGCCTGGCCCGCGAACACAAGCCGAAGCTGATCATCTGCGGCGGCTCGGCCTATCCGCGCACGCTGGATTTCCCGCGTTTCCGCAAGATCGCGGACGAGGTCGGCGCGCTTTTGATGGTCGACATGGCGCACTTCGCCGGTCTGGTGGCGACCGGCGTGCATCCGTCGCCGCTGCCCTATGCCGACGTCGTCACGACGACGACGCATAAGACGCTCAGGGGCCCGCGCGGCGGCATGATCCTTTCCAACAACGAAGACATCGGAAAGAAGATCAATTCCGCCGTGTTCCCGGGCCTGCAGGGCGGTCCCTTGATGCACGTCATCGCCGCCAAGGCGGTCGCCTTCGGCGAAGCGCTGACGCCGGAATTCAAGGCGTATTCGAAGCAGGTCGTCGCCAACGCCCGGGTGCTGGCGGAAACGCTGATCCAGGGCGGCTTCGACATCGTCGCCGGCGGCACCGACACGCACCTGATGCTGGTCGATCTGCGTCCGAAGGGCCTCAAGGGCAACGACGCCGAGCAGAGCCTCGAACACGCCGGCATGACCTGCAACAAGAACGGCATCCCGTTCGATCCGGAAAAGCCGACGGTGACGTCGGGCATCCGCCTCGGCACGCCGGCCGGCACGACGCGCGGTTTCGGCACCGAGGAATTCCGCCACGTCGGGCGGCTGATCTGCGACGTTCTCGACGCGCTCGCGAAATCGAACGGCGACAATTCCGCCGCCGAGGCGCGGGCCCGCGCCGAGGTGAAGAAACTGTGTGCTCGTTTCCCGATCTATGCCGGCTATTGAGCCGCGTCGGGAACATTAGGGGAGGGTAACCGACATGCGCTGTCCATTCTGCGGGAACGAAGATTCCCAGGTGAAGGACTCCCGGCCGACGGACGACAACGCCGCGATCCGGCGGCGCCGTTTCTGTCCGGCCTGCAACGCCCGCTGGACCACGTTCGAGCGGGTGCAGCTCCGCGAACTCACGGTCGTGAAGAAGAACGGCGAGAAGTCGCCGTTCGATCACGACAAGCTGGCGCGTTCGCTGAAGATCGCGCTCCGCAAGCGCCCGGTGACGGAGGAGCGGATCGACCGCATCGTCAACTCCATCCAGCGCCGCTTGGAGACGTTGGGGGAGAGCGAAATTCCCACCAAAGTCATCGGCGAGATGGTCATGGAGAACTTGCGCGAACTCGATCAGGTGGCCTACGTCCGCTTCGCATCCGTCTACAGAAATTTCCGCGAAGCCAAGGACTTCGAAGAGTTCGTTGAGAACTTGGGCGAGGCCAAAAACGACGACTGAACCACCCTTCGGCGCTGAAGACCGGGCGCACATGCGGGCGGCCCTGGGGCTCGCCGCGCGCGGGCTCGGTCGCGTCGCCCCGAACCCGGCCGTCGGTTGCGTTCTGGTCAAGGACGGCATCGTCGTCGGGCGCGGCTGGACGCAGCCCGGCGGACGCCCGCACGCGGAGACGGAGGCGCTCGCCGCCGCCGGCGCCGCCGCCAACGGGGCTGTCGCCTACGTCAGCCTCGAGCCCTGCAGCCATACCGGCAAGACGCCGCCCTGCGCCGACGCGCTGATCCAGGCCGGGATATCCGAAGTGATCTGCGCCTGCGAGGACCCGGACCCGCGGGTTTCCGGAAACGGCATCCGGCGCCTCCTGGACGCGGGCCTGCGTGTCCGCGTCGGGCTGTTGGCGGAGGACGCGAAGCGCCTCAACGCCGGCTTCTTCCGCCGCGTCACGGACGGGCGGCCGCACGTGACGTTGAAGTTGGCGACGACGCTGGACGGCCGCATCGCGCTCGCCAACGGCGACAGCAAATGGATCACCGGCGACGCAGCCAGAAGGCGGGGGCATCTGTACCGCGCCCGCAACGACGCCATCCTGACCGGCATCGGCACCGTCAATGCGGACGACCCGGAACTGACATGCCGGCTCGCGGGCCTGGAAGACCGCAGCCCCATCCGCGTCGTCGTTGACGCCCGGGGCGAAATCCGACCCGACGCCAAGCTGTTCAAGGACGCGGATCGCGTTCCCGTCGTCATCGTGTGCGCCGAACCGGCGGAACGGGTGCTGCAAAAGTCCCTCGCGGGCTCGGGGGCGGAAATCGTCACTGTCGCGGCAGGGGCCGACGCCCGGCTCGATCCGGCGGCGGTGCTGGCGGCGCTGGGCGAGCGGGGGATCACTCGGCTCTTGCTGGAAACCGGCGCGGGGCTCTCGGCGGCGTTCCTGCGGGCGGGACTTGTCGACGAACTGGCGTGGTTCCGCGCCGCCCGCGTCATCGGTGGCGACGGCCTCGGCGCCGTCGGTCCGCTCGACCTCGCCCAATTGGCCGATACGCCCGCGTTCCGGCCGGAAAGCCGTGTCGACCTCGGCACGGACGTCCTCGAAACCTTCCTCCGGGCTTGATATTCGCCCCCCCGGCGGCTACGTGAGCCCCATGTTCACGGGCATCGTCACAGACATCGGCCGGGTCGTCGCCGTCGAGGCGGGCGGCGACGGCGACAACGCCGACCGGCGGATCGAGATCGCGACCAAGCTCGATCTCTCCGACGCCGCCATCGGCGCCTCCATTGCCTGCGCCGGGGTCTGCCTCACCGTCATCGAAAAGACCGCCGACAGCTTTGCCGTGCAGGCGTCCGGCGAGACGCTGGACCGCACCACCGCCGGGCACTGGGGCAAGGGGACGCGGATCAACCTGGAGCGCGCGCTCCGCCTGGGCGACGAGTTGGGCGGCCACATCGTTTCCGGCCATGTGGACGGCCTCGCCGTCGTCTCCAAGGTCGAACCGGTGGCGGGATCGCTTAAGATCACGTTCACCGCGCCGGAAGCACTTTCCAAGTTCATCGCCGCCAAGGGCTCCGTCACGGTGGACGGCGTCTCGCTGACGGTGAACGAGGTCGCCGGCAATGACTTCACCGTCAACCTGATCCCGCACACCCAGAAGGAAACGACGCTCGGCGGCCTCGGTCCCGGCGCGTTCGTGAACCTGGAAATCGACATGCTGGCGCGCTATGTTGCCCGCCTTGCCGAACGGAGCGCGTAACGCCTTGTCGTCGAATAAGAAAATATCGTCCGTCACGAAGTCCGACGTGGCCGCAGCGGTGCGCGATCCGGAAGGGTTCCTGGCGCCCATCGAGGACATCCTCGAGGACGCCCGGAACGGCCGCATGTTCATCCTGGTGGACGACGAGAGCCGCGAGAACGAGGGCGATCTGGTGATCCCGGCGCAGATGGCGACGCCGGACGCCATCAACTTTATGGCCAAGCACGGCCGCGGCCTGATCTGCCTGTCGCTTACGTCGGAGCGGGTAAAGGCGCTGGAGCTGCCGGCCATGTCGCGCCGCAATTCGTCCCGCCACCAGACGGCGTTCACGGTCTCAATCGAGGCCAGGGAAGGGGTGACGACGGGCATTTCCGCGTCCGACCGGGCGCGCACGGTCGCCGTCGCCATCGACCCAAGCAAAGGCCCGCACGACATTGCGTCGCCCGGGCACGTGTTCCCGCTGGAAGCCCGCGACGGCGGCGTCCTGGTCCGCGCCGGCCACACGGAAGCGGCGGTGGACGTGGCCCGGCTCGCCGGCCTCAACCCGTCCGGCGTCATCTGCGAGATCATGAACGAGGACGGCACCATGTCGCGGCTGCCGGACCTGATCCGCTTCGCGCAGTTCCACGGTCTCAAGGTCGGCACCATCGCCGATCTGATCGCCTACCGGCTGAAGCACGACCGCATCGTCGAGCGGACGGCGGAAACCGATTTCAACAGCCGTTTCGGCGGCAAGTGGAAGATGCACGTCTACGTCAACCGCGTCGCCTACGCCGAACACATCGCGCTGGTGATGGGCGATCCGGCGGCGCCGGGCCCGGTGCCGGTGCGCATGCACGCGCTCAACGTCTTGGACGACGTGCTCGGCGACGCCGACAGCGGCAAGGGCGGCGATCTGCAGCAGGCCATGCGCATGATCGCCGAGGAAGGGCGCGGCGCCGTGGTGCTGATCCGCGAGCCGTATCCGAAGAGCCTGTCCGATCGCGTCAAGGCACGGCTCGGCGAGCCGGCCGAGGGGTCCGGCGCGGCGCTCCGCGACTACGGCGTCGGCGCGCAGATCCTGCTCGATCTCGGTGTCCGCGAAATGATCCTGCTTTCCAACACGAAGCGCACCATCGTCGGGCTCGAGGGCTACGATCTAACGGTCGCCGGCCAGCGGCCGATCCCGGCGGCGGAGGACTGAGGCATGTCGGACAGCGACAATCGGCGCAAGATCCTCATCGTCGAGGCGCCGTACTACACGCACATCACCGACGATCTGATCCGGGGCGCGGAAGCGGTCCTGCAGGAATCCGGCTATGCCGCCGACCGGGTCTCCGTGACAGGCGTCTTCGAAATTCCCGCCGCCTGCGAAATGGCCATCGTCGCCGGCCACGCCGACCCGCACCGGGCCTATGCCGGCATCATCACCATCGGCTGCGTCATCCGCGGCGAGACCGACCACTACGACCACATCTGCCGCGAGGCGAGCCGGGCGCTGATGGACATCTCCATCCGCTATATGATGCCGCACGGCTTCGGCGTGCTGACCTGCGAAAACGAGGCGCAGGCGGTGGTCCGCGCCAACCCGGACGGCAAGGACAAGGGCGGCGAGGCGGCCAGGGCCTGCGTCCGTATGATCGAATTGCGCCGGCAGTTCACGGGAACCAATCAATGAGCGCCGCGCAGCAGCAGGACGGCGCCGATCCGGTCCGCGCCGCCGCCAGGCTCGCCGCCGTGCAGGCGGTCTACGAAATGGACATGGTGGAAGCGCCGAGCGACCGCGTGCTCGCCGACTTCGCGGCGGATCGCTGGACCGGCGTCGAGCCGGAGAACGCCGGCATGGCGGCGCCGGACCCGGAGCTCCTCCGGGAACTGGTGGCGGGCGTCGCGTCGCGGACGCCCGAGATCGACGGCGCGCTCGCGCCCGCGCTCGCCAACCGCAAGTTGGAAGATTTGGAAGCGGTGCTCCGCGCCATCCTCCGCGCCGCCGCGTTCGAATTGCTGGCGCGGCCGGAAGCGCCGGCCCGCAGCGTCATTTCCGCCTACATGGCGGTTGCCGACGCCTTCTTCGACGACGGACCGCAGACCAAACTGATCAACGGCGTGCTCAACGCCGCCGCCCGGTCGCTCCGGCCCGGCGAGTTCGAACCCCGCGCCGAGGCGGCCGGTGCCTGACCGGTCCAATTCGTCCCGCGCGGGCGAATTCGACCTGATCGCCCGTCATTTCGCGCCGCTGTCCGCATCCGCGCTGGGCGCATTGAACCTCACCGATGACGCCGCGCTCTGTGCGCCCCGCGAAGGCTTCGAGTTCGCCATCACCACCGACGCCGTCGTCGCCGGCGTGCACTTCCTGGCGGATGACGCGCCGGAGACGGTCGCCGGACGGCTGACCGGCTGCAATCTCTCCGATCTGGCGGCGATGGGCGCCGTCCCTTACGGTTTTACGCTCGCCTGCGCCTGGCCCAGGGATATGGAAGAGGCCTGGATCGCCGCCTTCGCCGCCGAACTCGGCCGCTGGGTCGAAAGGTTCTCGTTCCCGCTGCTCGGCGGCGACACGGTCTCGACCGCCGGCCCGGCTATGTTCTCGTTGACGGCGCTCGGCGAGGTGGAGCGGGGAAAGGCCCTCAAACGCTCAGGCGCCAAGGTGGGCGAACGGCTGTTCGTCACCTGCACCGTCGGCGATGGGCTGCTCGGGCTCCGCGCCGCCGAAGGGAAGGCGCAGGCGTTGCCCGCTACCGCGCGGAACTATCTGCTCGACCGCTTCCGCGCGCCACGGCCGCGTATCCAGGCCGGCCGCGCGCTGATCGGCAAGGCCGGGGCGTGCATCGATACCTCGGACGGATTGGTCCAGGATGTCGGGCACATCGCCGAGACGTCGGGCGTCGGCATTGAAATCGACGCGGCCGCCGTGCCGCTCTCGGCGGCGGCGCGGGACGCGCTGGCAGCCGGCGTTGCGACCCTCGAGGAGCTTCTCGCCGGCGGCGACGACTACGAACTCGCCTTTACGAGCAGCGCCGAAATAGCCGCTCTCGGCGAAACGGCCCATGCCGGGAACGTGGATATGACCGTCATCGGCCGGGTGGTCGAGGGGGCCGGAGTGCGTGTCCTCGATGCCGCCGGGAACGAAATGAAGCTCGCCAAGGGCGGGTATTCGCACTTCTGAGACGGCCCGCTATCGAGATGGGCCCCGGGTCAAGTCCGGGGCGACGACGCAGTGTGGGAGGTCATTCGGTAGGAACACACGGTACGCCCGCCGAATGAGTTCACATTCCCTTCGGTCCCGCTCCGCCCGTCACCCCGGACTTGATCCGGGGTCCATGGGAACGCCATTTCGCCGGGATGACGAGAAAAAGCCGACTTGAGACTGGGTCTTGCACCGCGAATCCGCGCCTTCAATAATGTGACAGTCTGGGGAAGGGAGGACCGCCGTCGCATCGGCGGCGGGAAATGCCGTGAAGAAGATCGTCATCATTTTTGCGCTCGTGCTGCTGATCGCCGGCGCCACCATCGGCGCCATGAAGTTCATGGGCATCGGGCCCTTCCAGGACCCCAACAAGCCCGTCGAAGAGGCGAAGCCGAAGGAAGAGGGCGCGCTCTTCGTCGACATGGAACCGCTCATCATCAACGTGGTGCAGGGCGGACAGGTCATGGCGACCATCCAGATGGAGATCAAGCTGGAGTGCACCGGCAACGAAAACATCATTACAATCAAAAAGTTACTACCTAAGCTCAAGAATGCCTTCATGCAGGACCTGCACGCCTTCGTGCCGCGCATGCTGAGCGAGATCGAGCGCCTGGACCTGCCGACCATCAAGGACCGCCTGCAAATGGTCGCCGACCGGGTGACGCCCGAGAAGGGCATGGTGCGCGACGTGCTGATCCAGTCGCTGCTCGACACCCCCGCGGCCAAGTGAGCCGGCAAACGATCTGAAAGCCGCCGTCCACGGGCGATCCGCGCCGTTTTCGGCGGCGGAAACCCTTGGTTGCTTTATCCGGAACGTTCTGGCATTTTCCCGGCGCTTTCGGGCCGGGCCGCTTCCGCGCGCTTGGCCGATCACGCGGGTTTCCCAACCGTCACACGGGGACCCGCCCCGATCAATAAGAGGGGTTTCCAGAGGATGTCTGCCACTTACCTGTTCGTCATCGCCTGCGGCGGCCTTGCGCTGCTGTACGGCGTCTACGCCATCCGCTCGATCCTGTCGGCGCCCGCCGGCAACGAGCGTATGCAGGAGATCGCCGGCGCGATCCAGGAAGGCGCCGCCGCCTACCTGAACCGCCAGTACCGCACCATCGCCATCGCCGGCGTCGTCATCGGCGTCCTGCTGGGCCTCAAGCTCGGCGTGCTGGTGTCGATCGGCTTCTTCATCGGCGCGATCTGCTCCGGCCTCGCCGGCTACATCGGCATGAACGTGTCGGTGCGCGCCAACGTGCGGACGACCGAAGCCGCGCGTGGCAAGGGGCTGGCGGGCGGCCTGGAAGTGGCCTTCAAGTCCGGCGCCATCACCGGCATGCTGGTGGTCGGCCTGGCGCTCTTGGGCGTCGCCGTCTACTACGCGGTGCTGCGCAACATCCTTGACGCCAACTCGACGGCGGGCATGCGCCACATCCTGGAAGCCCTGGTGGCTCTCGGCTTCGGCGCGTCGCTGATTTCCATCTTCGCCCGTCTCGGCGGCGGCATCTTCACCAAGGGCGCCGACGTCGGTTCCGACCTCGTCGGCAAGATCGAAGCCGGCATCCCGGAAGATGATCCGCGTAACGCCGGCGTCATCGCGGACAACGTGGGCGACAACGTCGGCGACTGCGCCGGCATGGCCGCCGACCTGTTCGAAACCTATGCCGTAACCATCGTCGCGACCATGCTGCTCGGCGCCATCTTCTTCACCGGCCCGCAGCAGGAAACCATGATGCTGCTGCCGCTGCTCATCGGCGCGGTCTGCATCATCGGTTCGGTCATCGCGACCTGGTTCGTCCGTCTCGGCTCCAACAACTCGATCATGGGCGCCCTCTACAAGGGCTTCATCGCCTCGGCGGTGATTTCCGCGTTCCTGATCGGCGGCATCATCTCGACGATGATCGGCTGGGACACCGTCTACAAGGCGACAACCGGCGGCAAGGTGCTCGACATCACCGGCATGCAGCTCTTCATCTGCGCGCTGGTCGGTCTCGCCGTCACCGGCCTGATCGTCTGGATCACCGAGTACTACACCGGCACCGAATACCGTCCGGTGAAGTCGGTGGCCGCGGCCTCGGAAACGGGTCACGCCACCAACATCATCCAGGGTCTCGCCGTTTCCATGGAAGCGACGGCGCTGCCGGTGGTGGTGATCTGCGCCGGCATCATCGTCGCCTACCTCGAAGCGGGCCTGTTCGGCATCGCCATGGCCGCCACGACCATGCTGGCGCTGGCCGGCATCGTGGTCGCGCTGGACGCCTTCGGTCCGGTGACGGACAACGCCGGCGGCATCGCGGAAATGGCGAACCTGCCGGACGACGTCCGCAAGACGACCGACGCCCTCGACGCGGTCGGCAACACCACCAAGGCCGTGACCAAGGGTTACGCCATCGGCTCCGCCGGTCTGGCGGCGCTGGTGCTGTTCGCGGCCTACACCGAGGACCTCAAGCACTACTTCCCGAACGTCGACGTGACGTTCCGCTTGCAGGATCCGTATGTGGTGATCGGCCTGTTCATCGGCGGCCTGCTGCCGTACCTGTTCGGCGCCATGGGCATGATGGCGGTCGGCCGGGCCGGCGGCGCGGTGGTCGTCGAGGTTCGGCGCCAGTTCCGCGAGATCAAGGGCATCATGGAAGGGACGGCGAAGCCGGAATACGGCAAGTGCGTCGACATCCTGACCAAGGCGGCCATCAAGGAAATGATGATCCCGTCGATGCTGCCGGTGTTCGCGCCGGTGGTGATGTACTTCGTGATCAACGCGGTCGGCGGCCAATCGGCGGCCTTCTCGGCGCTGGGCGCGATGCTGCTCGGCACCATCGTCACCGGTCTCTTCGTCGCTCTGTCGATGACGTCCGGCGGCGGCGCCTGGGACAACGCGAAGAAGTACATCGAGGACGGCAACCACGGCGGCAAGGGCTCCGACGCCCACCACGCCGCGGTGACGGGCGACACGGTCGGCGATCCCTACAAGGACACCGCCGGTCCGGCCGTCAACCCGATGATCAAGATCATCAACATCGTCGCGATCCTGCTGCTGGCGATCCTCGCCTAAGCCTTTCGCGGCACTCAAACGAAAGGCCCCGGACTTCGGTCCGGGGCCTTTTTCTTTGGCGATGCGCCGTCGGAGGAGGGGCCGTCCATCGGCCCGGCCCGGGCTACTTCTTCTTTCCCCTGTCGCCGCGGTAGCGGTTGAGGTTGCCGACGATCTGCTCAAGGACCGTCAGTTCCTTGCCGACGGTCGGCGTGATGCGCTTCACCGGCTCGATCTCGTTCGACGCCTCCATGCCGTGCGCCTCGAGATCCTTGACCGTCCCCTTGTCGTCGAAGGTGATGACGAGCACGTGCCGCTCCGCCACCTTCGGCTGGAAGAACGCCATCGTCTCGGTGATCTCGCCGATGTACATCCACTTTTCGTCGCCGAACGGCGCGATGCTGGACGGCGAACCGAGCAGCCGCTCGACGTCGCCCTTGTCGGTCTCGCCCGGCTTGATCTGGGTGATGCGGTCGGCGTCCGGCATGTTGCCGCGATTGGCGACACGCGGCGCGCACGCGCTGACGGCCAGCGTCGACACGACGGCAACGACAAAAGCCCTTGTGACGAAGGGGATTCGCATCCTACATCTTGCCTCTTGAGGCGCCCTTGGTAAGACCATGGGGCTTACGTCGCGGACACTGCCGCGACACCGCCGCATGGGCCCCGGAAACTCACGCGCCGAATGTGCCCGCCGGGCCAAGCCTTGTCAATTCGCCCACCGACGGGCGCAGGTCCTGAGTGGGCCCACGAAGGGAATACGCCGTGTTCGGTCTGACCAAGCTGTTCCGCCGCAAGCCGCACCTGAAGGAGGCGCTGGCGCTCTACGGCGCGACGGTGCGGGCGGCGCGACGCCCCGCGTTCTACGGCCATTGGGGCGTGCCGGACACGCCGGAGGGCCGGTTCGAAATGCTGGCGCTGCACGCGTTCCTGATTCTCAAGCGGCTGAAGGCGGCGCCGGGCGCCGGCGCACTGGCGCAGACCTTCTTCGACGAAATGTTCCGGGACATGGACGAGAATCTCCGCGAACTCGGCGTCAGCGACGTCACCATCGGCAAGAAGGTCAAAGCCCTCGTGACGAGCTTCTACGGCCGTATCGCCGTCTACGAATCGGCCCTGGCGGAGCAGGGGCCGGCGCTCGCCGAAACGCTCGCCCGATTCCCGTATGCCGGCAATGCGCCCGACGCGGCGGCGCTCGACGCGCTGGCGGCGCACGTCCGCGCCCAGGACCGTCATCTGGCGATGCAGGCGGACGAATGGCTCCTCGCCGGCACGGTGACGTTCCGGAATCCGGAGAGGCCGTCCGCCGGGACGACGGGACAAAGCGAGGAGGCCACCCAGTCATGACAGAGCCGCGCCACGACTACACCGTGCCCGTCGCCGTCGAAACCCTGCCGAAGGAAGGACGGCGGCACGACATCCGCCCGACCGCCGCCGACCGCGCGGCCATCGCCGAGCGCCTCGCGCTCGACGGGCTCGACGCCTTGAACGGCGAGATTTCCGTCATTCCGGCACCCGGCCGTGAATACGCCGTCGAGGGAACGCTCCGCGCCGAGGTCCGCCAAACCTGCGTCGTCACCGGCGAGCCGCTCACCAATGTCTTGGAAATCCCGGTGCAGCGGCGTTTCTCCGCCGCGCCCGTGGACGACGAAGAGGCGGACGAGGACGACCTCGACGATACGGACCTGGAGCTTCCGGAACCGATCGAAGACGGCGTCATCGACGTCGGCGCCATCGCCGTCGAGGAGCTGTCGCTCGCGCTCGATCCCTATCCGCGAACGCCGGGCCTGCCCTACGTTTCCGTCGCCGCAGCGCCGCCGGGCCGGCCCACCGACGATCCGTCGGCACCACCCGCGAGCCCGTTCGCGAAGCTCGCCGACCTCAAAAAGAAAATGGAATCAGACGGATAGGGATAAAATCCGGGTTCCGCCGATTTTCCGGTTTCCGACCTTGCGATGGCGGCGAATATCGTCTAATTAAGCGCGCCTTCGTAAAGGGGGCAGGGCACGAGGGTTTGCAAAATGGCCGTTCCGAAAAAGAAAACGTCGAAGTCGCAGCGCAACATGCGGCGGGCGCACGATGCGATCCGCGCGACCAATGTTCAGGAATGCTCCAATTGCGGCGAAATGACCCGGCCGCACCACGTCTGCAGCGCCTGCGGCCACTATGACGGCCGCGAAGTTGCCGCCAGCAACGACCGCGCCTAAGCTTCTTTAAACCGGGCGCGCCCGCCCGTATGATAGCGCTTCCCACGCGGGATACCGCCATCTGCTTCCGGGAGGAGCCGTGACGGACAGGATCGTCATATCCATTGACGCCATGGGCGGCGACAACGCGCCGGACATGATCGTCGAAGGTGTCGACGCGCAGGCGCGGATCGATCCGTCGCTGCGGTTCCTGCTGTTCGGCGACGAACAGCTGATCAACGAGCTTCTGGCCAAGCATCCGGCGGCCCGCGCGGCGTCCGAGGTGCGGCACACGCCCGACGTCGTCAGTTCCGGCGAGAAGCCGAGCGTGGCGCTCAGATCGGGGCGCAATTCCAGCATGCGGCTCGCCATCAACGCGGTCGGCAACGGCGAGGCGCACGGCATCGTGTCCGCCGGCAACACCGGCGCCCTGATGGCGATGGCGAAGTTCGTCCTGAAGACGTTGCCCGGCATCGACCGTCCGGCCATCGCGACCTATTTCCCGACCATCCGCAATACCTGCGTCATGCTCGATCTCGGCGCCAACGTCGATTGCGACGGCGACAACCTGGTGCAGTTCGCGATCATGGGCGAGGTTTACGCCCGCAACGTGCTCGGCCGCGAGCATCCGTCGGTCGGTCTCCTGAATGTCGGCGCCGAGGATCTCAAGGGCAACCAGGCCGTCCGCGACGCCGCCAACATGCTTCAGAACCTGAAGCTGCCGATCAAGTTCCACGGCTTCGTCGAAGGCGACGACATCGGCAAGGGCACCGTCGACGTCATCGTCACGGACGGTTTCACCGGCAACGTGTCGCTGAAGACGACGGAAGGCATGGCCCGGCTATTCGGCTTCTATCTGCGCGAGGCCCTGACGTCGACCTGGCGCGCCAAGCTGGGCGCCTGGCTCGCCAAGCCGGCGCTGATGAAATTCAAGGACAAGGTCGATCCCAGGCGCTACAACGGCGCCATGTTCGTGGGACTGAACGGCATCTGCGTGAAAAGCCACGGCGGCACCGACGGGCTGGGTTTCCAGAACGCCATTTCCGTCGCCGTTAGCCTGATCCGCAACAACTTCAACGAGGGCATCAAGGAAGACTGCGCCCAGTTGCTCGCCCTCGACCGCGCGGTCGGCGAGACGGCGGCAACCGAAGCTGAGGCCGCCGCGAGCTGACATGAAAATCCGATCTGAAATCCTCGGCTGCGGGTCGTACCTGCCGGAACGCGTCGTCACCAACGACGAGCTCGCCAAGCGCATCGACACCACAGACGAATGGATCGCCAGCCGTAGCGGTATCCGCCAGCGCCACATCGCCGCCGACGGCGAGTTCACGTCCGACCTCGCGCTCAAGGCCGCCGAACGGGCGCTCGAGCACGCCGGCGTGCCGGCCGCCGAGGTCGATCTTCTGGTGGTCGCGACGACGACGCCCGACAACACGTTTCCGGCGACCGCCACCAAGGTGCAGAGCCGCCTCGGCATGACGAACGGCGCCGCCTTCGACGTGCAGGCCGTCTGCTCCGGTTTCGTCTACGGCCTCGCCGTCGCCGACAACTTCGTCAAGTGCGGCCAGGCCAAGACCGCCGTCGTCATCGGCGCCGAGACGTTCTCGCGCATCCTCGATTGGGAAGACCGCACCACCTGCGTGCTGTTCGGCGACGGCGCCGGCGCCGTGGTGCTGCGCGGCCACGATCAGGAAGAGGGCGAGGGCAAGGGCGGCAACGGCTCCGGCCACAACTCCGGGCGCGGCATCCTGTCGACGCACATCCATTCCGACGGCTCCAACTACGACATCCTCTATGTCGACGGCGGACCGTCGACGACGCAGACCGTCGGCCACTTGCGCATGAACGGCCGCGAGGTGTTCCGGCACGCCGTCACCAATCTCGCCGCCATCGTCGACGAGGCGTTGGAAGCGAACGGCCTGGCCAGGAGCGACATCGACTGGCTGGTGCCGCATCAGGCGAACCGGCGCATCATCGATTCCACGGCGAAGAAACTCGACATGCCGGAAGACAAGGTGGTGCTGACCGTCGACAAGCACGCCAACACATCAGCGGCATCGATCCCGCTCGCCCTCGATGCCGCCGTCAAGGACGGCCGCGTCAAGCGGGGCGACCTCCTGCTGCTGGAAGCCATGGGCGGCGGACTCACCTGGGGCGCGTCACTCGTCCGCTGGTGATTCGAACGGCGATTCTTTTCGCCGATCCGCGCATCCCTTTGATATTGACGGTTTTCCCGGTCGGCTATACGCTCTTCGGCAACACGGTCGAAAGAATCACGGGGAGTGGCCATGACCGGCAAGACGGTGACGCGCGCCGATTTAGGCGAGGCTGTCTATCAAGAAGTTGGGCTGTCGCGGAACGAATGCGCGTCGCTCCTTGAATCGGTTCTCGATCACATGGTCGACGCCCTGGTGCGCGGCGAGACGGTGAAGGTGTCGTCCTTCGGCAGCTTCTCGGTACGTCAGAAGGGCGAGCGCATCGGCCGCAATCCGAAGACCGGCGACGAAGTGCCGATCCTGCCGCGCAAGGTGCTGGTGTTCCGGCCGTCGCAGGTTCTCAAGAACTCCATCAACGGTATCCGCACGCCGGCCGGCACGACGGACGAGTGACGGCGGCGGCGCGATGAGCGACGCCATTTTCCCGGCGGACTCCCCGGAAAGCGACGCGAACAGGACGGCGAAGTCGCCGGACGCGTTTCGCACCATCAGCGAAGTCGCGGAAGAGCTCGACCTGCCGCAGCACGTGCTCCGCTTCTGGGAGCAGAAATTCCAGCAGTTGAAACCGATGAAGCGCGGCGGCGGGCGGCGCTACTACCGCGCCGATGACGTGCAGTTGCTGAAGCGCATCAAGGCGCTCCTCTACGAGGACGGCTACACCATCAAGGGCGTGCAGAAGCTGATGAAGCAGAGCGGCGGTCTCCGCCACTTCATCGACAGCGACGACGCGCCGGACGCCGCGGCGCCGGTTACGCCCCAGATTGCGCTCGAAGCCGCAACCGACGCGCTGATGAAACCCGCCGACGCTGCCAGCGGCACCGGCGCCTGGCACGCCGAAGTGTCCGCCGTCCTGGAAGAGTTGAAGCGGCTCCGCGCGACCCTCGCCGCCGCGCCCTGAGGCGTTATTTCCTTCACCGACGGTCCGGTTCTGCCGTTACCCCGGGCTTGCCCGCCCCGGATTTAATCCGGGGTCCGGGTCCACAGCTTGCCATCCGGTCGGTCAGATTGATTTGCGTAATTTAGCGAGGACGGCGTCGGCGGAAATCCTGCCGGCGCCATGCAGCGTCAGGTAGACCAGCGGCAATACCCAGAGCAGCCGCTGGTCGGAGATGGCGGAATCGTGCACCCGGTCGAACATGGCGCCGATGGTCTTGGCCTCGACGCCGTGAAACGCGACGTCGACGAAGCTCATGACGGCGATGAAGCCGATCATGCCGGCGCTGGCGGCGCGGGTGAAGAGGCCGAACAGGATCATCAGCGGCAGCAGGAATTCCGCATAGGTGCCGGCGAAGACGATCAGCCCCCACGGGATGAACGCGATCTTGGAGACGTCGTAGCCGGCGGCGTCGGCGATGGCGGGGACGATCTGCGCGTAGGCGCCGGCTTCCGGCACCAGGAAGCCCGGAAATCCCGCGCCCACCTTGGTGGCGACGGAATTCAGGAAATAGACCAGCAGCACGCTCGAAAAGGCGAGGCGGGCGAACAGTCCCATGAACCAGTCGCCGGCGAGCGACCGCAGCGTGTCGAACGCCTTGCCGTACAGCGTTTCGATCCTGTGGATGAGCGTCATCGGTGGCCCCCTTCGGAAATTTGGATATCGACGACGGCGCCCAGTTCGAAGACGGCGCCGATGTGCCGGGCGAGATCGAAGTCGTAGCCGTCCTGGAACTGCCCGGCGATCTCGCCGAGCGTGAGCCCGTCCGAAAGCGCCGTCAGAAAGGCGCACGTGCTTTCGTCCACGCCGCGGACCTCGACGTCGAGGCCGGGTCGGAAGATCAGCGCGGCCTCGCCTCGTTCGGCGATGGCTGTCCCGGTGCCTTCCGATTGGTGCGCCTGCCAGATCGAAACGACCGGCCATGCGGAAACGAGTGTCCGCAACGAGGGGGGCAGGACGAGGCGCGCATCCGCCGCTTGCTCGGGCGGAAACGCCGCCAGCGTGCCGATGCCGACGGGCGGCGCGTCCGCCGCGTGATAGGCGCGGGTCCACGCCCATTCGAGACGCGCGACGTCGGCGAGGTAGGGAAGTCCAGCGGCGGGATCGAAGGTCTCGATGAAATCCGGAAAGCCGCAACCGTAGTCGATCAGCACCGGCGTGCGCGGTGGCGAGCGGCGGACGAATACCTGCGCCATGCCGTCGAAGAATTCCTCGCCGACGATCTCGCGGACCACCGGGAACGTGTCGGCCAGCGCGTCACGGAGTCCGACGGTGACGTTGTTGCGATAGACGGCGAAACGGTGCTCGGACGACGCCACGCCCGCCGGTACGGGCCGCGTCGGGTCGAGCAGGGCGGAAGCGAACTCTTGCTGCGCGTCACGCCACATGGCGGATCTCGGCGGGATTGAGGATTGCCTCGGCGCGCCGGACTTCCGCCTCCAAAACGTCCCAGGCCGGCACGTCGCCGTCCCATTCGATGAGCGTCGGGCGGGGGCCGAGCAGGTCGAGCGCATGCGCGTAGAGCGCCAGCACGGCCTCGGAGGCCGGCCGGTCGTGCGTATCGATCAGAAGCGGGCAGCCCGTTTCGTCCGTGTCCGTCGCATGGCCGGCGAGGTGGATTTCCTCGACCGCCGCCAACGGGAACGCGTCGATATAGCGGACCGGATCGTCGCCCCGGTTGATGCAGGAGACATGGACGTTGTTGACGTCGAGCAACAGTCCGCAGCCGGTCCTTGCCGAAAGTTCCGCGAGGAATGCCGTCTCCGGGATGTCGCTCGCCTCGAACGTCACGTAGGTGGACGGATTCTCGATCAGGATGCGCCGGCCAAGGTGCGTCTGCGTCCGGTCCACGTGCCGGATGACGCTCGCCAGCGTTTCCCGATTGAGCGGCAACGCCAGCAGATCGTTGAAATAGCTGCCCTGATGCGTCGACCAGGCGAGATGTTCGGAAACCGACGCCGGCTGGTAGCGGTCCACGAGCGCCCTCAGGCGGTCGAGGTGCGCCGTATCCAGCGGCCCGGCCCCGCCGATCGAGAGGCCGACCCCATGCAGGGACAGGGGATAGGCCTCCCGAACGCGGGTGAGGTGCGCATGCGGCGGACCGCCGGCACCCATGTAGTTTTCCGGATGCACCTCGAACTAGCCGACGTCCGGCCGTCCGTCGAGGACGTCCCGGACGTGCCGGGCCTTAAGGCCGGCGCCGGCGCGGTTCGGAAGGGTGGTCCGGTCGGTCATGCGGGCTTACTTCGGCAGGTCGCGCTTCAGTTCGCTCAGGCTGCCCATGCGGCTGCCCGGCAGCTTCATGGTCGTGCAGGTGCCCTTCGGGACCAGCGTCCAGGCGTTGCCCTGATAATCGACGGTCGAGGTGCCGGCGCAGGACGTGCCGGGACCGGCCTTGCAGTCGTTCTTGCCGGCCAGCGAAACGCCGAAGCACTTTTCCTTTTCCTGCGCCTGAGCGGTGCCCGGGGCGACGGCGGCGGCGGTGGCGATGGCGCCGGCCACGATGGCGGCGGTGGCGAGGGTGCGGTTCATATCTGTTCTCCCGAAAATGCAAAAAGGGTAACGGCGCGCGTCGGCGCGCCGGCACCCTATTGGCATGGCTCGGTCGAACAGGGGAAATCACTCGCTGTCACGTGCCGGTGAGCGGCACGTCAGCAATCGGTGAACCCGCCGGCCGGACGGTCGTCAGACGTAGCAGGGGCCTTCGATCAGCGGATGCGCGGCGACGAACTTCTCGTCGACCTCGATGCCGATGCCGGGGCCTTCCAACGGCTTCACGCGGCCGTCGGCGTCGAGCTCGTAGGGCTTGCCGCCGAGATTGTCGCGGAACGGATTGTGCGCGGCGACGTCGCCCTCGAAGTAGCCGGGGACGTCGACCGACGCCAGCATGTGAATCGAGGCCGCCATGTTGATGCCGGTCAGCGACGTGTGCGGGTTGAAGGTCATCTTCCACGCCGACGTCATGGCGGCGATGCGGAGCGCCTCGGTGACGCCGCCGGTCTTCGATAGGTCCGGTTGCGCGAAGCGGACGGCGTTGTCCTCGATCATCCGCGTGAACTCGAAGCGCGTGAAGTGGTTCTCGCCGGCCGCCAGCGGCACGCGGCCAAGGGTCGCGGCGATCTTGTATTCGCGGTAGTCGAGGGCCGGGAACGGTTCTTCCAGCCACGCCACGCCGCATTCTTCGTAGGCCGGCATGACGCGCCGGACGTCGTCCAGGCAATAGCCGATGTTGGCGTCGACCATGATCTCGATGTCGTCGCCGAGCGCCTTGCGGACGGCGCGCACCCGTTCGATGTCGCGCTTCGGCGTGTCGCCAACGCGGAGCTTGAGGGCCCGATAGCCGTTGTCGACGTGCATCTGCGCTTCCTCGGCGAGGGACTTCGGGTCCTGGTAGCCGAGCGAGATGCCGCCGGCGTAGGCCGGCGCCGTGCGCGACGCACCGCCGAGCATGCGGTAGAGCGGCAGGTTGAAGGCCTTGCCCTTGATGTCCCAGAGCGCGAGGTCGAGACCGCTCAGCGCCATCACGGACGCATAGCCCATGCCGTGGCTGGCGAGCTGCATGCGATAGATTTTCTGCCAGACGCCGACGGTGTCCAGCGCGTCCATGCCGAGCGTCAGCTCGCTGATAGTGGTGTCGATCAGCTTGGCGATGGCGCCCGGGCACCGGCCGTGATGCGCCTCACCCCAACCGACGATGCCGTCGTCCGTCGTGACCTTGACGAGGACGGCGTCGCGCTTGACGGCACGACCGATGCCGAGCGTTACGTTGTGCCCCTCGGGCACGCGATATGAAACCGGGACAGCCTGGATGGACTTGATCTTCATGGTGTTCCTCACACTTTGTCTTTGTTCTTCCGGTATTCCGGATTGACCAGATTGACGGGCTCCTCGCCCTTGAGAATACGCAGCATTTCGTCCGCGGCGCCGACGCTCATTTTCCGGGTGCTGGTGGCCGTGATGCCGGCGATATGCGGCGTCAGCAGCAGGTTCGGGCACGTCAGGAGTTCGTGATCCGGCGCCAGCGGATGAAAATCGTAGACGTCGGTGGCGGCGCCGGCGATGGCGCCGGATTTCAAGGCGGCGATCAGGGCCGCCGTCTCGACGACCGCGCCGCGCGACACGTTGACGATGACCGCGCCCTTGCCCATCAAGCCGATGCGCCTTGCGTCGGCGAGGCCGCGCGTTTCGTCGGTCAGCGCGCAACAGATGACGATGGCGTCCGAGCGGCGGAACAGATCGTCGATCTCGACTTCCTCGACGCCCTCCGGCATGCGGCCCTTGCGGCGCGAGGAGCCGAGGACGGTCATGCCAAACCCGGCGCCGGCGATGCGGGCAACGGTGCGGCCGATGCCGCCGACGCCGACGATGCCGAGTGTGGCGCCGCCGAGTTCCAGGAAATTGTTGGCCGGCGCGCGCGACTTGTCCCAGCCGATCTCGCGGAGCGCCCGGTCGGCGTTGGCGATGGGGCGGCGGAGATGCAGGATCGCGGCGATGCAGTACTCGGCCACGGTCTGCGAATTGACGCCCGGCAGGTTGGCGACGGCGACGCCCCGCGCCGTGGCGGCGGCGACCGGAATGAAATCGAGCCCGACGCCGTGCCGCACGATGCCGGTCACCTTCGGCGCGTGCTCCAGGATGTCGTCCGGCAACTTGTTCCGGACGACGATCCCGTCGACGTCGGCGGCGAGCCGACGGTAGGTGTCGTCGGCGGTGTCCGGCGCGATCACGAGGTCCGCCTGCGGCTCCAGCATGGCGATGCCGTCGGCGTGCATGGGGCTGGTGATGAGAACCTTCTGTCTATTGCTCATCTAGGGGCGCTCCTTCGGCGACGGGGTTCGAGAGGGTGCCGACGCCCTGGACGGTCATGACCAGGTCGGCGCCCGGGCGCATCCAGGTCGGTGGCTTGCGCACCGGTGCGACGCCGCCCGGCGTGCCGGACGCGATGACGTCGCCGGGTTGCAGCGGCGATTGGCCGGACAGGATGGAAATCAGTTCGGTGACGCCGAACAGCATCTCCGCCGTCGTGCCGTCCTGCAACTTTGCGCCGCCCATCCAGAGTTCGACGGTGAGGCTTTGCGGGTCGGGGATCTCGTCGGTGCTAGCGAGGAAGGGACCGAATGGACAGAACGTCGGCAGGTTCTTGCCGCGCCGGAAATGTCCGTCCGCCTTGATCATTTCGCTGGCGCTGATGTCGTTGAGCGCGGCGTAGCCGGCGACGTGGGCGAGGGCGTTTTCGACGGGGATGTTTTCGCCGCCGACGCCAATCACCACCGCGAGCTCGGCCTCGTAGGTGACGCCGCCGATCCCTTTCGGCAGGACGACGGTCTCGCCGTCGGCGATGACGCTCGACGGGAATTTCTCGAACACGATCGGCGATGTCGGCGGCTCCATGCCGCGTTCGCGGAGCGCGTCCCGGTAGTTGTGCGCGACGCCGATGATCCGGCGCGGCTCCGGGAGCGGCGCCAGCAGCCGGACGTTGCCGCAGTGCAGCTTCGCGGCCGCCTTGACGCCGTGCGCGGCGATGTCGCGCGAGATTTTCGGCAACCCGGCCTCGATCATCCGGCCGAGGTCGGCCGGCACGTCGCCGAGGGCGCCCCGCATGGACACGTTGGCGAGGTCGTAGACGACGTCGTCGGCCTTGGACGCATCGCCGAAGAGGACGCCGGCGCGAACCGAGCCGCCATGTTCGAAGGTGACGAAACGCATGTGGGTCTTCTCCGCGTCAGCCGACCTTGTAGCGCTCGATGATCGAGCGGTCGATCTCGATGCCGAGGCCGGGGCCGGTCGGCACCTGCACGATGCCGCCCTTCTGCACGATGGGCTCCAGTGCCAGGTGGTCGCGGAACGGGTTCTCGCACTGTTCGAATTCGAGCATCGGCGGGAAGGGACGGAAGCTCGGCGGCTGGTCCGGAATCGCGGCCAGGAAGTGAATGGTGGCGGCAAGGCCGATGGCCGAGCCCCAGGCGTGCGGCACGCATTCGACGCCGTGCGAGATCGCCAGGGACGCGATCTTCTTGCATTCGCTGATGCCGCCGGCGGCGCAGACGTCCGGCTGCACGATGTCCATGGCGCGGCGCGCGATGGCGTCCTTGAAGCCCCAGCGGGTGAACTCGTTCTCGCCGCCGGCGACCGCCATGTCCAGCGCCCGGCTGACCTCGATGTAGCCGTCGATATCCTCCGGCGAGATCGGCTCCTCGAACCATTCGATGTCCAATTCCTCGAGTTTGCGGCCGAGGCGGATGGCGGCCGGCACCGAGAAGCAATGGTTGGCGTCGACCATCAGCTTGATGTCGGGACCGACGGCCTCGCGGACGGCGGCGACGCGGGCGAAGTCGAGCTTCATGTCGCCGAGCCCGATCTTCATCTTCACCGCCTTGAAGCCCTCCGAGACGAACTCGACCGCTTCCTCGACCGCTTCCTCGATCAGGCGGTCCATGTCGATGAAGTAGAGGCCGGTGGCGTAGGCCTGGACCTCGGTGCGGAAGGCGCCGCCGATCATCTTGTGGATCGGTTTGCCGCAGGTCTTGCCGATGATGTCCCAGAGCGCGATGTCGATGCCGCTGATGGCGGCGATGGCCATGCCCTTGTTGCCGTAGTCCTTGATGCGGTTGTAGAGGTCTTCCCAGATGACCTCGACGTCGAAGGGGTCGCGGCCGATGACGCGGGCGGCGAACTGCGTCTCGATGAACGCCTTGGCGACGGCGGACGGACCGTAGCACTCGCCCCAGCCGACGATGCCGCCCTCGGTCTCGATCTCGACGAGGCAGGTGCCGCGCGTCTTGTAGAGCCAGCCGCGCGACGACGTGAACGGTCGCTCCACCGCCGAACTCAGGACGTGGCAGGTGATTTTCTTGATCTTCATTGTTTCCTCCTCGAAGTCGCGCACGATTGACCGACGGCGCGGTGCCGACAAGTCCGTTGCGGATACATCGGCTTTTGTTTGCGGGTCGGGTTGACCCGATGGCGCAGTCTGCCTAACATACTGGTATGTCAGTTGTCAATCGACGGTCCCAGCCGTAGAATGACCGCTCGGCACCAATCGGTCCGCGGCCGTCCGGCGGCAGACCGTCAAATGAACCGCGCGGGGTCGTTCGAGATGGCAAAGACGCTGACCGAGGAAGTCTACGACAGGCTCCGCGACGACATCGTTACGCTGCGCCTGAAGCCGGGCGAGAAGGTTTCCGAGGAACGGCTCGCCAGGCGCTACGAAGTCAGCCGCGCGCCGATCCGCGACGCCATCCAGAAATTGCTGCAGGAAGAGCTGGTCCTGGTGAAGCCCCAGGTGGGCACCATCATCATGCCGTTGTCGCTGATCCGCATCAAAGATGTGGTCGAGGTCCGGATGCTGCTCGAACCCTATGCCGCCGGCGCCGCCGCGGAGCGGGTGACGGACCACGATTTGGAGGCGCTGGACCAGAATTTCCGCCAGTTGGAGCAGGGCGGCCTGGACCGCAACCGCACCGACGAAATCCTCTTCGTGACCGACAATATGCTGCACCAGACGATCTGGCGGCTGTGCGGCAACAATGAAATCTACAACGTCCTCTACAACTACCGCGGCCTCGTGCAGCGGACGGTGTTGGCTAAGGTCAATCCGAGCAAGCGCGTCGCACCGAGCCGGGACGAGATCTTCGCGATCTTCAAGGCGCTGCAGATGCGCGACCGCGACGCCGCGCGCCGCGCCATGCAGGAACACGTCAGCGGCATCCTCGGCCTGATCGAGCAGTTGATCCGCGAGGAGGACGCGTTCCTCCTCGAGGGTGTCGGCTGACGCTTCGAACCCTTCCTCGATTTTCCTGAATACCGGGATGCCGCGGGGGCGAATCGCCGCCATTTTTTCCATTGACATCTAACATACTGGTATGTCAGTTTTGAAAATGTAATCGGGTTTCGTGCGGCTTCCGTGTCTCGAACACTCTTTCGGGCCGGGCGCCGGACGGCAGAAAAAAACACCGCCGAACACGGCGGATTTTGGAGGTACGTCCCATGTCCATGATCAAGAGCACCAGATTCCTATTGGCCGGGCTCGTTGCGGCCGGCCTGACCATGTCGGCGGTCGCCGTCGACGCCAAGACCATCCGTTTGAAGATCGGTTCCGAAGTCAACGCCAAGCACCCGGTCGGCGCGTCGCTCAAGTTCTTCGCGCAGCGGGTCGACGAACTGTCGAAGGGCGAGATCAAGGTCGCCGACTTCCCCGGCTCGACCATCGGCAAGGCCCGCGACATGGTCGAGATGGCGCAACTCGGCACCCTCGACATGGCGACCATCGCCGCCGGCGTGGTGTCCAACTTCTCGCCGGCCCTCGACTTCTTCTCGCTGCCGTTCCTGTGGAAGGACGTCTATCACCTGCAGCGGGCCGTCGACGGACCGCTCGGCAAGCTGCTGGACGCGGAACTGGAAAAGGCCGGCCTGATCGCGCTCGGCTACACCACCAGCGGTTCCCGCCAGCTCTACACCAACAAGGTCATCAAGACCGTCGACGACGTGAAGGGCCTCAAGGTCCGTACCATGAAGGTGCCGCAGATCGTCGAGGCCTGGAAGGCGCTCGGCGCCATTCCGGTGCCGGTGGCGTTCTCGGAAACCTATCAGGCGTTGCAGACGGGTCTCGTCGACGGCGCCGAGTCGAGCTTCCTGAGCTGGATTTCCGAAAAGCACTACGAGCAGGCGAAGTTCGGGTACCGGATCAACTACATCGACTCCGGCCGCGTCTACTTCCTCTCCAAGTCGGTCGCCGACAAGATCGGTCCGAAGAACGTCGCCATCCTGAAGCAGGCGGCGCAGGAAACCATCAAAAAGAAGGTCCTGGAAGAATATCACTCGCAGGACATGGCGGCCGGCGATACCGCCGCCAAGCACGGCTCCAAGGTCGTCGAACTGGACATCGCGCCGTTCAAGGCCGCCGTTCAGCCGGTGTACGACCAATTCAAGCCGACGCTCGGTCCGAAGGTGTTCGAACTGGTCAACGCCGCCCGGTAAGGTCTCCTTATCTGGTGGGCTCCCTGGAGGCGGGGCCGGGCGGGTTTTCCGTCCGGTCCCCCCTGGCGGTGCCGAGAGCTTCCTCCGACTTCGGCTGAATTCCTCGACATGACCAAGCTCCTGAGACGCGTCGTCGATCTGACCCTGGACGGTTTGTGCGCGAGCACCATGGGCGCCATCGTCCTCGTCACCTTCTTTCAGGTCGGCAACCGCTACATCCTGCAATATCCGGTCGGCTGGACCGACGAGATCGCCCGCTTCCTCGCCGTCTGGGTGGTGATGCTGGGCGCGGCGCGCTGCGTGCGCGAGGACTCGCACATTTACATCGATCTCTTCTTCAATCTGTTCGGTCCGCGCGGACAATGGTGGCTGTCGCTGATCGTCAACACGCTGTTCATGGCGCTGGCCGGCATCCTGATCTGGCAGGGCCTGAAGATCATGCCGGTCATCGGCAAGCAGACGGCGGCGGCGTCGCGGATCACCATGACCTGGGTCTATTCCGCCGTTCCCGTCGCCGCTGGCATCATCGCCTTCTACCTGATCGAACGCTACGTGGTCCTTTTCAAGGCGGCCCGAAATCCAAAGGCGCAGGAACACCGGGAGATGGACCTTGATTGAGACGGTGATGGATTTTCTCGCCGATCATCCGCTGGAAATGATGATCGGGCTGTTGCTGACGCAGATGGCAATCCGCGTGCCGATCGCCGTCGCCATGGGCATGAGCAGCGTCGCCTATCTCATCGTCACGGACTCCAATCTGGTCCTGATCATTCAGACGACGGTGTCGAACCTCAATTCCTTCACGCTGCTGGCGATCCCGTTCTTCATCCTCGCCGGCGAACTGATGAACATGTCCGGCATCAGCGAACGGCTGATCACCGTCGCCAAGACGCTGGTCGGCCATATCCGGGGCGGCCTGGCGCACGTCAACGTCGTGACGAGCACGCTGCTCGCCGGCATGTCCGGTTCGGCCGCCTCCGACGCCGCCATGACCTGCCGGGTGCTGGTGCCGGTGATGGAGAAGGAGGGCTATCCCAGGCCCTACGCCGCCGCCATCACCGCCGCCTCGGCGACCATGGGGCCGATCATTCCGCCCAGCATTCCGATGGTGCTGGTGGGCGCCATCAACAGTCTGTCGGTCGGCCGGCTGTTCTTCGGCGGCGTCATGCCGGGTCTCCTGATGACGGCCGGTCTGATGGCGATCGTCTATTGGCACGCCATCCGCCGCGATTTTCAGCGCGACCGCCGCGCCACGCTGGCCGAGATCGGACGCGCCCTCAAGGACGCCGTGCTGCCGATGCTGACGCCGCTGATCATCCTCGGCGGCATGATGGGCGGTTTCTTCACGCCGACCGAGGCGGCGGTCGTCGCCGTCGCCTACACGGCGTTCCTCGGCGCCGCCGTCTATCGGACGATCCGTATGCACCATGTCTACGAGGCGTTGCTGAATACCGTCGGCATCACGGCGCGGATCATGTTCATCGTCGCGCTGGCCGGCCTGTTCGGTTGGATCCTGACCGCCGAGCAGGTGGTCGGGCGCACCGGCGAGTTCCTGCAGGCCAACGTGCAGAGCCCGGCGCTGCTGCTGTTGTATCTCAACCTGTTGTTCCTGTTCCTCGGCTGCTTCCTCAATCTCGTGACGCTGATCGTGCTGCTGTCGCCGGTGGTGTTCCCGCTGATCGAGCTCTACGGCATCGACCCGATCCACTTCGGCGTCGTCATGGTGCTGAACCTGATGATCGGCCAGCTGACGCCGCCGGTCGGCCTGATGTCGTTCGTCGTGCTCAGCGTCGCCGACGTCAAATTGACGCCGTTCCTCAAGGAGCTATGGCCTATGTTCCTGGTCTTGCTCGCGGTTTTGGCCGCCATCACCTACGTG
This sequence comes from Rhodospirillales bacterium, assembly GCA_038117205.1. GTDB lineage: Bacteria > Pseudomonadota > Alphaproteobacteria > Rhodospirillales > Casp-alpha2 > JAQBZY01. The sequence goes on along the minus strand of JAYOFL010000034.1, from coordinate 14,712 downwards.
CCGTGGCTGGTCCTGTCGGTGCCCGACGCCATCATGGGCGAACGTCTCGGCTGATTTTCGCTGCACTGCAAAGCGCGCTTTTTCACCGCGATCAAACGTGGCAAAGTGTCCGTCCGCGCCTGCGGCGGATAATTAAAAAACGTTTTATGTCCGGGGCTTTGGTTGCTAAGAAGCTGCCGCTTCCGGACATGAAGATCGGGGATGGACGTATGAAGACGCGCGCCCAGCGTAACAAGATCGGCCTGCCTGTCGAGCAGGGGCTCTATGACCCCGCCAATGAGCACGACGCCTGCGGCTTCGGTTTTATCGCGAATATCCATAACGTGCCGAAGCACGAGATCGTGCACCAGGCCCTGCAGATCGTCCTCAATCTGGACCACCGGGGCGCCGTCGGCGCCGATCCGCTGGCCGGCGACGGCGCCGGCATCCTGATCCAGCTGCCGGACAAGTTCATCCGCAAGGAATTCGCCAAACAGGGCATCACGGTCCCCGCGTTCGGCGATTACGCCGTCGGCATGGTTTTCCTGCCGCGTGACGACGAAATGCGCGCGCGCGCCGTCGAGGCCATCGAAACGACCACCGTCGCCGAAGGCCAGGTGTTCATGGGCTGGCGCGACGTGCCCTGCGACAACAGCGTGCTCGGCGAGAGCGTGAAGCCGGCCGAGCCGGTGATCTGTCAGGTGCTGATCGGGCGCGGCAAGGACACGCCGGACACGGACGCGTTCCAGCGCAAGCTCTACGTCATCCGCAAGCAGAGCCATCACGCGCTCTGGGACGAGGACGAAAGCTCCTGGCAGGACTTCTACATGCCGTCGCTGTCGGCCCGGACCATCGTCTACAAGGGCATGGTGCTGACGAAGAACCTCGCCAAGTACTACCGCGACTTCCAGGACACCGATTTCGAAACCGCCATGGCCATGTTCCACCAGCGGTTCTCGACCAACACGTTCCCGTCCTGGCGTCTGGCGCAGCCGTTCCGCTTCCTCTGCCACAACGGCGAAATCAATACGCTGCGCGGCAACGTCAACTGGATGAACGCGCGCCGCCACAACATGGCGTCCGACATCCTCGGCGACGATCTGGAAAAGCTGTGGCCGCTGATCGGCGACGGCTCTTCCGACTCGTCGACCTTCGACAACGCGCTCGAATTGCTGGTGATGGCCGGCTACTCGATGCCGCACGCCATGATGCTGATGATCCCGGAAGCGTGGAACAACAACCCCTCCATGGATCCGAAGCGGCGCGCCTTCTACGAATACTATTCGGCACTGATGGAGCCGTGGGACGGCCCCGCCGCCATGGCCTTCACCGACGGCCGGCAGATCGCCGCCACGCTGGACCGCAACGGTCTCCGCCCGGCGCGCTACATCCAGACCGAGGACGGCCTCGTCATCATGGCCTCCGAAGTCGGCGTGCTGCCGATCCCGGAAAGCAAGATCGTCAAGAAGTGGCGCCTGCAGCCGGGCAAGATGCTGCTGATCGACCTCGAACAGCACCGCATCATCTCGGACGAGGAATTGAAGTCCGAGCTCGCCAATTCGTATCCGTATCAACAGTGGCTGGACCAGACGCAGATCCACATTTCGGAGCTGCCGAAGGAAATCGGCCCGATGACGCCGGATCCGGCGACGCTGCTCAACCAGCAGCAGGCGTTCGGCTACAACCGCGAGGATCTGAAGTTCTTCCTGCAGCCGATGGCGGAGAAGGGCGAGGACCCGATCGGCTCCATGGGCCGCGACATTCCGCTGGCCGCACTCTCCGACCGGCCGCGCATGCTGTACGACTACTTCTTCCAGAACTTCGCGCAGGTCACCAACCCGCCGATCGACCCGATCCGCGAGGAACTGGTGATGTCGCTGGTGAGCTTCATCGGCCCGCGTCCGAACCTCCTGGACCTCGCTTCCGGCGGCGTGCACAAGCGCCTCGAAGTCGAACAGCCGATCTTGACCAACACCGATCTCGAGCGCATCCGCCGGATCGAGAACCATGTCGACGGCCAGTTCCGCACCTACACCCTCGACATCTGCTATCCGATGAAGGACGGCGAGCGGCAGTCCATGGCCGACGCGCTGACCCGCATCTGCGAGGAAGCGGAGCGCGTGGTCCGCGACCAGGGTTACAACATCATCATCCTGTCCGACCGCGACATCGATTCCGAGCACGCGGCGGTGCCGGCGCTGCTGGCGACCGGCGCGGTGCACCACCACCTGATCCGCGAAGGTCTCCGTACCGAGGTCGGTCTCGTCGTCGAGACCGGCGAGGCCCGGCGCGTGCATGACTTCTGCCTGCTCGCCGGCTACGGCGCGGAAGCGATCAATCCGTATCTCGCCTTCGACACGCTGTCCGACATCGTCACGCAGCCGGGCGTCACCGTCGACGAAAAGACGGCGCACAAGAATTACGTCAAGGCCATCGGCAAGGGCATCCTCAAGGTCATGTCCAAGATGGGCATCTCGACCTATCAGTCCTATTGCGGCGCGCAGATCTTCGACGCGGTCGGCCTGTCGACGGAATTCATCGAAGCCTACTTCACCGGCACGTCGACCAAGGTGGATGGCGTCGGCATCGACGAGATCGCCGACGAGACGGAACGGCGGCATGGGCTGGCCTATTCCGACGCGCCGCTCTTCCGGACCGAGCTCGACGTCGGCGGCGATCTCGCCTACCGCTTGCGCGGCGAGGAGCACGTCTGGACGCCGGAAACCATCGGCACGCTGCAGCACGCGGTGCGTAGCGGCAACTACAAGCAGTTCAAAGCGTACACCGCCAAGGTCAACGACCAGACCCGCAAGTTCAAGAACCTGCGCGGCATGTTCAAGCTGAAGCCGGTCGGCAAGCCGGTGCCGCTGGACGAGGTCGAACCCGTCGCCGATATCGTCAAGCGGTTCGCCACCGGCGCCATGTCGTTCGGCTCCATCTCGTGGGAAGCCCACACGACGCTCGCCATCGCCATGAACCGCTTGGGCGGCAAGTCGAACACCGGCGAAGGCGGTGAGGAAGCGACCCGCTACAAGCCGCTGCCGAACGGCGATTCCATGCGCTCCGCCATCAAGCAGGTGGCGTCCGGCCGCTTCGGCGTCACCGCCGAGTACCTGGTCAATGCCGACGACATCCAGATCAAGATGGCGCAGGGCGCGAAGCCCGGCGAGGGCGGGCAGCTTCCAGGCCACAAGGTGGACGAGTGGATCGCCCAGGTCCGGCATTCGACGCCGGGCGTCGGCCTGATCTCGCCGCCGCCGCACCACGACATCTATTCGATCGAGGATCTGGCGCAGCTCATCCACGACCTCAAGAACGTGAACCCGGCGGCGCGGATTTCCGTGAAGCTGGTCTCCGAGGTCGGTGTCGGCACCATCGCCGCCGGCGTCAGCAAGGCGCACGCCGATCACGTCACCATTTCCGGCCATGACGGCGGCACCGGCGCGAGCCCGATCACGTCGCTCCTGAACGCGGGCGGCCCGTGGGAGCTCGGCCTCGCCGAGACGCACCAGACGCTGGTCATGAACGGACTGCGCGGCCGTATCGCCGTGCAGGTGGACGGCGGCATCCGCACCGGCCGCGACGTCGTCGTCGGCGCGCTGCTGGGCGCCGACGAATTCGGCTGCGCGACGGCGGCCCTCATTTCCGAGGGCTGCATCATGATGCGGAAGTGCCACCTCAACACGTGCCCGGTCGGCGTCGCGACGCAGGACCCGGAACTCCGCAAGCGCTTTACCGGTCAGCCCGATCACGTCGTCAACTTCTTCACGTTCATCGCCGAGGAAGTCCGCGAGATCATGGCTGAACTCGGCTTCCGCTCCGTGAACGAGATGATCGGACGGCGCGACGCGCTGGAAATGCGCGACGCCATCCAGCACTGGAAGGCGCAGAACCTGGACGTGTCGCGCCTCCTGGCGCCGGTCGTCGCGGAAGAGGGCGTCGCCGTCTTCAACTGCGAGACGCAGGATCACGGCCTCGAGCACGCCCTCGACCACATGCTGATCGAGAAGGCGAAGGACGCCATCGAAAGCGGCAAGCCGGTCAGCATCGAAGGGACGATCCAGAACACCAACCGCACCGTCGGCGCCATGCTGTCGGGCGAGATCGCCAAGAAGCACGGCCATGCCGGACTCAAGGAAGACACCATCCACGTCAAGCTGACCGGCCACGCCGGCCAGAGCTTCGGCGGCTGGCTCGCCAAGGGCGTGACGCTGGAACTCTTGGGTGACGCCAACGACTACGTCGGCAAGGGGCTATCCGGCGGCCGCGTCTGCATATATCCGTCCAAGGACAGCCCGCTGGTGCCGGAAGAGAACATCATCGTCGGCAACACGGTGTTGTACGGCGCCATCGCCGGGGAGTGCTACTTCCGCGGCGTCGCCGGCGAACGCTTCGCCGTGCGCAACTCGGGTGCCAAGGCGGTCGTCGAAGGCTGCGGCGACCACGGCTGCGAATACATGACAGGCGGCGTCGTCGTCGTGCTCGGCGAGACCGGGCGCAACTTCGCCGCCGGCATGTCGGGCGGCATCGCCTACGTGCTCGACGAGGGCGGACATTTCGAGGGCCGCTGCAACAAGGCGATGGTCGATCTGGAGCCCATCGTCGAGGACGGCGGCGCCGGCGATCCGGACCGCGATCCGACCCGCTTCGACGCCACGCGACTGAAACGACTGATCGAGAACCACCATCGCTACACGGGCAGCGCCCGCGCGAAGGAAATCCTCGATCACTGGAACGCCTACCTGCCGAAATTCGTCAAGGTGATGCCGACGGAATACCGCCGCGCGATGACGGAGATGCGGGCCAAGGCCCGCTCGCCGGAGCGGCGCGCCATGGCCGGGGAGTAAGACCATGGGAAAACCGACGGGCTTCATGGAAATCGAACGGCACGACCGCGCCTATGCGCCGGTCGAGGAGCGTGTTCGTCACTACGACGAATTCATCATCCCGCTGTCGCCGGACGAGGTGTCGGAGCAGGGGGCCCGCTGCATGGATTGCGGCATCCCGTATTGCCATCAGGGCTGCCCGGTCAACAACATCATCCCGGAATGGAACGATCTCGCCTATCGCGGCAAGTGGCGCGAGGGGTTGGAGGTTCTGCACTCCACCAACAACTTCCCGGAATTCACCGGACGCGTCTGTCCGGCGCCCTGCGAGGCCGCCTGCACGCTGAACATCGGCGACGCGCCCGTGACCATCAAGAGCATCGAATGCTCGCTGGTCGACCGCGGCTGGCAGGAAGGCTGGATCAAGCCGCAGATTCCGCAGCGCCACACCGGCAAGCGGGTCGCCGTCGTCGGTTCCGGCCCGGCCGGCCTCGCCTGCGCGCAACAGTTGGCGCGGGCCGGTCACAAGGTCGTCGTGTTCGAGAAGTCGAGCCGCATCGGCGGCCTGCTGCGCCTCGGCATCCCGGATTTCAAGATGGACAAGAGCCTGATCGACCGCCGCATGGCGCAGATGCAGGCGGAAGGCGTCGAATTCCGTCCGAACATGGCCGTCGGCGGCAACGTGCCGGCGAAAGATCTGTTGCGCGACTACGACGCGGTGGCGCTCTGCGGCGGTTCCGAGAAGCCGCGCGACCTGCCGGTGCCGGGCCGCGATCTCAAGGGCGTCCATTTCGCCATGGAATTCCTGACGCAACAGAACGACCGCATCGCCGGCCGCCGGGTCCGTGACGACGTGGCGATCACGGCGACCGGCAAGCACGTCGTCGTCATCGGCGGCGGCGACACCGGATCGGACTGCGTCGGGACCTCGATCCGCCAGGGCGCGGCGTCGGTGACGCAGCTGGAACTGATGCCGAAGCCGCCGGCGAAGGAGAACAAGGGCCTCACCTGGCCGGATTGGCCGAACAAGCTGCGCACGTCGAGCTCCCACCAGGAGGGCTGCGAGCGCGATTGGTCGGTGGGGACCAAGTCGCTGGACGGCACCAACAGCACCGTGACGACGCTGAACGGCATCCGCCTTGAGTGGAAGCCGGGCTCGGACGGCCGCATGCAGATGCACGAAATTGCCGGTTCGGAATTCAAGCTGAAGGCCGATCTGGTGCTGCTCGCTATGGGCTTCGTGCACCCGGTGCAGGAAGGCATGCTGACGTCGCTCGGCGTCGATCTCGACGACCGCGGCAACGTCAAGGCGGACACGGACGGCTACAAGACCTCCATCGACAAGGTGTTCGCCGCCGGTGATATGCGGCGCGGCCAGTCCCTGGTGGTCTGGGCGATCCGCGAGGGCCGGCAGTGCGCGCGGTCCATCGACGAATTCCTGATGGGAACGACCGAACTGCCGCGCTGAGAGGTTTTGTTCCTGAACCTCACCGGACCGTAACTTGTTCGGGCCCCGTGGGGCTCCTATAAGCCTCTGAAACGCATCGGGGGTTCCCGTGGCCATTTCGCCGGATAGCCTGCTCGCAAGGACCATCGGTCGCTGGGTCGCGCTCTGCCATGAGCGCGCGCCTGTCGTCCTGGCGGCGGCCCTGGCGGTCAGCATCGGCGCCGGTGCCTATCTCGTCCAAAACATCCGCATCGACACCGACACCGAGGACATGCTGTCGGCGGAACTGCCGTTCCGCCAGAACGCCGTCGCCCTCGACGCCGCGTTTCCGGAGCAGGAAAACAACATCCTGGTCGTGGTCGAGGGCCGGAACGCCGACGCCGTCGCCGACGCCGCCGACGCGATGGCGGCGGCCATGCGGGCCCGGCCCGGCACCTTCGGCGTCGTGTTCGCGCCGGAAACCGAGCCGTTCCTGCAAAGGAACGGGCTCCTCTATCTGGATATCGACGATCTCGACGCACTGTCCGCCCGGCTGGCGGCGGCGCAGCCGTTCCTGGGCACGCTGTGGCGGGCACCGAACCTATCCGGCCTCGCCGACATGCTGGCATTGTTGCGGGAAGGCGGCGCGCTCGACCCACCGTCGGAAGCGGAAGCCGCGCGCGTGGTGGGCCGCATCGCCGAGGTCGCGGCGGCGGTGGGCAAGGGCGAGCCGGGCCGGCTCGTCTGGACGGACCTGCTCGCCGGCAAGACCGGAACGCCGGACAGGACGCATCGCCGGCTGATCGTCATTCAACCGCGCCTCGACTTCGCGTCGCTGCAGCCGGCGGCGGCGGCCATGGACGCCGTCTCGGACATTGCGGCGCGGCTGGGGGCGACGGCGGCGAACGGGCTCGCCGTCCGCCTGACCGGGTCCGCCGCGCTCGCCGAGGACGAGCTCCGCAGCGTCGAGGAAGGCATGGGCCTTGCCGGTATCCTGTCCCTGGTGTTGGTTCTCGGTCTGCTGGCCCTGGGGTTGCGTTCGCCGGGTGGCATCGCGGCGCTGCTGCTGACGCTGATCGTCGGTCTCCTCTGGACGGCGGCACTGGCGATCCTTGTCTTCGGGCGGCTGAATTTGATCTCCGTCGCGTTCGCCGTGCTGTTCGTCGGCTTGAGCGTCGATTTCGGCATCCATTTCATCCTGCGCGCACGCGAACACGGCGAACCGTGGCGCGTATCGCTGCCGGCGGCCGGCGCCGGTGTCGGACCGGCGCTGCTGCTCTGCGCCGTGACGACGGCACTCGCCTTCATGTCCTTCGCGCCGACCGACTACATCGGCCTCGCGGAACTCGGCACCATTTCCGCCATGGGCATGGGCGTGGCGCTTGTCGCCAATCTGACGCTTTTGCCGGCGTTGACGCGCTATCTCGGCGGCAAGCCGAAGCCGCTGCCGCTTTCCGACGGCGCGACGGGACTGCGCGGCCTGTTGCGGCGCCGCGCCGTTCTCGTGGTCGGCATCGCCGCCATGACCGCCGTCGCCGCCGCCGCCGTGTCGCCGGGCGCGCGGTTCGATTTCGATCCGATGAACCTCCGGAGCGCCGAAAGCCCGTCGGTGCGCACGCTCTTCGATCTGATCGAAAGCGGCGACGCGCATCCCTATACCCTCGACATTCTCGCCGCCGACATGGCGGCGGCCCGCGACACGGCAACCAAGGTCCAGGCGTTGCCGAGCGTCGCCAAGGCCGAGAGCCTGTGGTCGCTGGTGCCGGGCGAGCAGGAGGAGAAGGCCGACGTCGTTCGCGGCATGGCATTGTTCTTGGGGCCCGCTTTCTCGCAGCCGGCGGGGACGGTGGCGCTCTCAGATGCCTCGCTCGCCGAGGCGCGGAAGCGGCTCGCCGACAATCTCGCCACGTTGCGGGGTGGGAAAGGGGCTCTGGCCGAGGCGGCGGCGAAATTGGACGCGGCCCTTGCCGGCGCCGCCGACACGGGCAAGATCAACGCCGCCGTGTTCGCGGGGCTGCCGGGCCGCCTAAACGCTCTCAAGGGGTCCCTCGACGCCCAGCCGTTCGGCGTGGGGGATCTGCCGGCGTCGCTCGCCGGCCGCTACGCCGCCAAGGACGGCCGCGTCCGCGTCGAGGTCTCGCCGAAGGCCGACATGCGTAACGCCGACGCGCTGGCCGCCTTCGCCGCCGAGGTCAAGGCCGTGGCGCCACACGCCACCGGCGCGCCGGTCATCATCGTCGAGGCGGGCCGCGCCGTCGTCGGCACCTTCGCCGAAGCGTTGTCGATTTCCGTCGCCGGCATCGCCGTGATTCTGTGGCTGGTGCTGCGGCGTTTCCGCGACGTCGTCCTGGTGTTCGCGCCGGTCGCCCTGGCGGCGCTGTGGACAGTCGCCGTCTCGGCGGTTCTCGACCTGCCGTTCAATTTCGCCAACGTCATCGTGCTGCCGCTGTTGTTCGGCATCAGCGTCGATTTCGGCACTCATATGGTTCTCCGGGAGCGCGAGACGGGCGGGGCGGGGACCGTCGCCACCTCGACGCCGCGCGCCGTCCTGTTGAGCGCGTTGACCACGCTCGGTTCCTTCGCCAGCATCATGCTGTCCGGACATCCCGGCACGGCGAGCATGGGTGCGCTGCTGACCGTCGCGATCCTGCTTTCTCTCGCCGCCAACCTTCTGGTGCTGCCGGCGTTGATCGCCGTGCTGGCGCGGGGTGAAAGAGGCTGATGCGCTTCGCGAAATTCCCCTATCTCGCGCTCGGCCTTGCGCTCCTGGTCGTTATCTTCCGGGACGCCGATCTGGACGAAATCGCCGGCTACGTCAAAGAGGTCGGCGCCGCCGGCATGGCCGCCGTGGTCTTTCTGTATTTCCTGGCGTTCCTAGGCGATTCCGTTTCCTGGTGCCTGACCATCACGTCGACGCCCAACTCGCTGGTCTGGTTCCGCCGGGCGTTTTTCGTCAGGCTGGCGGGCGAGGCCTTCAACAACATCCTGCCCGCCGCCGGCTTCGGTGGCGAGCCGGTCAAAGCGGCCATTCTGAAGCGCCGCTACGATGTCGGTTACGGCGAAGCGACGGCGTCGATCGTAATGTCGCGCACCATCAACATGATCGCGCTGATCCTTTTTCTGGCGGTCGGCTTCGCGTTCCTGATGCTGTCGCCGGCCTTCGGCCCGAAGATCCGGTTCGTCGCCGCCATCGGCTTCGCGGCGCTGACGTTCGGCACCGTCGCCATGTTCGCGATCCAGCGGTTCCGGTTGTCGAGCCGGTTGGCGACGCGTTTGGGCAGCGGCCGCGGCGGGCAGTGGATCGTCAACGCCATCGCCGCCGTCGAGGATGTGGATCGGCGGTTCCTCGCGTTCTACACGGAGCACAGGGGCAAGTTCTTCGCCGCCTTCGTGTTCGCCTTCGGCAACTGGGTTCTGGGCGTCGCCGAGATCTACGCGACGTTCTATTTCCTCGGCCACCCGATCTCTTGGCAAGAGGCGTGGATCGTCGAATCGGTGGCGCAGATGGTCCGTTCGGCGGTTTTCTTCATTCCGGCCGGTATCGGCGCGCAGGAAGGGACGTTCCTGGTGATCTGCGGCGCCATCACCGGAAACCCGGCCCTCGGACTCGCCGCCTCGGTGGTCCGGCGCATTCGGGAAGTGCTGTGGATCGTCCTCGGTCTCTTGGCGGCGGCTTTCTATCCGACGACGCTGCGGAAGGACGCCGGCGGGATCAACTCCCTTTAAGACGGGCCGCCTGGTCGGCCAGGGTGCGCGTCAGCAGGGCGACGCCGCCGTCCTTAAGCGTGCGGCCGTATTCGGCGGTGCGGACGGCCAGTTGGCTGATGCCCTTGTCGAGCAGGATGTCGATAATCCGCCAGGCCCCGTCCTTCAGGCGAAGCACGTAGGCGAGTGTGACGGATTTTCCCGTCGTCACGAGCTCGGTCGAGACAATTCGCGTGCCGCTCGGCCCGTCGCGGGTCTCGCCGGTGACGAAGCGCTCACCGGAATAGGACGAGAACTGCGACGCATAGCTGGCGATGCTGGCGCGACGGAATGCATCGAGCAGACCGGCCTGGTCGTCCTTGGAGGCGGCCCGCCAGTGGCGGCCGGTGGCGGTCCGGATCATCACGGTGAAATCGAAGGTCTGGTCCATGACGGGGGCGATCAGGTCGAACCGCCGTTTCGACGTGGCGCCGTCCGCCTGCATGGCGCTCAGAAGCGCCGAGTGGAATTTCTCGACGGTTTCCGACGGGGCGGCATCCGCCGCGCGGGCCGGGAGCGCGAGCAGAACGACGAGAAAAAGGGCGACGGCGGCGGTACGGTAACGCATGCTTGGTCCTAGGTTGCGAATGTCGACCGCCTTCCATGCGCCGGGAAAACGGCGCTTTCATGGCATGTCGTGGACTGGCCGTGGTCTGGCCGTGGTTCGGCGCGGGATTACTTGACCAGTTGGTCGGCCTTGTCGTTCAGAAGCTTGATCAGGCCATTGAGCCCACCCGTCCTCAGGACTTGCTGAAACTCGGAAATCCGCCGCTTGAGCTCGCTGATACCGACGTCGACGATGACGTCGATCAAGCGCCAACGGCCCTCGGCCGGACGGGCGACGTAGGTAATCTTGATGTCGGGCTCGCCTTGGCGGTGCAGCAAGGTGTCGACCATGGTGGTTCCCTGCGGCCCCTGACGTTTGCCGGCGACCTCGAATTTCTCGCCGGAATAGCCGTCGAACAGGGTGGCCAGGGTGGAAATACTATAGCGCCGGAAGGCGGCGACCAGGTCCCGGCGCTGCGCGTCCGTGCCGGTCTGCCAGTAACCGCCGGCGCAGATCTGCGCCATAAGCGGTATGTCGAATGCTGTGTCGATGACCGGTTGCAGTTTTTCGTAACGCCCTTTGACGCCAAGCGTTTTCGCCTGCTTCATGACGTCGACCAGGGACCCCTGGAAGGACGAAACGACGTCCTCGGCCTCGCCCGCGGCGGCGGCAGGAGGGGTCGGAAAGACCGCCAAGACAAGAATCGGCCATGCCAGGACGACGCGTCGCAATTTAACCAGGAAGCCGAGCATAAAAAGAGTTCCTCAAGGAGATTCCGCAAACTCGCGCTGGAGCTAAACAGATACAAGTTAAAATATTGTTTTATCAAGAGCATGGCAAATTTGTCACACTAGGTGGAAAATCCGTCACAACCATATTGCGGTGAGGCCACAACTTTGCTTAAAGATGGATGGAACATGGTTTGGTCCGGGGGTTGCCGTCGGCCGACCGAGTGTCGTGTTATGTGGTAGTTGAACGGGTCCTTTATGAACTCTCCTCGCAATATCCTGTATTCGGCACTCACAGCATTGACTGTATGTTCTTTCGCCATCTCGGATGTGCGAGCGGAGGACGGCCCCGAGGCGTTCGCCGGTTCCGGTAATTTCGCGCGTGAGGCGATGGTCGCGTCGACGCCGATCGAGGCCCTCAAGGACTTCGGCCCGCTCCCCGTCGAGTTCGCCTATATCACCAATGTGCAGTTGGCCGCGGCGCCGCCCGCCGCCGACGACGGCGACGATCCGCTCGAAGGCTTCAATCGGGCGATGTTAAGTTTCAACGAAGTGGTCTACGACGCGCTCTTCCGTCCGGTCGCTTCCGTCTACAACAGTTACGTTCCCAAGACGGTCCGTTCGGGCGTCGGTAACATCCTCGACAACCTGTCGTCGCCGGTCGTTTTCGCGAACGATATCCTGCAGCTCGAAATCCACCGGGCCCTCGTCACGCTGACGCGCTTCATCGTCAACTCGACGGCGGGCATGCTGGGTCTGGTCGACATGGCGGCGGAATTCGGCCTCGAGGAGCACCGCGAGGATTTCGGCCAGACGCTCGGCGTCTACGGCATGGGCGAGGGGGTCTATGTCGTTCTGCCGATCTTCGGCCCGTCCAATCCGCGCGACGCCATCGGCAAGTTCCTGGTCGACCCGTACTTCGACCCGTTCGGCATGTGGCTGTCCAACACGGACCGCGACGCCGCCGCGTACTCCCGGACGGCCATGGACGGTCTCGATCAGTACGCCGGCCTCGTCGACGAGCTGGACCAGATCAAGAAGACCTCGGTCGACTACTATGCGGCCATCCGCAGCCTGTACCGCCAGAAGCGGAAGGGCGAGATCGCGAACGGCCGGCAGGAAGACCTGCCGCCCATCCCGAACTACAACATCAATTACGCCCCGACCGGTGGCGACGGCGGCATTGCCGGCGTGAAGTGATCTGTTTTTCGGCCGATTCCGGCCGTTTTTCGCGCCAAACCTGGTTCATTAAACATTTGTAACTAAAAGGAAAACCCTGTTTTCCTTGACGCGGCGCCGTAATCCCGAGTAATTTGATCGTGCATAGACGGAATGCCCATGACGGGGTTCTGCGGCAGGCCCGGCGATAGCGGGCCTAATGAACGGCTGAATTGCTCGTAAGGAGGATTGTGGCCCAAATGTTGTGTCTCGTTTTTCACTTAACCGCTGGTGAATTTTCCGTCGATTCGATGATCGGCGGGATGACCGGTTGCGTGTCCGACCGAGACGGCGAGCCACACACGAATCCGCTTTTGAAAGGGAGAATGTGACCATGACCGCGATTTCGCTGCCGACCGTTACCGACGAAGGCGGGCTCGCCCGCTACTTCCGGGAGGTCTGGACGTTCCCGATCCTTGAAAAGGAAGAGGAACAGATGCTGGCCGTGCGCTGGCGTGACGATGGCGATGTCGACGCGGCGCACAAGCTCGTCACCTCGCATCTTCGTCTCGTCGCCAAGATCGCCATGGGCTACCGGGGCTACGGCCTGCCGGTCGCCGATCTGATCTCGGAAGGCAGCATCGGCCTCATGAAGGCCGTCAAGAAATTCGACCCGGACCGGGGCTTCCGCCTGTCCACCTATGCCATCTGGTGGATCAAGGCGTCGATCACCGAATACATCCTCAAGTCCTGGTCGCTGGTGAAGATGGGCACCGTGGCGTCGCAGAAGAAGCTGTTCTTCTCGCTGCGGCGCCTCAAGGGGCAGCTCAAGATCCTCGACAACGGGGAACTGAGCCCGGAGCAGGCGAAGCGCATTTCCGACGCCCTCGGCACGTCCGAGGACGACGTCGTGCAGATGAACCGCCGTCTGCATGCGCGCGACTATTCGTTGAACACGCCCCTGTCGCAGACCGAGGACGGCGGCGCGGAATTCCAGGACACCCTGGTCGACGAACGCCAAACGCCGGAAGCGGCCGTCGCCGGCCGTCAGGAACACTCATTCCGCAGCAAGTTGCTGGCCAAGGCGCTGGCCAAGCTGCCGGAGCGTGAGCGGCACATTCTGACCGAACGCCGTCTGAAGGACGATCCGGTGACGTTGGAGGAACTTGGCGAACACTTCGGCATCAGCCGCGAGCGGGTGCGCCAGTTGGAAGTCCGCGCCTTCGACAAGCTGCAGAAGATGATCAAGGCCGAAGCCCTGGCGTAAACCGGGATTCGGATCGGCAGGCCGCCGACAATCCGCCGAGAAACCGAAATCGACCGCCGCGCCGCCCTGGCGCGGCGGTTTTTCGTTCAGTGCATCGTCAGCAGGCCGTCGGCCGTCCGGAGCCGCGCCGGCGCAATCAATTGCGCCGAGGCGATCCGCACCGAATGCAGCTTGCCCTCGATGGTCGTCTCCCAGAACCCCAGGAACCGCTTCAATTCCGGGAAGTCCGGCGCGATGTCCAGGTGCTGCCAGACGAATTCCTGCAACAGCTTCGGGTGGTCCGGCAGATGGTAGATGATTTGCGCTGTCGTGAGACGGTAGCCCGCCATTTGCTTCGAAAGCATCGTCGACATGAACAATGACCTCTCGATATTGGTTTTTACGTCTTGAAATGCTGCCTGAGTTCGTTTTTCCGATCAACATAAAATCGTTATAATTCAATATGTTAGCAGCAAGACTCGGAGAGTGCTGCCAACGCCGGCTGATCCGGTGAAAATTCTCCGCCGGACAGCCTTGACGGGCCGCAAATTCACGTTAAATCACTGCTGGCACTCGCGTGGGGTGAGTGCCAATTCGTCAACATCATGTCCACGTTCGCTTGCAAGGAGGAACGATCATGAAATTCAGGCCTTTGCATGACCGCGTGCTGGTCAGGCGCGTCGAGCAAGAGCAGAAGTCGGCCGGCGGGATCATCATTCCCGACACGGCGCAGGAAAAGCCGATGCAGGGCGAGATTCTCGCCGTTGGCGCCGGCCACAAGGCGGAAGACGGCAAGGTGACGCCGCTCGACGTCAAGGCGGGCGACCGGGTGCTGTTCGGCAAGTGGTCGGGCACCGAAGTCAAGATCGACGGCGAAGACCTGTTGATCATGAAGGAATCGGACATTCTCGGCATCATCGAGGCCGGCCAGGCCAAGAAGAAAGCCGCCTAAGGAAGGGGGTCAGGAACAATGGCTGCTAAAGAAGTCAAATTTTCGGCCGACGCGCGCGAGCGCCTGCTGCGCGGCGTCGACATTCTGGCGAACGCGGTGAAGGTCA
>JAYOFL010000033.1:0-40562 GCA_038117205.1 Rhodospirillales bacterium | reverse complement strand
ATGGCGCTTGGCGATATTTGGTCGATACGTTTCGCCAAATGAATACGGTCAACAATTCCCGGTATCTGTACAGTTCCGCAAACTTCATCGTGCGAAAACTGACGCCCGGCTCAATCACCCGTTCAATGTTGTCGACTCTGCCGTCCATACCAAATCTACCGATTATCCATGCCGTTTCTGAACCTTATTTTGGGCCATGTTGACGGCACCACTCTTCGATATTGAGCAACGACCAAATCAGCAGCCGGCGGTTCTCCCGCCCTTGCAGGTGCTCTTCGATCAAATCTTCGGTAACAGCCCTGTCGAAGTATCGATAAATATGCGCGCCGGGATTGAACAACGTGTCGCGAACGTAGTCGATACTCTCGCCCTTGAACCAACTGGCGTCCGGAGCGGAAAACCCCTGTTTCTCGCGCTGCGCGATCTCTTGCGGAATGTGTCGGGCCATCATCTCGCGGAGCAGGAGCTTTCCGTCGGACGTGCGCTGGTAGTATTTGGCCTTCTTCGACCCGATTTCGTTTTCGTTGATTCGTACGTTCTGTGTGACATTGCGCAGCTTGAGCCGCGTCGGCACGCGCATCGCGAAATCGACCAGGTCATTGTCGAGAAACGGCACCCGCGTTTCCAGGCCATGCGCCATGCTGACCTTGTCTTCGATCACCAACAGGCCGTGCAGGAACGTCTTCGCCTCGAAGTACAGAGAATGGTTGACGAAGTCGTCTGGACGATCAAGCAAGCTCGCATGATCCGAGAATACGTCGGTGAACACTTGTCGGGTATCGACGTGCTTGGCCTCACTCCAAACAGGCGCCAGCAGGCGCGACATCTGCCCGTCCGGCACGAGGCGCTGCCAATAGTCGTAGTAGGAATTGATGTAGGCGGCGAAATTCTCGGCGCCGACGGAACGGTAGTACCGCCAGGGATATCCACCGAAAAGTTCATCGCCGCCGACGCCCGAGAGAACGACTTTGACGAACTTGCTCGCCAGATTGGCGACATAGAAATTCGGATAACACTGGCCGACGCGCGGCTCGTCGAGATGCCAGGCCAACTTCGGCAGCACCCGCTGCATGTCGCCCGCCTTCAGCACCACTTCGTAGTGCTCGGTTTGAAACAGATATGACATCCGTTCCGCCGCCGCCCTTTCGTCGAAGGACAGCTCGACGCCGGAAGCGGAGGTAAGATCAAATCCGCAGGTGAACGTCCGCATGCTCGGAAGTTGCTTCGCCGCGACCGCGGCGATCGATCCGGAATCCATGCCGCCGCTGAGATACGCGCCGACCTCTACGTCGCTAATGAGTTGGCGCGACACGGCCTGCCGGAACAGTCGGTCGAGCTCCTCGACATATGCCCGGTCGTCGTCCTGCGCGCCGGTTTCGTCGCTCGAGAAATGGTAATCCCAGTAGCGGTTCGGGCTCGGTGCGGTCGTATCGCCGAGCTTGAACGTCATGGACGTTCCGGCCGGCACGATGTTCACCGATTTGGCGAGCGTGCGCGTGGAGAAGAAATTCTGAAACGTCATGTACTCGACGAGACCGGACGCATCCAACTCCAGGCTCAAGAGCCCGGATGCGCCGATCGCCTTCGCTTCCGATGCGAAGATGAGCGCCCCGGAACGGAATGCCCAATACAGCGGCTTGATCCCGTACCTGTCGCGCGCCAGGGTCAGGCTGCACTCTCGCCGATCCCAAATGGCGAACGCGAACATGCCGTTGAATCTTTCGAGCGCCTTTCGCCCCCATAGCTCAAATGCCGCAAGAACGACTTCCGTATCCGAACGGGATCTGAACGCGTATCCGAGACTTTCAAGCTCGGACCGAAGTTTGGGAAAATTGTAGAGTTCGCCGTTGTAGGAAATGACGAACCTGCCGTCGGCCGTGGCCATCGGCTGCGCAGCGGCGTCGGACAGATCGATGATCGCCAGTCGGCGGTGTCCCAGCGCGACGAACCGATCGACGAAAATCCCGTCGCCGTCCGGCCCACGATGCGCGACCGTATCCGTCATCCGCTTGATCGCCGACTCGGATGCACCTCGCCCGTCGACGTGAAAAATCCCGGTTACGCCACACATGCCGTCAATTGCCCGAATGACAAGCTTGGGGTCGCCGGCATCGCCACATCCGGCACGACGGCCCCCGCGCGGATTGCCGCTTAACCACGGCCGGCCGCCAGCTCCTTTTCGCGACGGCGCCATTCAACGACACGCCGCAAACCGTCGAAAAGATCGATGTTGCTTTCAAATTTCAAGTCGCGCATGGCCTTTTTGGTGGAGCCGATCCGGTTGCGCACGAGTGTCGCCTGACTACGTTCGGCGAACTTGATCCCTTGGTTGCTCCCGGTGATTTCCAGAAGCGCTTCGGCGAGTTCGCGGAGAGAGGTCCGGACGCCCGTTCCGACGTTGTAGTACTCCCCGACGGCTTCCGCTTTCATTGCGCAGACATTCGCCCGCGCGCAGTCCTCGACGGCGACAAAGTCGAAAGCTTCGCTTCCGTCGCCGAAAATCGTCGGACCTTCGCCACGGTCGATCGCGTCGAGCATTTTCATGATGACCGCGATGTATGCGCCCTTATAGTCCTGGCGAGGACCGTATACATTCATGTAACGGAGCCCGACGACAGGCAGGCCGTATCGATGATGAAACGCGGTCGCCATCGCTTCGCCGGCAATCTTGGTCGCACCATAGAAATTCTTGTTGTTGAATGGATGCTCTTCCGTCATCGGCTCTTCGACGGCGTCGCCGTAGACCGAGGCCGATGACGAATAGACGAGCCGCTTGATTCCCTGCGCGACGCACGCTTCGAGAACGTTGAACGTTCCGCGGACGTTGACGTCGAATGCCGAGCGTGGAAATTCGTGGCACTGCAAAAGCCACAGCGCCGCAAAATGAAAGACGCCGTCGGCGCCTTTGAATGCCTC
Organism: Rhodospirillales bacterium; assembly: GCA_038117205.1. GTDB lineage: Bacteria > Pseudomonadota > Alphaproteobacteria > Rhodospirillales > Casp-alpha2 > JAQBZY01. The sequence continues at coordinate 37,646 of JAYOFL010000033.1, read as the reverse complement.
ATTCAAGATATCTGTCTGGCAAATATCGCCACCGATATCGAACAACTTGGCCCGCGAATCACCGAGCGCCCCCAAAATATTTGCGGACGTTCCTCGCGTAAAGTTGTCGTAAATAACGATCTCTCGGACGTCTTCGCGCAACAAGGCGTCGATAGTATGCGAGCCAATCAACCCGGCACCGCCCACGACGACGAGTTTCTTACCTTTAATATCCAACGAAAATCCCCGTAACTATTTGGCGCCTCAAGCTACTTCATGCTGGCCGGATGGCCAAGCCTCGCAAGGCCGAAGTTTGCTTTTTATTGGCGAAATCATACGGTATCAACACGTTCGGCTCCCCACCAATGGGGCTCCCTAGGAAACGGCGGAAGCGTCAATGTGCGGCATCGCAGGAATCCTCGCGTTTTCCCAGTCCGCCTCCGTGGCGGAGGGCGAGCTTGTCCGCCTCAACGACGCCATGCCGCACCGGGGACCGGACGGGGTCGGCACCTGGCTCTCGGATGACCGCCGGATCGGGCTATCGCACCGCCGCCTCGCCATCGTCGATCTCAATCCTGACGCCGCCCAACCCATGTCGGATGCCGACGGCGCGATCTGGGTCACGTACAACGGCGAGATCTACAATCACCTGAAGCTCCGCGCCGAGTTGGAGGCCGCCGGCCACCGCTTCCGCACCGACCATTCGGATACCGAGGTGCTGGTGCACGGCTACAAGGAATGGGGTGTCGACGGTCTCGTCGAACGGCTCGTCGGCATGTTCGCGTTCGCCATCTGGGACGTCCGTAAGAAGCGGCTCAGCATTGTCCGCGACCGCGTCGGCATAAAGCCGGTCTATTTCACCCGCGCCGGCGGACGATTCCTGTTCGCCTCCGAGATCAAGGCCATTCTGACCGATGCCGCCGTACCGCGCGCCGTCAACGGCACCGCGTTGGCGCACTATCTCAGCTTCATGGTGACGCCGGCGCCACTCACCATGTTCCGGGGCATCTTCAAGCTACCCGCCGGCCACATCATGGAAGTCGAGGCCGACGGCAGCGCCCGGGCGCGGCGCTATTGGGACGCTCTCCCCGGCCGATCCGGCATCGGTAACGAACTCGCAGGCTTGTCCGACGCGGCCAGGGTCGACTTCCTGAGCCGCGAGGTGCTGCGCCGCCTCGAAGTCGCCATCGACCGCCGCATGATGGCCGACGTGCCGTTCGGCGTGTTCCTGTCGGGCGGCATCGACTCGTCGGCGAACGTCGCCTTGATGAGCCGCATCTCCAACCAGCCGGTGAAGACCTTCACCATCGGCTTTTCCGACTACACGCACCTGAACGAGCTCGACTACGCCGACAAGGTCGCCAAACGGTTCCGCACCGACCACCACGAAATCCGGGTCAACGGCGCCGACATGCGGGGCTATCTCGGCGATCTGATCCACAGCCAGGACGAGCCGATTTCCGACTGGGTCTGCGTACCGCTCTATTTCGTCTCCAAACTGGCGAAGGATTCCGGCGTCACCGTCGTGCAGGTGGGCGAGGGCTCGGACGAGCAGTTCGCCGGGTACGACAGCTACATGAAGTATCTGAAGCTTTCGGACCGGATGGGGACCGGCGCACTCCGGTCCGCTCTCGGGCTCGCCGCCCCGGTCCTCGGCGCCCTCGCCCGCGCGCTACCCGGCCGCCGTTCCCTGTTCGAGCAGGCGTTCGAGGTCAGCCGCCGCGTCAATTTGGGTCACGAACTGTTCTACGGCGGGTCCAACGCCTTCTGGGCCATCCATGTCGAGAAATACCTGAACGGCGCCGCCGTCGCGCCCGATCCCGCCGACACGGACACCGGCGTCGTCGGACTTTCCCTGGATGCCACGAATTCCGCCGACAGCGGCGCCGTCATCGACGCCTATGCCGCCCAGTTCCGCGACAAGGCGGCCGACGCCGACGATCTCGCCCGCATGATTCACGCGGAGTTTCGGCTGCGGTTGCCGGAACTGCTGCTGATGCGCGTCGACAAGATCACCATGTCGACCTCGATCGAGGGTCGGGTGCCGTTCCTCGATCATGAGCTGGTCGAGTTGACCATGGACATCCCGCGCCAGCTCAAGATCGACGGCTACAAGACGAAGAATCTGTTGAAGCGGGCACTGCGCGGCGTCATTCCGGACGAGATCATCGACCGCAAGAAGATGGGCTTCGCCGCACCGGTTTCGAACTGGATGCGGGAGGATTTCGGCGCCGAAGCGGAAGCCATGGTGATGGGCTCGCCGCTCGCCAGGTCCGGTCCGCTCAACGCCGCCGCCATCAAGGACGCCTTCACCAAGCACCGTACCGGCGAGGCGGACAACGCCCTGCACCTTTGGGTGCTCCTCAACCTGACCGCTTGGCACGATCACTGGATCGACGGCGCGGCGGCCGCGTGAGAGGACGACGCCGACACCGCGACGTCACTTGGCCTCTTGCCACCCACGTGGAGATGCCCGCCGGGGATTCGAAATGTTGAACATCCGGGCCTTTTCGGACATCTATTCTGGCTACGGACAGACGGCGATGGATCGGACCATCCCGGAAGAACGCGCATTCACGTCGGCTGGAAGTGTTCGTATTCCAACCACAGCAACCGGCCCGCAGGATTGAGCATGGCGAAAACCGACATCCCCCCGTTGACCGAACAGGAAATGGCTTCCTGGCCGAAGGAACCGCTCGTCGAACTGTCGAAGCCCTTCGTCGATGTGCGCGGCAATATCCAGCCTCTGGTCGACGAAATGATGCGGAGCGCAGTAATGATCCAGTCGAAGGCGGGGTCCGTCCGTGCGAACCACTATCACAAGACCGACTGGCACTACTGTTACATCATCGCCGGGCGGATCGAGTACTATCACCGGCCGACGGGAAGCGACCGGGAGCCGGAGCTGATTGTCGCCGAGGCGGGACAGATGATCTTCACACCGCCCATGGTGGACCACGTCATGAAGTATCCGGTCGATACAATGTTTCTGACCCTGTCGCGGAACCCGCGCGACCAGGAGGCATACGAGGCGGATGTCGTGCGTATCGAACTGATTGATACGGACGGTTCTCTCTCCTGGACGCCCGATGAGAAATCCTGACCTTGGATTTCCCGCCCCCCACGAGGGAATTTCGGTAGCGAGACGCTTCGATCTGTTCGCGGGGCGATCGTGACCGATATCGTCGATCTCGCCCGGCGCGGCTGGAACAAGCCGCCCAAGGTCATCCTGCAATGGGTCTGGCGGCAGCTGAAGGCGCGCCGCGCCGCCAAGGTCCTGCCGTCCTACGATTTCTGGCTGAACGGGCGCACCCTCGCCACCGCCTTGGGCGCCGACGATTTCGACGACCTCCTGGGCCGTATCGAGAAGTCCTGTCCCTTCCCCGGTCTCCGCGACGCCCGGAACCTACCGGGCGCGCTCTCCGCCGCCGAACGGGACACCGTCATCGCCCGCGCCCAGCGGGTGCTCGCCCGCGAGGTGGACCTGCTCGGCTCCGGTCCCGAGGAACTCGGCCAGCCCATCGACTGGTGCCAGGATTTCAAGACCGGCATCCGCTGGCCCATGGCGCCGTCCCGCCGCCTCCCCGTCAACCGGCTGAAGGAATCCTGCGACATCAAGGTGCCGTGGGACCTGTCCCGCCTGCAATGGCTGCTGCCGGCTGGCCAGGCTTACGTGCTGACCGGCGACGACGCCTATGCCGACTTCGCCCACGACATCGTCGAGGAGTGGTTTATCGGCAATCCGATCTGTAAGGGACCGAACTGGATTTGCCCCATGGACGTGGCGCTCCGCGCCGTCTCGATGCTGTGGCTGTTCCATGCCTGCCACCGCGCCGATACATGGAAGGAACCGGGCTTTCTTGAGCAGCTGGTGAAGTCGCTCTACCTGCACGGCCGTTTCGTCGTCGCCAACCTGGAATGGGCCGACGTCAACGGCAATCACCTGACCGCCGATCTGGCCGGTCTGCAGCTGATCGGCATCAGCCTCGGCGGCGCCGGCGGCGCGAAGAAATGGATCGACCTGTCCTGGCGGCTGCTGACGGAAGAATTTCCGCGCCAGGTGCCCGACGACGGCGTCACCTTCGAGGCCTCCGTCCCCTACCACCGCCTGATCGCGGAACTATTTCTGTTGCCGGCCGTTGCCCGCCGCGCCGCCGGCCTGCCGGTGCCGCAGGATTACTGGCAGCGGCTCACCGCCATGGCCGGGTTCACGGCCGCCTATACCGGCCCGGACGGCCGCGTGCCCATTTGGGGCGACGCCGACGACGGCCGCGCCCTGCCGCTCGGCAATCAGGACATCAACGATCACCGCTACCTGCTCGACCTGATCGGCGCCGCCACGACGCCCAGCCGCGCCGAGACCGGCGAGGCGATCTGGTGGCTCGGCACCGGCGGCAAGAAGCCGCCGGCCGCCGCCAATCCCGTTTCCCAAGCATTCGAGGTTTCCGGCGTCCACGTCATGCGGGGCGGCGCCGATCACGTGTTCGTCGACGCCGGCCCGGTCGGCATGGCCGGTCGCGGCGGGCACGGCCACAACGACTGCCTGTCGTTCGAGGCCTGCCTGATGGGCCGGCGTCTGATCGTCGATCCCGGCGCCTACGTCTACACCGCCGACTGGCAGGCCAGGAACCGCTTCCGCGCCACGGCCGCGCACAACACCCCAGAAGTGGACGGCCAGGAGATCAACCGCATGCCACGGCCGGAATGGCTGTGGGTGCTTACCGACGACGCCAAGCCCGAGGTGCGGCATTGGAGCACGTCGGGCGACGTCGACCTGCTGGTCGCGGCACACAGCGGCTATCGCCGGCTCAAGAGCCCGGTCACGCCCGTCCGCGGCGTCATGCTGGAAAAGAGCACGCATCGCCTGTTCGTCGCCGACGGCTTCGAGGGCACGGGCGAGCACGCCGTCCGCACGCGCTTCACCTTTGCCCCCGATGTGCGCGTGGCGGCGGCCCGACCCGGCGTCTGGCGGCTCGATCCTGCCGAAGGCCCGGCCTTCCTGATGGTCGTCGCCGGCGGTGATTGGCAAGCGTCGGAAGAAGACGGGGAATTCTCGCCGTCCTACGGCGTCAAGGTTCCGACGCGGGTCATCGCTTTCTCTCGGCAGGGGCCGTTGCTGCCGTTGGCGCTCGTCGTCATGCCGGAGACCGGCGCGCCGCCCGATCCGGTGCGGTGGCTCGAAGGCGTGGTCGCCGGGCGGTTCCCGGTGCCGGGGCTCAAGCGTTAACGGGGGCGTCGGCCTTCGCCGCCATGGCCGATTGCGGGACCGGTTCCGGGACCTGTTTCGGGGCTTGTTTCGCCGCCGGGACCACCGGACGCGGCGCCAGCAAATCGGCCAGGGATAGCGCCACGACCTCGGTCCCGACGCGGAGATCGTCGAGGTTCAGCCGTTCCTCCGGTCCGTTCATGCCCTGCGTCGTCGGATCGACCGGCCCTGCGCCGTAGAGCACCGTCGGAATACCCGCCGCCGAATAGTGCCGCGCCTCGACGTCGAAACCCACGCCGACCGCTCCTGGCGCCTCGCCGGTGCAGTCCTTCGCATGCTGGGCGATGGCGGCGATCAGAGGCCGGCCGACGTCGGTCGGCTGCATGGCCGGGATCAGTCGGGTCCGCCGGATGCGGCAACGCAGCCCCGGCGTCTTGGCGGCGCTGGTGCCGATCATGGTGGTCAGTTGCGATTCTACCTGTGTCGCATCCTCGTCCGGCATCAGGCGGCGGTCGACGCGGAAGCGCGCGCCCGCCGGCACGCCGCCAACCTCGCTGCCGGCATAGAATTCCTCGATCACCAGCGTCGGATGCCGGATGCCGGCTATCTTCGATTTCCGGCTTGCGAGCGCGGCCCGGTACTGGTGCAGCAGGGTCACGATCCGGTTCGCCCCCTCCAGCGCGTCGATGCCTCGCTCAGGCGCGTGCGACGGCGCGGCACGGCCGCGTACCTCGACGTCCAACTGCAGCGTGCCCATGGAATGCGCGGCGATGGCGCGCGCCGGCCCGGCGCAGATGGCGAGATTGGGCGTGGTGAGATTTTCGTCGAGCAGCCATTTCGCGCCGAGCGCGCCGGTGCCGTCGAAGCTGACGTGCAACTCGACGGTGCCGATCAGCGGAGCCGCCGCGTCGACCAGTCCCCGCACGGCATAGGCGTAGGCCGCCAGGTCCGCCTTGCCCGTCAGCAGGCCGCGTCCGAATATGACGCCGTCGGCGATCTCGCCGTCGTAGGGATCGTGCGTCCAGTCCTCGCCCGCCGGCGGCGCGTCGAGGGCCGTGACCAGGGCGATGGTCGGGCCGTCGCCGAAGACCCGCTTGGCGATAAGGTTGGTGACGGACACCAGGCCCCGGCGCTGCGCCAGATCCTTCGGCACCTTGAGGCGCGTGACCTCGAAGCCCAGCCCTTCCAGCATCGTCGCGACCTTCTCGGCCGCCTTGGCCTGGTCGCCCGGCGGATTGGAGGTGTCGAGACGGACCATGCTCTTCAGGAACGCGAATTGCGCCGCTCGCCGCTTGACGAGCGCGTCGTGGATCGTCGCTTTCGTGGATCCGTCCATCGTCCTCTCCGCTACCGGACGAAAGCCTTGCAAACTGCCCTGAAAAGGTCAATTTGGTTCGTCATTTAGCCGCAACCGCCGCCCTGGAGACACCGATGCCGACCTCGGAAAGCCTGGACATGATCTCGAAGCTGATCGCGTTCGACACGACCAGCCGAAACTCCAACATGCAGTTGATCCGCCACATCCAGGACTACCTGACGGGAATCGGCGTCGAAAGCACCCTGGTCCCCAACGAGGACCGCTCGAAGGCGAGCCTGTACGCCACCCTAGGGCCGACCGACCGTCCGGGCGTGATGCTGTCGGGCCACACCGACGTGGTGCCGGTCGACGGCCAGGACTGGCGGACCGAGCCCTTCAAGGTGGTGGAGCGGGACGGCAAGCTGTTCGGCCGCGGCACGTCGGACATGAAGAGCTTCATCGCCCTCGTCCTCGCGAAATTGCCGGACATGCTGAAACGGGGCCTAGAAACCCCGATCCACCTCGCCTTTTCCTACGACGAGGAAGTCGGCTGCGTCGGCGTCCGGCCGATGATCGACATGATCAACGGCCTGCCGATCAAGCCGCGCATGGCCATCATCGGCGAGCCGACCAGCATGCAGGTCATCACCGGCCACAAGGGCAAGCGCAGCTATCAGGCGCACGTGCGCGGCTTCGAGGCCCATTCGAGCCTGGCGCCGACCGGCGTCAACGCCATCGAATACGCCGCAAGGCTGATCGCCTACATGCAGGGCATGGCCCGTACCCTGCAGTCGGGCGGCCCCTTCGACGATCTCTACGACGTCAAGCACACGACGATCCACGTCGGCACCATCCAAGGTGGCACCGCGCTCAACATCGTGCCGAAGGACTGCCGCTTCCAGTTCGAATTCCGCTATATCGGTAGCGACGATCCGGAGGCCATCGAACGCGCCATCACGGAATACGCCAGCAAGGTCATCGCGTCGGAAATGCAGTCCGTTCAGCCGGACACCGGCATCGACATCACCTGTGTCAACGACATGCCGGGGCTCGACATGAACGTCGATCACGAGGTCGTCACGTTCGTCAAATCTCTCGCCGGCAGGAACGACCACGGCAAGGTCGCCTTCGGGACCGAGGCCGGACTGTTCCAGAAGCGCGGCGGCATTCCGTGCGTCGTCTGTGGCCCGGGCAGCATCGACCAAGCCCATAAACCCAATGAATTCATAACGTTGGAACAGATCGACAAGGGCGAAGCGTTCCTGGATCGTCTCATGGACAGGGTATGCAAGGCGTGACAAAATAGGCCCATGTTTGGCTTATTCGGTGGCAAGAAGAACGACGGCGACAATCAGCGCGAGCACCAGCGCTTCGAAACCAATGGCGAAAAGGTCCGCATCTACGGCGAAAGCCTCGATCTCGGGGATTTGTCGGAGGGCGGCATGCGCGTCACCGGCTATAACGACGATCTCAAGGCCAATCAGTATTTCGAGTTTCACCTGACGCTGCCGCGCAAAAACGGCGAGCAGGAACTGCGCGGACACGCCAAGGTGGTCCGGCAATGGGACGACCAGCTGGCGTGCCAGTTCACCAAACCGCAGCCGGAGCTGGTGTTCGAAGTCAGGGACTATCTGCTGTCGAAACTCTGACGCCGGCCGCCCGGCCCGCGCGTCGATCCCGTCAATTCATCAGGATGCGCGGCAGATAACGGCCGTTCTCGCGGCCGTCAAAATACTCGCCGACTTCCGGATGGCTGATCGGCTCATCGTCGTCGTCATAGACGAGGTTCTGCTCCGAAACGTAGGCGATATAGGGCGAACGCTCCGTCGTTTCCGCGAATAGGTGATAGAACGGCTGATCCTTGCGCGGACGCGACTCCGCGGGAATGGCATTGTACCATTCGTCCGTATTGTTGAATTCCGGATCGACGTCGAAGACGACGCCGCGGAATCCGTAAATGCGGTGCTTCACGGCCGCACCGATCGAGAATTTCGCGAGGTTCTTGTTCGCCTGGTTCTTGTTCGACTGCACGGGAGCGCCTCCGGAAGGATGCCTATCCCTCAAAAAATAGCCCACGTCGGTCAAGTTGCAAGGGCCGACCCGCAATCACCGACGAATGGGCTGGATTCTTCGGCTTCAGGCACCTATTTAGCCGTGTAATCGGGTACACGCGGCGCCGGAAGCGGCGACGCCGGCAGATAAACGGGGAAAACATGGCGGAAACCGACGAACGCCCGTCCATTCAGGACGTGCAGGCGGAGTTGATCGAGGAGTTCGAGTTTCTCGACGATTGGATGGACCGCTACCGGCATATCATCGATCTCGGCCGCAAACTACCGCCGTTCCCCGAGGACTGGATGATCGACGATTTCAAGGTCGAGGGCTGCCAGTCGCAGGTGTGGCTGAAACCGGAAATCAAGGACGGCCGCCTCGTCTTCCGCGCCATGTCCGACGCCGCCATCGTCACTGGCCTGATCGCCATCCTGCTCAGGATCTACAGCGACCGGACGCCGGACGAAATCCTCTCGACGCCGCCCAAGTTCATCGAGGGCATCGGCCTCGACGAACATCTGAGCCCGAGCCGCTCGAACGGGCTGCACTCGATGATCAAGAAGATGTTCACCTACGCGACGGCGGCGAAATCGGCGGCCTGATTTCTCAGACGAAACGCTTCGGGTCGACCGCCGCCAGAAGATCGGCCGGCAACGGTGGCGGTAGACCGGCGATGGCGTCGGCGATCCGCTCCGCCATGAGGGGCGCCGTCAGGAATCCCCGCGAACCGAGACCGCCCAGCACGTAGAGACCCTCGTCCATCCCGCCTGCCAGCGGCGTGTAATCCGGAATGGTCGCGCGCAGCGACACCCGCCCGCCGACGGGCGGCGCGTCCGCAAGTACGGCAAGCGCCGGCAACGCCGACGAGAGCAACCCGGCGATTTCCCGGTGATCCTGTTCCTCGAAGGTCTCCCACGCCGCCGCCGGATCGGTGCGGCCGTAACTGGCGCCGATCACGTGCCCCATCCCGCCCGCCGGCAACCGCACCGCTGGCGTCAGGTAGCCGCCGTAGCTGACCGGCACGGCCGGCCCGCCCTCGCTGGCCGGCAGATAGCCGATCTGCCCCCGGTTGGCGCGGAGCGGCCAGGGCGCCGCCGGAAACAGTCCCTTCAACCCGCTGCCCGCCGCGACGACCGCGGCCTCCGCGCTGGCGACGGTCGCGCCGTCGGGACCGAGAACGCGCCAGCCGTCATCGCCGCGCTCGATCCGGGCAACCTCGGCCTGAATAAAGTCCGTGGCCTTCGCCGCCAGGGCCGGCACGACAGCGCGAGGGTCGAGAGTGCCGGCCTCGGCGAACCAGAGGCCGGGCCTTGGGCAAGCGATGCCGGTGAGACGGCCGGCTTCCGCCGCATCGATGCCACGCATCGCCACCTCCGGCAGTCCGTACGACCGGAGCGAGGCCTGCTGCCGTTCCTGTTCCGCGTCGTCCCGCGCCATAGCGAAGGTACCGCGCCGGCCGAGCCAGACGGCGACGCCGGCCGCCGCCAGAGCGTCGTAGTAGCGGACGGCATGCAGATATCCCGACGCCAGCACCCGCCCCATGGGCGACGCCGACTTCGGCAGGCGGGGCGCGATCAACGCCGCCGGATTTCCAGACGAGCCGGCGCCGGGCCCTGCAGCGTCGATCAGCGTGACGGCGTAGCCCCGCTCGGCGAGGGCCTTCGACAACGCGCCGCCGGCGATCCCGGCGCCGATCACCGCGACCCGGGCGCCCGGCTTCAGCCCGTCCGCCACGGCGTCGCCCGGCATCGACGCCGCCAGACATTCCCGCTTGCGGCCGAAACCGGGCCGCTTCTCGACCGTGAATCCGGCGGCTTCCAATCCGCGCCGCACCGCGCCCGCCGCCGTGAAGGTAGCAAGCCGGCCACCGGGCACCGTGCGGGCGGCGACGGCGGCGAGGACCTCAGGTGTCCACATGTCCGGGTTCTTGGACGGCGCGAAACCGTCGAGATACCAGGCGTCGACACGGCCCGTCAGCATGGCGAGGGCCGGCGCGACCTGGCCATAGACGAGCGTCAGGCGCACCCGTCCACCATCCAGCGCGATCCGGTGCATGCCCGGAACGCGGTGCGGCAGCCGATGCGTGAGCGCCGCCACCTCCGCCGTCAGATTGGAATAGCGCGAGAGGGCGCATCGGATGTCGTCGGCGGAAAGCGGAAATCCCTCGACGGCAACGTAATCGAGCGTCGCGTCGGCGGACGCGCTTTCGCGCCAGGCCCGCCACGTCAGCAGGAAGTTGAGACCGGTCCCGAAGCCGAGCTCGCCGATCCGCATCCGGCGGCGGCTCTTCCAGACTTCCGGCGCACCGATCCCAGCCAGGAACACGTGCGCCGTCTCCGCCGGGCCGTCGTCCGCCGAGAAATAGACGTCTCCGGCCCACGCCGAACGCGGCGTGCCTGTCTCGTCGATATCGAGTTCGGGATCGGGCAGCGGCATGGCGGCAGCTTATCGGCGGCGGCGGGCCTGCGCACCCCTATCGTCATTCCCGCGTAAGCGAAAACCCAGTCCCAACGTTCTAAAACCCGGGTCCTCGCTTACGCGAGGATGACGAAGGAGCGCATAAGCCCACCAGACATTCCGGTCCCGATTTCAATGTCAACGAGTGGACCCCGGGACAAGCCCGGGGTGACGGAGGTGGGTTGAACATGCGCCGCGAACGAACGCCAACGTTCGCCCGGGACTAATCCGGGGCGACAATGGTGGATTGAACATGCGCCGCGAACGAACGCCAACGTTCGCCCGGGACAAGCCCGGGGTGACGGTGGTCGGTTGAAAAAGCGCTGCGAACGAACCCCAACGTGCGCCCGGGACTAGTCCGGGGTGACAATGGTGGATTGAACATGCGCTGCGAAAAACTCAACCGTCACCCCGGGCTTGTCCCGGGGTCCACTGCCGCGCCAATAGGCCGATCAGCCGAGCAGCTTCTTCTTGAGGAGCGCGTTGACCTGGCCGGGGTTGGCCTTGCCCTGGGTCGCCTTCATGACCTGGCCGACGAACCAGCCGATGGCCTTGTCGTTGCCGCCCCGGACGTCGTCCGCCTGACCCGGATTGGCGGCGATCACCTGATCGACGATGGCCTCGATGGCGCCCGTGTCGGTGATCTGCTTCAGGCCCTTTTCCTCGACGATGACGGCCGGCGACTTGCCGCTTTCCAACATCGCCTCGAACACGTCCTTGGCGATCTTGCCGGAAATGGTGTCGTTCTCGATCAGGCCGACCAGCTCGCCGAGATGCGCCGCCGAAACCGGGCTCTCATTGATGCCGAAGCCGCGCTTGTTGAGCGCGCCGAACAGGTTCGTGGTGAGCCAGTTGGCGACCGTCTTGGCGTCCCGGCCTTTCGCCGCCGTCTCGAAATAAGTGGCGGTTTCCCGGTCTGCGACGATGACGCCGGCGTCGTAGGCCGAAAGGCCCAACTCCTCGATCAGCCGCGCCCGCTTGGCGTCCGGCAACTCGGGGAGCGACGCCTCGATCTCGGCGACGAACTTTTCGTCGAGAACCAGCGGCAGCAGGTCCGGGTCCGGAAAATAGCGGTAGTCGTGCGCGAATTCCTTGGTCCGCATGGGCCGCGTCTCGCCCTTGTTCGGATCGAAGAGACGCGTTTCCTGACGGACCTCGCCACCCTCCTCCCACACCTCGACCTGGCGCTCGGCCTCGTGCTCGATGGCCTGCATGACGAAGCGGACGGAGTTGACGTTCTTGATCTCGACGCGCGTGCGAAGATCCGTCTCGCCCTTCTTGCGCACCGACACGTTGACGTCGGCGCGCATGGAGCCCTGCTCCATATTGCCGTCGCAGGTGCCGAGATAGCGGAGGATCGAGCGCAGCTTGCGCAAATACGCCCCGGCTTCCTCGGGCGAGCGCATGTCGGGCTTGGAGACGATTTCCATCAACGCCACGCCGGCCCGGTTGAGGTCGATCATGGAGCGCGACGGGTCCTGGTCGTGCATGGACTTGCCAGCGTCCTGTTCCAGGTGCAGGCGCTCGATACCGACGTCGCGGCTGGAGCCGTCCTCGAGATCGAGCGTGACCGTACCCTCGCCGACGATCGGATACAGGAACTGGCTGATCTGATAGCCCTGCGGCAGATCGGCGTAGAAATAGTTCTTCCGCTCGAACACGGAACGGCGGTTGATCTTGGCGCGGAGCCCGAGGCCGGTGCGGACCGCCTGCTCGACGCACTTCTTGTTGATGACCGGCAGCATGCCCGGCATGGCGGCGTCGACCAGCGACACGTGCGTGTTGGGCTCACCGCCGAAGGCCGCCGACGCACCGGAGAACAGCTTCGCCTCCGTGACCGCCTGGGCATGCACCTCGAGGCCGATGACGACTTCCCAGTCTCCCGTTTCGCCTTGGATCAGATACGCCATCTCAAGCCCCTCCCGGCCGGGCGGTGAAGCCGGCGGCCGCTTCCAGCGCACTGGCGACGCGGAACAGCTTTTCTTCCTGGCAGACGCCGGCGATCAGTTGCAGACCGAGCGGCAGGCCGTCGCCGTCCAGGCCGGCCGGCACCGATATCGCCGGAAGGCCGGCCAGCGACGCCGGCACCGTGAACACGTCGTTCAGGTACATGGCGATCGGATCGTCCATCTTCTCGCCGAGCGCGAAGGCGGCGGACGGCGCCGTCGGGGTCAACAGCGCATCGACATCGGCGAAGGCATCCGAGAAATCCTTGAAGATCAGGGAACGGACCTTCTGCGCCTTGACGTAGTAGGCGTCGTAATAGCCGGCCGACAGCACATAGGCGCCGATCAGCACGCGGCGCTGCACCTCGGCGCCGAAGCCGGCGGCGCGGGTCAGCTCGTACATCTCGTCCAACGTCTCGCCCTCGACGCGGAGGCCGTAACGCACGCCGTCGTAGCGCGCCAGGTTCGAAGACGCTTCCGCCGGCGCGACGATGTAGTACGTCGGCAGCGCGTACTTGGTATGCGGCAGCGACACCTCGCGGGTCTCGGCGCCGGCCGCTTCCAGCCACTTCACGCCCTGGTCCCAGAGCGCCTTGATGTCGGCCGGCATGCCGTCGAGGGTGTATTCCTTCGGGATGCCGATCTTCATGCCCTTGATGTCGCCGGTACAGGCGGCGCGGAAATCCGGCAACTCGAACGGCAGCGAGGTGCTGTCCTTCGGATCGTGCCCGGCCATCGCCTGCAGCATGATCGCCGCGTCCTCGACCGTCTTGGTCAGCGGGCCGGCCTGATCGAGCGACGACGCGAAGGCGACGATGCCCCAGCGCGAGCAGCGGCCGTAGGTCGGCTTCATGCCGACGATGCCGGTGAAGGACGCCGGTTGCCGGATCGAGCCGCCGGTGTCGGTACCGGTCGCGGCGATGGCGAGGCCGCCGGAAACGGCCGTCGCGGACCCGCCGGAGGACCCGCCCGGCACCAGATCGACGTTGGCGCCCTTCCGCGTCCACGGGCTCTTCACAGGCCCGTAATAGGACGTGATGTTGGAGGACCCCATGGCGAATTCGTCCAGGTTCGCCTTGCCGAGCATGACCGCCCCGGCGTCACGGAGGTTGCCGCTGACCGTCGATTCATAGGTCGGCACGAAGTTTTCCAGGATGTGCGAGGCCGCCGTGGTGCGCACGCCCTCGGTGCAGAAGAGATCCTTCATGGCGATCGGAACGCCGTCCATGGGGCTGGCCGCCGCGCCCTTGGCGCGGCGCTCGTCGGACGCCTTGGCGCGTTCGCGGGCCACCTCGGGCGTCTCGGTAATGAAGGCGTTCAGGTTCCGGTTCGCCTCGATGGCGGCGATGAAGGCGTCCGTCAATTCGACCGACGACGTCTCGCCCTTGGCAAGCGCGTCCGCCGCACCGGCGATGGTCAGGTTGCGAAGCTCGCTCATTCGACCACCTTCGGCACCGCGTAGAACGGCCCGTGCGGATCGGGGGCGTTGGCCGTCACCTTGTCGAGGATGGCGCCGTCGGTGACGACGTCGTCGCGCATGGGCGACGCGATATCGACGACGCTGGTCATGGGCTCGACGGCGTCCGTGTTCACCTCGGCCAACTGCTCGACCCAGCCGATGATGCCGTTGAGTTCCTGGGCGAGCGCCTCGAGCCGTTCCTCCGGCGCGCGGATACGGGCCAGGAAGGCGATTTTCTGGACGTCGTCCTTGGTCAAAGACATCGAATACTCCGAACCGCCGCAAACCCTTCGGCGCGGGCGGAAACTAACATCGGCCCCCCAGGCGGGCAAGGGGACCGGGAGGTCCGGGCGCCGGCCGCCGAACCGGCCTTTCCCGACTTATTTGGCGTGCGAATAGATGTCGTTCCAGGCCTTGTCCGACCACGCCGACAGGGCGATGTTCATGGCGCTGCCGAGCGCCCGCGCCACGTCCGTCGCCGGCAGGGACGCGGGATCGAGCTTGGGCTTGATATAGCTCTGCTCGTTGGCGCGGTCGAAGCGCACCTGCCCCTCGTCCAAATCGAAGACCATGCTGGTCGAAAAGATGTCGTCGAGGCCGTGCAACCCGTCCAGCAGATCGACGTTGATCTGGAATTTCCGGGTCTTGTCCTTCACATCGAGCGGCGCTTCCGTCATGAACATCTGCGCCGGCAGACGCAGCCGCTTGCCGACCCGTTCGCAGACGATGGTCGCGTCGTAGTCGGAGACCTTGAAGACCTGCGCCTCGACCTCGGACCGGCCGACGAAAGAAATCCGGTAGCCGCAGCGCAGGTTCGGCTCGACCCGCAAATCGCCGGTCACGTCGTTGTCGAGCGTCCCGTCGAGTATGGGCGTCATCGCCGGCGCGTAGACGAACCCGAAGGGCTTGCCGTTCTTGGTGATCGCTAGCCAGGACGTGCCTTTCGCCTTACCGACCGCCGTGGCCATTTCGCCCGCGTCCAGCTTGCCGACCCGCCGGCCGTCCTTGTTCGGCGCCGAGCGCAAGTTGATGTCCTGTTCGGCCACGTAGGTCCCCGGCGCCGGAATGACCGTGGCGCCCATGAACGCCACGTCCGCCGCCTCGGCGGCGCCGACGGACAGGATGACGATCCAGACGACGAAAGCCAGCCGACCCATGTATCTGAACGTACCCTCGAAAATTAGGTGATGTCAGTGCCTTGCGGCTATGATAGCGGGCAATCGGGTGCGACGCCACCCCGCCCAAAGGAGGCCCGCGTGCCCGGTTCCGACAACGCCCCAGCCATTGCCGACGACGTTTTCGACCTCGCCGGGCGGATCGCGCCCGGATCGCGGCTGCTCGGCCTCGATGTCGGAGAAAAGACCGTCGGCCTCGCCATCGCCGATCCCCGCATGACCATCGCCAGCCCCTTGAAGACCCTGGAACGGCGCAAGTTCGCCGCCGTCGTCCAGGACTTGTCCGGCATCGTCCGCGCCGAAAAGGTCGGCGGTCTGGTCGCCGGCCTGCCGGTCAGCATGGACGGCACCCTCGGCCCGAAGGCGAAATCCGTCACCGACTTCACGGCCGAGCTTTCCGCCCGCCTCGGCATTCCGGCGGCGTTCTGGGACGAACGGCTGTCGACGTCGGCGGTCGAGCGGATTTTGATCGAGGGCGCCGACATGAGCCGCAAGCGCCGCAAGGAAGTCGTCGACAAGATGGCCGCGGCCTACATCCTGCAGGGCGCCATCGACGCCATCCGCATCCGGCTCGGGCCGCCCGCCCCATGACGCACGTCCTCTCGGCCATCGCGCCGATCTTCCTGATCATCGCGCTCGGCGTGTTGTTGCGGGCGCGCGGCAAGCTGCCGGACGAATTCTGGCGCGGCATCGAAAAGCTGACGTTCAGTGCCCTCTTCCCGTCGCTCCTGTTCCTCAAGATCGCCGACGCGCACATCGACTGGGCGGCGGCGCTGCCGCTCGTCGGCGCCATCCTGATCGGCTTCCACCTGACGGCGGCGCTGACCGTGCCGCTCCGACGGCCGCTCGGGCTTGGCGCGGAGGCGTTCGTCGCCGTGTTCCAGGGCGCCATCCGCACCAACGCCTACGTCGGCATCGCCGTCGTCCTCGGCGTCTGCGGCAACGCCGCCGCCGGGCCGCTCGGCGTCACGCTGCTCACCGTCGCCATCACGATCAACTATCTCGGCGTCTGGGGGCATCTGCACTGGCTCCGGCGCGACGGCCGGCCCGGTTCCTGGCGCGGGATCGTCGTCGATTCCTCCAAGAACCCGCTGATCCAGGCCTGCGTGCTCGGCGCCGCCTTCAATGTGGCCGGCATCGGCCTGCCGCCCGTCGTCGCGCCGACCCTGGAGCTGCTCAGCCGCGCCGCCCTGCCGCTCGGTCTGATCGCCGTCGGCGGCGGGTTGTCGATTTCCGCCGTGCGCGGCTCGTATCTGCCCGTCGCGGCGTCCACCATCTACAAGCTGGCGCTGCTGCCACTCCTCGTCTGGGGGCTCGGTGTCGCCTTCGGCCTCGACGGCATGACGCTCGTCGTCGCCGTCATCTTCGCCGCCGTACCGACGTCGTCGACCGCCTACGTCGTGTCCCGGCAAATGGGCAGCGACGCGGACCTGATGGCCGCCATCGTCACGGCGACGCACTTCGTCGGGATTTTCTCCCTGCCGCTGATCATCGCGGTGATGGGGTAGACAATTCCTCTCCCCCATTCATGGGGGAGAGGTTAGGTGAGGGGGAAATCATGCCGACGAGAATTCCCTCATCCACGTTCGCCCCCTCACCCTGCCTCTCCCCCGTTCCGGGGGAGAGGGGATGAAGGCTGGGTTCCCGCTTTCGCGGGAATGACGATTTTTTATGCGTCGTAGCTGAGCAGCTTGAGAAGTTCGCCCGACTGGCGGTGGAACCGTTTCGCCGCGTCGTCGTCGAAGCGCTTCTTCCAGACGCCGGGGTCGATGTCGAGAGGCGCGATCTGGTTGGCGCGGCGGATCGCCGCCTGCACGTGGTCCTCGCGGTCTTCGACATTGCAGAACCGGAACAGCCGGCGGACGAACGGCGCCGGCTCCTCCACCAAGTCCTCGACGCGTAGCTGATAGTAGCGCGGCCGGTTGGCGCGGCCGAACCGGCGCGCCGTGCCGACGGCGCGGCTCCAGTTGCGGGCGAAGGTCTCGGCGAAGTCGGCGAAGGTCGGGTAGCGGCGCGGAAACTCGCCCCGGCTGATGCCCATGTTGAAGTCCCACGCCGACGACGCCTCGTCGCGGCCGTCCCGGACCACGTGCACCACCTTCATCTCCGGGAACAGCCGGTCGAGCAGTTCGAGGGACAATACCTGCTCGGGCGTCTTCTCGCCGATGCAGGTAACGTCGGCGTCCTGCACCCAGCGCCGGAACATCAACGCGATGGCGGTGCGCAGCAGATGGTCCATGTCCTCGAAGGTGAGGCCCGCCGCGTTGCCGGGAAGCCCGGCCAGCTGCATGCGGTTGCCGATCCGCTCGGAATCCTTGTTGTAGGTGTCGATCAGCTTGGCGAGGCCTGGGAACAGACCGTCCGTGAAATGCCCCTCGCCCTTGCAGCAGACGCGCGGGTGCGCGTCCAGGCATTGCTGCACCCAGGAGGTTCCCCAGCGGGTGGCGCCGACGACAAAAACCATGTCCTTTTCGAGAAGCTGGCCCAGTTGGGCGTGGACCGCCTTGAAATCTTCCATACGCCGAACGAACCAAACCTAGCGGCGCCGCCGAATCGGCGCCGTCGCCGCAGTTTAGCGCAACCGTCACCGGGTCGCCATGAATCCGCGCTCTCAGCAAGGCTTCCCGCAGCAGGCTTGCGATTTCGCCGCACCCCGACCTATATTGCGGGCCCATGGACGCAGCCGACGGGCCCTTCGACTTTCCGCACCGCCACCTCCTGGGAATCGAGGGTCTGAATCCCGTTGAAATCACGGCGCTCCTCGACCGTTCCGAGACCTACGTCGAACAGAATCGCCAGGCCAACAAGAAGAAGTCGGTCCTGAGCGGCCGCACCATCATCAACCTCTTCTACGAGGACTCGACGCGCACGCGGACGTCCTTCGAGCTCGCCGGCAAGCGCCTCGGCGGCGACGTCATCAACATGTCGGTCGCGACCAGTTCCGTGAAGAAGGGCGAGACCCTGATCGACACGGCGATGACGCTGAACGCCATGCATCCGGACGTGCTGGTCGTGCGGCATCCGGACTCGGGCAGCGTCAAACTGCTTTCGGAAAAAGTGAACTGCGCCGTCATCAACGGCGGCGACGGCGCGCACGAGCACCCGACGCAGGCGCTCTTGGACGCGCTGACGATCCGCCGCCGCGTCGGCAAGATCCAGGGGCTGCGCATCGCCATCTGCGGCGATATCCTGCATTCCCGCGTCGCGCGGTCCAACATCCACCTGCTGACCACCATGGGGGCGCGGGTCCGGCTGATCGCGCCGAAGACGCTGATCCCGACCGACGTGGAGCGGATGGGCGTCGAAGTCTTCAACGACATGCGCGAAGGCCTGGAGGACTGCGACATCGTCATGAT
The DNA here is from genome assembly GCA_038117205.1 of Rhodospirillales bacterium. GTDB lineage: Bacteria > Pseudomonadota > Alphaproteobacteria > Rhodospirillales > Casp-alpha2 > JAQBZY01. The sequence goes on along the minus strand of JAYOFL010000033.1, from coordinate 18,719 downwards.
GCTGCGGCTCCAGAAGGAACGCATGAACGGCAACTACCTGCCCTCCGTGCGCGAGTACTTCCACTTCTTCGGCCTCGATTACGGCAAGTTGGCGGTCGCCAAGCCGAACGCGCTGATCATGCATCCGGGGCCGATGAACCGGGGCGTCGAGATCGACTCGGAAGTCGCCGACGACTTCGGGCGCAGCGCCATCCACGAACAGGTCGAGATGGGCGTCGCCGTCCGCATGGCGGTTCTGGAAATCCTGACCGCCAACCTCGACCAGCCGGGGCAGAGGAACCTCTGATGGCGGTCAAGGGGGATCGGATGCCGGGGCGGGTCGCCTACGTCAACGCGCGCCTGCTCGATCCGGCGACCGGCATGGACGCGACGGGCGGCGTCCTCACCGAAGGCGAAATCATCAAGTCGGTCGGCCCGTCCGTCACCGCCAATCTGGCCCTCGAAGGCGTCAGCATCATCGACTGCGGCGGCCAGTGCCTGGCGCCCGGTCTGGTCGACATCCGCGTGCATCTCGGTGAACCCGGTGAGGAGCACAAGGAAACGCTCGCCAGCGCCGGCCGTGCCGCGACCGCCGGCGGCATCACCAGCATGGTCTGCCTGCCGAACACGGAACCGGTCATCGACGACATGTCGGTCGTGCAGTTCGTCGCGCGGCGCGCCCGTCTGCAAGGCCTCACCAAGGTCTATCCCTACGGCGCCGTCACCAAGGGCCTGAAGGGCCATGAAATCGCCGAGCTGGGCCTGCTGTCGGAATCGGGCGCCGTCGCCTTCACCGACGGTTACACAGCCGTCGCCGACGCGCAGGTCATGCGCCGCGCCCTGATGTACGCGGCGACCTTCGATCTGTTGATCTGCCAGCATCCGGAAGAGCCGTCGCTCGCCGCCGGCACCGCCATGAACGCCGGCGAGACGGCGACGCGGCTGGGCCTTTCCGGCATTCCGCGCCAGGCGGAAGTTATGATGATCGAGCGCGACATCCGGCTCGTGGAATTGACGAAGGGCCGCCTGCACGTGGCGCACGTCAGCACCGCCGAAAGTGTCGACGCCATCCGCAAGGCGAAGGCGCGCGGGCTCCGCATCACCTGCGACACCTCGCCGCCCTACTTCGCGCTCAACGAAACCGCCATCGGCGATTACCGCACTTTCGCCAAGCTGTCGCCGCCGCTCCGCACGGAAGCCGACCGGCAAGCCGTCGTCGACGGCATCAAGGACGGCACCATCGACTGCATCGCCTCCGACCACCGGCCGCAGGACGAAGAGGAAAAGCGTCTGCCCTTCGCCGTCGCCGCCGTCGGCGGCGTCGGACTGGAAACGCTGCTACCGGTGACGCTGGAGCTCTATCACAACGGACATCTGAAGCTGCTCGACGCGGTCCGGCTGATCTCGTCGGCGCCGGCGGACCTGATGGGCTTACGCGCCGGCAGGCTGGCCACCGGACGTCCGGCCGATCTGGTCGTCTTCGATCCGGACCGCGGCTGGAAGGTCGAGGCCGAGCGTCTCAACAGCAAGTCGAAGAACTCGCCGTTCGACAAGCGGCTGGTGCAGGGCCGGGCGCTCCGCACCGTCGTCGACGGCCGCACCGTGCACGTGGATCAGGACGACTGACATGCCCGCCGACATGAACCCGATGCTCCTGAACGCGCTCGCCGCCGTCGGCGGCTATCTGCTCGGTTCCGTGCCGTGGGGTCTCGTGCTGACGCGCATGGCCGGCATGGGCGACATCCGCCAGATCGGCTCTGGCAACATCGGCGCGACCAATGTGCTGCGCACCGGCAACAAGTTCCTGGCGTTCCTGACGCTGGTGCTGGACGCGTCGAAGGGCGGCGTCGCGGCCTATCTGCTGACCCGCTTCGGCAGCGACATCGCCGGCATGATCGCCGGATTCTGCGCCGTGCTCGGCCACAACTTCCCGGTCTGGCTCGGCTTCAAGGGCGGCAAGGGCGTCGCCACGACGCTCGGCGTGCTGATCGTCGTCGCCTGGCCGGTCGGCGTGCTCGCCTGCGCGACGTGGCTGCTGACCGCCGGCACCTTCCGCTATTCGTCGCTGGCGGCCCTGATCGCGCTCGCCGCGTCGCCGTTCTACGGCATCTGGTTCATCGGCCCCGAGGTCGCGGTGATGGCCGGCGGCCTCGCCGTCCTCGCCTTCATTCGCCACCACGCCAATATCAAGCGGCTGGTGAGCGGCCAGGAAACCAAGATCGGCCAGAAGAAAGCCGAGTAGGCTCTCCCGGCGCGGGGCCGGCGCGTTTCTGCGCTATACTCCGCGCATGCTGCAGATCGCCCCCGACGCCGATATCGAAACCGAAGAGAAGACCGACGACGGCGTCTATTGCGCCGGCTGCGGACATCTGGTGACGCGGACCCGCTGGGCGCTCGATCTCGGCGGGCATGAGCGGGTGTTCATCAATCCCGCCGGCCGGCTGTTCCGCGTGCGCCTCTTCCGGGACGCCCCCGGCGCCGCCGACATGGGCACGCCGACCGTCGAAGCCACGTGGTTTCCCGGTTACGCCTGGAACTTCGCGCTCTGCCATGGATGTTCCCGGCATCTCGGCTGGCGGTTCACCGGCGACGACGCGCCGATGCTGTTCTTCGGTCTGATCAAGGGCATGTTGACGCAGACGCCGCAGCCGGGCTGACGAGCAACTTTCCTACGCCCGCCCGCCCCGCTAGCATCGGGGACAATTCCCCGCCGAGGAGACCTCGCCATGCCGAAACCCGTCGTCGAAATCCATTATTGCCGCACCTGCCGGTTCGTGCTGCGCGCCACCTGGATGGCACAGGAACTGTTGTTCACCTTCGCCGACGACCTGGCCGGCCTGACGCTGGTGCCGGACGAGGGCGGCGTTTTCCGCGTGCAGATGGCGAGCGGCGATGTCCTGTTCGACCGCAAGGCCGCCGGCCGGTTTCCGGAATCCAAGGAACTGAAGCAGTTGCTCCGCGACCGCATCGCGCCCGACAAGGACCTGGGCCACTCGGACAAACCCTGACGCGAGGCGCCGTTGACCGACCCGATCACCACGCGGCCGGACTGGCACGCCGAGACCGCCGAGGCCGCGCTGACGGCGCTGGGCGTCGATCCGGCGCGGGGTCTCGACGAGGCGGAAGCCGGCAGGCGGCGCGCCGCGACCGGCGGTAACCGCCTCAAGGAGCCGGACCCGATCCCGCTCTGGGCCGTGTTCCTGCGCCAGTTCGCTGGCGCCCTGCCGGCGATCCTGCTGGTCGCCGCCGTCGTCGCCTACTTCATCGGCGACACTTCGGATTCCATCGCCATCCTGTTCGTCCTGGTGCTGAACGGCGTCCTCGGTTTCGTGCAGGAGCAACGCGCCGAAAAATCCCTGGCGGCGCTGCGCGGCATGCTGGCGGAACGGTGCCGCGTGCGCCGGCCGGACGGCGTCGCCGACATCGCGACGGCGGACGTGGTGCCGGGCGACATCGTCCTGATCGAGGCCGGCGATCGCATCGCGGCGGACGGACGGCTGATCGAGCATCACCTGCTCAGCGCCGACGAGTCGGTGCTGACGGGCGAGTCGGTTCCCGTCGTCAAGGACGCCGCCGCCCGGGTCGCCGCCGACGCGCCGCTCGGCGACCGGCTCGGCATGGTGTTCATGAACACCGTCGCGACGCGCGGCCGAGGAGTCTTCGTCGTCACCGCGACGGGGGCGGAAACCGAAGTCGGCCGCATCGCGGAAATGCTGCACGTGGCGGAAGAGAGCGCGACGCCGCTGCAGCGGCAGTTGGACCGCCTCGGCAAACGTCTCGCCGTCGTCGCGCTCGCCGCCACCGCACTCATTCTGGCGATTTCGCTGCTGCGCGGCGCGCCGCCCCTGGAAGCCCTGCTGCTCGCCATCACGCTTGCCGTCGCCGCCGTGCCGGAGGGCCTGCCCGCCGTCGTCACGGTGACGTTGGCCATCGGCATGAACCGGCTCGCCAAACGCGGCGCCATCGTGAAGCGGCTTTCCGCCGTCGAGACGCTCGGCTGCGCCACCGTCGTCTGTTCCGACAAGACCGGCACGTTGACCATGAACGAGATGACGGCCCGCGCCGTCGTTCTCGGCGGCGAACGGTTTAACGTCACCGGCAGCGGCTACGCCGAAGGCGGCCAGATCGCCGCGCCGGCTGACGACCCGGTGCTGGCGCGGGCTCTCATGGCCGTCCGGCTCTGCAACGACGCTCGGCTCACCGCCGGCAAAGCCGCCGGCGACCCGACCGAGGCGGCGCTGATCGCGCTCGCCGCCAAGGGCGGCATCGAGGAACGGCATTTGGCCGACAAGCCGCGCATCGGCGAGGTGCCGTTCGACGCCGCCTATCGTTTCATGGCGACGGCGCATCCGGACGGCAACGGCGTGCTGATCGCCGTCAAGGGCGCGCCCGACGTGATCGCCAATCTGGCGAGCCGCATCGCGGGCCCGAACGGCGACGTCATGATGACGGACGCGGACCGCGTGCACATCGAGGACCATGTCGAGGAATTGGCGGCGGACGCGCTTCGCGTCATCGGCGTCGCCGAGCGCCGCGTCGGCAAGGAAGAATTCGAGGCGGCGGCCGAGGTCTTCGATCTCGTTTCCGATCTCACCTTCCTAGGCCTAGTCGGCATGGAGGACCCAGTCCGCCCCGAGGTGCTCGACGCCGTCGACACCTGCCGCCGCGCCGGCATTTCCGTGAAGATAATCACCGGCGACCACTTGGCGACGGCCAGGTCCGTCGGCCGCACCCTGAAGCTCGACGGCGAGGCCGTGCTCGGCGCCGACGTCGACGACATGCCGGACGACGCGCTGGCCGGCCGCATCGACGGCATCTCCGTCTTCGCCCGCGTCCGCCCGGAAACCAAGCTCAAGATTGTCGAGGCGCTGCGCAAGACCGGCCACGTCGTCGCCATGACAGGCGACGGCGTCAACGACGCGCCGGCGTTGAAAAGCGCCGACATCGGCACCGCCATGGGGCGATCGGGGACCGAGGTCAGCAAGGAGGCCGCCAACATGGTGCTGACCGACGACAACTTCGCGACCATCGTCGCCGCCGTCGAGGAAGGCCGCACCATCTACGCCAACATCGTCAAGTTCGTGCGCTACCAACTGTCCACCAATCTCGGCGCGCTGTTGACCGTGTTCGCGGCGACGGTGCTGGGCCTCGCCGCCCCCTTCACGCCGGTGCAACTGCTTTGGGTCAACGTCATCATGGACGGGCCGCCGGCAATGGCGCTCGGCGTCGATCCGGCGACGCGCGGGCGCATGATGGAACGGCCCCGCGCGGCGGCGGCGGAAATTCTCTCGCCCGGCCGTCTCGGTATCCTGTTCTACCTCGGCGCGGTCATGGCCACCGGCACCCTCGGCGTCTTCGTGCTGGCCGGCGACGGCGCCGTTCCGGGTCACGGCGCCACCCTCGCCTTCACGACCTTCGTGCTGTTCCAGGTCTTCAATGCACTGAACGCCAGGAGCGAGCGGCGCAGCGTCTTTTCCGCCGACACCCTCGCCAACCGGACCCTGCTGATGTCCCTGGCCTGCGTCGTCGCCTTGCAGGTCGTCGCCGTGCAGTGGCCGCCGGCACAACGGATCATGCACACGACGCCGCTCGCCCTCTCGGACTGGCTGATCGCCGCCGCCGTCGCCGCCGGAATCGTCGTCATCGAAGAGATCCGCAAGCTCATCATGCGCGGCTTGCGCCGCTAGAAGGATGCATATTTCGAACCCCTCCTTCGAGACGCGCCACGATCCTCACCCTGAGGAGGCCGCCATGGTTTTCCCATGGCGGCCGTCTCGAAGGGCGAGAGCCGTGGCGCCCTCAGGATGAGGTTCGAAATGGCAGTCATTTCGCCGCTAAGCGGACGTGACCGCCCGGCGGACGCTTGCTAACGTCCCGACGGTAAAACTCCCGGAGGACGAGATGGATTTCGTGATCAAGGGCGCCCGACTGTTCGACGGCTCCGGCGCCGACCCCGTCGACGGCATGGACGTCGCCGTGAAGGACGGCAGGATCGCCGCTGTCGGCAAGAACCTGGATGCGAACGGCGCGGAGATCATAGACGCCGCCGGGCTTGCCCTGATGCCGGGCATCATCGACAGCCATACCCACTTCGATGCACAGATCACGTGGGACCCGGCGCTCAGGCCCTCTCCGGCGCTCGGCGTGACCACCGTCGTCATCGGTAACTGCGGCTTCACCATCGCACCCTGCCGGGAAGATGACCGCGACCTCGTCATGAAGAACCTGACTCAGGTCGAGGGCATGTCGCTCGACTCGCTTCGCGCCGGCATCGACTGGAATTTCGAGAGCGTACCGGAATACATGGGCAGCCTTGCCAAGCGCGGCACGGTGCCGAACGTGGCGTGCTTCCTCGGCCACAGCTCCATCCGCACCTACGTCATGGGCAAGGCGGCGACCGAACGGGCCGCCAACGACGAAGAAATCAGCAGGATGACCAAGATCGTCGCCGACGGCATGGCCGCCGGCGCCGTCGGCTTCGCGACCTCGACCGCGCCGCAGCACAACGGCTGGGGCGGCGTGCCGATGCCGTCCCGCCTCGCCGACGACAAGGAGCTCTACGCGCTGGTCGGCGCCATGGCGAAGTCGGGCCGCGGCGTCTTCATGCTGACCAAGGGCAACCGCACCGACGTGCCGTATCTGGAGGCGCTCGCCGCTGAGACCGGCCGGCCGGTGATGATCGCCGCGCTTTTGCACAACTCGACCAACCCGGACGGCACCTTCAAGGACCTCCGCCAGATCGCCGACGCCCGGACGCGCGGGCGCGAGCTTTGGGGGCAGGTGTCGTGCTGTCCCCTCACCATGGACTTCACCCTCAAGTCGCCGTATCCGGTCGAGGGCTTCGAAAGCTGGCAACCGCTGATGAAGTTGGCGCCGGACGCGCTGCGTCGCCGCCTCGGGGAGCCGGATTTCCGTCAGGCGGTGAAGGACGAACTCGACCGCCCGGCCGGCGTGCGCCTCTTCAACGGCGAATGGAACAAGATCGAGGTCACGGAAGCGGCCGAGGAGCGGAACCGTCACCTCGAACATCGCACGCTCGACGAACTGGCGGCGGAAGCGGGCGTGCATCCGCTCGATTTCATGATCGACCTCGCGCTCGACGAAGACCTGGCGACGGTCTTCACCGCCGTGCTGCTGAATTCCGACGAGGACGCGGTCGGCCGCATGCTGACCGATCCGGTCGCCTCGGTGGCGTTGTCGGATGCCGGCGCCCACCTGACATTCTTCTGCGACGCCGGGTTCGGTCTGCACCTGCTCGGCCACTGGTCGCGCGATCTCGGCAAGATGACCATGCAGGCGGCGGTGCATGAACTCACCGGCAAGCCCGCCGGCATCTACCGCATTCCCGGGCGCGGCCTGATCCAGGAAGGTCATGCGGCAGATTTGATGCTGTTCGATCCCAAAACGGTCGGGCGCGGGCAGAAACGCCGCGTGTTCGATCTGCCGGCCGGCGCGCACCGCCTGACCACCGACGCCGTCGGCGTGCACGGCGCCTGGATCAACGGGTGCAAGGTCGCCGACGCCTCCGGTATGATCGACGACAAAGCCCGGCCGGGACGCCTGCTCACCGAGTTCACCGCCTGAGACCGGACGCCACACCGGAGAAACCCACATGACCCTCGCGACCATCGCCATCATGATGCCCGGCGACATGGGCCACGCCGTCGGCCGCGCACTCGGCGAACACGGGCACGACGTGCTGACCTGCCTGAAAGGCCGCACCGGCCGATCCCGCAAGCTGGCGGAAGCCGGCAACATCCGCGACGTCGCCGACTACGAAACGCTGGTCACGGAAGCCGACATGATCCTGTCGATCCTGCCGCCGGCCGCCGCGACGACGCTCGTCGGCGACATCGCCGCCGCCATGAAGAAGACCGGCGAAAAGCCGATTTACGTCGACTGCAACGCCGTCTCGCCGGGCACCGTCCGCGAGGTCGCCGATATCGTCGGCGCCGCCAGCGCGCCGGTGATCGACGCCGGCATCATCGGGCTCGCGCCGGGCAAGGGCACCAAGACGCGCTTCTACGTCTCCGGCCCCGACACGGCACCGATGCGTGCGCTCGACGGCAAGGGGATCGAGGTGCTCGACCTCGGCCAGGAAATCGGCCGGGCATCCGGCATGAAGATGGTCTATGCCGCCGTCACCAAGGGGACGTGGACGCTCTGGACCAGCGTATTGCTGACGGCGGAGCGCATGGGTCTCTCGGAAGCGTTGATCGAGGAATTCGCCGACTCGCAGGAGAAGACCCTCGCCGGCATGCGTGGCAAGGTGCCGTTCCTGCCGGCGGATTCGGGCCGTTGGGTCGGCGAGATGCAGGAAATCGCCAAGACCTTCCGCCAGGCCGGCGTCACCGGCGACTTTCACGACGGCGCGGCTTGGATATTCGAGCTTTTGGACGAGACGCCGTTCGCCGTCGAGACCCGAGAAACGCTCGATCTCAGCCGCACCATGGAGGACAGTGTCCGCGTCTACGCCGAAACCCTCGCCAAGCGGGGCGGCTGACCGACGGACGGAATCCCCGGCATGGAAATCCTCGAAATCATGGTCCTCGCGGGCGCTTTCGCCGGCGGTTTCGTCAGCGGTCTCACCGGCTTCGGGACCGGCCTGACGGCGCTGTCGTTCTGGCTGTACGTGGTGCCGCCGGTGGTCGCCGCGCCGCTTGTCGTCACGTGCTCGATCATCGCCCAGATCCAGACGCTGCCCGGCATCTGGCACGCCATTTTCTGGCGTCGCGTGATGCCGTTCATCGTCGGCGGGTTGGCCGGCGTGCCGGTCGGCACCCTGATCCTGCCGCTGATCGCCATCGCCACGTTCAAGACCATGATCGGCGTCTTCCTGGTCGTCTATTGCAGCTACATGCTGATCGGCCGCAAGGCGTTCCGCGTCGCCGGCGGAGGGCGCATCGCCGACGGTGCCATCGGGCTGTTCGCCGGCGTGCTCGGCGGCCTCGCCGGCCTCTCCGGGCCGCTGCCGACGATCTGGGCCGGTCTCCGCGGCTGGGGCAAGGACGAGCGGCGCGGCGTCTTCCAGGCCTTCAACACAACGATCCTGTCGGTGGCGCTTGTAAGCCAGGCCATCGGTGGCTACATCACGCGCGACGTCGGATGGCTGACGTTGATCGCGCTGCCGGGAACGGTGGCCGGCGCCTGGATCGGCCGCAGGATATACGGCCGGCTCGGCGATCACGGCTTCGACCGGCTGGTGCTGGTCGTCCTGATGCTGTCCGGCGTGTCGTTGATCGTCTTCGCGAACGTCAACAGATAGAGGTTTCCGAACCGCCGGAATTCCGGCCAGGAACCGCATGGACCCCGCGCTCCGCCAACGTTATAGAACGCTGATTCTCGCCGCCGGCTGGATGTTCGTCATCCTCGGCGTGCTCGGGTTGTTCCTGCCGATCCTGCAGGGCGTGCTGTTCCTTATGGTCGGGTTTTACCTGCTGTCCCTGGTCTCACCGCGCGCGCGGCTTTTGAAGATGCGGGTCCGGAAACGGTTCCCGAAGGCGGCCCGCTGGCAAGACGAAGCGGAAGCCTGGGTCCGGCGCAAGCTCGCGGAACGGCAGCGCCGGAAGAAGTCCTAGGCGAGGACGCGCCTGAGCGCGGCGTGGAAGACGTCCGGCCGCTCGTACATCACCCAGTGGCCGGCATCCTCGACGATTTCGAACGGCGCGTCCGGCTGATGCGCCCGGAACACGTCGCGCCGCTTCTCGATCCCTTCCCGTCCGCCGCCGGTGGCGTCGTGCACGCCCCAGATGCCGGCGATGCGGGCCCGAATGTTCGGCAGGGCCTCTACGAGCGCGTTCGACAGCGACATGGGCCGGCTCCGCACCCGCGAGCGGGCGACGTTGAGACGGTGCGTCAGGATGGCGAGCGGGTCGATCTTGCTCTCGTCCCACAACATCAGGATTTTCAGGTTCTCGTGTTGGATGGCGTCGATTTCCGCGTCCGGCAGGGCTGGGTCCGGCACACGGATGCCGAGGACTCGGACATGCAGTCCCTGAAAGCCACTCGCACCGACGGCGACGAAGGTGCGGCAGCGGTCGCCGGCCATGGCGGCGACCCGCGAACCTATCAGCCCGCCGAAACTGAAGCCGGCGAGATCGAAGCGGGTACCCGAACCGAGCACGGCGTCGAGCCCGCCGTTGACGACGGCGGCGATGCCGTCCGGCGACAACGGCTCCGGCGCGTCGGCTGAATCGCCGAGCCCCGGCAGATCGGCGGTGACGACCGGGCGGTCCTTCGAAAGTTCCCGGATATTGGCGATCCAATGCGTCCACGAACCGAAGCCGCCGTGCAAGAGAACCAGGGGCGCACCCGTCGCGCCGGGCGCCACCGGCCACCGCTGCCAGACCATTTGGCCGTCGGCGCAGGGCGTTTCGACGATCTCGGCGGAGGCCGACAGGCGGGCCAGGACCGCTTTCGGGTCGGTATTCACTTCGTTCATTCTATTGATCTGGGTCATCTGAGGGAGAAGAGCAGGCGGTTACAATGTCCGAATAAGTTGGGCTGGAAAAGTCCGATTACGAAAAAAAGGAGGCCGAAATGCCCAGGCGGAGTATTTCACGGATCGTCGAGAATCAGGATTTGCTTTGGACGTCTCCGGACAGTTCGGTGCGCGATTGCGCGCGAAGCATGGCGGAGCGGCACGTCGGCGCCATCGTCGTCCTGGACGGAAAGGAACTTGCCGGCATCTTCACCGAACGGGATCTCTTGCAGCGTGTCGTCGCCGCCGATCTCGATCCGCGCGTCACGACGGTAAGCGAGGTGATGAGTCACGATCCCGTTTCCATCAACGGCATGGAAGCCGGTATCGAGGCGATGCGCCTGATGCTCGAACATAACGTACGGCATATCGTCATCACCGGCGTCGGCGAGTTGGGGTTCGCCATCATTTCGATGCGCGACTTCGCCAGCGGCGAGGTGGCGCTGTTCCAGCGCGAGCTCGAGTTCCAGCAGAAGGTTTGGGAAGAGGTCTGAAATACAATCCCTGAGCGGTTGACGCCGCCCCGGGTGTGCGGAGAATGTCCCCATCGCAACGAGGGGGCAGACGTGACGGCACGCATCGTATTTCTCGACCGGGACACCATCGCCCCAGGCGTCGTCATTCGTTCCCCCGCCTTTCCACACGAATGGATCAATCACCCCCGGACGTCGCCCGCCGACGTCGCCGAGCGGCTCGCCGGCGCCACCATCGCCATCACCAACAAGACGCCGATCCGTGCCGATGTCATCGAGCGGCTGCCCGACCTCCGCTATATCGGCGTCGCGGCGACAGGCACCGACATCGTCGACGGCGCCGCCTGCAAGGCGCGCGGCATCGTCGTCTCCAATGTCCGTGGCTACGCCATCCGCACCGTCCCCGAGCACGTCTTCGCACTGATGCTGGCGCTTCGGCGCAATCTCGTCGGTTATCGGGACGACGTCATCGACGGCGAATGGCAGCGGGCGGGACAGTTTTCCTTCTTCACCCACACGATCGGCGATCTCGGCGGCGCGCGTCTCGGCATCGTCGGTTCCGGCGCCATCGGGTCGGCGGTAGCGCGTATTGCCGAGGGCTTCGGCATGGAGGCCGTGTTCGCCGGCCGCAAGGGCGATCCGGCACCGGCGGCGCCGCGCGTCCCGTTCGCCGAAATGCTGGCGACGGCGGATGTCATCACGCTGCACTGTCCGCTGATGGCGGAAACGGCGAACCTGATGGGTGACGCCGAATTCGCCGCCATGAAACCGGGAGCGATCCTGATCAATACCTCGCGCGGCGGTCTGATCGACGAAGCGGCGCTGGTCCGCGCCATCGAAGGCGGCTGCCTGGGCGGTGCCGGCATCGACGTGCTGCCGGCCGAACCGCCGCCCGCCGATCACCCGTTCATGGCGCTCGCGACGCGGAAGAATTTCATCCTGACGCCGCACGTCGCCTGGGCCAGCGCCCCCGCCATGCAGGCGCTGGCCGACCAGTTGGTCGAGAATATCGAGGCATTCCAGACCGGCGCTCCCCGCAACCGGATCGCCTGAGGTCCCCTCTTTTCGGCCCCGTTCCCCATTTCCTTCGCCCCGGATCGTGCCATAATCCCTCTCTAACCAAGGGGGTCCGGATGGATAAGATCACCACCGAAACCGTCGGCCAGGGCGTCGAAACGGCGTCGAAGTGGCTCGATATCGCCATGCAGTTCGTCGTCACCTACGGCTTCCAGATTCTGGGCGCGTTGGTCTTCCTGTTGATCGGCCTCAAGATCGCGGCCATGCTCGGCGGCCGCGTCACCGGCATGCTCGAAAAGAAGAACGTCGACGTCACGCTGGCGCGCTTCATCGGCAGCGTCGCCAAGATCGTCGCCGTCGTGATGCTGGTGATCATCACGCTCGGCAACTTCGGCATTTCCATCGCGTCTCTGATCGCGCTTGCCGGCGCCGGCGCCTTCGGCGTGACCATGGCGGTGCAGGGCCCGCTCTCCAACTACGGGGCCGGCGTCTCGATCATCCTGTCCAGGCCGTTCACGGTCGGCAACACGATCACCATCGCAAAGGGCTGCTCCGGCGTCGTCGAGCATGTCTCGCTCGCTAATACCGTGCTGGTCGGCGAGGACGGGGAACGGATCACCATCCCGAACAAGGAAATCGTCGGCAAGGTCATCGTCAATTCCGATACGCGGCGCGTCGTCCAGACGAAAGTCGCTATCGCCGACGGACAGGACACGGAAGCGGCGCTCGCCGCGCTCCGCAAGGCCGTCACGGAAGTCTCCGGCGTCGACGGCGACATGGAGCCACAGATCGGCGTGCACGACTTCGCGTACGGCGGCATCGTGCTCGGGCTTCGCTTCTGGGTGCCGTCGAGCCGTTATTTCGAAACGCGTTACGCCGTCAACGAGCGGGTGCTCGCGGCGCTGCGCGATGCCGGCATCAAGCTGATGCCGGGCGCGCCGGCGGCCGTGGCCCCGCCGTCGCTTTCCGCCGACGACGACGAAACCGTCGAAGACCGGATAATCTGAGCGTTTCCAACCGAGGTACCCGACATGCGTAAAGCCATCATCGCCGCCACTCTGTTCGCAGCGTCCACACTTCCCGCCGCCGCCTTGGAAGCCTATTCCGCCGCCGAACAGCAACAATTCCTCGACTGGTGTACCGGCAAGCGGGGTGCCAGCGAAGGGGTGTGTTCGTGCACGCTAAAGCAGGTGGCGCAGACGGTGCCGGCGACGGCGCTGGCCGGCTTCCTGGCCCAGCAGGCTGGCGGCGGCGGCATGTCGTTCTCGAGCCTCGCCACGACGACGGCGGCGACCACGGCAGCCAGCGTCACCCAGGCGCTCGCCACCTGCGGCAAGTGACGCCCGGCTGAAAAGCCCGCTATTTCGGTTGAATCTTGCCGGCCAGGAAATCCTCGACCGGCACGTCGATGTAGAGCCCGCACTCAGCGGGGTCGATGCCGAAACGCGAACACAGCGTCACGATCTCTATCTGGTCGGCGAGGCTCGCTTCACCGTCCGCCTCGCTGACGGCTAGGCAGATGCGCAGCAGCAACGCGCCGGTCTCGACATCGCCGGCGATGGGCTGGATGGCGGCGAGCGCGTCGTCATGGCCCTTCTTCGGGTCGGCCAGGATGCCGTCGCAGAAATCACGGAAGATGTCGACGCCTTCGTGCGGATCGAACACCTTGAGCCGGTCGAGGGTGGAGAGAATCTGATCGACCCGGACATTTTCCGCGAAGCTGACCTCGCCGTCGGTCGTCGCGACGAGGGCACAGGCCGCCATGACCGCCTGCAGGAACGGCCGGTTCCGCTGGCGCTCCAGGTGTTCCTAAAACATGCCGGTCAGCGACGAGAGGACTCCGCCCATCTTTCCGCCAATCCCTTCCCTTTCCGAAAGGTTAGCCCGCATCCGCGTTCGGGCACAACGCCCGTTGACGCAAATACGTCGCGCTCTGTTACACTCGCCCTCAACCGCAACGATCGGAAACCGCCGGATGAGTGACGAAGACGCCTATAAGGTCCGCCTGATGCGCTGGAGCGACAGCAGCACAACGGGCCGTACCGTCACCTTCAAGCTACCGGACGACGCCGACGAATACCCGTTCAAGGGCCTGCCCGTCGGCGCCAAGAACGGACAGATGCTGGAAATCCGCTTCAGCCTGATCGACGACGACCAATCCCCCGAAACCGTCAAGCGATCCAAGCGTTCGGCGGCGCGGCCGTCCCCGCCGAAGCCGGCCGCCACGCCGACGCCGGGTCCGACGCTGGGTCCGACGACCGGATACGCCCCCGCCCTCCCGGCATCGACGCCGTTGCCGCCACTCTCGGCGGCGCCCGCCGCGTCGAACGTGTCCGCGGCGCCGTCGGCCGTCACGTCGGCACCGCAGACTTCACAGCAACCGACGCCACACCCTTCCACGGCAATGACGGGTGCGGGAGCGCCGACGCCCGTCGCAGAGGCCCCGACGGCGAGCGGCGCGGCATCGACGCCGGCCGGCATGGACATCTACGCCGCCGGCATGAGCCAGGCCGCGCAGTCGCTTGCCGCCGTCGCGGAAAAGATGGAGGCGCAACTGGTCGAGGAGGACGACACGCCCCCACCGCCACCCGATCCGGGCGGCAATAGCGGTGTCGTTCTCGTGCGGCGGGCCGTCGATCTCTGCAAGGCGATCGACAAGCAGCGCGCCGCGTTTTTCTATTACATGCTTTCGAAATACCCGTCGGTGCCGGCCCTACCGCCGGAAAAGGACGGCCAGTGGAGCCGCGACGCCAAGGCGACGCGGGACCGCGTGTGTTTTCACTGCAAGACGGACGCCCTCGACGGCATCGCCGGCGATGGCACGGCCGAACGGAAGTTCCTCGATCTCGAAAACGATTTCGAGCGTCACGACCGCATGCGTTGAACCGACGCCGCCTGCGCGTCAGGCGGTCCGGGTCGGCACGTCAGCGGAGGTCGGTCGGGTGCGGCCCGTCGAGGGGATGTTCGTCCTCGCGGCCGGCCATAGTCACCATTGCTGTCTTCATGGCGTTCACTCCGATGCAATGGTGTAGGGTCGCCGGAATTCGTTCAGCAAACGTAAACGCGGGGGCCTTTCGGCCCCCGCGTGTTACGGAACTCGACGAAGCTCGAATTACTGAGTCTTCTTCTTTTCCTGGCCCGGAGCGGCTTCCTTCTTCGCGGCAGCCTTCTCCTTCTTAGGAGCCTTTTCCTTCTTCGCGGCTTTTTCCTTCTTCGGCTTGTCCTTCTTTTCGGCCTTTTCCTTCTTCGCCGGCTTTTCCTTCTTCGTGGCGTCCTTCTTCGCCGGCTCGGCCGGGGTCGCCGGGGTCGCCTGCGCGTGCGCCGACTTCAGCGAAACGCCCGTGGAATCGATGGTGACGGGAGTGGCGGTAAACGCCAACGCCAGGGCGATAGCCGTGGTGGCGCCCAACATAGTCCTGAACATTTTGGATGTCCTTACCAAAAAGGGTTGTGGATGGCGGACATTACCACGACGCCATACTGCCGACGAGGGACCACAAGGGTCGGATGGAATACATTTTCTAAGCCAAATCGTCGAGCGCCCGGCCAAGCCGGGCGAGGAACTCTCCCACCGCCGTGCTGTCGTGCGCTAGGGAAAGGTACAGCTTGGTACCCATAGGGTTTAGAAATATTCGCTGACGGAACAGGGAAAGCATGACCGCCCGGCCCTTCGTGCTGTCGCCCTTCTTGGTGCTGCGGTAGTCGAAAACCGGGTCCGGCGAAAACACGACCTGCGCCAACGGTCCGTCGCCGATCACCTGCCCGACGAGCCCCCGGTCGTCGAGGGCGCGGCGCAGTCCGGCCCGCAGTTCCTCGCCGAGCGCGCGGAGCTTCTCGTAGGTGCCGGGCGTTCGGAACACCGCAAGCGCGGCGCCGGCCGCCGCCGTCGAAATCGGATTGCCGCCGAGAGTGGAGGCCATCCAGACGTAGTCCTTACCGCCGATCCGGTCCTCCGCCACCATCTCCATGATATCGGCGCGGCCGCCGAAGGCGCCGATGGGAGAGCCGCCACCGAGCGCCTTGCCGTAGGCCACCAGATCGGGGACGACGCCGTAATATTCCTGGGCGCCGCCGTAGGCGAGCCGGAAGCCCGTCACCACCTCGTCGAAAATCAGGAGCACGCCGAACTCGTCGCAGGCGGCGCGAACGGCGGCGAGGTATCCCGGCTTCGGCGGCGTACACCGCTGCAACGGCTCCATCAGTACGGCGGCGATGACGTCCTTGTGCTCGGCGAGGATGGAACGGAACGCCTCGATGTCGTTGTAGGGCGCGACCAGCAGGTGCTCCGCCGCCGCCGGCGTGCCGGCGCTGGTCAGTTCCGGCGTCGGGAAATTGACGGTGCCGCTCGCGAACAGGCTGGTGACGCCGGCCTCGTTGGCGCCGTGGTACGCGCCTTCGAATTTCAGAATCTTCGGCTTGCCGGTGAAACCGCGCGCGAGGCGCTGGCAGTACATGGTGGCCTCGGTCCCCGACGCGCAGAAGCGGACGCGCTGGGCGGCCGGCGACAGCCGCACGACCTCGTCGGCGAGGGCCAGCGCGTGCTCGTTCAGATAGGCGAAGTTGGAGCCGAGCGGCGCCTGGCGAACAACAGCCTCGACGACCTCCGGCCGGGCGTGCCCGACCAGCACCGAACCCCAGCCCATCGACATGTCGAGCCACTCGTTGCCGTCGCTGTCCCAGAGCCGGCAGCCCTCGCCCCGCGCCATGACGACGATGTCGGACGCCGGCAGGCCGTATTCGCCGTTGGAGATGCCGGCGGGAAAGACTTCCAGCGCCCGTTTACGGCCGAGGCCAGGTTTCGTCATGTCGCGTTCTCTCCCCTCAAGCGCGCCGTTCGACGACGGCGCAGAAAAATCCGTCCGTCCCGGTCGACGCCGGGCTCAGCCGCAACGCGGGACCTGCCGGCGGCGGCGGACCGCCCACGGTTTCCGACCAGACGGCGTCGATGGCCGTCGGCTGGAAATCAGGATGCCGTTCCAGGAACTCGATCAACTGCCGTTCGTTCTCTTCCTGCAGCAAAGAGCAAGTCGCATAGACCAACCGGCCGCCCGGCCGGACCAGGCGCGACGCGTCGTCGGCGATCTTGGCCTGCGTTTCCCGGATGTGATCGAGGTCCGCCGGCGAGAATCGCCAGCGCATGCCGGGATCGCGCCGCCAGCTGCCGGTTCCGGTGCACGGTACGTCGACGAGCACCCGGTCGAAGGCACCGGCCATTTCCGCGACCCAGGGATCGTCCTTGGCGGCAACGACCCGTTCCTGCACGCCGACGGCGCCGGCCCGCCTGAGCCGAGGCGCCATCCGTTTGAGGCGATAGTCGGAAACGTCACAGGCGACGAGGCGGCCCCGGATGCGCCCGCCTTCCGCCATCGAGGCGGCGAGCGCCAGCGTCTTGCCGCCGGCGCCGGCGCAGAAATCGACGACCGACATGCCGGGCCGGGCGCCGACCAGGAGCGAGATCAACTGCGAACCCTCGTCCTGCACCTCGACCATGCCTTCCTTGAAGGCCCGGGTGCCGCCGAGCCTGACCTTGCCGGCAACGCGGATGCCGATCGGCGACAAGGGCGTCGGTTCGGCCTGAATATAGTCGGCGTGCAACGCCGCCAGGGCATCTTCCGGCGTCGACTTCAGCGTGTTGACGCGAAGATCGACCGGCGCCGGCTGATTGAGGGCCGACATTTCCGTCTCGAGCCGGCCTCCCCAGAGCGCCCGAAAGGACCTGTCCATCCATTCCGGATATTCGAGGCGCACGTTGTCCGGCATGTCGCGATGCACGAGGGGACGGCCGTAGAGGGCATCGACAAGGGTGCTTTCCGCCGCGTCGAGCGCCGACGGGCAATGCCGGGCGCCGGAAAACGCCGCCGCCATGGCGTCCGGCGCCAGCCGCCCTTCCAGGACCAGATCGGCGATGACGCGATGACGCACCGACGGTTCGTCACCGGCGCCGGTGCGTTCGATCCACCAGTCGAGTTTGGCCTGACGGCGCATGACGCCGTAGACCCGCTCCATCACGTCGCGGCGATCGCCGGAGCCGGCGTAGCGCCGGGCCCGGAAATAGTCGTCGAGGATTTGATCCGCCGGCCGGTCCTCGGCGGCGATGGCGTCGAGCAACTCGATGGCCGCCTGCGCCCGCGCGCCCGGTGTCATCGGCGGCGGCCGTCCTAGCCTTCGGCGCGGTAGTTCGGCGCCTCGCGGGTAATGGTGATGTCGTGCACGTGGCTTTCGCGGAGACCGGCGTTGGTGATGCGCCGGAACTCGCCGTTCTTGCGGAGATCGGCCAGCGTCTTCGAACCGGTGTAGCCCATGGCGGCGCGGAGACCGCCGACGAGCTGGTGAATGACGGTGCCGATCGGCCCCTTGTAGGGAACCCGGCCCTCGACCCCTTCCGGCACCAGCTTGAGATTGTCAGAAACCTCCTGCTGGAAGTAACGGTCGGCGGAGCCGCGCGCCATGGCGCCCAAGGATCCCATGCCGCGGTACGCCTTGTAGGAGCGGCCCTGGTACAAGAGAACCTCGCCCGGGCTCTCGTCGGTGCCGGCGAACAGCGAGCCGATCATGACGCACTCGGCGCCGGCCGCCATGGCCTTCGCGATGTCGCCGGAGAACTTGATGCCGCCGTCGGCGATGAACGGAATGTCGGCCTTACGGCACGCCTCGGCGGCGGACATGATGGCCGAGAACTGCGGCATGCCGACGCCCGCGACCATGCGCGTCGTGCAGATGGTGCCGGGGCCGATGCCGACCTTGACGCAGTCGGCGCCGGCGTCGATCAG
>JAYOFL010000032.1:0-40765 GCA_038117205.1 Rhodospirillales bacterium | reverse complement strand
TCAAGTCGCACCACAACGTCGGCGGCCTGCCCGAGCGCATGAACATGAAGCTGGTCGAGCCGCTCCGCGAACTCTTCAAGGACGAGGTGCGGGCCTTGGGCCGCGAGTTGGGCCTGCCCGACGCCTTCGTCGGCCGGCATCCGTTCCCGGGACCGGGCCTCGCCATCCGGCTGCCGGGCGCCATCACGCCGGACAAGCTCGACATCCTCAGGAAAGCCGATCTGATCTATCTGGACGAGATCCGCAAGGCCGGTCTCTACGACACCATCTGGCAGGCGTTCGCCGTTTTGCTGCCGGTGCAGACCGTCGGCGTCATGGGCGACGCGCGCACCTACGACTACGTCTGCGCGCTCCGCGCCGTGACCTCCACCGACGGCATGACGGCGGACTACTTCCCGTTCGATCACGGCTTCCTCGGCCGCGTCTCCAACCGGATCGTCAACGAGGTGAAGGGCATCAACCGCGTCGTCTACGACGTGACGTCGAAGCCGCCCGGCACCATCGAGTGGGAATGACGGCCGCCCCGCAAGGAGCGCAAGCGTGACCATCCTCATCCTCGGTCTGATCTTCTTTTTCGCCATCCACGCGATCCCCTACGCGCCGGGGCTCCGCGCCCGGCTGGTCGAGACGATGGGCATGGCGGTCTATCAGTCGCTGTTCGGCGCGGCCTCGCTCGCCGCCGTCGCGGTCGTCGCCATCGGCTATGCCGATGCGCCTCGGACGCACCTCTGGGACGCTCCCAACTTCGCCCGGCCGCTTGCGCACACATTCGTCCCCATCGCCCTGATCGTCATCGCCGCCGCGTACACCGGATCGAACCTGAACCGCGCCACCGCGCACCCGGTCGCCTGGGGCATCGGCCTCTGGGCGGCGGTGCATGTTCTCAACAACGGCGATCTGCCGTCGCTCGTCATGTTCGGTGGGTTGGTGCTGTACGCCCTGATGATCGCGGCCTCGGAACGGCGGCGCGGCAAGGTGCGTTTGGCCGAGCGCCGGCCCTATTGGCGGGATCTCCTCGCGATCCTGATCGGCGCCGTAGCCGGCGCGCTGATCATGCGTTTCCACGAGACCCTGTTCGGGGTCGCCGTCGTTCCGTAAGAGATAGTGGATAGGCGGCGGCGCGGCGTATCAGAACATATAGCCGTAGCGCATGCCGAGGTTATCCATGCCCTCGTTCTCGTCGTCGCAGATGCCGCCGTGCGAGATGTGGTCCCACATCACCGACACAAGGTGCCGGTCGTAGAACCGATAGCCGAGTTCGAGGGATTCACGGAACAGCACACGGCAGCCGAATTCACGAAACCGGCCTTCGTCGCCCGCATCGTTATGCAGATGGCCGTTATGCAACGAGAAGCCGAAGCTGAAATCGATGATGAACTTGGAGAACGGATTCCATTCCCACGTCAGGCCCGTATAGATCTGGTCCGTGTCCTCGGTGACGTTGGCGCTGAGACCGACGTGCGGCCGCGGGCTCAGAATGTACTTCATGAATTCCGGCGAGTTGAAGAGCACTTCCAGATTGGCGTCGACGCCGCGTTCCTTGGGCGTCGAGGTGGAAATCGGCGCCGAATGCCAGAGCGCGCCGCCGCGAAGCTCGGAAATCCAGCCCCAGCCTTTTTTTGTGCCGCTCCGGGGTTCGGTCTACGCCTCGGGGGCCGCCGGGGCGTGCGCCGCCGCCGGCGGAGGGGGCGGGGGCGCGCCGGGGCGCGCCGTCGGACGGGCCTGCCACGCCGCCGGGCTCACCGGTTGCGGCGCCGGCTGACCCATATAGGGCGACGAGGGCGCCTGCTGGTTGATGGCGTTCATGAAGATCTGGTTGACCCGGGAAAAATCCCGGTTGTAGGCATAGCGCGGATCGACGTTTTGCGCCGACGCCGGCGACCAGCCGGACGAGCCCATGAAAACCGCCAGCGCCGCCACGGCGCACATGATCGCGCCGGTTTTCGAACGTCCCGTCCCCGTTTCGCGCAACACACTCAAACCCTTTTACTTTCAGTACGTTGTCGAGTACGGATAGTGCAGTCTGATCGGGGAAATCGCAACCATGTTCGTCAAAGCGGCGACACGCCCGAAAAATCCAGTGTCGACGGCCCTTTATCTGGCCGCCGGCGTCGCCGTGCTTGTGGCCGGCGACAGGGCCGAGGCGGCGTCCATCGCCACCGGCTACGATTTCCGGGCCATGATGGCGCAACCGTCCCCGTTCGCCCGGCGCGCGGCGCCGCAGGCTCCGGTTCAGGCCGCACCGGCCCCCGTCCGCCCGGCCCCCGGCGAGACGTTCGTTCCCCGGACCTCGGCCGCGACCGCGCACGGCGCGTTTCCCCGCTCCGCCCTGCCGCAGCGCCAAGGCAAACCCGTGGCGGCGCCGGTCGCGACGCAGACCCGCGTCACGGAAGCGGCACCCGCCGGCGAGACGGTCAAATCGACCCGCAAGGGCGGCGTCTGGCGGCTCGAATTGCAGAACGAGGACCGTGGCCCGCTCGACGGCTTCATGGGCAACAGCGACACCGGGCATCTGACCTGGGGCTGGCGCGCCTCCTACACGCCGGACGCGGAAAATCCCGACTGGTTCAAGAAGGCCCGCGGTTGGTTCAACTGGCCCGGCCCGCAATGGCGGGCGCAGGCTTCCTACGGCTTGCAGCAGACGGCCTACGCCAAGAGTTCGATCCGCGCCGACAATAACTATCCTGAGCGTCCGTATGCGGGGGCGCTGCTGTTCACCAGCCGCGTCAACCTGACGAAGCCCTTCGACGGCGTCTTCCAGCAGAACGATTTCCTGGAACTCGGCGTCGGCCTCGTCGGCCCGGCGTCGGGCGCTGAGGTGATCCACCGGGTCGCGCACAGCGCCGCCGGCAAGAGCACGCGATCCTGGCGTGGCGAGATCAAGAGCGAACCGGTGATCCTGGCCCAATATGAAAAGGGCCTGCGGACGATGTTCGGTTCCGACAAGTGGTTCAACGTCGAATTGTTCCCGTATGCCGGCGCCGCCCTCGGCAACATGACGACTTACGCATCCACCGGCACGACGCTCCGCATCGGCCGCATGCTCAAGGAAGACAGCGGCCCGCCCCGCATGCGCCACCTGATGGTCGGTGAGAATTTCCCGAAGCACGGCGACTACTGGACTTGGAGCCTGTTCGCCGGCGCCGAGTACCGCGCCATCGGCTTCAACATCTTCACCGACGGCAACACCTATTCCGACACCTCGGACGTCACCACCAAGCCGTTCGTGTACGAATTCCAGATGGGCGCCGAGGTCGGTTACGGCGCCTACCGGATGACCCTGATGCAGGTCTATCGCTCCGAGGAATTCGAGGAGCAGGACGGCCAGGACCGGTTCATCCGCCTCGGCCTCTCGGCCTACTACTGATTTTCGCCGCCGCATGAAAGCCGTCGTGCAGCGGGTATCCGAAGCACGCGTCGACATCGACGGCGCGACGGTCGGCGCCATCGGACGGGGCCTCATGGTGCTCGTCTGCGCCGAACGGGGCGACGGCGAAGCCGACGCGGAATTCTTCGCCGGCAAGATCGCCAAGATGCGCCTGTTTCCGGACGCCGACGGCAAGACCAACCTGTCGGTCGCCGACGTCGGCGGCGGCGTCCTCGCCGTCAGCCAGTTCACGCTCGCCGCCGATTGGCGGAAAGGCAACCGGCCGGGGTTCTCGAACGCCGAGGAACCGGTGCGGGCCAAGGCCCTCTATGAACATTTCTGCGATGCGCTGGCGGCGACGGGAATCCCGGTCGAGCGGGGCGTCTTCGCCGCCGAGATGAAGGTTCACCTCGTCAACGACGGGCCGTTCACCATCGTCATGGATTGATCGCGCCGGGGCGCCCAGGCGCTTCCTAGGCCATCCGTTCGCGCAACAGCGCCAACAGCTGCCGGATGTCGCGTTCGAGCGCCGGATGCGGTCCCTTCAGTTCCTGACGGAACACCGCCCGCATGGCCGGATGTGCACCTTGACCACCTCGAGGTGCCTAGCCGTCAAGGCGCGGCGTTCCTCGAGGAATTTGCAGAGCGAGTCCGCGACCGCCGAAATCAGCGGAAAGCCGAACGTCCCGCCCTCGCCGCGGATACCGTGCGCGATCTCGAACATGTTCGCGACGCGCTTCGGCGCCTCCTTGGCGGCCGGCATGTCGACGAACGCCTGCCAAAGCTTGGTCAGATCGTCGACCGCCCAACCCTGGTAGTTCTCGATGAGATCCTCGGCCGCGTTGAGCGCCCGCATGATCGCCTGTTCCGGGCTCGGCCCGCCGGTCCGCTTGACCTTGTTACGGAGCGGGCGCGGCGGCTGGATTACTTTCGCTTGTTCGGCCATCGTTCAATCCTGTCAGTGCTTGCGGCGGTCCATGCCGCGAAAATCCTCGCCGCGCCCCTTGGACCGGCGGTCCGGGCCGAAGAAATCCCCGACGCGGACAAACGGGCGGCGGTCGTCCACCACGGAACACAGCCGCTTGTAAAGGGCGGCGGCGCTGATCGGTTTGGCGAGGAACGCCGTGACGCCGGCATCGCGCGCCTGCTTGACCCGATGCAGCTCCGTGAACCCGGTCAGCATGATGATCGGCAGATACGGGTTGGTGCTTTCCGGATCGGTCCTGATCCGGCGCACCAGATCGAGACCGTCGGTCGGCGGCATCCGCCAATCGGTGATGACGATGTCCGGATCCGTCGCCTTGAACAACTCGAACGCCTCCTTGGCGTCGATCGCCTCGGAAACGTCGCGGATACCGAAACCGCTCAGAAAGCTGAGGATCAAGGTCCGCATGGGTCGGCTATCGTCGGCGACGAGAACCTTGAGCGTCTCGAAATCGTAACCGGACAGGAACTCAGGCTCCCAGGCGGATTTGACTGATCAGGAAAATTGGCGCCATCTCAACCGTTGCAAACCATTCGCGTCGTATCGTGGTAGACCGACCGGTAAGCACTATATAAAGCACTCACCGTTCGCAACGCGAGACAATCATGCGCTCCTTAGAAACCGGAAAGCCCTCTCCTGGCCCCTCCGATCAATGGAATACGCTTCGCGCCCTGGCACCCTACCTGTGGCCGGCCGGCCATACAGGTCTGAAGGCACGTGTCGTCTTCGCCCTTGCCTGCCTCGTGGCCGCCAAGGGCACCAACGTCATTGTCCCTATTTTCTACAAGGAAGCTGTCGACAACCTGACCGCTCAGCAAGGAGCCGCATTCGCCATCGTGGTGCCGATCGCGCTATTGCTCGCATATGGGGTGGCGCGCATTCTCGCCCAGGCTTTCGGCGAGCTCCGCGACGCCATTTTCACCCGGGTCGCGCAGCGTGCCATCCGCGTCGCCGGGCTCCGGACCTTCGAGCATTTGCACCGGCTGTCGCTCCGTTTCCACCTCGAACGCAAGACCGGCGCCGTCAGCCGTGCCGTCGAACGAGGCACCGCCGGCATCGAATTCCTGCTGCGCTTCATGCTGTTCAACATCCTGCCGACGATCCTGGAAGTAACACTCGTCTGCGGCATCATGTGGCGTCTGTACGGTCCGCTCTATGCGGTGCTGACCTCCGTCACCCTCCTCGTCTACGTGCTCTGGACGACCCGCATCACGGAATGGCGGCTGACGTTCCGCCGCGTCATGAACGACATGGACAGCGACGCCAACACCAAGGCGATCGACAGCCTGTTGAACTTCGAGACCGTCAAATACTTCGGCAACGAAGCCCATGAGTCGCGCCGTTTCGAAGCGGCGCTCCGCGCCTACGAGGGGGCGGCGATCAAGAACGACACGTCGCTGGCGCTGCTGAACGTCGGCCAGGGCGCGATCATCGCCGTCGGCGTCTCCGCCGCCATGATCATGGCCGCCTACGGCGTCGCCGAGGGCCGCATGACCGTCGGCGACTTCGTACTCGTCAATTCCTACATGATTCAGATTTTCCTGCCGCTGAATTTCCTCGGCTTCGTCTATCGCGAAATCCGCCGCTCCCTCGCCGACATGGAGGAGATGTTCCGCCTGCTGCGGGAAAACCCCGACATCGCCGACGCGCCGGACGCGCCGGAGCTCCACGTCGCGCGGGGCGATATCCACTTCGAAGACGTGACCTTCGCCTACGACCCGCGCCGCACCGTCCTCGACGGCGTCTCCTTCGACGTGCCGGCCGGCCGCAAGCTCGCCATCGTCGGCCCGAGCGGTTCCGGGAAATCGACCATCTCGCGGCTGCTGTTCCGCTTCTACGACACCACGTCGGGCCGGGTGCTGATCGACGGCCAGGACATCCGGGCCGTGACGCAGGCGAGCGTCCGCGCCGCCATCGGCATCGTTCCGCAGGACACGGTGCTGTTCAACGACACCATCTTCTACAACATCGCCTACGGCCGGCCCGGCGCCAGTCCGGCCGAGATCGAGGCCGCTGCCCGTGCCGCGCACATTCATGACTTCGTGATGAGCCTGCCGGACGGCTATCAGTCGAAGGTCGGCGAGCGGGGCCTGAAACTGTCGGGCGGCGAGAAGCAGCGCGTCGCCATCGCCAGGACCATCCTCAAGAACCCGCGCATCCTCGTCTTCGACGAGGCGACCTCGGCCTTGGACAGCCAGACCGAGCAGGACATTCTGAAAGCGTTCCGCGACGTGTCGGAAAACCGCACCACCCTCACCATCGCGCACCGGCTGTCGACCGTCGTCGACGCCGACGAGATCGTCGTCCTCAAGGAGGGCCGCATCGTCGAGCGTGGCACGCACACCGCCCTTCTGGCGGCGGACGGTGTCTATGCCGACATGTGGGCTCGCCAGCAGGCGGCCAGGGAGGCTGAGGAAAAATTGACGTCGCTCGGCGACGCCGTTGAGGCCGTCACGCCGGCCTGACCGACCTAATAGCGTTCGATCCAGCCGCCGCCGAGGACGCGGTCGCCGTCATAGACCACACAGGCCTGACCGGGGGCCACGCCTGCCTGCGCCTCCTCGAAGATCACCCGCGCGGCCCCTTCGCCGGCAACGATGGCGGCGGCGGCCGGCGCGGTGGTCGAACGGACCTTGACCGTGACCGGCCGCGGCAAGTCACTGAGCGGCAGGACTTCGAGCCAGTTGAGATCGCGGATCCGGATTTCCGGGCAGAGCAACGCTTCCTTCGGGCCGACGACGACGCGCCGCGTATCGGGCTCGATGCGGACGACGTACAACGGCTCGCCGGCGGCGACGCCGAGGCCGCGGCGCTGGCCGACCGTGAAATTGATGATGCCGTCGTGATCGCCGAGCACGGCGCCGTCGAGATCGACGATTTCGCCGGCATCGACCGCGCCCGGCCTCAACCGCTCGACGACCCGCGCATAGGCGCCGTCCGGCACGAAGCAGATATCCTGGCTTTCCGGCTTTTCGGCGACCGGCAGATCGAAGCGAAGGGCGTGTCCGCGCGTCTCGGCCTTGGACATGCCGCCCAAGGGAAATCTGAGATAGTCGAGCTGCGCCGGCGTCGTCGCGAACAGGAAGTAGCTCTGATCCTTCTGCGGGTCGATGCCCCGGCGAAGTTCCGCGCCGGCCGCGCCGACGGTGCGCCTGACGTAATGGCCGGTGATCAGCGCCTCGGCGCCGAGGTCGCGCGCCGTGCCGAGCAGATCGCGGAACTTCACGGTCTGATTGCACGTCACGCACGGGATCGGCGTCTCGCCGCGCAGATAGCTGTCCGCGAAATCGTCAATCACCTGTTCGCGGAAGCGGCTCTCGTAGTCGAGGACGTAGTGCGGGATCGAAAGCCGGTCGGCGACGCGCTTGGCGTCATAGATATCCTGGCCGGCGCAGCACGCCCCCTTCCGGGCCACGGCGGCGCCATGATCGTAGAGTTGCAGCGTCACACCGACGACATCGTAGCCGGCCTCGACCATGAGCGCGGCCGCGGTCGAACTGTCGACGCCGCCGGACATGGCGACGACGATGCGGGTGTCCTTGGGCGCCTTGTCGATCCCGAGTGAATTCATGGGCGGAATATAGGCTCTTGGCGCGGCGGCACAAGCGACGCCCTCAGTGGTGCGCCCGCAAATCTTCCAGCGCTTGCAAAGTGACGGAGCGGAAATCGCGGCGGTAGAGCACCAGAATCACCAATACCGTCGATGCCGCCAGCAGCCAAGGATGCACGAACCACGGCAGCAGACCGAGACCGAAATAATAGGCCCGGGAGCCACGGTTGAAGTTCCCCATGGCGCGGCCGATCACGCGCGCGACCTGCACCGGGTACTGGCTTTTCAGGGTGTCGTCGCATTGACCCGGATGCGGCGCCGCGCCGATCAGAATGAGGACGTTGTTGAACTGGCGGATGCACCACAGGAACTTGAAGAAGGCGTAGACGAAGATGCAGGCGAGACCGAATACCTGCAATTCCATCAATTCCGGCAACGCCGGCCTGGCGAACGACAGCTTGGCGACGACCAGATACAGGCTTTCCATCTGACCGAGGACGGCGATGCAACCGGCGAGAACCAGGATCGACGTGGAGACGAACAGCATGGCGGTTCGGATGAACGAAACGACGATGTTCACGTCCGCCATCCTGTTGTCGCGTTCGAGCATCCGCTCCATCCAGCGCAACCGGTAGTCGTTCATGATGACGGCGATATGCCGGCGATTGAATGCGATCTTTTCGACGTAGAGTGAGTAGCCCAACCAACCGATCAGGTAGAATAGGACGGCCATCGCGTCGGCGGGCGGAACGTAAGGCAACCGGCTTCTCCTGTTTCGGGTCTGGTCCGGCCGGGTCCGGTCCGGCCGGGTCTGGTCCAGAATGTCGAGAGGATACCCTGGCACGGCGGTTTGCCGCCAGAAGGCTTTACCGTGACGCGGCCACGTGATTTATGGGCGCATGACCCAGGCTGAGACCCAAACACCTTTCCTCACGGCGCTTTGGCGCGGCTGGCACCGCACCTGCCCCCGCTGCGGAGAGGCAGCGCTTTTCCAAGGATATCTGCGGCTTTCGAACGAGTGTGCCGCTTGCGGCTTGCCGCTCGGCGACATCCGCGCCGACGATTTCCCGCCCTATCTGACGATGGTCGCCGTCGGCCATATCGTGGTCCCGGGTGTGCTGATATTGGAGCGTTGGTTGGCGCCGAGTATCGCCGTGCACTTGGCGATTTGGTTGCCGGTGGCGGTCGGCGGCATGGCGTATTTGCTGCCCCGCTTCAAAGGCGCGGTTGTCGGCTGGATGCATTTTCTCGGTCTCCGGGGAGACGAAAATCAATAGGTTTAATTGTTAGACATATCTGAAAATTAGGTTTAAATAGCGGAGTCATCGATCCCTTGAAGATGGAACAGGGCAGTGACTCGCATCCCTATTTCGAATGAAGCTAAATCGCAACGCCCCGGGCACAGGCCGTCCCAACTGGACCCCGCCGAACGCCGCCGCGCGATCGAGCACATCCTTAGGTACGAACTTTACAGACACCGCGACATCGCGAGCCGGCTGTCCGAATTCCTGAAAATCAGCGAACGGCCGGAAGGCGTGAACCGTTCGACGTGGGATATCCTGTTCTATCTCATGCAATGCTATCTCGAAGGCACGACGCCCAACGTCACGGACATTTATGTCTCCACGGGAATTTCCAAGGGAACCGCCATCACAGGTATCGGCGAGTTGGAATTGCGCGGCGCCATCAGCAAGGCCAAGGACGCGTCGGACGGACGCCGGCGCCGTCTGGAGCTTTCCGACGCCGTCACGGACATCCTCGAGAGCTTCGTCGTCAGCACGGCCAGCCGCATCACGCAGCCGACCGGCCTGAGCGCCGACAACAATTGGCCGGGCGTGCCGTCGACGGCGCAGGCCGATCCGCTGATCGGTCTACTCAACCGCCTGAGCCACGAATTGCGCACACCGCTCACCGCGATCGTCGGCTTCGCCGAGATGATCGCCGATCAGAGCCTCGGCCCGGTGCATCCGGCCGGCTACGCCGAGTACGCCCGCGACATCCGCCGCGCCGCCCAGGCGCTTCTGGAATCCCTCAACGAGCACGTCGATTCGACGTTGGCCGAAAGGAACCATCGAATTCCTCTCGGCGAGCTCCGCAGCGTCGACTTCGAAAACGTCGTCGACAGCGCCTGCCGCGCCACCGCGCCGCTGGCCAACCGGCGCGACGTTACCCTGCGCCGGCAGTGGGGCGCGGCGGCCCGCGAAACCATCGGCGACGTTGACCGCCTGGCTCAGGCCGTCCGCAAGATGCTGGAAGTCGCCATCCGTGCCGCCGATCCGACGCAGACCATCGACGTCTCGACGACGTCGGATCCGAAAGCCGGATTGATCCTGCGCCTGACCGTGCCGGTCGCGCTCAGCAACGGCCCCGGCCGGGCGACATTGAGCGTGCCGAAGCGCGGCCCCCTGATCGAGGCGCTGGCGCTGGCGCGCGGCATCTTCGAGGCACACGGCGGCCGCATCTTCAGTGACGGCGACGACCCCCGCCGGCAGATGCTGACGGCGGTGCTGCCGGTCTACGAGAGCAGAAATCAGTTCCCGCCGGGCTGAGGCGGACGACTTCCGTCATTCAGCCCATCATGTTGCGGTGTTCGGACGGGACGTGAACGACCAGTCCGTCCAGATCCTTCGTGATCCTGATCTGGCAGCCGAGGCGCGACGTGCGCTTCAGCCCGAAGGCGAGGTCGAGCAGGTCCTCTTCCTCTTCCGAGGCAGCGGGAAGCTTTTCGTACCATTCGGGCTCCACCACCACGTGGCAGGTCGAACACGCCATGGACCCCTCGCACGCGCCTTCGAGGTCGATCAGGTTACGGTGTGCGATTTCCAGGACGGACAGACCTTCCGGCGCGTCGACATCCTTGCGGCTGCCGTCGGCCTCGACGAACGTCATTTTGAATGTGGTCACGGACGGATGCCGGCGCGGATCGTTGACGGCGGCCGGATCAGACCGAGAAACTCTCGCCGCAACCGCAGCGGCTTTTCTCGTTCGGATTCTTGAAGGTGAAACCGGAGCGGAGCTTGCTTTCCTCGTAGTCCATTTCGGCCCCGACCAGGAACATGGTCGCCATCGGGTCGATGAAGATGCGCGCCCCGTCCTTCTCGACCTCTTCCTCGTAGGGACGCTTTTCCCCGGCGAATTCAAAGACGTAGGACAGGCCCGAGCACCCCTTGGTCGAAACACCGACGCGAAGGCCGACGGCCGGCTCGGTGCTTTCGGACAGCAATTGACGGACACGTGCCGCCGCGGCGTCGGTCAGGGAAATCAAACCGTTCGGTGCGCTGTTCATCGTGAAAACTCCGGCAATGTTCAATTATAGATTTAGCGACGATGGCGGCGATGTTCAATCCATACCGAGCGCGAGCTTGGCATCCTCGCTCATGCGCTCCGGCGTCCAGGTCGGTTCCCAGACCAGCGTCACCTCGACGACGCCGACGCCGTCCACCTTGGAGACGGCCTCCGCGACCATACCCGGCATCTCGCCGGCGACCGGACAGCCGGGCGCCGTCAGCGACATCTTGATCGCGATGTCGCCCGCCGGCGCGATATCGGTTTCGTAGATCAGGCCGAGATCGTAGATGTTCACCGGAATTTCAGGGTCGTAGACGGTGCGCAATGCCTCGATCACGGCCTCCTCGCCGGCCACCGGCGTACCGGGGGCCAGCGCCTCGCCGGCGGTCGCCTTGAATTCCTCGCTCGGATCGACCTCCATGTGACCCCAGGCGTGCGGCGCCTTGAATTCACCCGGCGCCGGTTCGGTGCCCGACAGCGGCTGAGCGGCTTCCGGCTGCGGCGCCTCGACCGGTTCGGGCGTCGACACGGCCGGCGTCGCCGGCTTGCTTTTCTTGAACAGACCGAACATCAGGCGAACATCTCCTTGACCGTCATGATGGCGTCGACGAGGGCATCCACCTCGGCGCGCGTGTTGTAGAGACCGAACGACGCCCGCGCCGTGCCGGGAATGCAGAAGCGGTCCATCAGCGGCTGCGCGCAGTGATGGCCGACGCGGACGGCGACGCCGGCCCGATCCACGATCATGCCGATGTCGCTGACATGCGCTTCCGCCATGTCGAACGAGATGATCGACGCCTTCTCACGGGCGTTGCCGATGATGCGGAGCCCCTCGATGCCGCGCATCCGCTCGGTGGCGTACTGCAGCAATCCATCCTCGTGCGCGGCGATATTGTCGAGACCGAGGCCGGTCACGTAATCGACGGCGGCGCCGAAACCGACGGCCTCGATGATCGCCGGCGTGCCGGCCTCGAAGCGGTGCGGCGCCTCCTTGAAGGTCGTCTTCTCGAAGGTGACGCGGTCGATCATCTCGCCGCCGCCCTGGTAGGGCGGCATGGTGTTCAGGAGATCGAGCGGCCCCCACAAGACGCCGATGCCGGTCGGCCCGTACAGCTTATGGCTGGAAAAGACATAGAAATCGGCGCCGAGCGTCCGCACGTCGACGGCCAAATGCGGCACCGACTGGCAGCCGTCGATCAGCACCTTGGCGCCGGCCTCGTGCGCGAGGCGGATCACGTCGGCGACCGGGACGATGGTGCCGAGCACGTTCGAGATGTGCGGCACGGAGACGAGCTTGGTGCGCGGGCTCAACAGCTTCTTGAATTCGTCGATCAGGAATTCGCCGTTGTCGTCGATCGGCGCCACCTTGAGGACGATGCCCTTCTCCTCCCGAAGCAACTGCCAGGGAACGATGTTGGCGTGGTGTTCCATCACCGTGACGATGATCTCGTCACCGGCCTTCAGGTACTTCCGGCCGTAGGTGGCGGCGACCAGATTGATGGATTCCGTGCCGCCGCGCGTGAAGACGATCTCGTCGGACGTGGACGCGTTGATGAAGCGCGCGACCTTTTCCCGCGCCTCCTCGAAGGCCGTGGTCGCCAACTGGCTCATGCGGTGGTTGCCGCGGTGCACGTTGGCGTAGCAGTGCCCCATGGCGCCCGTCATGGCGTCGATGACCTGGCGCGGCTTCTGGGCGCTGGCGCCGTTGTCCAGATAGACGAGCGGACGGTCCCAGACCTTCTCGACCAGGATCGGGAAGTCCTTGCGGACCAACTCGACGTCGTAGGCGGCCGTCGAGTTATCGCCGGACAGGGCCTGATTGGCGGCGCTCATTGTTCCGTCCACTACCCGGCCAGGTAGCAATGCGCCGGCAGCCAGTGCCGGATGTGCTCGGCGAAGGCGTCGCGCACGGCGTCCTCGCTGATGGTGTCGAGCGCGTCGCCCAGGAACGACTGCACCAGCATGTTGCGGGCGAGCGCCTCCGGAATGCCGCGCGAGCGGAGATAGAACAGCGACGTCTCGTCCAACTGGCCGCTGGTGGCGCCGTGCGCGCACTGCACGTCGTCGGCGTAGATTTCCAGCTCCGGCTTGGCGTCGATCTCAGCCATGTTGGAAAGCAGCAACGTCTTCGACAGTTGCCTGCCGTCCGCCTTCTGCGCGCCCTCGCGGACGATGATCTTGCCCTGGAACACGGCGCGGGACTCGTCGTCGAGTACGCCCTTGAATGTCTCCCGGCACGTCGTGTGCGGCACCGCCATGTCGACCAGCGTCGTGTTGTCGCAGTGCTCGGAACCGCGCATGAGATAGGCGCCATTGACGCTCGCCTCGGCGCCTTCCCCGACGAGGCGCACGGTCGCTTCGGTCCGCGACAGCAATCCGCCGACGGAGAGGCAGAAGCTTTCGAACGTGGCGGCGCGGCCGACGCGGGCGTGCAGGGTCGAGATATGCGTCGCGTAAAGGGTTTCCGCCTGCACCTTGTAGTGCTTGAGGCTCGCGCCGGCGCCGACGTCGATCTCGGTCACGGCGTTCGCGAAATAGGCGCCGACACCGCCGCCCGTGTGATGCTTGACCAATACGGCCCGGGAATTTTCCTCGAGGACGATCAGGTTGCGCGGAAAATACGCCGACGGTGTGTCCGTCATGCCGCTGAGATAGACGACCTCGATCGGACGAGCCACTTCGACGCCCTTCGGCACGTGCAGCACGAAGCCGGAATCCATCATGGCGGTGTTGAGCGCCAGCATCGCCTGCTCGGCGTCCCCGGCGACGGCGCCGAGACGGGCCTCGACCCAGGCCGCATCGTCGGCCAACGCCGCTTCCAGCGGACCGAACCGGACACCGTCCGGCAGCCCGGCGAAACGGCTGAGCCCCTTGTCGAGCCGGCCATTGACGAAAACCGCGCGCGGACCTTCGCCGCCCGCGACGCTCGGCACCGGGCCGACGGCGGGCGCGGCGGCCGTCCCGGCCGTACCGTAGAGCGTGTCCATGAGCGGACGGAGCTTGGTGTACTTCCAGCTTTCCAGACGCTGCGTCGGCAAGCCGAGCCGCTCGAACTCAGCGAGACCGGCGCGACGGCGCGCGTCCATCCATCCGAGCCCGGCCCCCGGCAGCGCCCGGCCGTCGATGGCCGGGTCTTGCAGGAACGATAGTGCCGACGTCATCAGGCCGCCTCCTCGACGAATTCGGCGTAACCCTTCTTCTCGAGCTCGAGCGCCAGCTCCTTGCCGCCCGTCACCTGGATGCGGCCCTTGGCAAGCACGTGCACCTTGTCCGGCACGATGTAGTCGAGCAGACGCTGATAGTGCGTGATGACGAGCGCGGAACGCTCCGGCGAGCGGAGACGGTTGACGCCGTCGGCGACGATCTTCAGCGCGTCGATGTCGAGGCCGGAATCGGTCTCGTCGAGGATGGCGAGCTTCGGTTCCAGGACGGCCATCTGCAGAACCTCGTTCCGCTTCTTCTCGCCGCCGGAGAAGCCGACGTTGACGGCGCGCTTAAGCATCTCGTCCGACATGCCCAGCGCCTTGGTTTTCTCGCGCAGCATCTTCATGACCTTGATGGCGTCCATTTCCTCTTCGCCCCGGAAGCGGCGGATGGCGTTGACCGCTTCCTTGAGGAACGTCGAGTTCGGCACGCCGGGAATTTCGACCGGATACTGAAACGCCAGGAACACGCCCTTGGCGGCCCGCTCCTCGGGATCCATTTCCGTCAGGTCCTCGCCCTCGAAGACGATGCGCCCGCCAGTGATCTCGTAGCCGTCCCGGCCGGCGAGCACATACGAAAGCGTCGACTTGCCCGACCCGTTCGGCCCCATGATGGCGTGCGTCTTACCCTTGTCGACGGACAGGCTCAATCCCTTGAGGATTTCCTTGCCATCGACGCTGACGTGCAGATCCTTGATTTCCAACATTCTTTTTCTTCCTTATCGGGCCGGCTCAGCCGACGCTTCCTTCAAGACTGATGCCGACGAGCTTCTGTGCCTCGACGGCGAATTCCATCGGCAGCTGCTGCAACACCTCGCGGCAGAAACCGTTGACCACGAGCGCCACCGCCGCTTCTTCCGGGATGCCGCGCTGGCGGAGATAGAAAAGCTGATCTTCCGAAATGCTCGACGTCGTCGCTTCGTGCTCGACCACCGCCGACTTGTTGCGGCTTTCGATGTACGGGACCGTGTGCGCGCCGCACTTGTCGCCGATCAGGAGCGAATCGCACTGCGTATAGTTGCGCGCGCCGTCCGCCTTCGGCGAAATCTTCACCAGGCCGCGGTACGTCTGATCGGCGTGGCCGGCGGAGATGCCCTTGGAGATGATGCGCGACCGCGTATTGCGGCCGAGATGGATCATCTTGGTGCCGGTGTCGGCCTGCTGGCGGTTGTTGGTGATGGCGATGGAATAGAATTCGCCGACCGAGTTGTCTCCCTGCAGGATGCAGCTCGGATACTTCCAGGTGATGGCGGAGCCGGTCTCCACCTGCGTCCAGGAAATCTTCGAATTGCGGCCGCGGCAGGCGCCGCGCTTGGTGACGAAGTTGTAGATACCGCCCTTGCCGTTCTCGTCGCCCGGATACCAGTTTTGCACCGTCGAGTACTTGATCTCGGCGTCGTCGAGGGCGATCAGCTCGACCACGGCGGCGTGCAGCTGGTTCTCGTCGCGCATCGGCGCCGTGCAGCCTTCGAGGTAGGAAACGTAGGCACCCTTGTCGACGACGATCAGGGTGCGCTCGAACTGGCCGGTGTTCTTCTCGTTGATACGGAAATACGTCGACAGTTCCATCGGGCAGCGCACTCCCGGCGGCACGTAGACGAACGAGCCGTCCGTGAATACCGCCGAGTTGAGGCAGGCGTGCTTGTTGTCGCCGGCCGGCACCACGGTGCCGAGATACTTCCGCACCAGATCGGGGCAGCGTTCGAGGGCTTCCGAGATCGGACAGAAGATGACGCCGACGTCTTCCAGCTTCTTCTTGAACGTGGTGGCGACGGAGACGCTGTCGAACACAGCGTCGACGGCGACGCCGGCCAGCATTTCCTGTTCGCGGAGCGGAATGCCGAGCTTCTCGTAGGTGGCGAGCAGGTCGGGATCGACCTCGTCCAGGCTCTTCGGCCCGTTCTTCATGGATTTCGGCGCCGAGTAGTAATAGACGTCCTGATAGTCGATGGCCGGGAAGTCCACCTTCGCCCATTCCGGCTCAGGCATCGTCAGCCATTGCCGGTAGGCCTTGAGCCGCCATTCCAGCAGCCATTCCGGCTCGTTCTTCTTGGCCGAGATGAAGCGGACGATGTCCTCGCTGAGGCCCTTCGGCGCCTTGTCGGACTCGATATCGGTGACGAAACCGTATTTGTACTTGTCGCCAGAGATACTCTTGACGCGTTCCGCGGTTTCCGCTGTGACTGCCATTCGGTCTTTCCCCTATCTAGTATCGGCCCTTGCTCGGGGCTCTCTGTCCGTGTTCAGGCCGCCGCCGATGAGCCGGCGCGGCCGCGAATGTCGTTCCAGACGCGCAGGAACCGCCTGGCGTCGTCCATGGTGTTGCCCTGTCCGAAGCTGACGCGGATCGCCTGGGCGGCTTCCGCCCCGTCGATCCCCATCGCCAGCAGCACGTGGCTCGGCTCGACCTTGCCGGACGAGCACGCCGAGCCGGCGCTGACGGCGATGCCGGCGAGATCGAACGCCATTACCTGCGTTTCCGCTGAAACGCCGGGCATGCCGACGGTCAACGTATTGGCGAGGCGTGGCGCGCCCTGGCCATAGACCATGCCGCCGGCGGCAATCAAGTCCCGCTCCAGCATGTCGCGGTTGGCCGCGAAATCCGCGAAGGTTTCGGCGTGGGCGCGGGCCCGAGAAGCGGCCGCGCCCATGCCGGCGATGCCGACGACGTTTTCCGTGCCGGCGCGGCGGCGCCGTTCCTGACCGCCGCCCCGGACGATGGGCTGGAGCGGCAAACCGTCGACGACGATCAATGCGCCGACGCCGGCCGGCCCGCCGAACTTATGGGCGCTGAGCGTCAGCATGTCGGCGCCGCTAAATCCGTCGAGCGGCATCTTGCCGGCCGCCTGGACCGCATCCACGTGCAGCCGCGCGCCCGCCTTGCGGACGATCTCGGCGACGGCGGCGATGGGTTGCAGGACGCCGGTCTCGTTGTTCGCCGCCATGACCGAAACGAGGGCATCGGCACCGTCCGCGCCGAGCATGCGCTCGAGGGCCGCGAGATCGAGCACGCCGTTTTCGTCGACCGGCACGATATCGATATCGTCGCGCGCCTTCAGAACCGAAGGATGCTCGACGGCGCTCGCCAGCACGCGCGTCGCCGCCGTGCCGCGGAGCGCCAGGTTATTCGCTTCGGTGCCGCCGCCCGTGAAGATCACGCGTGCCGGGTCGACGCCGACCAATGCGGCGACGCCTTCCCGCGCATCCTCGACGATACGGCGGGCGGCGCGGCCGGCGCCGTGCACGGACGACGGATTGCCGAGCACGTCCATCGCCGCCGACATGGCGGCGCGCGCGCCGTCATCGAGCGGCGTCGTCGCGTTATGGTCGAGATAGATCGTCGTCATCTGTCGGTCCCGCAGCAGGGAATGAGATCCGCCGGATCAGCGGACCACGGCGGCCCGTTCGTCGTGTTCGCGCCGATAGAGCAGCCCGCTGGTGCCGAGCACCCGGCGGTCAACCACGTCGGCGAGGGAAACGGAACTCAGGAACAGATAGATCTGATTGCCGAGCTCTTCCCAGAGATCGTGCGTCAGGCAACGCTGTTGGCGGCCATGACAGCCGGACGGGCTGCCGGGCGTACAGCGGGTCGCCTTGATCGGTTCGTCGACCGCGAGAATGACGTCGGCGACGCGGGTGTCCGCCGCCGGGCGGGCCAGCAGGTAGCCGCCGCCGGGGCCGCGCACGCTCTTGACGATGCCGCTCTTGCGCAGCCGTCCGAACAATTGCTCGAGATACGAGAGCGAGATTTCCTGACGCTCCGCGACATCGGCGAGAGATACCGGCTTCCCTTCCGAGTGTGTGGCCAGATCGACCATCGCCATAACGGCGTAACGTCCCTTGGTGCTCAGTTTCACGTTCCGTCTCCTCCAACCATTACTTGCCGGCGCTTAAGCGGCCGAATCCTTGCGGGCCGCGTCCGGATTGGCGGCACGCAGCTCGTCGCGCTCCGCCTCCAGTTCCGTCAACCGGTCCTTCAATTCCGCGATCTGCGCACGCATGGTCTCGATGACCTGTTGCATCGGATCCGGCACGCCTTCCGGCGTCGTCGCGTAAGCGCGGAATTCCTTCGACTTATTCTTGTCCTTCGGCATGACGACACGGGCCGGAATGCCGACCGCCGTGACGCCCGCCGGAATGTCGGAGGTGACGACGGCATTGGCGCCGACCCGCGCATCCTCGCCGACCGTGATGGGGCCGAGAATTTGCGCCCCGGAGCCGACGATGACGCCGTCGCCGAGCGTCGGGTGACGCTTCAGGCCGACCTGCGCCGCCGAATCGACGGAGGGCGCAACGCCGCCCAGCGTCACGTCGTGATAGAGGGTGACGTTGTCGCCGATCTCGGCGGTTTCGCCGATGACGACGCCGGTGCCGTGGTCGATCACGAAGCAGCAGCCGATGCGGGCGCCCGGATGAATTTCGATACCGGTCAGCCAGCGACCCAATTGCGACACGAACCGGCCGAGGAACTTGAAGCCCGCCTCCCACAGGAGGTGCGCGAACCGATAGAAGACGATGGCATGAAAGCCCTGGTACAGGATCGCGACTTCCCAGCCCGAGCGGGCCGCCGGGTCGCGTTCCATGAAGGCCGCCAAATCCGCCTTTAAACGCTTGAAAACCATTGTTTCATCTATATCTTTCTTGCGCCTCGGGAGCCGCCCGTGGCGGACCGAAGTCGCACCCTTGGACGGCTTGTTGGCGAGAATATAGGAAACCCGACAAGATTGATCAAGAATTCCTGCAAGGAAACTAGGGGAACTTCGCCGATCCACCCCCATATTGTCCGAGCACGGCAGTCGAGATAGTCGTTTCTTAAGATTTAGAGAGGCGGAGACGTATGCCCGAAGTCATTTTCAACGGTCCGGAAGGCCGGATCGAAGGCCGCTATCACCATTCCAAGCGGGCCGACGCGCCCCTGGCGCTGGTGCTGCATCCGCATCCGCAGCACGGCGGCACCATGAACAACCGCGTCGTCTATTCCATGTACCATTGCTTCGCGCGCCGTGGATTCTCGGTGCTGCGTTTCAATTTCCGGGGCGTCGGCCGGTCGCAGGGCGTGTTCGACAACGGCCAAGGGGAACTCAGCGACGCCGCCTCGGCCCTCGATTGGATGCAAGGCTACAATCCGAACGCCACCAGTTGCTGGATCGCCGGCTTCTCGTTCGGCGCCTGGATCGGCATGCAGTTGATGATGCGCCGCCCGGAAATCGACGGCTTCATTTCCGTGGCGCCGCTCGCCAGCGTGCACGATTTCACCTTCCTGGCGCCCTGCCCGGCGTCGGGCCTGCTGATCCACGGCGACCAGGACGATATCATTCCCGAGGAATCGGTCGCCAAGCTCGCCGACAAGCTCGGCAAGCAGAAGAACATCTCCATCGCCTACAACGTGGTGAAGGGCGGCGATCACTTCTTCACGAACAAGATCGACGCCGTCGAAAAGCACGTCGACGCCTATCTCGACAAGTGCCTGACGCCCGCCGACTAAGGGCGAGCCGTTAGGCGCCGCCGACCGGCGGCCGCCAAAACACGGAAAAATACTGAAAGGCTATTTCGCGACGGCGACGGTCTTTGGCGCCGCCGGACGCGACGCGGCCGATGCGCCCGGCTTGCCGAGCGGTTTCGCCGGCTCGGTCTTCTTCATCGCGTTCATCGCGGCGACGAGATTCTTTCCGGATAGCGCCCGCCAGAGAAACATGTCAGGACGCCTCCGCCAGGCGCGGAAACTCGATGGCGGCGGCGAGGGCCGCGCGCATGCGCTGAATGGCCTCGCAGATGTCGCCTTCACACTTGCCGCAGCACGGCTCGTGCCCGTGATGTTCATGCACGTCTTCCCAATCGGACGCCCCCGACGCGATGGCCGAGTGGACCTGCTTCTCGGTGATCCCGTTGCAATTGCAGACGAACATGTGCGAACCCGCGAGTTATCGTTCGAAAGTGAGAATGATTGTCATCGCAATTGCAAGTCATTGTCAATACTAACTAGCGTTCTCCTGGATTGGCGCTAAAGTGCGAGGCAACAGCGTCCCGCCATCGGCGGGAAGACCGGCAACGAAAGGACCGACACATGAAGGGCGACCGCAAAGTCATTCAGCAGCTCAATCTGATCCTCAAGAACGAGCTGACGGCCATCAACCAGTATTTCCTGCACGCCCGCATGCTGAAGAACTGGGGCCTCAAGCGCCTCGCCCACAAGGTCTACGAGGAATCCATCGGCGAGATGAAGCACGCCGACAAAATCATCGAGCGCCTTCTGATGCTGGACGGGCATCCGAACCTGCAGGATCTCGGCAAGCTGAAAATCGGTGAGGACGTGCCGGAAATGTTCAAGTGCGACCTCTCGGTCGAGGTCGACAATCAGGGCTGCCTGAAGACGGCGATCCAGGTCTGCGAGGCGGCGCACGACTTCGTCACGCGCGAAATCTTCGAGGACATCCTGGAAAACACGGAAGAGCACATCGACTGGCTGGAAACCCAGCAGGGCCTGATCGAGAAGACCGGCATCCAGAACTATCTGCAGGAGCAGATGTCGAAGAGCGATTCCTAAAGGGGCATGAACAGCCGGCCGCCGGTCTGCGGCGCCGGCACCCCCGTCGTCGACGGCATCGACAGCGGCAATCCGTAGAACGACCTGACGGCGAGGAAGGCGAACGCCTGCGCTTCCAGCGCATCGCCGCGCCAGCCGACGGCTTCCACCGGTTCCACCGGCGCGTCGAGGCATGCCCTGAGCGCGCCCATGACGGCCGGATTGTGCCGTCCGCCGCCCGTCACCAGCCAGCGGAGCGGCCGGGCCGGCAACAGCGCCGCCGCCCGCGCCACCGCTTCCGCCGTGAAGGCCGTCAGCGTCGCCGCGCCGTCTTCGATGGAGAGAGACTCCACCGGCGACGCGTCGAACTGATCGCGATCCAAGGATTTCGGGTAGGCGCGCGCGAAATAGGGATTGTCCAACAGCGTTGCCAGGACGGCGTCGTCGACGCGGCCGTCGTGCGCGGCGCGTCCTTCCGCATCCATGGCGTGGCCGGT
The DNA here is from genome assembly GCA_038117205.1 of Rhodospirillales bacterium. Classification (GTDB taxonomy): domain Bacteria; phylum Pseudomonadota; class Alphaproteobacteria; order Rhodospirillales; family Casp-alpha2; genus JAQBZY01. The sequence continues at coordinate 19,352 of JAYOFL010000032.1, read as the reverse complement.
GCGACGCCGCATCCAGTCGTCGATGAGCGCATTACCGGGGCCGGTGTCGAAGGCGATGACGGCGCCGTCCGGGCTGATCCAGGTGACGTTACCGACACCACCCAGGTTGAGCACGCAGACCGGCGGTTCGATGGGGCTGGCGAGCGCGGCGTGATAGAGCGGCGCCAGCGGCGCACCCTCGCCGCCCGCCGCCACGTCGTCGCTCCGGAAATCGCAGACGACCGGCCGGCCGAGCCTGTTGGCGAGCCTCGCCCCATCGCCGATCTGGCAGGTGACGCCGGCGGCGGGATCGTGGAACACCGTGTGGCCGTGAAAGCCGATCAGGTCGGTCTCGAAAAGATCGATCCCGGCGGCCGCCGCGAAGGAGGTCACGGCCTCCGCATGTGCGTCGGTCATGTCGGCGACGACGGACTCGGCACCGCCGTTCGGCTTGCGGCCGAGCAGCCCGCGAAGGCGCTCGCGAAGCGCCGGAACGTAGGCGTAAGTGGCCGACGGACCGCGCCAAGTGACCCGCTCGCCGTCCGTCTTGATGACCGCGACGTCGATACCGTCCAAGGACGTTCCGCTCATCAGGCCGATGGCCGTCAGTTCCCGCCGGTCTCCGCCGTTGTTTACCGTCGTCTGCATGTGCTAATCATCCGCGCCCGACAATTCCGCGACAAGGCCGATTTATGACCGCGCACGCTTCCGATTTCGTTAACAGGCTGCTCGAACGCGGCTTCATGCACCAGTGCACGGACCTCGACGCCCTGGACGGCAAGGCCGCCTCCGGGCGCGTCGTCGCCTACATCGGTTTCGACTGCACGGCGCCGAGCCTGCACGCCGGCAGCCTCGTTTCCATCATGCTGCTCAGACTTTTGCAGAAGACCGGCCACAAGCCGATCGTGCTCATGGGCGGCGGCACGACCCGGGTCGGCGACCCGTCCGGCAAGGACGAAGCCCGCAAGCTGCTGAGCGACGCCGACATCGCCGCCAACATGGCCGGCATCAAGTCGGTGTTCGCCCGGTTCCTAACCTTCGGTGACGGGCCGACCGACGCCGTCATGGTCAACAACGCCGACTGGCTGGACAAACTCAACTACATCGAATTCCTGCGCGACTACGGCCGCCACTTCTCAGTCAACCGCATGATGGGCTTCGACAGCGTCAAGCTGCGGCTGGAACGCGAGCAGCCGCTGACGTTCCTCGAATTCAATTACATGATCCTTCAGGCCTACGACTTCCTGGAGTTGGCGCGGCGACAGGACTGCACCTTGCAGATGGGTGGCTCCGACCAGTGGGGCAACATCGTCAACGGCGTCGAGTTGGCGCGCCGTGTCGACGACCGGCAGGTGTTCGGCCTGACGACGCCGCTCCTGACCACGTCGTCGGGCGCCAAGATGGGAAAGACCGCCGCCGGCGCCGTCTGGCTCAACGAGGACATGCTAAGCGCCTACGACTACTGGCAATACTGGCGCAATACGGAAGACGCCGACGTCGGCAAGTTCCTGCGTCTGTTCACCGAGCTTCCGGCGGACGAAATCGCGCGCCTGGAAAAACTCGAAGGCGCCGAGATCAACGACGCCAAGAAGATTCTCGCCGATCACGCGACGGCGCTCTGCCGCGGCGACGAGGCGGCAGCGCACGCCCGGCAAACGGCGGAGACGACCTTCGAGCAGGGCGGCCTCGGCGAGGACCTGCCGACCGTCGAGGTGCCGCGGGCGGCGCTCGCGGCCGGCATCGGCGTGTTGCAGCTTCTGAACGACGCCGGCCTGGCCGCGTCGAACGGCGAGGCCCGCCGCCTGATCCGTGGCGGCGGCGCGCGGCTCAACGACGCCGCGATTTCCGACGAGACCCTCAAGGTCACGCTCGACGCGCTGAATGCCGAAGGGCTGATCAAGCTGTCCGCCGGCAGGAAGCGGCACGCCCTCGTCCGCCCGGTCTGATTTAAGCGGTTATTGCGTCGGCGCGAGCAGGCGCAGATCCGTCTTCGGCTCTTCCGGCTTGTCGAACGAACCGAGCACGTTCCTGAGAATGCCCGGCGTCAGCGCCGACAGCGGATTGACCGTCGCCTTCGGGTCCTCGAGCGGCCCGGTCAGCTGGAAATTCGCCGCGAACATGCCGCCGCCCTTTTCCGTGCCGGTCAGGATTTCGCCCAGGATCGGAATCTTGCCGAGCAATGAGTTGAGGGCGTAGGCCGGCACGACTGTTCCCTTGAGGTCGATCACGTCGGCATAGGTATAGACCTTGCCGCCGGCGGTGAAGCCGAGCGACGCGCCGGCGGCGCGGGCGTCGGTGATTTCCAGCACCCCTTCCGAGTAAGTGAACGGGATGTCGAGTTCCGCGAAATTCAGTCCTTCGCCCGACAGCACGTCGGCAATGCCCGTCAACGCCATGACGCTCAGCACGCGAGCGAGGATGGGTGCGTTCTGGATGCGGTAGTTTTCGACCCGCATCTTGCCGTGCAGCGGCCGGCCGGGCGCCGCGTCGTCATAGCGGCCACGAATTTCCAGGGCGCCGCCCCGCATCTGCTCGTAGAGATCGAGAAATTGCAGCGCCGCGCCGCCGTCCGCCGCCTTGACGTTGAGGATGCGGTTCCCGGACGCGTCCGGATGGAGGTCGATCTTCAGTTCGTGCTCGCCGTTCATCCGGCTGTCGAGCAGGAACGTCCGCCACACGTCGTCGCGATGCGCGAAGGTCCCCGACACCTTGCCGAGGTAGCGGCTGCGGTCGATCCACATCTTCTTCAATTCGACGGCGATGGTCAGGTTCGGAATCTTGACGTCGTTCTTGCCGCCGGGCTTTTCGTGGATGAACCGATCCCAAAGCGGCGAGAAATCCAATTCGTCGCCCTGCAACCCGACTTCCCAGGTTCCGTTCGACTGCGAGATCAACGCGCCGGTAACGTTGGTGCGCCCGAAGGCGAGACGGCTGAAATTGATCCGCTCGAGCCCGGTGCCGGCCGGGCTGTAGACGATGTCGCCCCTGACATCCAAATCGCCCGCCGTGACGTCGAAACGCGGCACGCTCTTGATCGTCTTGTTCTCGATCAGGATGGTGACGCCGGCGCGCCCGGGCGCACCGGTCGGCTTGCGCCAATCGAGAAGCGGCATCCGCAGTTCCGAGTTGGCGATATCCGCGTCGATCTCGAGGCGGCTGGAGCGGCGGTCGAAGATCGTATAGCGGACGGTCGCGTCGGCGCCGCCCTTGACCACGTCGCCGACGAAGGACTTGAGATCGACGCCAAGATCCCTGACGTCGCCGATGTCCCCGATCTTCGCCGCCATCGTATAGAACGACTTGAAGGGCGCATTGGGCTGGAAATTCTGCCGCCAATTCAGCCCGACGGGGATGGAACCCATCCGCACCTTGCCGGCGACGTCCATGCCCTTCTTGTCGACGTCGAGCTTCAACTCGCCGTCGCGCACGCCGCGGCCGAGGACGACGTTGTCGATCGACACCTTGCGGAGCAATGCCGCCGCGTTGACCTCGACATCGTCCATCTTGAGGTTCTTGGCGAGCAGGAACCGGAGATGCAGATCGACCTCGGCGTCGCCTTCGGCCTTCTCGGCACTCAAACCCATGGCGCGGGCGAACTCGAGCGGCTTGTGGTCGATGTACTTCAAGGCCGCCGCGAACGGCGCTTCCAGGCGGATGTCCACGTCGGCGAACTGGTCGAATTCCTGCAGACCGGAGAAATGGATGGTGCCGCCGGCGATGTTGACGGACCCGCTACGCCCGCGCAAGACGGCGACATCGAACGACCGTTCGTCGAACGTCATCAGGGCGGCGGCGTCCGTCACCGGCGGCATGCCCTTGAGGTAATCGACGGTCACGCCTTCCGCCGACATGGTGCCGTCGATGCCGTGGATGGCCAATTCCCCGGTCGGCTTCACCGCGACGTCGATATCGGCATTGGCGGCCGTCATCTTGCCGTTGCGGAGACGCGCCGTCACCCAGACCCGTGGGTCCGGACCGAGGGTCGGCGGCCAGTATTTCGCGACGTCGTCGACGACGACATTGTAAAGCCCGGTCGACAGCTTCAGCGCGATGCCGCCGCCGGTGCCGATGCCTTCGACCGTTCCCTTGGCGGCGAAGTGCGGTCCGTCGAGTTCGATCTTCAAGTCGGCGATATCGAGCCGTCCTGTTTCGGCCGCGAACCGCCCGGCGCCGGCGACGCGCGTCACCGGAAACGGATGCGATATCGGCGCCGGTACGGTGACGTTCGCGCCGGGCATCAGATCGACGGTGAACTCGTCGATGACGACGGCTCGCGACAGGCCGTTGACGATGCCGCGGAGCGCCAGTTGCTTGACCGGCAGCGGCTGCGTGAACGGCGCCGGCAATTCGACGTCGCCCCGGCCGCCCTTGACGTTGAACCCGATCGTCTCGACGGTGCCGTCGCGCTTGAGGCCGATGACGACCGTGCCGCTGAGCGGCAACGCCAGCGCCGACATCGGGCCGAGCATGTAATAGATCGACGAGAACGACGCCGGCGAGATGTCGGCGAAGCTCGCCGTCATGTCGAGCCGCTCGCCGTCCGTCCGGTAGGACCCGTGCAGGGAGATGTCCGCCGACCGGCCGTCGACGTCGATGCGCACGAGGCCGGTCGCCAGCAATCCGTGCGGCGCGCGGTCGAGGTGCAGATACCCGACGGGCGCCGTCCAGGTCTTGCCGATCAGCCTGTCCTCGAAGGTCATGGTCGCGCCGGAGACATGCACGCTCGAGAGATAGCTCATCGGCGAGCCGGGCTCCGGCCGCTGTACCAGCCATTTCAAGAGACCGTCGGCCAGTCCGCCGTCCTGCCCGGAGGTGCCGGCAAGATCGACGTCGAGAGTGCCGTCCTGGAGCCGGCGGACCCGCAACTCGGGGCCCAGGAGTTCGATGAAGCGGGGCGCGAGCACGCCATTCAGAAGCGCCCGGCCGCTGAGCGACAGCGACAGCTCGGGAATGCGGGCGATCACCTGTCCGCCGTCGCCGACGGCGCGGACGTTCTTGACGCGGATGTCGATGGCGCGGTCCCAGCCGGCCCAGGTCAGGGTGGTTTCCGAGATGGCGAGCCGGAACGACCGGTGCCCGCTGTTGAGGGCCTGTTCGACGTAGGGCGCCAGGAAACCGAGCGAAACCGGCCCGCGATGGAACTGCCAGGCAATCAGGAGCGCGATGATCGCGAACCCGGCGCCGAGGCCGCCCAGCATCTGAACGACGATGCGAAAAGTACGTCTAACCAAAGCCGAAGTCCGGGGCCTGCTTGCCTTGACCGGGAGCGGACGATCACCCACTCTGCCGACCCATTTCCGTTGCGGCCCTAGTATGTATAACGCGCCCTTAAATTCGAGTAAAATTCCGCTTCCGCGGCCCGCCGATCCCGAAGCCGCCGCAAGGGGCCGGGAAAGCTTCATCCAGCGGTGCCGGGACGGCGCCGACGGGGACGCCGGCGCGCCCTTGGTCGTCTTCGCCGAGGCCCTCGACGCCGACGCCTGGGGCCGGCGCCTTCTCGAGGCCGTTTTCGGCAACAGCCCCTATCTTTCCGCCAGCATTCTCCGGGATCCCGAGAGCTTTCAGTGGATCGTCGAAGACGGCCCCGGCGCCGTGGCCCGGGCCGCCATCGAGGAAGCCCGGAGCGATCTCAAGGCGCTGGAGGACGAGGCCGCCCTGGCGCGCGGTCTCCGCAACGGCAAGCGGCGGCTGTCGCTCGCCGTCGCGCTCGCCGACATCGCCAACATCTGGTCCCTGGAAGACGTGACGTCGGCCCTGTCGGACTTCGCCGAGGCAGCCATTTCCGCCGCCTGCGCCTTCGTGATCCGGCGCGCCGCGGCGCGCGGCGCCTTCGAGTTGCGCGACCCTGAGAACCCGGAACACGGCTCCGGGTATTTCGTGCTCGCCATGGGCAAGCTCGGCGCCGGCGAGCTTAATTATTCGAGCGATATCGACCTCGTCTGCCTGTACGACGCGGACCGCATCCGCACCACCGATCCGGACGGCCTGCAAAATCACGCCATCCGCATGACGAGAACCCTGGCGCGGCTGCTCGACGAGCGGACGGTCGACGGCTACGTCTTCCGCACCGATCTTCGGCTCCGGCCGGACCCGGGCTCGACGCCGCTCGCCATTTCCGTCCTCGCCGCCGAAACCTATTACGAAAGCGTCGGCCAGAACTGGGAACGCGCGGCGATGATCAAGGCCCGCACCGTCGCCGGCGACACCGAGGCCGGTGACGCCTTCCTGCAAAACCTGAAGCCCTTCGTCTGGCGCAAGAACCTGGATTTCGCGGCCATCCAGGACATCCATTCGATCAAGCGCCAGATCCACGCGCACAAGGGCGGCGGCGTCATCCGCACCCTCGGCCACAACATCAAGATCGGCCGCGGCGGCATCCGCGAGATCGAATTCTTCGCCCAGACGCAGCAGTTGATCTGGGGCGGACGCGAGCCCGACGTGCGCTGCCGCCGCACCCTCGACGCCTTGCAGGCGCTGGTGAAGCTGGATCAGGTCCTGGCCGACGTGGCGCATGAGTTGGAGGCGGCGTACCGGTTCCTGCGCCGCGTCGAGCATCGCCTGCAAATGACGCGGGACGAGCAAACCCAGGTGCTGCCGGACGACGACGAGGGTTTCGCCGCGCTGGCGTTGTTCCTGGGCTTCGACGACGCGGCGGCGTTCACCGAGGAACTGCTCCAGCAACTGGAAACCGTGCAGCAGCACTACGCGGCGTTGTTCGAGGACGCACCCGCGCTCAGCGCCGGCACCGGCGCCGGCAACCTAGTGTTCACCGGCGTCGAGGCCGACGCCGGCACGCTCAAGACCCTGGCCGAGCTCGGCTTCGCCAACCCGGCCACCGTCGACGGCGCCATCCGCGGCTGGCACCACGGCCGCATCCGCGCGACGCGCAGCACGCGGGCCAGGGAAATCCTGACCGAGCTGACGCCGGCGCTGCTCGCCGCCCTCGCCCGCCAGCCGGACTCGGACGCGACCTTCCTCAAATTCGACGCCTTCGTCTCGGGACTGCCGGCCGGCGTACAGTTGTTCTCGATGTTCCAGGCCTATCCGGACCTTTTGGAACTGCTCGCCGAGATCATGGGCGAGGCGCCCCGGCTGGCGGCGCACCTGTCGCACCGGCCGAGCGTGCTGGACAGCGTGCTGAGCCCCGATTTTTACGATCCGCTGCCGCCGCCGGACGATCTGCTGGCGGATTGCCGGCGCGATCTCGCCGACGCCCCGGCCTTCGAACAGAAGCTCGACGCCAGCCGCCGCTGGAACCACGACCGCCGCTTTCAGGTCGGCATGCAACTGCTGCAAGGGCATGTGACGCCGGCGAAGGCGGCGGAGAATTTCAGCGACATCGCCGACGCCGTCCTGCGCGCCCTGCGGCCGACCGTCATGGACGAGTTTTCGTCGCGGCACGGTCTCGTCGCCGGGTCGGAATTCTCGGTCCTCGCGCTCGGCAAGCTGGGGTCCAGGGAACTGACGCCGTCGTCCGATCTCGACCTCGTCTTCATCTACCGGACGCCGGACGACACCGAGCCCTCGGACGGACCGAAGCCGCTGCCGGCCTCGCAGTACTACGGCCGGTTCTGTCAGCGCGTCATCGCCGCCGTCACCGCCATGACGGCGGAAGGCGCGCTCTACGAGATCGACATGCGACTCCGCCCGACCGGCAACAAGGGGCCGGTCGCGACGCCCTACGCCGGCTTCGTCACCTACGAGGCGGAAAGTGCTTGGACCTGGGAACACATGGCGCTGACCCGCGCCCGGCTGATCCTCGCCGACGGCACCCTCGGCGACGACGTCATGGCGACCATTTCCGAAGTCATCCGCCGCCCGCGCGACCGCGCCAAGACCGCCCGCGAAGTCGCCGACATGCGGGGCCGCATCGCCAAGCAGTTCCGCGCCGACAGTGTCTGGGCCCTCAAGCACGTGGCGGGCGGCCAGGTCGATCTCGACTTCATCGCCCAATACCTGACGCTTGCGTATGCCGCCGAACATCCGAACTTTGTCGGCGCGACGACCGGGGACGTCTTCGCCATCGCCGCCGACGCCGGCGCGATGTCCGCAGCCGACGCCGCGCTGCTGACGGAAGCGAAATCCCTGGTGCAGGGATTACAAATTTTCCTGTCCCTGACGGTCGGCGGCGACGTGACGGCCGACCGGGTCAGGGAATTCTCGCGGCCGCTCAAGGAGGATCTGATGCGGATCGGCGACGCGCCCAGCTTCGAAACCCTGGAACGGAACCTGACCGCCATCGAACGCGACGTCAGGCGGATTTTCGTCGACGTCGTCGGCGAGCCGGCGGCGGCTTGAACGCGCCGCCGGCAATACCCATAACCGGTGCAGCAGCGCCATACCGACCGAGGAGAAAGCCATGTTGAAAGCCGGTGACAAAGCCCCCGATTTCGATCTGCCGACGGACGGCGGCGGCAAGCTGAAGCTCAAGGACCTGAAGGGCAAAAAGGCGGTCGTCTATTTCTATCCCAAGGACATGACGCCCGGCTGCACCACCGAGGCGCAGGACTTCCGCGACCATGCCAAGGCCTTCCAGAAGGCCGGTGCCGTCGTCGTCGGCGTCTCGAAGGACTCGGTCGCCCGGCACGACAAGTTCAAGGAAAAGTACGATCTGCCGTTCCATCTCGTCTCGGACGAAGACGGCGATCTCTGCGAGAAATTCGGCGTCTGGCAGGAAAAGTCGCTCTACGGCCGGAAGTTCATGGGCATCGTCCGCGCCACCTTCCTGCTCGACGAAAAGGGCGTCGTCCGTCAGGTCTGGCCGAAGGTGAAGGTCAAGGGCCACGCCGAAGAGGTCCTGGCGGCGACCAAGGCCCTTTGACGACGCCCCGGACCCTGAGCGCTGCGGCCGTCCACGTCCTGACGACGCCGGACAAGGCGGCGAAGGTCGACCTCACCCGCGCCTACGCCGACGCCTGGACGGCGGGCCGCATCGCGGACGTCGGCGACAGCACCCCACCGGAACGCCCTTCCCGCCCGTCCAAGCCGGAATTGTTGGCGCCCAATCTCATGCCGAAACGCGCCAAGGGCTCGCCCGCCGGCCGCGCCGCCTTCGCGCACGCCATCGCGCATATCGAATTCAACGCCATCGACCTGGCCTGGGACATCGTCGCGCGTTTTACGCACGAGAACATGCCGAAGGCCTTCTACGACGACTGGGTGGCGACGGCGTTGGACGAGGCGGAGCACTTCGCCATGCTGGACCGCCGGCTCGGCGACCTCGGCTTCGCCTACGGCGATCTGTCGGCGCACGACGGGCTCTGGCAGGCGGCCATGGACACGGCGGACGACCTGATGGCGCGGCTCGCCGTGGTGCCGATGGTGCTGGAAGCGCGCGGCCTCGATACCACGCCGGTCGCCGCCGGAAAGCTCCGTCGGCAGGGCGACGCGGAAACGGCAGACATGCTGGAAATCATCGGCGAGCAGGAAATGCCGCACGTCGCCGCAGGGGTGCGCTGGTTCGAGTTTCTCGCCCATCGGCGCGGCGTCGCCACCGTACCGACGTTCCACGCCATCGTGCGGGCGCGTTTCGTCGGTCTGCTGAAGCCGCCGTTCAACGCCGAGGCCCGGCTCGCCGCCGGCATGCCCGCCGCCTACTACGAGCCGCTGGCGACCAGGCACCCTTCCCCCGCCGACGGCGGGGCGCTAACGTGAGGCCGTGACGGCCCCGCCGTCGCCTGATCTGGGAGGATACCGGCATGGCCAAGAAAGCATCGAAGAAAGCTCCGGCCGAAAAGGCGAAAGGCGCGAAGGGCGGCGCCGGCAAGAAAATCGCCATGATCGCCGGCGGCGTCGTGGTGCTTCTCGGCCTCATGGGTGGCGGCGCCTATTACATGGGCCTCGTGCACAAGATCATGGGCTGGGAAAAGGCCGTCAAAACGGCGGAGCTGTCGATCGGCAAGCCGGTCCTGCACGAACTGCCGCAGATCAAGACCGATCTCAAGACCGGCGAATGCCGCGCGCCGTTCATGCGCGCGACGGTTCAGGTGCAGTTGTCGCCGGAGGATTTGAAACGCCTGCAGGAAGCGAACGACCGGGTTATGGACGCGATCCTGACGCATCTCCGCGATCAGGAACGCCAAAGCGTCGTCGGCAAGGAAGGCGCCGAGCGCCTGCGCTTCGAACTGGTGCAGATCATCGACAACGTCATCCGGCCCGGCAAGGTTCACACGGTGCTTTTCAAGGAATTCATCGTACAATAGGCGGCGCCACCGGTGACGATGGACCGGAGGGGGAGGAACCATCGATGAACGCTGAAATGGCGCCGAACGCCGCGCTCAGGCCGTTCGGCAACCGCATCAACACCGTCACCTCGCGCATGCCGTGGCTGTGGCTGGCGGCCGGCTGGGACGATCTCCGCGCGACATGGCGGATCGGCGTCCCCTACGCCCTCGTCTTCGTCGCCATCGGCTATCTCGTGACGGGCGGCGTTCACCAGTTGGGACACAGCTACCTGATCTGGCCGCTCGCCTGCGGTTTCGTGCTGGTGGCGCCGGCGTTCTGCGTCGGCTTCTACGGCATCAGCAAGGCCCGCCAGGAAGGCCGCGAACCGACCTGGCGCGATCTGTTCTCGGCGTGGCGCACCAACCTCAAGAGCCAGCTCGGCACCGGTCTGGCGCTGCTGTTCTTCGTCATCATCTGGCTCCGCATCGCGGCGCTGATCTACGTGCTGTTCTATCCGAACGCGCTGCCGACGTTCCAATCCATCGCCAACCAGACGTTCTTTACGCCGCACGGACTGACCTTCCTCGCCACCGGAACCGTCGTCGGCGCGTTCTTCGCGGCGGTCGCCTTCCTGGTAAGCGCGGTCGCGCCGCAGGTCATGATGGGCGAGCGTGGCGACTTCCTGCCGTCGGTGCTGATCAGCGTGTTCTCGGTGACGTACAATTTCCGGCCGATGCTGCTATGGGCGGCGATCATCGTCGTCGCCACCGCCGCCGGCATGGCGGCGCTGTTCGCCGGCCTCGCCGTCACACTGCCGCTGATCGGGCACGCCAGTTGGCACGCCTATCGGGATATCGTGAAGCCGACCGGGTAAAGTCTATGAAGTCGCCGGAAAATCGGCGGTCTTGATCTTCGCCGCCAGCGACGCTTCCAGGAACATGTCGATGTCGCCGTCGAGCACCGCGCCGGTATTCGACGTCTCGACCTCGGTCCTGAGGTCCTTCACCAACTGATACGGCTGCAACACATAGGACCGGATCTGGTGGCCCCAGCCGATGTCGGTCTTGCTGTCTTCGAGGGCCTGCGCCGCCGCTTCCCGCTTCTGCAATTCGTGCTCGTAGAGACGCGCGCGCAGCATCGAGAACGCCTGCGCCTTGTTCTTGTGCTGCGAGCGGTCGTTCTGGCACTGCACGACGATGTTGGTCGGCAGGTGCGTGATGCGCACGGCGCTGTCGGTCCTGTTGACGTGCTGGCCGCCGGCGCCGGACGCCCGGTAGGTGTCGATGCGGAGATCCTTGTCCTCGATCTCGATGTCGATGTCGTCGTCGATCACCGGCGACACCCAGGCCGACGCGAAGCTGGTGTGGCGGCGCGCCGCCGAATCGTAGGGCGATATGCGGACCAGACGGTGCACGCCCGATTCCGATTTTAGCCAGCCGTAGGCGTTTTCGCCGCTGATCTGCAACGTCGCCGACTTGATACCGGCCTCTTCGCCCGGACTCTCTTCCAGCCATTCGACCTTGTAGCCGTGCTGTTCCGCCCAGCGGGTATACATGCGGAGCAGGATTTCTGCCCAGTCCTGCGCCTCGGTGCCGCCGGCGCCGGCCTGCACCTGCAGGTAGCAGTCGTTGCCGTCGGCCTCGCCGGACAGCAGGCTCTTCAGTTCCGCCTTGGCGGCGATTTCCTTGAGGGCGCGCAACTGCGCCTCGGCGTCCTTGGTGACGTCCTCGTCGCCTTCCGCTTCCGCGAGTTCGATCAACTCGATGGCGTCACGCACGCCGTTCTCGAGTTGGTGCACTTCCTTGATGCCGCTGTCGAGCTTGGTGCGCTCGCGCATCAGCGCCTGCGCCTTGGCGGGATCGTTCCAGATGTCCGGGCTTTCGGCGAGGGAGTTCAGTTCTTCGAGACGGAGCTTTGCCTGATCGTAGTCAAAGATGCCTCCTCAGCAGTCCTACGGACTGCTCAATCTCGTCGGCGATGTTCTGCAATTCGGCGCGCATGTCGTCCTCACCGGTCAAAGGCGAGAGGTTTGTAATGCCAAGCCGCGCCGTTCTCAAGTCATTCGCGCCGTCAGCACCCCGTCCAGCACGCGAATTCCCTGTCCGCCGCCCCGCTTTCGGCGTAGCGTCATGGCATGGAGATCGACCCGCACACGCTCGGCATTTTCGTCGCCGCCTCGCTCGCGCTCTACATCGCGCCGGGGCCGGACATGGTCTACATCGCGTCGCGTTCCATCGGCCAGGGCCGGCGCGCCGGCGTCGTTTCCGGGCTCGGCATTTCGGCGGGCATCGTCGTCTACGTGCTGTCGGCGGCGTTCGGTCTCGCCGCGCTCTTGCAGGTGTGGCCGCCGCTGTTCGCCGTCGTGAAGTGGGCCGGCGTCGGCTATCTGGTCTATCTCGGGGTCAAGGCGCTGCTGTCGCGTGACGCCGCCTTCGATCCGACGCCGAAGCGCGACCGGGCGAGCGACTTCGCGTTGTTCCGCCAGGGCATGCTGTGCAACCTGCTCAACCCGAAGATCGGCATCTTCTTCCTCGCCTTCCTGCCGCAGTTCACCGATCCGGCGCTCGGCGACGTGACGTTGCAGATGCTGTTCTACGGCGGGCTGTTCACGGCCGGCGGCATCGTCTGGATATTCATCCTCGCCTACGCCTTCGGCGCCGCCGGCAACTGGCTGGCCAAGCGCCCGCATCTCCTGAAGATGCAGCGGTGGATCACCGGATCGTCGATGCTGGGTCTCGCGGCGTTCGTCGCCCTCGACGATCTCAAGCGTCAGTAAAGACCGCCGGTTCCTGTCGCCGGTGCGCCGCCAAGGTCCGTGTCGCCGGACCCGGCGACCCAGCTCTGCCCCTCGATGACGTCGCCTTCCGCCGTCGGCGCGGTGCCGGGCTTGAAGGCCTCCAGGATCACGTCCTTGTCGCCCGGCTGGGCCGGTCGGCCGGAACCGGCCTCGACGCGCACCAGACGGATGCCGGGCGGCGTGCGGAACGGAATCGCCGGCTGGTTTTCCAGCACCGCCTGCATGAAGTCGCGGAAGAGCGGCGCCGCCACCGAGGAACCGGTTTCGTGGTCGCCGAGCGGGATCGGCTCGTCGTAGCCGACGAAGACGCCGACGGCCAAGTCCGGCGAGAACCCGATGAACCAGGTATCGCGTTCCTCGTTCGACGTGCCGGTCTTGCCGGCGAGCGGCTTGCCGACCGCGCGCACCCGGACGCCGGTGCCGCGGTCCACCACACCCTTCAGGATGTTGACGATCTGGAAGGCGCTGCCCGGGTCCGTCACCTGCTCGCGGTTGTCGGGCACCGTCGGTACGCGCTGTTCGCGCCACGCGTCGGCGCGGCAAGCGTCGCAGGCGCGGGTATCGTGCCGATAGACGGTGCGGCCGAGCCGGTCCTGGATGCGGTCGATCAGGGTTGGCGTGATGCGCTTGCCGCCGTTCACCAGCATGGCGTAGGCGGTCGTGAGCCGCATCAGCGTCGTCTCGCCGGCGCCCAGCGACATCGCCAGCGTCTGCGGCAGATCGTCGTTGATACCGAACCGCTTGGCGTATTCGGCCACCCGCTCCATGCCGATGGTCTGGGCGAGGCGCACCGTCATCAGGTTCCGGGACTTCTCGATACCGAGCCGCATGGTCGACGCGCCGTAGAACTTGTTGGTGTAGTTGGCCGGCCGCCATTTCGGCAGGCCCGGTCCCTGGTCGATCACGAACGGCGCATCGAGGATACGCGTCGACGGCGTATAGCCGGCGTCCAGCGCCGCCAGATACACGAACGGCTTGAAGGCCGAGCCGGGCTGGCGGGCGGCCTGCGTCGCCCGGTTGAACTGGCTTTTCTCGTAGGCGTAACCGCCGGACATGGCGAGCACGCGACCGGTGTGCGGATCGAGGGCGACGATCGCCCCCTCGACGACCGGTATCTGCTTCAAGCGGTAGACCGGATGCTCATGTTTGGCCGGCGCCTCGCCGGCCTTCGGCGCGACGACGGGCGCGTGGTCGACGATGACGACGTCGCCGGCGGCAAGCACGTCGGACGGCTTCTTCACCGACGGGCCGACCTTGAGATCGCCGAGCGCGGCGCGCGCCCACTTCAACTGGTCGAGGGGAATGACGCCCTTGGCGCCGTCCTCGACGCCGATGCTCACGACGCCCGCTGCGTCGTCGGCGCCCAGCACCACGGCGAGTTGCTGATTGCCGAGCCCTTTCGGACGCGGCACCAGGGCCAGGAACGTCCGCCAGTCGAGCGGCGTGTCGAACCGCTGCCCGGCCGGCGCCTTCGCCAGCGGCCCGCGATAGCCGTGCCGGCGGTCGTAGGTTTCCAGCCCGTCGCGCAACACGGCGCGGGCGGTATCCTGCATCTTCGGATCGAGCGTCGCGCGAACGGAGAGCCCACCCTTGTAGAGTTGCGCCTCGCCGAACTTGTCGACCAACTGCCGGCGCACCTCCTCGGTGAAATAGTCCGCCTGCACGAATTCCGTCTCCTCGCGGCTGGCCGTCAGCAGCGGCGACGCCGTGGCCTGCTCGGCCTCCTCGCCTGTGATCCGCCCGTCCTCCAGCATGCGGCCGACGACCCAGTTGCGGCGCGACTTGGCGGCGTCGAGCTTGGTGCGCGGGTTGTAGTTGTTGGGCGCCTTCGGCAGCGCCGCCAGGAAGGCCACCTCGGCGATGCTGAGCTCGTCCATGGACTTGTTGAAATAATTCAGCGCCGCGGCGGCGACGCCGTAGGAGCCGAAGCCAAGATAGATTTCGTTCAGGTAGAGCTCGAGAATACGGTCCTTGCTGAAGGCGCGTTCAATGCGGACGGCGAGGATCGCTTCCTTGATCTTGCGTGCGACCGACACTTCGTTGGTCAGCAGGAAGTTCTTCGCCACCTGTTGCGTGATCGTCGACGCGCCGACCGGCCGGCGGTTACGGCCGAGGTTCTGCAGATTGACGATGATGGCCCGGGCGACGCCGGTGAAGTCGATGCCGGGGTGCGTGTAGAACGACTTGTCCTCGGCCGACAGGAACGCGTCGATGACCCGCCGGGGCATCGCCTCGATCGGCACGAAGGCGCGCTTTTCCTGGGCGAACTCGGCCAGCAGGCGGCCGTCGCCGGCGTGCACGCGCGTCATCACCGCCGGCTCGTAGTCGGCGAGCTGGCGGTAATCGGGCAGGTCCCGACCGTAGTGGTAGAGACCCCAGATGGTGCCGCCGCCGATGGCGAGACCGGCAAGGACCAGGAGCCCGACGATACTCATCAGGATGCGAAAGAGCGTCTTCATCCTATCCCAGCTGGAAATTCGGTGTTCATGCCCGCTTGGTCATAGCACGTCGAAACGAGCATTCGGAGTCCGGATTGGCCTAGTTGGAAAAGGTGGCGTTTTTGCGGCGCTGAGGCGAAAAAACCAGGAAAATGGCCGGGAAGCGACCGCCGGCGGCCGCGGGATCAGGGCCGGGACGCCGATTCCACGGCCCGGAAATAGCCGCCGACGGCACCGGCGATGGCATCGGCGAACTTGCGGCGGTGTTGCGGCGAGCGTAGCGCCTTTTCGTCGTCCGGGTTGGACAGGAAGCCCATTTCGATCAGCACCGACGGCACGTCCGGCGATTTCAGGACGACGAAGCCGGCGAACCGGTGCGGGTTGCGCAAGACCTTGACGCTGCGCGTCAATTCGTCGACCAGCGAATTCGCGAACTTGGACGACTGGTTCATGGTCTCGCGCTGCGCCAGATCGATCAGGATGTCGCTGACCTCGGCGCTGGCGTTCGACAGATCGACGCCGGCCAGGATATCGACCTTGTTTTCCCGCTCCGCCAGTTCCGCCGCCTCTCGGTCGGACGCCTTTTCCGACAGCGTATAGACGGAAAGGCCCCGGACTCCCTTGTCGCGGATGGTGTCCGCGTGCAGCGAGACGAACAGGTCCGCCTTGTTCTCGCGGGCGAATTCCATGCGGTCGCGGAGCGCGATGAAGATGTCGCGGTCCCGCGTCAGCATGACCCGGTAGTGCCCCGTCGCCTCCAGCCGCGCCTTGATTTCCCGCGCCGCGGCGAGGGTGATGTGCTTCTCGTAGATGCCGGAAAGCCCGATGGCCCCGGGGTCGATGCCGCCGTGCCCCGGGTCGATGACGACGGTACGGACCTTGGGTCCGGCCGCCCGGTCCGGCTTCACCGGAATCCGCAACGAGGCCAGTTTCACGTTGCCGCCCGCCTGACGGACCGTCGGCGCCTCGGCCACGGCGGGCTTCGCCGGCGCCGCCGCCTTGATAGGCTTGGCGACGGCGGGTTTCGGCGTCGAGCGCACCGGTTCCGGCTGCGCCTCGGGCTCGGCGCGGGTGATTTTGCCCTCCACCGCCTCAATGAGCATGGGGCCGGCCGACGTCTGGGCCAGGAAATCGGTGCCGGAACTGCGGGCGAGGTCGATCACCAGCCGGTTCGGATAGTCGCCCGCCGCCGGCAGGGCGACCGCCGCGTGGATGCGGGCCGGCTGGTTCAGATCGACGACGACACGGGAATTGCCGGGCTTGAAGAGCCCGTAACGCAAACGTGACAGGACGCCGATGCCCGCCGGCAGCGGTTCCGGCGGCAGCCGCCAACCGACTTCCGGCAAATCGACGACCAGACGCGCCGGACCGGTCAGCGTGAAGACCCGCGCCGTGACCGGTCGGTCCAGGTCGACGACGATTCGCGTCGCCAAACCGTGCACGCCGGCGCGAATATCCGTCACTTCGGCGTCCGCCGCCTGCGCGCCGAACGCGAAGACGGCGACGCCGAGCGCCGCGAAGCAACCGCCGAGGAACCGTCGCATACCCATATCTTGCGCCAGGTCAGCCCCTAATCGTACAGAATCTTGCATATATAACCGGCCCTTAGCACCGCCCGCAAGGCTCCCGCCCGGGTCGCGTGCCGCACAATGCGATTGTCGAAACAAATTCCTACGGTTATGTTAACAGCGACCGATGTAAATCGGTCGGCGGGGACCGCCCATTGCCTCAAGGCAGATCGCGGAAACCGCCATGCGCCGCCGGGTTCCCCGGCAAGCCAACGTATTTGGGTTTACTCATGCCGGTGTCAGCCGCCCGTCAGACCTTCAAAGCTCCCAGGACGCCACTTCGCGGCGCCCCGAGCCGGTCGCGAGGCGCCGCCGGTCCTCACCACAACATTGGGTTCGCCGACGAACACGAAGGGCGCGCAACGCCCCGCGTTTCCTCGCGAACACCCCGGAGTTTCGAAGTAAATGGCTACCAAACGTATGCTGATCGACGCCTCCCACCCGGAAGAAACACGGGTGGCGGTCGTTATCGGAAACCGCCTGGATGATTTCGACGTCGAAGTCGAGTCCAAACGGCAACTAAAAGGCAACATCTATCTCGCGAAAGTCACCCGCGTCGAGCCGTCGCTGCAAGCGGCGTTCGTCGAATACGGCGGCAATCGGCACGGCTTTCTCGCTTTCAGCGAAATTCACCCCGACTACTACCAAATCCCGGTCGCCGACCGTCAGGCCCTGATCGCCGAGGAAGAGGACGCGCAGCGCCGCGCCGGCGAGGCGCTCGACGCCGAGGTCGCGCGCGGCAAGGGCGCGGCCGCCCAGGACGGCGCCGAGGCCGATGAGGGCGTCGAGGTCGTCGGTGGCGACGACGACGACGAGTTCGAGGAAGCGCAGGAGCGGGTCCGCCGTCCGGTGGTCGACCGCCGGCGCTACAAGATCCAGGAAGTCATCAAGCGCCGGCAGATCCTGCTGGTGCAGGTCGTCAAGGAAGAGCGCGGCAACAAGGGCGCGGCGCTCACCACCTATCTGTCGCTGGCCGGCCGCTATTGCGTGCTGATGCCGAACACGGCGCGCGGCGGCGGCATTTCCCGCAAGATCGCCGGCGGCCAGGACCGCAAGCGGTTGAAGTCGGTCCTGAGCGAGCTCGGCATCCCGGACGGCATGGCGATGATCGTCAGGACCGCCGGCGCGTCGCGCACCAAGGCGGAAATCAAGCGCGACTACGAATACCTCATCAGGTTGTGGGAGCAGGTCCGGCAAAAGACGCTGGAATCCATCGCGCCCGCCCTCATCCACGAGGAAGGCAACCTGATCAAGCGGTCGATCCGGGATCTCTACACCAAGGACATCGAGGAAGTGATCGTCGCCGGCGACGAGGGCTACCGGAACGCCAAGGACTACATGAAGCTGCTGATTCCGAGCCACGCCAAGCGGGTGCAGCCGTACAAGGAAGTCACCACGCCCTTGATGCAGCGGTTCCAGATCGAAAGCCAGATCGACAGCATGCACATGCCGGAAGTGCAGTTGCGCTCCGGCGGCTACATCGTCATCAACTCGACCGAGGCGCTGGTCGCCATCGACGTCAACTCGGGCCGCGCCACGCGCGAACGCAACATCGAGGAGACGGCGCTCAAGACCAACGTCGAGGCGGCGGAGGAAATCGCCCGTCAGCTCCGGCTGCGCGACCTCGCCGGCCTCATCGTCATCGACTTCATCGACATGGAGAACCACCGCAACCAGCACAAGGTCGAGCGCGCGCTGAAGGAAGCCATGCGTTCCGACCGGGCGCGCATCCAGATCGGCCGCATCTCACCGTTCGGCCTCTTGGAAATGTCGCGTCAGCGGTTGCGTCCGAGCCTGCAGGAAATGCATTCGGAGCCCTGCCCGCATTGCGGCGGCACCGGCATCCGGCGCTCGACCGACACCACCGCGTTGCAGATGTTGCGCATCATCGAGGAAGAGGCGATGCGCCGGCGCAACACGGAAATCACCATGCACGTGCCGACCGGCGTCGCGCTCTACATCCTCAACCACAAGCGCGCCGTCCTCAAAACCATCGAGGAAACCTACGAGCTGGTGATCTACGTCGAAGCGGACGACAGCCTGATCCCGCCGGACTTCCGCATGGATCGCGTGCGCAGCCAGCCGAAGGCCGGCGAAGAGCCGGAAACCGCCTCGGCCGCCCCCGCCGCCGAGGAAGAGGAAGAAAAGCAGGAAGGAGGCAAGCGCCGCCGTCGCCGGCGTGGCCGCCGTCGCGGACGCAACGAGGAAACGCCCCGCGAGAGCATTGAAGCCGCCGAGGCCGGCGACGAGGACGAAGAAGCCGTCGCCGAGGAACCGGCCGAGGACGATGACGAGGAAGAGCCCCGGGAGCGGGCCGCCGAGGGCGAAGACGGCGAGCCGAAGCGCTCGCGCCGCCGCCGCCGTGGCCTCCGCGCCGGCCGCCGCCGGCGGAAGCCCGGCGAGGAG
>JAYOFL010000031.1:0-41102 GCA_038117205.1 Rhodospirillales bacterium | reverse complement strand
GGCTTCGGACGAGGTGCAGGCGCCGCCCGGCCAGGCCGGCGCCTACCCCTACGAATCGGAAGAAGACCTCGAAAAGGAATATCAGGCGAAGAAGGGCTTCTCGGCCGAACCGTCCAGGGTGAAGCCGCCGCCGATGATCGTCATCGTTCTGCTGGTATCGGGGCTGGCCGGCTTCATGCTCATCGTCGGCAGCGTGGTCGGCTACAAGATCGCCAAGGCCAGACGCGAACGGCGCCGCCGCGACCGCCGCAAGGGTAAGGAACGACGGGTCAAGGAGCGCCGCGTCGGCAAGGGGGAGGCCCCGGACGAGGAACGGCGCGCCGAGGGAGACCGCCGCGACGACGACGAGCGCCGCCAGGGCAGCCGCCGGGAAGACAAGGACCGGCGCGACGTCTGAGGCTTTTCCGAAGCCCCCCTTCGCGATAGGTTGTTGCCCGTCGATGACGCGGATGGAGTGACCACATGGCCGAGCCGACACGGACGCAGGCGCAGGACGATCGCAGTTGGACGATCACCGGCGCGTCGCCCGAGACACGCGACAAGGTCAAGGCGGCGGCGGCCGCTGCGGGTTGTCGATCCGCGCCTGGGTCGACAGGACCCTCAATGCCGCCGCCGATGAGTCGCTGGCCATGCGCGGCGGCCGTTCGCCGCGCGTCGGCACCGCCGTCGTCGTCGACCCGAAGGCGTTGTCCGACGTGTCGGCAAAGCTGGACGAACTGTTGAAACGGCTGCCGGCGGACGGCGCGTTGCCCGACGCCGTCGGCAACCGATTGACGGCGATCGTCATGCGCAGCCTCGCCGGCGGTTTCGATGACATGCACAAGGCCGCCCGCGATACGGCGTTGGTCGCCGAGGGCAAGGCGCCGAAGCGCAAGAAAAAGAAGAGGGTGGCCGGCGAAGCCGGTAGCGGGACCGGTCAGGGCTGACGTCCGTGCCAGCGTTTTTCCTGTCGCCGTCGCGATAGGACCCGGTGTCGGCATCGCGCCGGAAATTGGACCCAGGAATGGTTTCGAGAGCGTTCTACTTCGCACCGGTCTTCCGGATCATGGGATTGTTCCTGGTGGCGCTCGCCGTCGCCATGTGGATATCGAGCATGGTCGAGGCGATCCGTCAGGCCCCGGACTTGCTGCCGCTGCTGGTGTCCGGCGCGGTGACGATGTTCGTCGGCGCCACCATGCTGTTCGCCACCGGCGGTCACGATGTCGATCTCAACCGCCGTCAGGCGTTCCTCGTCGCCGGCGGAACTTGGGTCATCATGTCGATCTTCGCGGCGCTGCCGTTCTATGTGTCGACTCTCAAGATGTCGTTTACGGATTCCTGGTTCGAGGCGGTCTCCGGACTGACCACCACCGGCGCCACGGTTATCACGGGATTGAACAATCTGCCGCACGGCATTCTGCTGTGGCGCGCGATCACGCAATGGATCGGCGGTGTCGGCATCGTCGTCATGGGACTTGCCATGCTGCCGTTCCTGAAGGTCGGCGGCATGCAACTCTTCCAGATGGAATCGTCCGACCGCGGCGAGAAATTCATGCCGCAAATCCATCGCATGGCCGGCGCCATATTGGGTGTCTACGTCCTATTGACGATCTGGTGCGCGCTGGCGTTGCTGGCGTCCGGCATGGACGCATTCGACGCCGTGATCCACGCCATGACGACGGTTTCCACCGGGGGCTTCTCGACCTACGACGAGTCGATCGGCCACCTGCGGCTGCCGGCGGTGGAGTGGGTGCTGGTGGTGTTCATGATCCTGGGCGCGCTACCGTTTGGGCTCTACGTGCAGTTCCTTCGCACCCGCCGGCTGGCCCCCCTCGGCGATGCGCAGATCCGCCGCTTCATGGGCCTTCTGGTCATCGTCGTGACGATGATGACGTTGTGGCTCTGCCTCGTCGACGGCCTGCCGATCCTGGACGGTATCCGGCTCGCCGCGTTCAACGTCGTCTCGATCGTGACGACGACCGGTTTCGCCAACGCCGATTACGCGACCTGGGGCACGCTGCCGGTCGTCATCTTCTTTTTCCTGACGTTCATCGGCGGCTGCACCGGTTCGACGGCGGGTGGCGTCAAGATTTTCCGCTTCGCCGTGCTGTGGCAGGCGGTCGGCGCCTATATCCGGCAGCGGATCTCGCCGAACGAGATCGTCATGCCGTCCTTCGCCGGGCGCCGCATCACCGACGACGTGACGACGGGCGTTCTAATGTTCGCGCTGTTAGTGGCGCTGACCGTGACGTTCTCGAGTGTCGCCCTGTCGGCGATGGGGTTGGACATCCTGACCGCCGTGACCGGCTCGGCGACGGCGGTGTCCAACGTCGGCCCGGGTCTCGGACCCATCATCGGGCCGAGCGGCAATTTCCAGTCGCTTCCCGACGCGGCCAAGTGGGTGCTGTCCATCGACATGTTGCTGGGCCGGCTCGAGTATTTCACGCTGATCGTCGTGCTGACGCCGGCGTTCTGGCGGGACTGACGGTCCGGCCGGACTTACGCGTCGATGGCGAGGCCGTATTCCTGGGCCGCGTCTTCCAGCCAAGCCCACAGGTGGCTGGCGAAACTTCTCAGCACGATGATGTCGTAGCTCGGCGCGCCGCCTCTCGCTTCCGCCGTCATGTGCAACACGACGCCCATGCGCGCCAGCAGGGTCTGGGCGCATTGGCCGGGACCGAACACGCTCGGATGCAGATCGAGGGCGCAGCCCTTGGCGAGGACGCTCCTTGCCATCTTTCCGGAAAGCCGGAAGCACGTGCGGGCCTCGCCGACCTCGGTGACGGCGGCGTGCAAGCCGGCGAGCGCGGTCCGCAGCGCCTTGGCCGCACGCTCCCCACCGCCCGGGCGGCAGACGACGAGCCATTCGTTCGGGCCGAGCCAGAACACATGCGTGTCGGCGGCCTTGCCGGCGACGGCATTGGCGGCGACCGGTGGGCGCAGCTTGATCGCCTTTTCGACGGCGTCCAAAAAGGCGCCGTCGGCGGCGTCGCCGCGCAGATTGATCATGTCGAGGAACGGCCGCTCCGCCAGCGTGACGCCGGGCGCGGGGGCGCCGTCGGCCGGCGCCGGTTGGGCGGCGAGGCCGAGATGATCCAGGGGGCCGTGGCGGCGGTAACGCTCAACCATTGAGGCGGCTCCCTTCCGGATCGAAGAACACGGGCTTCACGATTTCGCAGGCGTAGGTCTTGCCTTCGACCGGCACGTAGACGACCTCGCCGATCCGTTCGCGCCCGCTCTTGACGAGGGCGAGGGCGAACGAGCGGCCGAGGTTCGCCGACCAATAGCTCGACGTGACGTGGCCCAGCATCGGCATTGGCGGTTTCGGCAGGACCTGGGCGACGATCTGCCCGCCTTCCGGCAGGATCTCGTTCGGGTTCCTGGGCAGCAGCCCGACCAGTTGCTTCCTGTCCGACCGCACGCAGTCGGCCCGCTTCAGCGACCGCTTGCCGATGAAATCGGGCTTCTTCTCGGCGACGATCCAGTCCATGCCGAGATCGTAGGGCGTGACGCTGCCGTCGGTTTCCTGGCCGACGATGACAAAGCCCTTCTCGGCGCGCAGCACGTGCATGGTCTCGGTGCCGTAGGGCGTCAGGCCGTACTTGGCGCCGGCCAGCATCATGTCGTTCCAGAGCGCCAGACCCATGGACGCCGGCACGTTGATTTCGTAGGAGCTCTCGCCGGTGAAGCTGATCCGGAAGATGCGCGCCGGCACGCCGCCGACGGTTCCTTCCTTCCAGGACATGAAGGGAAAAGCCTCGGGGTCGAGGTCGACGTCGTCACACATTTCCTTCAACAGCGCCCGCGCGTTCGGGCCGGCGAGCGACAGCGTCGCGAACTGTTCGGTGACGGACGTCAGATAGACCTTGAGGTCCGGCCATTCGGTCTGCAGCCATTCCTCCAGCCATGCCAGCACGCGCGCCGCGCCGCCGGAGGTGGTGGTCATCAGGTAGTGGTTCTCGCCGAGGCACGACGTCACGCCGTCGTCCATGACCATGCCGTCGTCGCGCAGCATCAGGCCGTAGCGGCAGCGGCCCGGCGCCAGCTTGAGCCAAGCGTTGGTGTAGACCCGGTTCAGGAACTCGGCCGCGTCGGGGCCTTGGATGTCGATCTTGCCGAGCGTCGTCGCGTCGAGAATGCCGCAGGCATTGCGCACGGCCAGGCATTCCCGGTTGACGGCGTTCTGCATGCTCTCGCCGGACTTCGGATAGTACCAGGGGCGGCGCCACTGGCCGACGTCCTCCCATTCGCAGCCGGCCTTCTCGTGCCATTCGTGCATCGGCGTGCGGCGGATCGGATCGAAGAACCGGTCGACGAAGCTGCCGGCGACGGCGCCCATGGTGACGGGCGTATAGGGCGGACGGAAGGTCGTCGTGCCGGTCGCCGGGATGTCCTGGCCGAGCGCCCTGGCGAGGATCGCATGCCCGGGGATGTTGCCGGTCTTGCCCTGGTCGGTCGCCATGCCGAGGGTGGTGTAACGCTTGGCGTGCTCGACGGAGCGGTAGCCCTCGCGGGCCGCCAGTTCCACGTCGGCGGCGGTGACGTCATTCTGCTGGTCGAGGAAGTGCTTGCCGCGCTCGCCGGTCGGCCGCGTCGTCGGCACCAGCCAGAGATTGCGCCAGGGCTCTTCCGGCACGTCGTCGGTCGCCTTCGGCGCCGGGCCGTCCACAGGCGTCATGGCGAGCGCCGACAAGGCGTCGGCACCGGCCGCCGCGCCCTGGTCCAGGCACGCCTGCAACGAGAACGCGCCGGTGGCGGCGCCGGCGGCGGAGGAAGCCTGCAACGTCGGGCCGGGAACGAAGATGCCGAAATCGTCCTTCCAGACGTTCTTGCCGCCGGAATGGCTGTGCAGGTGCACGACCGGATTCCAACCGCCGGACACGGCGACGAGGTCGCAGTGGATGCGGCGCGGCTTGCCGGTGACGTCGTCGCCGGCTTCGTTGAGGCGCATGACCTCGATGGATTTCACCCGCCGCGCGCCGGTGACGCCGACGATGGCGGAACGGTCTATCACCTCGATGCCGGCGGCCATGGCCTCGGTCGGCAATTCGCCGCCGGGCGCGTCGCGGACGTCGATGACGGCGGCGACACGGACGCCCGCCGCCTTCAGATCAAGCGCCGTGCGGTAGGCGTCGTCGTTGTTGGTGAATATGACGGCGCGCCGGCCCGGCTTGACGCCGTAGCGGTTGACGTAGGTGCGGACCGCGCCCGCCAGCATGACGCCCGGCCGGTCGTTGTCGGAGAAGATCAGCGGCCGCTCCAGCGCGCCGGTCGCCATCACGACGCGCTTCGCGCGCACGCGCCAGAGGCGCTGCCGGCTCAAGCCGCTGTCGTCGCCGACGACCTTGTTGGAGCGGGTCTCGATCAGGCCCAGGAAATTGTGATCGTAATGCCCGAACCCGGTCGTGTGCTTGAGGAGCGTGACGTCGGGCAAGCCGGCGAGTTCTGCTTCGGCGGCGGCGACCCATTCGAGGGCCGGGCGGCCGTCGATCTCGGCCTTCTCGTTCAGCAATTGGCCGCCGAATTCCGTCTGCTCGTCGCAGAGCATGACGCGGGCCCCGGCGCGCGCGGCGGCGAGGGCGGCCTGCAATCCGGCGGGGCCGGCGCCGACGACCAGCACGTCGACGTGGGCGTTCATCTTGTCGTAGCTGTCGGTGTCCGGTTCCTCCGGCGCGCGGCCGAGGCCGGCGGCGTGACGGATGAAATGCTCGTAGAGCTTCCAGCCGTACACCGGCCACATGAAGGTCTTGTAGTAGAATCCGGCCGGGAAGATGCGGTGGAACAGGCTGTTCACCGCCATGACGTCGAAATCCGGTCCCGGCCAGCAGTTGACGCTGCTGGCGTCGAGCCCGTCGTAGAGCGGGATGCGGGTCGCCAGCAGATTGGGGACGGTATTGGCGCCCTTTTCCAACTGCACGAGGGCGTTGGGCTCCTCCGACCCGGCGGAGAAGATGCCGCGCGGCCGGTGGTACTTGAAGCTGCGCCCGACCAGATGCACGCCGTTGGCGAGCAAGGCGGAGGCCAGCGTGTCGCCCTCGACGCCGGTCATCCGCCGTCCGTTGAAGGTGAAGGTGAGCGGCTTCTCGCGGTCGATGCGGCCGCCGTCGGCGAGGCGATGCGTCTGGGTCATTCGGCGAGCCCCTTCGGCGGCGTCTCGCCCATGCGGTAGACGGCGAGGATCTGGTTGGTGTGCGTGTTGCGCGCCACGTTGAACCAGCGCCGGCAGCCGTGTGCGTGCATCCAGCGTTCGAAGTGAACGCCTTTCCGGTTCTTACGCAGGAAAAGATATTCCGCCCACTCGGCGTCGCTCAGCTTGTCGCCGTCGGTAGGACGATGAACGTGCGCCTCATGACCGTAGGAGAATTCCGTCTCCTCGCGCGGGCCGCAGAACGGGCAATCGATCAGGAACATCCGGCCGGCCCCCTCAATGCGCCACGGCGGCGGCGCCGTGCTCGTCGATGAGCGCGCCGGTGGAGAAACGGTTGAGGGAAAACGCCGCGTTCAACGGATGCGGCTCGTCGCGGGCGATGGTGTGCGCGAACACCCAGCCGGAGCCCGGCGTCGCCTTGAAGCCGCCGGTGCCCCATCCGCAGTTGAAGTACAAGCCGTCGACCGGCGTCTTGGAAATGATCGGGCTGGCGTCCGGGCAGGTGTCGACAATGCCGCCCCATTTCCGCATCAGCCGCATGCGGCGGAAGATCGGGAAGAGTTCGCAGACGGCCGCGACCTGATCCTCGATGATGTGCAGGCTGCCGCGTTGCGAATATCCGGTGTGCGCGTCGATGCCGGCCCCCATGACCAACTCGCCCTTGTCGGATTGCGAGATGTAGCAGTGCACGGCGCCCGACATGACGACGCAGTCGATCACCGGCTTGATGGGATCGGACACCATCGCTTGCAGGGGATGGCTCTCGATGGGAAGCCGGAAGCCCGCCATGTCGGCGAGCACGCCGCAATGCCCGGCGACGACGACGCCGACCTTGCCGGCGGAAATGTCGCCGCGCGTGGTGCGCACGCCAGTCACCTTGCCGTCACTGATATCGAAGCCGGTGACTTCGCAATTCTGGATGATGTCGACGCCGCGCGCGTCGGCGGCGCGCGCCAATCCCCAGGCGACGGCGTCGTGCCGGGCGGTGCCGCCGCGGCGTTGCAGCGACGCGCCCAGGATCGGATAGCGGATGCCGGGGTCGGTGTTGATGATCGGCACCATGTCCTTGATCTGGGCCGGCGTCAGGAATTCGGAATCGATGCCGTTCAACCGGTTCGCCAGATAGCGCCGGCGGGTTTCGCGCATGTCGCCGAGATTGTGCGCGAGGTTGAGCACGCCGCGCTGGCTCAGCATGATGTTGTAGTTGATGTCCTGGCTGAGACCTTCGTAGAGCTGCAGCGCCTTTTCATACAGGTGCGCGCTCTCGTCCCACAGATAGTTGGACCGGATGATGGTGGTGTTGCGGCCCGTATTGCCGCCGCCGAGCCAGCCCTTCTCGATCACCGCGACGTTGGTGATGCCGTGTTCCTTGGCGAGGTAGTAGGCGGTGGCGAGCCCGTGTCCGCCGCCGCCGACGATGACGACGTCGTAGTGCGGTTTCGGGTCGGGGGAGCGCCACGCCAACGGCCAATCGCGGTGATAGCCCATGGCGTTGCGCACGAGGCTGAAGATCGAATAGCGGGTCATCGTCTTCCTTCGGACCGGACGTCGAAACCGGGCGGCACGGGCCGGCAACGGCACCGCAACGTTAGGCGTCCTCGTTTCCCACCGTCAAGGCGGCGCGTCTGTTCGCTTTGCGACGTGTACCCCACCGTTTCCGACCGGGAAACCCCACGCCGTCGCATGTCCGCGACACGCTGACGCACCTGTAGCAAGATATTGTCGTTCACAGTGGGGCAGGCACCATATAAGGTGCCGGCATGAGCCGATTTTCAGTCCTCCTGCCGGCCGCCGTGGCGGTGCTGACGCTGTTGCCGTCCGCCGTTTTCGCGCAGGGCATGGACCTGACGATCCCGGGCGCCGACCAACTGCCGCAGATCGTCGATCCGGCGAAGACGACACCGGGGGCAGCGGGGGCCGATTCGCCCGCCGATCCGAACGCCAATCCGTTCGACGAGACCTTCGACCGGGCGATCAACGCCTACCGCGAAGAGGACTTCAAGGCGGCGCGGGAAATCTGGGGCGAGCTTTCCGACGCCGGACACGGGCCGAGCACCCACAACGTCGCCGTCCTCAACTGGTGGGGCAAGGGGGGCGACCGGAATCCGGCCCGCGCCCTCGAGCTCTTCAACGAGGCGGCGAACGCGAACGTGCCGGAATCGCTGCATGCGTTGGGCGTGCTTCATCTCCGCGGGCTCGGCGTGCCGAAGGACATCGCGGCGGCGGTCGGCTTCTTCCAGCGCGCCGCCGACATCGGCCATCCGCCCGCCCTCTACAACATGGCGGTGGCGTATCTGGAGGGTGTCGGCGTCGACAAGGACCCGCCGCACGGCCGTGAGTTGATGGAAGTCGCGGCGGAGAAGGGGCTGGTCCGCGCCCAGTACGACTTCGCCGGCCTGCTATAAGACGGTATCGGCGGCGACAAGGACGTGGCGGCGGCGAGGCGTTGGTACGAACGGGCGGCCGACGGCGGTGATCCGTTCGGGCATTTCAATCTGGCGCAGATGATGTTCGCCGGCGAAGGCGGTCCCCAGGACATCAAGGCCGGCGAGCGGCATCTCAGGATCGCCGCCAAGGCCGGCGCGGCGCCGGCGCAGGTGCGCCTGGCGCATTTTCTCATCAAGGGCGATGGCGGCAAGAAGGACACGGTCGGCGCGCTCGTCTGGTTCCGCGTCGCGGCTTCCCTCGGCGACGCCGACGCGGCGGAAAACGCCAAGCGGCTGGCGAAGACGCTGCCGGCGGCCGACGTCGCCAAGGCCGGCAAGCGGGCGGACGCCTTTCGGCCGAGCGCGCCGGAGATCAAGAAATCCGAGCAGGCGTCGCGATGACGCCAGCTCGGCAGGGGTGAAGGGACGGATTCGCCGGCATGTTCGGATTGCTTTGGAAACTCGCGAAACTGACGCTCAAGATCGGCGTCGTCGTCGCCGGCATCGCCGTCGTGATCGCCTATGCGCGCTTGAGCGAGCTCGGCGACATGCGGAAGTCCTTGTTGGCCGCATCGACAAGTCGTTCGCCGGCCGGCTCAGTATCGACGGCAAGGCGGAGCTCAATCTGTCGTTCCCGCCGTCGGTCAGCATCGAGGGCGTGCGCGTCAAGAACGCGCCCTGGGGCCGCAAGCGCGACATGCTGAAGGTCCAGCGGCTGGTCGCCGAGGTCGACCTGCTGCCGCTGATGCGCGGCCGGATGGCGGTGCCGAGGCTCCGCATGATCGGCGTCGACATCGTCATCGAGAAATCGAAGAGCGGAAAGACCAACTGGGACGAGTTGAACGACTTCGAGACTGCGGCGGGCGGCCCGCCGGGCGGCGGCGGGTTCGTGCTTCCGGGTGTCGGCAATGCCGGTGTCGTCGTCACCAACGGCACCCTCACCGTGATCGATCAGACCGTCGGCACGACCACGACGGTCACGCTGCCGGGCAGCGTCGAGGTGGCGGGCGCGGGGGCGGGGGCCGGAACCGGAGCTGGGGCCGGTGCGGGCGGCGGCGGTGGAATCGGTTCGATCCTGTGTCCGTGACAAAAAAACGGGCTCCCCGGTTTCCCGGGAAGCCCGTGCTCAGGCAGGGTTGGCAATCGTGATGGAAGACGTTCTCGGGGCGATCTCAGGCGCCGAACGGCAGGTGCTTGCGCACGTCCCGCAACATCAGGTGGAAGGCCTCGCTTCTCAGCCGGTGTCCCTCGCGGATGCTGCGTTAGATCAGCCCGGAGGAAATCGGCGCGTTGGTGGGCCGGGATTGGATTTCTTCATGGAAGGTCATTGTCTAAACTCCTGTGATCGGCGGCGTTTCGCTTGAAAGGCCGCGTTCATCGTTGGGAGGACATTACAAAGTTTCTGTAAGTTCGATAATTAATAAAATTATGCTAGATTTTGTGAATTAAGTTCACTAATATTCCTCCATGGATCGTCTCGGTGAAATGCAGGCCTTCGCGGAGGTCGTTCAGTGCGGCAGCTTTTCCGGCGCCGCGCGCAATCTGAACATGACGCCGTCCGCCGTCAGCAAGCTGATCGGCCGGCTGGAGGACCGCTTGGGCGCGCGGCTGCTCAGCCGTACCACCCGGCGGCTCAGCCTCACCGAAGAGGGACAGGCCTTTTACCAGCGCGTCACGCCGATCCTCTCGGAAGTCGAGGAGGCGGAAGAAGCGGTTTCGCTGGCGACGGCGGAACCGCGCGGACTGTTGCGCATCAATACCTCGACGGCCTTCGGTCAGTACCAGATCGTGCCGATGATTCCGGATCTCCTCGAACGCTACCCGAAACTTCAGGTGCAACTGGCGATGACGGACAGCATCGTCAATCTCGTCGAGGAAGGCTTCGACGTCGGTGTGCGCATCGGCGTGCTGACCGATTCTAGCCTCATCGCCCGCAAGCTGGCGGTGCCGAGGCGCGTCGTCGTGGCGGCGCCGTCCTATCTGGCGCGTCGCGGCATCCCGGCGACGCCGGACGATCTGGTCAATCACGACTGCCTCAAGCTGTCGATTCCGACGTCCCTCAACCGCTGGGATTTCATCGGTCCGGACGGCCCGCGCACCGTCGACGTGCATGGCCGCTTCGAGGCCGACAACGCCGTCGCGCTGCACGAGGCTGCGCTCGCCGGTCTCGGTCTGCTGCGCGGTGCCACCTTCGTCGTCGGCGAGGATATCCGCGCCGGCCGTCTGGTGCCGGTGTTGGAGGAATTCGAGGCCTCGGGGCCGGCCGGCATCTACGTCGTCTGGCCGCAGGGGCGGCATCTTTCCGCCAAGGTGCGGGCCTTCGTCGACGCCCTGGTCGCGAAATTTACCCCTGTTCCTCCATGGGAAACTGTGGCTTAAGTGCGGACCTGTGGTTGAAGCGGCTCCGCGCAAGACACCTTTGCGGATTATGCAATGGTCTTCGCGGCATAAATCAGCGATAAGCGGCGCGCGTCGCCGGTCCGAAAGGATCCGGTGCGCGGATGATTCCAAGCCGGCCATCCTGGATGGCGACTCGCGAGGTACTCCACCATGGACGAGAACGAGACCGAAAACGCTGCCGAAACGGACCAGCCGGCGCCGAAACGCCGGTTGAAGGCGTCGCACGTCATCGCCGTTCTGTTGGCTGTCGGCGCCGTGCTGTGGATCGCCAGCGGCATGATCGGCGAGGACAAGCCTGAAGTCGCGGCCGAGACCGGTGCCGCCAAGCCGGCGGGGACCGTCGACGTGCGCGTCACCGAGCTGATGGCGGTCGACCGGCCGCGTCACATTTCCGTCTTCGGGCGCACCGACGCCATCCT
The DNA here is from genome assembly GCA_038117205.1 of Rhodospirillales bacterium. GTDB lineage: Bacteria > Pseudomonadota > Alphaproteobacteria > Rhodospirillales > Casp-alpha2 > JAQBZY01. Next base: position 29,730 of record JAYOFL010000031.1, on the reverse strand, counting down.
CGACGCCGAGATCAAGGCGGAGACCGCCGGTCAGGTGGTCGCGCGGCCCGCCCGCAAGGGCACTACGGTCGCCAAGGGAACGGTGCTGGTCGAACTGGCGATGGACGACCGCCTCGCCAAGCTGCGCGACGCCGAAGCCAAGCTCGGGTCGGCCAAGATCAACTATGCGGCCTCCAAGAACCTGTCGCAGAAGCAGTTCGAGTCGCAGACCAAGCTCGCGGAATCGAACGCGGCGCTGGCTGCGGCCGAGGCGGCGCTGGCGGCGATCACGCTCGATATCGCGCGGACCAAGATCGCCGCGCCCATCGACGGCTACATCGAGCGGCTGGAGCCGGGCCCCGGCGACACCATCTCGGTCGGCGACGTGGTGGCGCTGGTCGTCGATCTCGATCCGATCCGCGTCGTCGTCTACGTCGGCGAGCGCGACGTCGGCGACATCGCCGTCGACGACAAGGCGGCGGTGACGCTGCCGAATGGCGCCAAGTTCGAGGGGCGCGTGAATTACGTTTCCAGGCTCGCCAACAGCGTGACCCGTGCCTTCCGCGTCGACATCTGGCTCGAAAACCCGGATAGCCGCATTCCCGCCGGCCAGACCGCCGAAGTGTCGCTGGTGACGGGCCATCACAAGGCGCATCAGGTCCGGAAGTCGGCGCTGACGCTGGACGACAAGGGCGCGCTCGGCGTCAAGACGGTCGACGCGGACGACACCGTCCGCTTCCTGCCGGTCAAGATCATCGACGATGCGCCGGAAGGTGTGTGGATCGAAGGTCTGCCGGACAGCGCCCGGGTCATCACCCTCGGTCAGGAATTCGTGGTCGACGGTCAGAAGGTGCGGCCCGTCACCGAGACGGCGACGCGCGCCGCCGGCGGAGCCGGGTCGTGAATGCTCTCATCGACGCCGCCATCGGCCATGCCCGGACCGTCCTCGGCGGTCTGGTTCTGTTGCTGATCGCCGGCGCCGTCGCCTTCAACGACATCCCGAAGGAAGCCGAGCCCGACATCAACATTCCGATCATCTACGTCAAGATGACGCACGAAGGCATTTCGCCGGAGGATGCGGAACGGCTGCTGGTGCGGCCGATGGAAAAGGAGCTTCGCGTCATCGAGGGCGTGAAGGAAATGCGCGCCAAGGCGTTCGAGGGCGGCGCCAACGTGACGCTCGAATTCGAGGCCGGCTTCGACGCCAAGAAGGCGCTGACCGACGTGCGCGAGAAGGTCGATCTGGCGAAGCCGGAGCTTCCCAGCGAAACCGGCGAGCCACAGGTGCACGAGGTCAACTTCAGCCTGTTCCCAGTGCTGATCGTGACGCTGTCGGGCGATCTGCCGGAACGCGCGCTGCTGCGTCTGGCGCGCGATCTGAAGGATGAGATCGAGGGTATCTCGCAAGTCCTCAAGGTAGAAATCGCCGGCGACCGCGACGAAATGGTCGAGGTCGTGATCGACCCCATCGCCATCGAAAGTTATGGGCTTTCTCCCACCGAGACGGTCAACGCCGTCGCCGGTTCCAACCTGCTGGTCGCCGCCGGCGCGCAGGACACCGGCAAGGGCCGCTTCGCCGTCAAGGTGCCGGGTCTTTTCGAGACCGTCGACGACATCCGCAAGATGCCGGTCAAGAAGGACGGCGACAGCGTCATCACGCTCGGCGACATCGCCGAACTGCGGCGCGGCTTCAAGGATCCGGAAACCTTCGCGCGGGTCGGCGGCAAGCCGGCGATCGCCCTCGAGATATCGAAGCGCACCGGCGAGAACATCATCGAGACCATCGGCAGCATCCGCGCCGTCGTCGGGGAGGCGCAGGCCGCCTGGCCGGAGACGCTCCGCAAGGCCGTGACCGTCGGTTTCCTGCAGGACAAGTCGAGCGACATCCGCTCGATGCTGACCGATCTGCAGAACAACGTGCTCTCCGCCGTGCTGCTGGTGATGGTCGTGGTCGTGGCGGCGCTCGGGCTCCGTTCCGCTGGTCTTGTCGGCATCGCCATACCGGGCTCGTTCCTGAGCGCCATCCTGGTTCTCTACAGCTTCGGCATGACGGTGAACATCGTCGTGCTGTTCAGCCTGATCCTGGCCGTCGGCATGCTGGTCGACGGCGCCATCGTCGTGACCGAGTACGCCGACCGCAAGATGGCGGAAGGCGAGAAGCCGCGCTCGGCCTATACGCTCGCCGCCAAACGCATGTCGTGGCCGATCATCGCGTCCACAGCGACGACCTTGGCGGCGTTCCTGCCGCTGGTGTTCTGGCCGGGTGTCGTCGGCGAGTTCATGAAGTTCCTGCCGATCACGCTGCTGATCACGTTGACGGCCTCGCTTGCCATGGCGCTTCTGTTCGTGCCGACGCTGGGCGCGCAGATCGGCAAGGCCGGCGACGCGGACCCTGACTTGATGCGGGAACTGGCGGCCGGCTCGAAGTTCAATCCGTCGGCCGTGTCGGGGCTGACCGGCAAGTACGTGCGCTTCCTGGACGCCGCGCTTCGCCATCCGGGCAAGATCATCGCCGGCGCGCTCGCCGTGCTGATCAGCGTGCAGATATTCTACGGGACGCACGGCAAGGGCGTCGAATTCTTCCCGGACGTCGAGCCGGAATTCGCCAAGCTGCAAGTGCGCGCGCGCGGCAACCTGTCGGTCTGGGAGCAGAACGGCATCCTGGGCGAGGTCGAGCGGCGCATCGGCGACGTGAAGGGCATCCGCGCCATCTACACCCGCGTCGGCAAGGAGCAGCAGTCGGAGGAGGCCGAGGACATCGTCGGCACCATCACCCTCGAATTCGCCGACTGGGACAAACGCAAGAAGGCGAGCGAGATCCTCGAGGAAATCCGGGGCAAGACGGCGGATCTCGCCGGCATCTACGTCGACCGGCGCAAGGAAGAGGCCGGTCCGCCCGTCGGCAAGCCGATCCAGGTCCTGCTGTCGAGCCGGCATCCGGAATTGCTGACGCCGGCGGTGTCCAGGCTCCGCGCCTATTTCGACGGCGTGCAGGGCCTGACCAATATCGAAGACAGCCGTCCGCTGCCCGGCATCGACTTCCAGATCGATGTCGATCGTGCGCAGGCGGCGAAATACGGCGTCAACATCGACATGGTCGGCCGCGCCGTGCAGCTCACGACCAACGGCATCAAGCTCGGTGAGTACCGGCCGGACGACGCCATCGACGAGATCGACGTGCGCGCCCGCTATCCCGAGAGATTCCGCACCCTCGACCAGTTCTCGCACATCCGCGTCGAGGCGGGGCAGGGCTCCGTGCCGATTTCCAACTTCGTCACGGTCACGCCGCGTCAGAAGACAGGCACGCTCAGCCGCACCGACACCCGCCGCGTCATGAGCGTGAAGGCCGACGTCGCTGACGGCGTGTTGGTCGATACCAAGGTGAGGGAAATCACCGCTTGGATCGCCAAGGCGAATTTCGATCCGGCCATCGCCATCGAATTCAAGGGCGAGGACGAGGAGCAGAAGAAGGCGGAAGCCTTCCTGGAGCGGGCGTTCGGCGTGGCGCTGTTCCTGATGGCGCTGATCCTGGTGACGCAGTTCAACAGTTTCTATTCGGCGTTTCTGATCCTCTCCGCCGTCGTCATGTCGACCATCGGCGTCTTTATCGGCCTCCTGGTGACGGGACAGCCGTTCGGCATCGTCATGAGCGGCATCGGCGTGATCGCGTTGGCGGGTATCGTCGTCAACAACAACATCGTCCTGATCGACACCTTCGACAGGCTACGAGAAGATGCGGATACCGTGCGCGACGCCATTCTCAAGACCGGCGCCCAGCGCCTGCGTCCGGTCATGCTGACGACGGTGACGACGATCCTCGGGCTCCTGCCGATGGTGTTCCGCGTCAACATTGATTTCGTGGAGCGTTCGGTCAACGTCGGCGCGCCATCGACGCAGTGGTGGACGCAGCTATCGACGGCCATCGTGTTCGGGCTCGCGTTCGCGACGTTGCTGACGCTGGTCGTGACGCCGTGCGCGCTGATGCTCCGCGGCAATCTCGCCGATTGGCGCGACCGCCGGCGCCAGCGCAAGAGCGGACCCAGTCTTCGCGTCGTGGAAAGTTCGCAGGCGGCGGAATAGCTGGCGCCGTTCAGGCCTTCGGCGTGCTGGTGGCGTTCTCGCCGTCGTCCTCATCGTCCTCGATTTCGACGGCTTCGTTCTCTTCCTCGGCGCCCAATACTTCCGCGTCACGCCGTTGCAGGCGGCGATAGCGCCGGAAGCTTACGGGTATCAAGGCCATGTAGCTGACCAGGATCGCCGCCAGCGTCCACCAGGGCGCGGAGACGACGAAGGTCGCGGCGGCGGCGACGCCAAGCATCACCGGCAGGAACCAGGCGCGCGGAATGCGCGCGGTTTTGAAAGAAAACGTCGGGATGGTGCTGACCAGCAACCCGCCGACGCAGAGCTCCCAAACGGCGACCGTGCCGGGAGAGCGGAAGAAGCCGTCGCCGGCCAGGAACGACATTATCATCGGCAACAGCACGAGGCCGGCGCCGGCCGGCGCCGGCACGCCGGTGAAGAACTGGCCGGCCCATTGCGGCTTGTTGGGGTCCTCGAGCGCCACGTTGAAGCGGGCGAGGCGGAGACCGCAGCACATGGCGAACAGCATGCAGACGATCCAGCCCCAGCGGCCGGCGTCCTGCATCGCCCACAGATACAGCATCAGCGCCGGGCAGACGCCGAAGCAGACGAAGTCGGAGAGCGAATCCAGCTCGGCGCCGAACTTGCTGGCTCCTTTGAGGAGGCGCGCCACCCGGCCGTCCAGCGCGTCGAGAATCGCCGCCACGGCGATGGCGATGGCCGCGTCCTCCCAACGTTCCTGCAGCGCGAAGCGCACGGAGGTCAGGCCGGCGGCGAGGCCGAGCAGTGTCAGGATGTTCGGGATCAGCTTGTTCAGGCTCATCACCCGGATGCCGCGTCGCTTGGGCGTGCCGGGCGGTGCGATATCCGGGGTAATGCGGGCCATGTCAGCGTTCCGTTCCCTGCGGGGCCGGCTTGCTCGATCCCAAGTCGGCGAGGACCGTCTCGCCGGCGATGGCGGTCTGGCCGACGCAGACGGACGGCCGCGTGCCGGCCGGCAGATAAACGTCGACGCGGCTGCCGAAGCGGATCAGGCCGAAACGTTCGCCGGCCTCGATGGCGCGGCCTTCCTCGACTTCGCAGACGATGCGCCGCGCGACCAGACCGGCGATCTGCACGAAACCGATTTCCCGGCCGTCGGCGATCTTGACCTTGAGGCTCATGCGCTCGTTGAACCCGCTCGCCTTGTCGAGGGATGCGTTGAAGAATTTGCCCGGCCGGTAATGCTTGCCGGTGATCACGCCCGACATCGGCGAGCGGTTCACGTGCACGTTGAAGACGTTCATGAAAACGGCGACGCGCGGCAGGGGGTCGGTCCCCATTCCCAGTTCCGGGGGCGGCGGCACGTCGACGATGGATTGCACGACGCCGTCGGCGGGACTGATGACGAGGGCCGGGTCGTTCGGCGTCACCCGGGCCGGGTCGCGGAAGAAATAGACGCACCACGCGGTCAGGATCGCGCCCGGGATGCCAAGAATGGGAACCCAGGCATAAAGCAGAACACCCGCTACCGCGAAAATCGCGATGAACGGCCAACCGGCGCGGTTGATCGGTACGAAAACGTCTTTCAGCACGTGGCCGGCTCCCTCAGTTTCGTCGCGGTCGGCACTTTACACATTTTACCCCACTTATACAGTCAAACCGTCGCCCGGGCGGATTGGTCAAGGTGCGTAACGGGGCTGTCGCCGGCCTGTTCCTCGGCCCGGCGCCTGTGTTAGTCTCGGCGCCGGAAAAGGGAGAAGATCGGCATGGCGGAACGCGCGGTAGGCAGTATTACCCACGACATCCTGCATTCCCTCGATGCCGGCGAACGCGGCGAGAAGGGGAGTTTTCCTGCCGCCCTGACGGAAAAGACCGCCGATCACCGCATCGAATTCGGTTTCCAGTACCGCGACATCCCGTTCGTCGTGCGCGCCGTCGCGCACGATCTCGGCACCGATATGGAGTTCGCGCCAGTCTCGGCAATCTGCCGTACACCGCGGAAAACCCGGAGCGGCGGCTGACGGCGCTCGCCATCGTCAACGAGGCCTCGCGGGGGCTCGGCGGGCGCGTCAGCCTGGACCGCAACCAGCGCATCGTTCTCGCCGAACGGTATCGGCTCGATGAACCATTGTCGCCGACGGTGTTGCTGACGCACACGGTCAAGCTCGTCCTCGACGCGAAACCTTATCTGGAATTGCTGTCGCTCGTCGTGCCGCCGCCCCTGGCGTTGGAAACGCGCGCCGCCTGAAGTTTTGTGCAAGCGGGCCGGCAGGCACCGCCGGCCGTTCAGTTCATTTTCGGAATTTCGAACACCTGGCCCGGGTAGATCAGGTCCGGATCGGCGATGCGGTCCTTGTTGGCCTGGAAAACCTGCGTGTAGGCGAACCCCGTTCCGTAGACACGCCGGGCGATGCGCCAAAGCGAATTGCCGGGTTGCACGAGGACGAACGTCCCCTCCGCCATGGATTTGAGATCCTCGGCGCGGGAGAACGGATACTCGACCCGCGCCATCACCTTGCCGGCCGTGTCGACCTGGTCGGCGCGGAGCGTATAGAGGCCCGGCGCCACCGGGTCCGTGATGTGGATCACCCATTGCCCCTTGTCGTCGGCGGCCAGCCGGCCGACGAGGCGGTTGTCGAGATAGAGCTGCACCGCCGCGCCGGCGGGCGCCTTGCCACCGACGATGACCCGGCCGTCCGCGCCGTAGTCGATGGTCTCGATCGTGAGCGGGAATTCCTTCGGATCGGCCGGCTGCCCGGGTTTCTGCAGGACAGACGTCGGGCCGAGGCCGTCCTTCGGAAACTTCATGACGAGCGCGGTGCTGGCCGGCGCGTCGGCCGGCCGGTCGGGAACGGCGATGATCACATCATCGAGCGCCGCGACGGTCTCGCCGGACGCGGTGCGCGCCACCAGCGAGAGCCGGCGGTTGCCGGGCGGCAGGGGCTTTTCCGGGATGAAGACCCATTCGCCGCGGTCGTCGGCCTTGGCGGTGCCGATGACCTTCCCGTCGTCGAGGATGTCGACGATGCTGCCGGCCGGCGCGCGGCCGGCGATGACCGTGTCGCCGTTGGGATTGATGCGGACGACGTCGAAACTGGGCGCGACGCTCCCAGCGGCGGACTTTGCCGCGGGCGGCGCGCTCGCGGCCGGCGCCGGCTTGGTGGCCGGGCTTTGCGCCTTTTGCGTCGCGTCCTCGTCGTACAGCGTGAAATTGACCAGGATCGCGACGACGACGGCGGCGGCGCCCAACAGGGCAAGGAAAATTGGCGTGCGTGGCATACCCCTCTGATTGCCACATTTTCGGTTGTCTTTAAAGCGTCATCGGCCCGTCGGCCGCCTTTGACGGGCAAAGGAATTCGGGCTATTTGGGCGAACGGGGTGCTTTCGGAGATGACGCCATGTCGGACATGAACGAAGCGGCCACGCAGATCCGGACTACCGTCTGGGATATACCGACACGCCTCTTCCACTGGACCTTGGTCGCCGCCGTCGGGACGTCGATTTTCACGGGTGAATTCGGCGGCATGGACATTCACGTCCTGTCCGGGCTGACGATCCTGGCGCTGGTGCTGTTTCGGCTCGGTTGGGGCTTTGCCGGCGGCCGGCACGCGCGGTTCGCCAATTTCGTCAAGGGACCGAAAGCGGCGCTCGGCTACGCCAAGGCCGCCGCCGCCGGGTCCGCGCCCCGCCACGCCGGACACAATCCGCTCGGCGGCTGGTCCGTCGTCGCCATGCTCCTCGTCGTGGCGGCACAGGCGGGCACCGGGCTGTTCGCCAACGACGACATCATGACGGACGGCCCGCTGGTCAAGTTCGTGAGCCGCTCGACCAGCGATTTCATGAGCTACCTGCACGATATGAACAGCAAGGTGCTGTACGTCCTGATCGCGACGCACGTGGCGGCGGTGTTCGTGTATCTCTGGAAGGGTGAAAACCTGATCCGGCCGATGCTGACCGGCTGGAAAACGGGTTTCCCGAAAGAAGAAACCGCGGGCGATGCCCGCGGTTCCCTGATTCTGGCGCTATTCCTGGCCGCCGTCGCGGCCGGGATCGCCTATGCCATCAAGACGATCTGACCGTCCTCAGGACTTCTTTTCCCGATAACCGTCGTGGCAGGCCTTGCAGCCGTTCTTGCCGAGCGCGCCCAAGGCCTTGCCGATGGCGCCCTTGTCGCCGGTCTTGGCGGCCGCGGCGAGCGCGTTCGCTTCCTCGATGAAGGCGGCGGAAACCTTGGCGAAGCCGTCCTTGTCGGACCACACCTTCGCCGTCGCTTCCGTCTTGCCGGCCTCAGGGCCGGAACCGGCCGGGAAGACGCCGGCGGCGACCTTGGCGAGAGCCGCCATGCCGTCCGCGTGCACGGTGATGTTCTTCATGTCGCCGACGCCGTCCTTCAGCATCTTCGACATGGCCGTCATGTGGCCGCCGACGGCCTTCATCACGGCCTGGCGATAGGCGATATCGGCCTCGCCGGCATGGGCGGCGCCCGTGAACAGGACGGCGGCGGCGAGAACGCCGGCCGGGATTGCGCGCAACGAAAACTTCATGGATGCCTCCTGGGCAAAGTGGGAAAAGCGACGTGGCGGCGCGCCGGAAATACCTGTAGGTATTGACCCCGCCGGCTACCGTTGGCCCGGACTATAGGGCATCCGGCGAACCCTGAGAACGAGACGGACATTCAAGTTTTTGTGATGAGCGAAGCCAAGTCAATCTGCGTGTTCTGCGGCTCCAAGAAGGGCGAGGGGCCGGCGTACATGGCGCTGGCCCAGGAACTCGGTGCCGCCATCGGGGCGCGCGGCATGCGGCTCGTCTACGGCGGCGGCCGGATCGGCCTGATGGGCGCCGTCGCCGAGGCCACGCACGCCGCCGGTGGCAAGGTTACGGGGGTCATTCCGGAATTCCTGATGCGGCTGGAGGTCGGCAACGCCGCCATCGGCACCCTGGAAATCACCGACAGCATGCACAGCCGCAAGCGCCGCATGTTCGAACTGGCGGACGCCTTCGTGACGCTGCCAGGCGGGCTCGGCACCCTCGACGAAACCTTCGAGATCGTGACCTGGAAACAACTCCGTCTGCACGACAAGCCGATCGTCGTCCTGAGCCACGACGGTTTCTGGCAGCCCCTGGAAACGCTGGTTTCCGCCACCATCGACGGCGGGTTCGCGCATCCGGCGGTCAAGGAACTGTTCACCGTCGTCGACAGCGTCGAGGCCGTGTTCAAGGCCATCGCCGAAGCGCCGCCGGTGAAGGCCGAAGTGCTCACCAGCCACCTCTGAGGGGTGCCGCCGCAACGCGGTCCCGACTGGAAAGCGGCGGAATTCCGCCGTTTGCGAGCGCCGTCCCGGCCCCGGCGCCGCTTGCCAATCACCGGCCCCTGGCATATTTTGCACTGCAACAAGTGACCGGGCGGTCCTGCCCGCGCCGGATGCCCGAACGAGGCGACCGGTCATGTCGAAAATCAAGGTGAAAACGCCGGTCGTCGAGCTCGACGGCGACGAGATGACCCGGATCATCTGGGACTTCATCAAGTCGAAGCTGATCCTTCCCTACCTCGACATCGACCTCAAATATTACGATCTCAGCGTCCAGAAGCGCGACGAGACCGACGACCAGATCACCATCGATTCCGCGAACGCGATCAAGAAGTACGGCGTCGGCGTCAAGTGCGCCACCATCACGCCGGACGAGCAGCGGGTCGAGGAATTCGGCCTCAAGCAGATGTGGCGCTCGCCGAACGGCACCATTCGCAACATCCTCGGCGGCACCATCTTCCGTCAGCCGATCATCTGCAAGAACGTGCCGCGCCTGGTACCGGGCTGGAACAAGCCGATCGTCATCGGCCGGCACGCCTTCGGCGACCAGTACCGCGCCACCGATTTCACGTTCCCGGGGGCCGGCAAGCTGACGATGAAGTTCGAGCCGGCGGACGGCGGCGAGCCGATCGAACGGGAAATCTATCAGGCGCCGGGCAGCGGCGTCGCCCTGGCCATGTACAATCTGGACGAAAGCATCATCGGCTTCGCCCGGGCGTCCCTGAACTACGGCCTGTCGCTCGGCTGGCCGGTCTATCTCTCGACCAAGAACACGATCCTCAAAAAGTACGACGGGCGCTTCAAGGACCTGTTCCAGCAGGTCTACGAGGAGGAATTCGCCGACAAGTACAAGGCCGCCGGCATCACCTACGAGCACCGCCTGATCGACGACATGGTCGCCTGCGCCCTCAAGTGGGAAGGCGGCTTCATCTGGGCGTGCAAGAACTACGACGGCGACGTGCAATCCGACACGGTGGCGCAGGGCTTCGGCTCGCTCGGCCTGATGACGTCCGTGCTGATGACGCCGGACGGCAAGACCGTCGAGGCGGAAGCGGCGCACGGCACCGTGACGCGGCATTACCGCGAACACCAGAAGGGCAAGCAGACCTCGACCAACCCGATCGCGTCGATCTTCGCCTGGACGCGGGGGCTTTCCTATCGCGGCCGCTTCGACGACACGCCGGACGTGACCAAGTTCGCCGAGACGCTGGAAAAGGTCTGCGTCGACACTGTCGAGGCCGGCGCCATGACCAAGGACCTGGCGCTCCTGATCGGCCCGGAACAGGGCTGGATGACGACGCAGAACTTCCTCGCCAAGCTGGACGAGAACCTCACCAAAGCCATGGACAAGTGGTGAGCGGCGGAAGCTGCCTGTTCTAATTTCAATCGTCATCCCCGCGAAAGCGGGGACCCAAATTTCTGGGTGGAAGAGACTGGGTCCCCGCTTTCGCGGGGATGACGGCTAGCGGAATGATCGGTCGTCTGGACAAGGTCGAGGTGACGGCGGTGTGTTTGAGCGGCATCGAGTCGTTCAAAATCCGTCACCCCGGATTTAGTCCGGGGTCCATGTTCGCACGATGTGGATTTGTATCCGATTGGTTCCAGGGCGCTCTGGAATCCTGCGGGGACACGCGTCACTCGACGTTCCGCATGGACCCCGGATCAAGTCCGGGGTGACGAGTGGAGAGAGATGACGCGTTTGGTCGCCTCGCGCCTTGCCAAACGGGCGGTCGGGTTGGATTATTCCGGCCGTTCTTAGACGCGGAACCCCTGAAGGAATGGTGACGAAAATGGCCGACAACCTCGATATCATCTACACGATCGTCGACGAGGCGCCGGAACTGGCGAGCGCGTCGTTCCTGCCGATCATCCAGGCCTTCGCCAAGCCGGCCGGAATCACCGTCGGCACCCGGGATATTTCGCTCGCTGGCCGCATCCTGGCGCAGTTCCCGAAGCTACTGTCCGACGCGCAGCGCCAGTCCGACGACCTCACGGAACTCGGGACCCTGGTGACGGAGCCCGGCGCCAACGTCATCAAGCTGCCGAACATCTCGGCGTCGATCCCGCAGCTCAAGGCGGCGATCAAGGAACTGCAGGACCAGGGCTATCCGATCCCGGATTATCCGGAAGACCCGAAGACCGACGCCGAAAAGGAAATCCAGGCCGCCTACGACCGCGTCAAGGGCAGCGCCGTCAACCCGGTGCTGCGCGAGGGTAACTCGGACCGCCGCGCGCCGAAGGCCGTCAAGGAATACGCCAAGAAGAACCCGCACTCGATGGGCGAGTGGAAGAAGACGTCGAAGACGCACGTCGCCTCCATGACGGGCGGCGATTTCTTCTCCAACGAAAAGTCGGCGACGCTGACGGCGGCGCAGGCCGGCAAGGGTAACATCGAATTCGTCGGCAAGGACGGCGCGGTCACGCCGCTCAAGGCCTCCGTCGCGCTCGAGGACGGCATGGTCGTCGACGGCACGTTCATGAGCGTGAAGGCGCTCCGCAAGTTCCTGGCCGAACAGATCGACGACGCCAAGAAGCAGGGCGTGCTGTTCTCGATCCACCTCAAGGCGACGATGATGAAGGTCTCCGACCCGATCATCTTCGGCTGCGCCGTTTCGGAATTCTTCAAGGACGTATTCGACAAGCACGCCGCGACGTTCGCCGATCTCGGCATCTCCGCCGACAACGGCTGGGGCGACGCGCTCGCCAAGATCGGGACGCTCGACGCCAAGAAGCGCGCCGAGATCGAGGCCGACTTCGCCGCCTGCGTCGCCAAGCGGCCGGACATGTACATGGTGAATTCCGACTGGGGCATCACCAACCTGCACGTGCCGAGCGACGTCATCGTCGACGCCTCCATGCCGGCTCTGATCCGCGCCGGCGGCAAGGGCTGGGGGCCGGACGGCAAGGAACACGACACCAAGTGCGTGATCCCGGACAACAGCTACGCGCCGGTCTACGAGGAGACCGTCAATTTCTGCCGTGAGCACGGCGCCTTCAACCCGTCCGAAATGGGCAGCGTCGCCAACGTCGGACTGATGGCGCAGAAGGCGGAGGAATACGGCTCGCACCCGCAGACCTTCACCGCACCGGCGGACGGTTCGATCCGGCTTGTCGACGGACAAGGGAAGACGGTGTTCGAACACGCCGTGGAGAAGGGCGACATCTGGCGCATGTGCATGACCAAGGACGCGCCGATCCGCGACTGGGTGAAGCTGGCCGTCGGCCGCGCCCGCGCGTCGGGCACGCCGGCCGTTTTCTGGCTCAACGAAAAGCGCCCGCACGACGCCGAGATCATCAAGAAGGTGAACGCCTATCTGCCCGGCCATGACACCAAGGGCCTCGACATCCGCATCATGTCGCCCAGGGACGCGACGCGCCTCTCGCTCGAGCGGATGAAGAAAGGCGAGGACACGATTTCCGTCACCGGCAACGTGCTCCGCGACTATCTCACCGACCTGTTCCCGATCCTGGAAGTCGGCACCAGCGCCAAGATGCTCTCCATCGTGCCGCTGATGAACGGCGGCGGCCTGTTCGAGACGGGCGCCGGCGGTTCCGCGCCGAAGCACGTGCAGCAGTTCGTCGAGGAAGGCTTCCTGCGTTGGGACTCGCTCGGCGAATTCTGCGCGCTGGCTGCGTCCTTGGAACACCTCGCCGCCGTCAAGAACAACGCCAAGGCGGCGGTGCTGGCGAAGACGCTGGACGCGGCGACCAGCAAGTTGCTCGACGAGAACAAGTCGCCGGGCCGCAAGGTCGGCCAACTCGACAACCGCGGCAGCCACTTCTACATCGCCCTCTATTGGGCGGAGGCGCTGGCGGCACAGAGCGACGACGCCGACATGAAGGCGCACTTCGCGCCGATCGCCAAGCAGCTTCGCGAGAACGAAAAGAAGATCTTGGACGAGCTCGCCGCCAATCAGGGCAAGCCCATCGACCTCGGCGGCTACTACCACCAGGATCAGAAGAAACGCGCCGCCGCCATGCGGCCGAGCGCCACGCTCAACGCCGTCATCGGCTGAGCTTTTTCAGTTACAGTGATACGCGAAACCCGGCGTCGCGAGACGCCGGGTTTTTCGTTGAGGTTGATTGGAATCGCAGAGTCACAGATTGGGGATTAGTTCGCCGTCCGTGCGTCTACATCACACCGTCACCCCGGACTTGTTCCGGGGTACACTCTCATGCAACGGACAACGCCAGGAAGTGGACCCCGGGACGAGCCCGGGGTGACGGATGGGAGAATGCATGAAAGTTCGCAACCACCCCGTCATTCCGGGCGCGTAGCGTCCCGGAATCCACTGTTCGATGAGTGGATCCCGACATCCCGCGTCGTCTGGTCCCCGCTTGCGCGGGGATGACGGATAGGCAAGGCGGGCACTACGAGAGTTGCGTAGCATCAAGGACAGGACCCATGCGATGGGCGAAAATGCCTGATGGAGGCTCGGTCATGCGACGATTGGGACGCCGGCTCGGAATTTTCCTATCCCTGCTTTTCGCCTCGGCCTCAACCGGTGCGGCGGAGATCGACGGCTATATCGCCGAAGCGGAATCGGTGCTGCAGCGGCTGCGCGGCGAGATGATGCAGGAAATGGTGAACGCCCAGAACCTGGGGCCGGAGAAAGCCATCGACGTCTGCCGGCATCTGGCGCCGGAAATCAACGCCAAGATCGAGGACGAGACCGGGTGGACGCTGCGCCGCACCGGTCTCCGCGTCCGCAACCCGGCGAACGCCGCCATCGGCGACGAGGCGGCGCTGATGCGGAGCTTCGAACTCCGGCTGATGGCCGGGCAGCCGCCGCAGCTTCTGCGTTCGGCCAGGATCATCGACCAGGACGGCCGCAAGGTGTTCAATCTGGTGCAGGCGGTGCCGATGCTCGACACCTGCCTCGCCTGCCACGGCGAGAACATCGACGCTGCGACGGCAAAACGGATTTCCGAGCTCTATCCGGAAGACAAGGCGACCGGCTACAAAATCGGTGAACTCAGGGGCGCGTTCTCGCTCTACAAACCGGTCGCCGCCTTCGCCGGAAGCACGCCGAAGCGGCCGCCGACCCTGGCGGAGCTGGGGTACGTGCCGAAGACCGACCTGAAGGCGCGCGGCGACGCGGTACAAGGTGCCGAATTGTTCCGCCACCATTGCCGGGGCTGCCACGCCGACGCCGATCTCGCACGCTTCGTATTCCCGACGCCCGACACCGACGTGAAGAAGGTGTGCGGTTTCCTGCAGAACCACGGCATGACAGGCCCGAAAGAGGATTGCGACGTCGCCGCGTATTTGAAGGACGTGGCCGGCTTCCTGGCCCGGACGGCGGCGAAGCCCTAGGGCTCTTCCTTCCGGAACCCGCGTCCCTTGCCGATGGCCGCGTCGCCGAACTTGGCGCGGACGGCCTCCATGGCGTCGGCGACCTTGGTGCGCCGTGCCCGGTCCGGATCGGCGAGGTCGGGCCGGTCGGCCTGATCGCCGTCCACCAGCCGGTCGGCGCCGATGCCGATCAGCCGGAATTTGCGGCCGTCGGCTTCCCGCGCCAGCAGATCGGAGGCGGCGGCGTAGATGTCGTCGGCGAGGCGCGTCGCGCCCGGCAGCTTGCGGGACCGCGTCAGCAGCTTGAAATCCGCCTGCTTCAGCTTCAGCTGGACGCCGTCGGTCGCGAGTTCGGCGCGGCGCAGACGCCGCGCCACCTTTTCCGCGAGCCGCCAAAGCACCGCCTTCAAGGTGTCGAGGTCGTCGACATCGTCCTCGAACGTGGTTTCCGCCGAAATCGACTTGGCGTCGCTTTCCGGTTCCACGCGTCGAAAATCCTCGGCCCGGGCGAACCGCCACAAGCGCTCGCCGATGGTTCCATAGCGGGCGACGAGATCGCGCATGTCGCGGTCGCGAAGCTGGCCGACCTTGTGGATGCCGTCCCGCTCCAGGCGCTGGCGAAGGCTGCGGCCGACGCCCCAGAGGATGCCGACCGGCTTCTCGGCCAGGAATTCGACGGCCTCGGCCCGGCCGACGGCGGCGAAGCCGCGCGGCTTGTCGATGTCGGAACTCAGTTTGGCCAGGAACTTGTTGAAGCTGAGGCCGATGGAGGCGGTGACGCCGATCTCGGTCTCGATCCTTTTGGCGAGTTTCACGAGCGTCTGCGCCGGTGGGCCGCCGTGCAGCGCCGTCGTGCCGGACAGATCGAGAAACGCCTCGTCGATGGAAAGCGGCTCGACGAGCGGCGTCATGTCCTGCATCAGCCGGCGCACCTGTTCGCCGGCGACGCGGTATTTTTCCATGTTCGGGCGGATGACGACGGCGTCCGGGCAGGCGGCCAGCGCCTTGAACATCGGCATGGCGGAGCGGACCCCGTTGATCCGCGCGATGTAGCAGCACGCCGAGACGACGCCGCGCCGGCCGCCGCCGACGATGACCGGGCGGCCGCGAATCGACGGGTCGTCGCGTTTCTCGACGGCGGCGTAAAAGGCGTCGCAATCCATGTGCGCGATGGCCAGATCGTGCAGTTCCGGGTGAAAATAGAGGCGGGTTCCCCCGCAGGCCGGGCAGGCCAAGGGCGCCGGGGCGTCCAGCAGGCGGGCGCAATCGCGGCAAATGCCCTTCATGGCCGGTGCCGGGAGCGCCATTAGGAGGGCCGGCGCGGAAAATCAGGAATTATGCTGCGAAGCGGGCGCACTGCCATTATGATAGCCTAAACCGCTGGGCGATAAACGACTGGGAGTGTGTACGCGACGTAATGGCCGACGACAATGCCCTGGTAATGGAGGCGCCGAGCGACCTTCACGCGGACACCATGGAACTTCGGCAACTCAAGCTGACGGTCCATGCGTTGCGGGAGGAATTGGAACGCCTGCAAATCGAGAAAGAGCAGGCGGTCCAGCAGGCAATCTCCAATTCCTCGGACGAGATCAAGCAGCTCCGCGAGGCGGCGCAGGCCATTCGCGAGGAGTTGGAGGCGCACCGGATCGCCGCCGAGACCAAGGTGCAGGAAGCCATCGCCGGCGGCGCGAGCGAGATCAAGCAGCTCAGGGAGACGGCGCAGGCCTTGCGCGATGAGTTGGAGAAGTTGAGAATCGACAAGGAGGACGCGGTGCAGAACGCAGTGCGTGCGGCGAACGACGAAATCCGCCAGTTGAAGGCGACGGCACAGGCGCTCCGCGACGAACTGGAATCGATCCGGTTCGAGCATACGGAACAGCTTCAGGAGCGCGACCGACAAGCCCGCGACGAGGCGGCGCACCTGCAGCAGACCGTCGTCGAGCTGAGGAAGGAACTGGAATTGGCGAAGAGTCCGCCGGAGGCCGGCCGTGGCCAGTAACATCCGATTGCGCGCCGGGACGCGGGGCAGCGGCTCGGGCGCCGGCGCCGGCGGCCGTCCGCCGGGTCAGGGTGGCGGCCAAGGAAATAGTCAGGGCGGCGGCAACGGACCCTCGCAAAACGCTGGGCAGGGCGGCGCGAAGGTCGTGGCCTCGGCGGCGAAGCCGACGGTGAACCGGGGCGGCCCGGCGCCGGCCAAGCCGCAGAACGTGGCGCCGATGCCGCGCGCTCATGCCCGTCAGAAGCCGCCAACCAATAAGGATACCGGCTCGGCGCCGAAGGTGGATACGCCGCCGGCCGACGGCAAGACCGGCCGCACCGACCGTCTGGCAAAACTGCGCCAGGCCGACCGCAAGCTGAAGCAGGCGGAAATGCTGCTCAACGTCTCGCGCCGCGTGGCGGCCATCGAGACGTTGGACGAGGTCCTGGAAACCATCGTCGAGATGACGACGTGGGAACTGGGCGCCGAACGCGGCACCCTGTTCCTGAACGACGCAGTGACCGACGAGTTGTATTCCCGTTTCGCGCAGGGAAATTTCCAGCGCGAGATCCGCATCCTCAACAACACCGGCGTCGCCGGTCACGTCTTCCAAACCGGCGAGGGCGTGATCATCGACGACGCCTATTCCGACGACCGCTTCAACCGGACGGTCGACGATCAGACCGGCTTCCGTACCCACTCGATCCTCTGCGCCCCCGTGAAAACGGTGAAGGGCGAGATGATCGGCGTCATCCAGGTCTTGAACAAGAAGGAAGGCAAGTTCACCGAGGACGATCTCGAGCTTCTCGAGGCGATGACGACACAGGCGTCATTGGCGCTTCAGTCGACGCAGTTCGTCGAGAAGATGAAGAAGTCCCGCGAACAGGAGCTGGAATTCCTCGACATCGTCACCGACGTCACGTCCGACCTGGAACTCGGCTCGCTGCTCACCAAGGTCATGAGCGAGGCGACGCGGATGCTCAACGCCGACCGCGGCACGCTCTTCATCAACGACGAAAAGAACAAGCAACTGTTCTCGCGCGTCGCCATGGGCGACAGCATCGGCGAGATCAGGCTGCCGAACCACGTCGGCATCGCCGGCGCCGTCTACACGTCGGCGAAATCGGTGAACATTCCCTACGCCTACGCCGATCTCCGGTTCAATCCGGCCTTCGACAAGCAGACCGGCTATTTCACCCGCTCGATCCTGTGCATTCCCGTCACCAACAAGGACGGCAAGGTGATCGGCGTGACGCAGGTGCTGAACAAGCGCGGCGGCCCCTTCACCGACGAGGACGAAGCGCGGCTCAAGGCCTTCACCTCGCAGATCGCCATCGCGCTCGAGAACGCCAAGCTGTTCGAAGACGTCCAGAACATGAAGAACTACAACGAGAGCATGCTGGAATCGATGACGAACGGCGTCGTTACCCTCGACGACGACGGCAAGATCGTCACCTGTAACGCCGCCGGACTCCGCATCATGCGGGCCAAGGTCGGCGACGTCATCGGCAAGAAGGGCGAGGAATTCTTCGTCGGTGAGAACGCCTGGCTGGTCGAGCAGGGCAAAATGGTCGACGAGACCGGCAAGGGCGACATCAAGATGGACGCCGGCATGACCGTCGGCCCCGAGGAAAAGCGCGAGACCATCTCGGTCAACGTCACCTGCCTGCCGCTGCTGAGCCCGGAAGCGAAGAAGCTCGGCATCATGTACATGCTGGAAGACATCTCCTCCGAGAAGCGTATGAAGTCGACCATGTCGCGCTACATGGACCCGGGCCTGGCGGACCAGTTGCTGGCCGGCGGCGAGGACGCGCTCGGCGGCCGGGCCGTCGAGGCGACGGTGCTGTTCTCCGACGTGCGCTCGTTCACGACGCTGACGGAAAAGCTCGGACCGCAAGGTACGGTCGCCATGCTGAATGAGTATTTCACGATCATGGTTGAGTGCATCAGCCGCGAGGGCGGCATGCTCGACAAGTTCATCGGCGACGCGATCATGGCCGGCTTCGGCATTCCGATGCCGCACGACGACGACGAGGATCGGGGCGTGCGCGCCGGCATCTCGATGATCCGCGAGCTCCGCGAGTGGAACAAGGTGCGTGAGAAGCGCGGTGACATGCCGATCGACATGGGCCTCGGCCTCAACACCGACCAGGTCGTCACCGGCAACATCGGCTCGCCGAAGCGCATGGACTACACCATGATCGGCGACGGCGTGAACCTGGCGGCGCGTCTTGAATCCGCGTGCAAACAGTACGCCGCGCGCATCCTCATCAGCGAGTTCACCTACCGCAAGCTGAGGGGAACCTACCGCATCCGAGACATCGACAAGGTCGTCGTTAAGGGCAAGACCCAGCCGGTCGAGATTTACGAAGTGCTCGACTATCACAACGACGAGACGTTCCCGAACCTCATGGAGGTGGTGAACAACTTCAAGTCGGCGCGTCAGCACTACAACAAGGGTAACTTCGACAAGGCCATCGCGCTCTTCAACGAGTGCCTGAAGGGCAATCCGAGCGATAAGCTGGCGCAGATTTACATCGAGCGTTGCCAGCACCTGATGGAGGAGCCGCCGGCCGACTGGGACGGCGTCTTCGTCATGAAGGAAAAATAGCCGCCGTAAGTCTTTTCTCCTGGGTCACTAGACCCATCGGTAATTGTAAATATTTTCCCATAGGCTTATAAGTCGTTCTGGTGCCAATCGCCGCGTCGGGGGGCCGGTGATGCTGTTGACCAGGAACGTGGTTATGGACGGGCGCCGGACGACCATCCGGATGGAGCGGGCGATCTGGCAAGCCGTCGACGAGCTTTGCGTGCGCGAGCGGATCAGCCTCGGCGTCTTCTGCGCCCGTGTCGACCGGGCCCGCCGGAAGGGTGCCCGCGCCGCCGCCGTCCGCGCCGTGGTCACGAATTATTTCCGCTATGCGCTCCGGGGTGACGGCGGGTCGACGCTCGACGACGCGCTCCGCGATATCGTGGGCGAGCCCTGATCGTCAGTTGGCGTCGGCCGGCTTGTAGAAGTTCGGCCAGCGGCGCTTCGTTACCGGGCTCGACGCCGAAAGCGCATGGCAGGTGTCCAGCGTGATCGGCCGCTTGCCGTCCTTGGGATCGACTTCCCGCATCCGCCGGGCCGGAATCACGGCCTGGAACGCCGTCACCGGCAGGGGGCCGAGCACCAGGTCGGAGATATGGGTACAGCCCTTGACGCCGCCCAGCCGCTCCACCACGCCCTTCCGCCAGCCGGGGCCGATCTTGAGGCCGGCGAGCTTCGCGTAGTCGCCGACGATATCGCCGCACATGTTGAACGGCCCGGCCTCGGTGATGGCTTCGGCCGACTGCACGACCATTTCCGCGTCGATGGTGAGCCGCACCCGCATCCGATGCACCGGCTCGCCGGACGCGACGCCGTCACGATCCTCGTTGTCGAAGGAATAGGACTTGGTGTCGGTGATAATGCCGTCGATATCCCAGAGCCCGTCATCGCGCTCATAGGCGTCGCAGCGGATTTCGCGGGTGTGGATGTGGCGCCGTTTGGCGGCTTTCGACAGCGGCATGGGCGTTCTCCTTTTTCGCCCCTGCATTTCGCCTTTACGCGGGCCGGGTGCAAGGCATATATTAACCAAACAAATGTTTGTTTAACGGTGCAGCCAAGGATGCAGAACGTGGATACCGCCGTCGAATTGGCAGACCGCAGCCCGATGACACGCCGCCGGAATAACCGCCGCAGCGCGGTTCTCGACGCGGCGGCGCGCTGTTTCCGGCGCCAGGGCTATGCCGGCACCACCATGCGCGACATCGCCGCCGACGCCGGCATGCTGCCGGGCTCGCTCTACTATCACTACCCGGCCAAGAGCGCGCTTCTGGTCGCCGTCCACGAAGAAGGCGTGCGCCGCATCGCCGAAGCGGTCGACCTCGCCGTCGCCGGGATCGCCGACCCGTGGCAGCGGCTCGAGGCGGCACTGGCCGCGCACATGGAAACGCTGCTCGGCGGCGGCGATTATGCCCTCGTCGTGCTGCGCGACGTGCCCGCCGACGACCCCGACTTGCGGGCCCGTCTGGTCGAGCTCCGCGACGAATACGAGGAACGGTTCCGTCTGCTCTGCCAAGCGTTGCCGCTCGACGACCGCTCCTCGCAGTATTGGCTCCGCATGATGGTGCTCGGCGCCGCCAACTGGTCGCGCACCTGGTACCGGCCGGGCGGCGAGACGCCCGCCGCCATCGCCCGCCGTTTCGTGCATCTCTTGAAAGGATCGACAGAATGAACGTCGCCACTCATGAAGCCGCCGTCCCGGAGGCCGTCCGCGCGCTGCGCCGGCCGCCGAAGATCATGGTGACGAAAATCGGCCTCGACGGCCACGACCGTGGCTCGCGGCTGGTGGCGTCGTTCCTGCGCGATGCCGGCATGGAGGTGATCTATACCGGCCCCTGGCAGGAAATCGCCACCGTCGTCAATCAGGCGGCGCAGGAAGACGTCGACTGCATCGGCGTCAGTTCCCTGGCGACCGATCACCTTCTGGTGCCGAAGATGATGAAGGCGCTCGAAGCCGCCGGTCTCGGCGACGTCGTGGTGATCGTCGGTGGCATCGTGCCGGACGCCGACGAGGCCATGCTCAAGGAACACGGCGTGGCGCGGGTGTTCCACCCTGGCTGCTCGCGGGACGATATTGTCGGCGGCATCGCCGAACTGGTCCTGGCGCGGCGCGAACGCCTCGACGACATCTGATCGCGGAAGGACCGGAGACCATGACGACGGATCGCAAGAACACCGTGCTCGGACAGGAGTTCGAGGCCGCGCGCGACTATTGGCAATCGGCCTACGACGCGCAGTTGCCGAATGACAAGTCCCGTTACAACCGCTCCGGCATCGAGATAAAGCCGCTCTATACGCCAGACGACTGGTCCGGCGATCGCTACATGGAAGACTTGGGTTTCCCCGGCGAAGGTCCGTATACCCGCGGCATCTATCCGACCATGCATCGCGGCCGTTCCTGGACGCAGCGGCAGTTGATCGGCCTCGCGACGCCGAAGGACTACAACGCCCGCATGCGCCGCATCGTCGACACCGGCGCCACCGCGCTCAGCATGATCCCCTGCAATTCGGTCTACCGCGGTTACGATATCGACGAGGTCGATCCGGAAATCCTCGGCACCTGCGGCACCACCATCAACACCGTCGAGGACATGGATGTGTGCCTCGCCGGCGTGCCGATCGAGCGGATGTCCGTCGCCCTCAACGATCCGTCGCCGTTCACGCTGTTGGCGTTCCTGCTCGTCATCGCCAAGCGGCGCGGCATCGGCTGGGACGGCATTTCCGGCACGTCGAACCAGAGCGACTACATCTCGCACTTCGTCGCCAATCACATGTTCTTCCGGCTCGCCCTCGGCGGCGCCCGGCGGGTGCTGACCGACCACATCCAGTTCGCCAACGACCGTCTGCCGAAGTGGAACCCGCTTTCCGTCGTCGGCCAGCACATGCAGCAGTCCGGCGCGACGCCGGCCGAGGCGATGGCGTTCACCCTGTCGTCGGCGGTGCAGTACGCCGAGGACTGCCTGGCGCGCGGCATGGACCCGGACCAGTTCCTGCCCCGCTTCTCGTTCTTCTTCGACATCTCCATCAGCTTCTTCGAGGAAATCGCCAAGTTCCGGGCCGGCCGCCGCATCTGGGCGCGCATCGCCAAGGAACGGCTCGGCGCCAAGGATCCGCGCTCGTGGCGGTTCAAGTTCCACGCCCAGACATCGGGCGTCGACCTGACGCGTCAGCAGCCGCTGAACAACATCGCGCGGGTCGCCGCGCAGGCCATCGCCGGCATCATGGGCGGCCTGCAGTCCATGCACACGGACGCCTATGACGAGGTGCTCTCGACGCCGACGGAAGCCGCGGCGAAGATCGCCATCCAGACGCAGAACATCCTGCGCGAGGAAGCCGGCCTCACCGACGTCATCGACCCGCTCGGCGGTTCCTACTACGTCGAGCGCATGACCGACCAGATGGAGGAGAAGATCCTCGCCGTCATGGCCGACATCGACGCCGCCGGCGGCATGTTCGAGGCGGTGCGCACCGGTGTCGTTCAGGAAAAGATCGGCGAGTCGGCGATCGAGTTTCAGCGCAAGGTTGATGCGGGCGAGCAGACCATCGTCGGGGTCAACGCCTACCAGGATGATGAATCGATCCCGGTGACGCCGCTGGAGCGGCCCTCCGTCGAAGCCATGGCAGCGCAGATCGAGGTGCTCAAACGGTTCAAGGCCGACCGGTCGCAAGACGCCGTCCGCAAGGCGCTCGACGATATCGCCAAGGCCTGCGGCGACGACGGCCGTAACGTGTTCGAGTCCCTCGTCACCGCCGCCGAGGCCGGTGCGACGCACGGCGAGATGTGCGCCTGCCTGCGCCGCGAGCTCGGCTTCGGCCAGCCGCTGATCGCGGCCTGAGGCGGAGCCGATGGACGCGACGGAAGGTGCGGCCGCGCAGGTCGCCGGCCTGCTCGCTAAGGACGCCTTCGCGTTGGCGAACGGCATCCAATTGGTGAGCGCCACACCGGGCGCCGTCACGGTTTCGATGACGGTGCGGCAGGATCATCTCAACTTCCTCGGCTGGGGGCATGGCGGCGCCATTTTCGCACTCGCCGACTCGGCGTTCGGGCTGGCGTCCAATTCACGCGAGCACGTGTCCGTCGGCATCGACGTGCACATGGCGTACCTGAGCGGCGTGCGCGAGGGGGACCGGCTGGAAGCGGCGGCGAGCGAGATTTCCCGCACCAGGAAGAAGGCCGTCTACCGCATCGAGGTGACGCGTCCCGCCGACGGCACCGCCATCGCCGCTTTCACCGGCACGGTCTTCGTCACCGACAAACCCTTGGCCTGAACGGTCGGGCGGAGTAAACCTGCCCCGCCAGCGGAGGGGGCTCCATGTTCCGGGATTTTTCGTTCGAGGCGATGAGCGCCGGCCTGTTCGCCGCCTTCATCGGCGCCACCAGCGCCTTCGTGGTTCTGGAAGGCATCCGGGGCGTCGGCGCCAGCGAGGCGGAAGCGGTATCGTGCCTGATGGCGCTTTCCGTCGCCATGGGACTCTGCGCCATCATTGTCAGTGTCGCCACCCGCCAACCGATCAGCGTCGCGTGGTCGACGCCGGGGGCCGCGTTTCTGGCGACGACCGGGGTGCCGGACGGTGGATTTCCGGTCGCCGTCGGCGCGTTCCTGATATCCAGCGCCTTGATCGTTCTTGCCGGATTTTGGCGGCCGCTCGGCCGTTGGGTCGCGGCGATCCCCGGGCCGCTCGCCAGCGCCATGTTGGCGGGGGTCCTGTTCGGGCTCTGCCTGGCGCCATTTCAGGCCATTGCCGCCTATCCGGCGACGGGGCTTGCCATTTTCGCGGCCTGGGCGGTGACGGCGCGGTTCAAGCGCATGCTGGCGATGCCGGCGGCGATCCTGGTGGCCGCCGTCATGGTGGCGGCGACGACGGACAAAGCCTGGGGCGTCGCGGGCACGCTGTGGTCGACGCCGGTCTTCGTGATGCCGGAGTTCACCGTGTCGGCGGCCGTCGGTATCGCACTGCCGCTCTTCGTCATCACCATGGCGTCGCAGAACATCACCGGTATCGCCGTGCTCAACGCCAACGGCTATCGCCCGTCGCCGGGAAAGCTGTTCAGTCTGACCGGCGTCTTCGGCGTCCTGGCGGCGCCGTTCGGCGGGCATGCTGTCAACCTGGCGGCGATCACGGCGGCGCTGTGTTCCGGTCCGGAGGCGCACGCCGATCCGGCCCGCCGCTATTGGTCGGCGATCGTCGCCGGCGTCGCCTACGTGCTGTTCGGTCTGGCGGCAGGCGCCGTCATGGCGTTCGTCGCCATTTCTCCGCCGGTCGTCATTCAGGCAGTCGCCGGCCTGGCGTTGCTGGGCGCCTTCGCATCCTCCCTGATGGCGGCGGTGAAGGACGAAGAAAACCGGGAAGCAGCGGTGATCGCCTTTCTGGTGACGGCGTCCGGCCTCAGCTTCGCCGGCATCGGCGGCGCGTTCTGGGGGCTTCTGACCGGCGGCGTGGTGATGGTGCTCAAGCGCCGTATCAGCTAGCGCCGTCCTCTACTGTATTGGCGCCGCCGCTCGGCGGATGCGTTCGCGGTAGATGGTGTAAAGACCGCTCGCCACCACGATGGACGCGCCGACGATCGTCCAGAAATCGGGAAACGTTCCGAACACCAGAAAGCCGATCACGGTGGCGAATACCAGAAGCGTGTAGTTGAACGGCTGCAGCGTCGACGCCGGCGCGTATTCCAGCGCCTTGATCAGCAGGAAATGCCCGGCCGCCGCCGTGCACGACAGACAGAACAGCCACATCCAATCGGTTCCCGTCGGCGGTATCCAGTAGATCGGTGCCAGCACGCTCAGGCAGGCGACACCGACGACGGCCATGTAGACGGTCGTCGTCTCGCTGTCGTCGTGGAGCGCGACCATGCGGGTCATGATGTTGTAGATGGCGAACAGCAATGCCGTCAGAAGGGCCAACAGCGTCCCCGGCTTAATTTCCTCGAACCCGGGCCGGATGATGATCAGCACGCCGACGAAGCCCGCGAACACGGCCGCCCAGCGCCGGATGCCCACTTTCTCGCTGAGGAAGATCGCCGCGATGGCCGTCACGATCAGGGGAAACGTCGCGAACAGCGCGTGGATGTCGGCGAGGTTCAGGAAGCGGACGGCGGCGATGAAGACGGCGATCTCGCCGACGATGAGGAGCGAGCGGGCCACCTGCAACCAGGGGACCGCGCTCCGCATGCAGTAGCGGAGCGGCTTCTTCCGCGCCGAATAGGCGAGGGCGAACACGGTGTAGAACGCGAACCGCACCCAAAGGATCTGCGGCGCCGAATAGGTGCCGGCAAGATGCTTGGTGATCGCGTCCTGGGTCGCGAAAATGAACATCGCCGAGAGTACGAAGGTGATCCCGAGCGCCGTGTTGTCCTGTTGTGGGGCGCTTCTCACGGGCGTCGTCCGCCGTCCGCCATCGACGGCGTGTCACGCCGATGAGAGACCGGCACGGGGATCAGGCGCCGTAACGGTCGCCGAAGACGAAGGCTTCGGTTTCGCGGATGCTCTCTTCCAGGGATTCCTTCACCGACGCGAACAGGTCGCGGATCGACACAACGGCGATGCACTTGTCGCCGTCGACGACCGGCAAGTGCCGGTAGCGGCGGGTTTGCATCAACTCCAGCGCGTCGGAGGCATTGTCCTTCGGGGAAAGCGTATCGGGGTTGGCGGTCATGATTTCGCCGACCTTGGCGCTCTTCGCGTCCAAGCCGGCGGCGACGGCGCGGAAGACCACGTCCCGTTCCGTGACGATCCCCGTCAGTTTGCCGGCATCGTTGACGACGATCAGCGCGGCGATCCGCTTGTCGCGCATGATCTGCGACGCTTCGAGGATGGTTTGCTCGACCGTAACGGACGCCACGTCCGTCGGTTGTACGATATCCGGCACGATTATTCTTGGCATGTTCATCTCCCGGCCGGGCTTCGATGCCGTACACCCCCTCTATCGAAGCCATTCACTCTCCCATAACAAAGTGTACGACAGCCGTCGCCGGAGTTGAAGTGCGATTCAAAAACGGAAAAAAGTCAGGATTCCTGGTCGTTTGCGGCGCCCGTTTCCTCGGCCGTGTTGGGCGGCGTCAGGCGGATGCTGGTGATTTGGTTGCGCACGCGGGCCAGGATGTCGAAGCGGAATCCGTGGAAAATGAAGGTCTGGCCGACCTCGGGGATGCGCCGGGACTCGTGCAGCACGAGGCCGGCGATGGTCGACGCCTCTTCGTCCGGCAGGTCCCATTCGAACTCCCGGTTGAGGTCGCGGATGGTGACGATGCCGTCGACGACGTAGCTGCCGTCCGGCTGCGCGGTCACGCCGGTCACGGATACGTCGTGCTCGTCGTCGATGTCGCCGACGATCTCCTCGATGATGTCTTCCAGCGTCACGACGCCCATCAACGCGCCGTACTCGTCGACGACGAGGGCGAAATGCTCGCGCCGGGCGCGGAACGCCTGCAACTGATCGAGCAGCAGGGTCTGCTCTGGGATGAACCAGGGGGCGGACGCGATTTCCAAAATGTCGATCCCCGTTAGTTCGGTGCCGTGCGCAATGACATCGCGAAGCAGCGCCTTGGCGTGCAGCACGCCGACGATGTTGTCCGGGTTCTCGCGCCAGAGCGGGATGCGGGTGAAGGGGCTCTCCAGGACCTGCCGGACGATTTCGGCGGGCGGCAGGTCGGCGTCGATGGTCGCGACGTTGCCGCGATGCGACATGATTTCCTCGACCTGGACCTCGGAAAGCTCCAGCACCGAGCGCAGCATGGCGCGTTCCTGACGCACCGTCGGTTCGTCGCCGTCGTGCAGTTCGATGGCGCCGCGCAGTTCCTCTTCGGCGGCGACCCGGCTTTCGTCGTTCGATTTTCCGGCGCCGAACAGGGACAGCAGGTTCCTGACGATCAGGCCGATGGCCAGCGTGACCGGACCCAAAATGACGACCATCGGCTTGATGATTGGCGCGACGGAAAGCGCCATGCCGTTGGCGTTACGGATGGCGTAGGTCTTGGGCAGGATTTCCGCGAACACCAGGACCAGGAAGGTCATGATGACGGTGGCATAGGCGACGCCGCGGTCGCCGAACAGCGTTAGCAGCATGCTGGTGGCGAGGGCCGACGACAGGATGTTGACCAGGTTGTTGCCGAGCAGGATGGCGCCGATCAGCCGTTCCTTGTCCTCGTGCAGCGCGTTCACGGTCTTCGCGCGATCGTCGCCGTTCTGCTCCAGCTGGTGCATGACGTGTCGGGATGCCGCCGTCAGCGCCGTTTCCGACCCGGAGAAAAAGGCGGAAAGCAAAAGCAGAAAGAGAATCACCAGGGCCGTTTCGATCATGGCCGTATCCTAACCGTTCGAGAATTCAAAGAGCCGCGTCAGGCCGCCTTGGCCGCGGCGAGATAGCCGTCGAGGACGCTCTTCACCTGCGCGGCGTCGACGTCGCGCGCGACGAACGACTGGCCGATACCGTTCGCCAGGATGAAGGTCAGCTTGCCGCCTTCCGTCTTCTTGTCGCGCCCCATGTGATCGAGGAGCGCGTCCGACGTCCAGTTGGTGCCGGCAATGCCGGATAGCCCCGTCGGCAATCCGACGGCCGCCAGGTGCGCGATCAGCGCGTCCCGGTCGGCGGCGTCGCAGATGCCCTTGGCGACCGACATATCGAGGGCCATGGCCATGCCGATGGCGACCGCCTCACCGTGCTTGAGGCCGTCGCCGAAGCCGTATTGTGCCTCGACGGCATGCCCGAAGGTGTGGCCGAGGTTGAGCAGCGCCCGCAGGCCGGACTCGCGCTCGTCGGCGGAAACGACGGCGGCCTTGTTTTTGCAGCTCTCGACGACGGCGCGGCGGCGCGCGCTCTCGTCGCCGTCGATCAGCTTGTGCCCGTCGGCGACCAGCCAATCGAAGAACGGCCGGTCGTTGATGACGCCGTATTTCACCACCTCGGCGTAGCCGCAAAGCAGTTCGCGTCTCGGCAGGGTGTCGAGGGCAGCGGTATCGGCGATCACGGCGCGCGGCTGATGGAAGGCGCCGATCAGGTTCTTGCCGAAGCGGGTGTCGATGCCGGTCTTGCCGCCGACGGAACTGTCCACCTGTGCGAGCAGGGTCGTCGGAATCTGCACGAAATCGACGCCCCGGAGGGCGATGGCGGCGCAGAACCCGGTCAGATCGCCGACGACGCCGCCGCCGAGCGCGATCAGCGTCATCTTGCGGTCGAGGCCGTGCTGCAGCAGGTCGTCGGTCACTTT
This sequence comes from Rhodospirillales bacterium, assembly GCA_038117205.1. Lineage (GTDB taxonomy): Bacteria > Pseudomonadota > Alphaproteobacteria > Rhodospirillales > Casp-alpha2 > JAQBZY01. The sequence continues at coordinate 1,314 of JAYOFL010000031.1, read as the reverse complement.
CTCGACCCACGCCAGGGATTTGGTTTCCTCGCCGGGCGGCACGACGATGGCACGTGACGAGATGCCGGCCGCCGAGAGCGAATCCTGCAGCGGCGTCAGCCAGTGCGGCGCCACCAGTTCGTCGGTGACGATGACGGTCCGGGGCGCGGCAAGCACGCCCACCAGAAGCTCGCCGGCACGCCCGATCAGTCCGGCGCCGACGTGGATATCGTAGGACCGGTCGCCGAGATCGACGCGGAGCGTCTCGTGATCCTTGGCGGCGTCTTGCATGGACTTTCCTTCGAGCATGTCGCGGAGCCGGGCGACGGTCGCATCGACCGGCTCGTTGCCGGTGTCGATAACAATGTCGGCCTCTGCATACGTGGGATAACGTTCGCCGGCCAGCCGTTTCAGGGTGCCGAGCGGATCGTCGTTGTTGAGGAGCGGCCGGTTCTTGTTCTTGCGGGTACGCTGGAACAGCACGTCCGGGTCGGCGCGCAGCCAGACGGAGACGGCGGTGTCGCGGATCAGCGCGCGGGTGTTCAGATCCATGAAGGCGCCGCCGCCGGTCGCCAGCACGCAGGGGCCGCCGTCGAGAAGGCGCTGGATGACGCGGCGCTCGCAGTCCCGGAAGGCCAACTCGCCGTAGGCGTCGAAGATGTCCTTCACCTTACAGCCGGCCGCCTTTTCCACCTCTTCGTCCGAATCGCGGAAGGCCAAGCCGAGTGCATCGGCGAGACGGCGCCCGACGCACGACTTGCCCGCGCCCATAAGCCCGACGAGCACGATCGGACGATTTTTCGCCGATGTCGCGGAAGCCGCGGAATTCCCAGTGTTTTTGTGCGTCATCGTATCAACATGCCAAATTGGCCGCCGCCCGCGCCTTGTCGCGGGGCGGAGCCGTTGAAAGGTGCCGGGGCAGCCGGTAAACTGCACAAAAATTTGCCACAGTCGTCGGCCAGCATCAACGCCGGGTTAACCCGGTGCCCGCGCCCCCGACCGACGCCGTCAGCCGGTTCGGCCCATCTGCGGTCAGCAAACCGAGAGGTTAAATGCGGAAAATCAGTCTCTTCGTCTTCCTGCTCGTGCTTGTCGTCGTCGCGGGTGGAGGTATCTTTCTCGCGACCTGGGACATTCCGCCGCCCCTGAGCAAGGTCGAGAAGGTGCTGCCGAATGACAAGTTCCCGCGCTGATCTTTTCCGCCGCCTTTCGCTCGTCGCCGTCCTGACCGCCGCCGCGCCGGCCGTCGAGGCGCAGACGGCGACGGGACAGGCCACCCAATCGCCGACGGACCTGATGGCGCCGGCCGACCAGAACGGCCCGCCCAGGCGCTTG
>JAYOFL010000030.1:0-42284 GCA_038117205.1 Rhodospirillales bacterium | reverse complement strand
GGCATGGGCGCCTGCACCGATGCCGTTTCCGCGGGCTTCGGTTCCGCGGCGGCCTTGGCGGGATCGGGCGTCGGCAACTGCAGTTCGTCGCCGGTCAATTTTTCCCAAGGGAGCCGCTTCAACGGTTGGCAGGACACGGTGCCGCCCGGCAGATCGACCATCTCCGCCCCGGCGCCACGGGCCTTGGTGCCGGCCACGATGTGCATCTCCTTGACAACGCCGGCGCCGGCGATGAGACCGAGCGTATCGAGAATACGCGTCCGCCTGGCCAAGATGTCGGCGGCGAAGACGCCGAGTTGCACCGGGTCCTTGGCGAAATCGTCGGTGAACGCCTTGGAGATGTCCGCCATCTTGCCGCAGACCGCCTTGACGCCGGCGACGCTGGTCAGCTCCAGGTAAGGCGTCAGCGAGGTCCGGCCCTCTTTCCCCTTCGAGGAAATGGCCGGCACCGTGATCGAGCGGAGTTGCACCGGCACGGTGACGTCCTGCATCTGCGCCGCCGCCGGGAAAACCGGCAGCGTCAGAACGATCGAAACGGCGGCGAACAGTTTCCGCATCGTCATGCCTCCGCCGTCGGCACGTCGGGAACCCAGAGATAGCCCGCCGGACAGAGGATGTATGCCTCGCGCAAGCCGTGCGGCTTGTCCATCGCGCCGGCGAGCACGTCGAACCCGAGTTCGTGCGCCGCCGCCTCGGCCTCGTCCGGGTCGCGGCCGTGCAGCCTGAGCTCGCAGCCGACGCCGCGCACGATCTCGTCGTCGAGCGAGCCCCGGAGCGGATGATCGTTGTAGGTGTGATCGGCGTGCAGCATCCACGTCGCGCCGAACCCGCGATAAACGGCGAAGTCCAGATCGGCGTAGACCTCCTCCGCCGAGAGCACCTCGACCTGGAAGCGCCGCTGTTCGTCGATGGAGGGAACCAGCAGATTGACGCCGAGCCCGCTCAGCGACCGCCCGAAGGCGTCGGCCGGCATCCATGGATCGCCCGCGCGCAGTTTCATGCTATCCCCGCAATCGTGACGCCGGAGATTTTAGTCGTTCGACCGGCGGACGCGTATGACGCCCGTCACGCGGGGCAACGTCAATAGGGGGAGTTCGCCGGCAATGGCGGCACCGCCATCTCGACGTTCGCCTTTTCCAGCCAGCGGGCGCGGATTTCCCGGACCTCGCGGGCATGGTGGCGGGCCTGCTTCTGCGTCGGCGGCAACGCCTCGCCGTAGAAGAACTTCGGCAACTCGTCGTCCTCGATCGTAAAGCCCGCCTGTTCGTTGAAGGCGGATTCGAGGGCCAGCGTTTCCAGCCCGAGCTGCTTCAGGAACGTATCCGGCAAAGTGGTTCCGAGTGCGTCGTTGATCGTCTGCACCACCATCGGATGGTTGATGTTGGTGACGGAGCGTCCGAACACGCAAAGCCCGATGGAATCGACGGCGGCGCAAAGCATCTGGATTTCCAGGCTGGCGGCGACCAGATCCTCGGTGCTCTTGCCGGTGCAATCCATCGTCGGCAGGTTGCCGGTGGTGTGGTCGGCGCCTTGCGCCGTCGACATCATGGAAATGCCGGTCACTTCGATGACGCGGGGATCGTAGGCGCTGATCGCCTGGCGCTTGATCACCGGCACCTTGTCGATGCCGAAGTGGTCGCCGACGAAAGCGGTGCCGTGCATCAGCATGCGGCCGCGCTCGTTCCCTTCGCGGATGTCGTCGATGGCCTTGGCCATGAAGTCCACGTCGCCGAACTTAGCGTGCCCGGCGTGCATCAGGATCGCCAGCGTAGCGCCCAATTCGATGGTGTCGATGCCGAGATCGTTGGCCTGGTGGTTGAGCCGCGCCACGTCGTCAGGCTCGGAGAGCCCGCAGTTGGTGCCGAGCAGCCCGATGGTCTCGTACTCCAGCGGCGAGACCAGTTCCTTGCCGTCCTTGTCGGCATAGACGTTGGAGCACTGGATCATGCAGCCCGGCATGCAGGCGTGCGTCGTTTCGCCGCCGCGTTCCAGGTTCTGCTCGCGGATGAAGTCGCCGCCGAGCTTGAGGCGGTTCTGCTTCGGATCGACCATCTGGCCGGCGGAGAAGTTCCGCACCGGAATGCCGCCGGTCAGGTTCATGATGTCGGCGACCATGGCGGTGCCGAGCGTCGACATGTTCTTGATGGCCGGATCGACGCTGAGCTTGGCGCCGTATTCCTTGACGCCGCCCATGAACTTCTTGCGGTCGACGAACGTCGGCATCTTGTGCTTGTCGACGACGATGGCCTTGACCTTCTTGGAGCCCATGACCGCACCGACGCCGCCGCGCGCCGCGATGCGCACCGGACGTCCTTCCGGATCGGAGAACGAAATGCCGCCCATCAGGCCGAGCCGCTCGCTGATCGGGCCGCAGATGCCGACGGCGATCTTGTCGCCGTAGGTCTCGAACAGCCGCTGACCGGTTTCGATGGTGCCGAGGCCGAGATACGGCGTGCCGTCGTGGAAGGCGACCTCGCCGTCCTTGGTGATGCGGATGACGACCCAATCGTCCGACGCGTTGTCGAGGGTCAGGCCACAAATCTCGATCTGGCCGAGCGCGAAGGAGAAGGAGCCGCCGGCGTTCGATTCCTTGACGCCGCCGGTCAACGGGCTCTTGCAGCCGACGCTGGTCCGATTGGCGTTCGAGAAGTTGGTGCCGGCGAAGGGGCCGGCGGAAATGATCAGCGGGTTCTCGGGCGACAGCGGGTCGATGTCGGCGATGCCCCGCTCCCACAGCGTCTTGGCGATGTAATAGCGGCCGGCGCGGGCGAGCTGTTCGCCGCTCCAGGTCTCGCGTTCCACGGACTTGCTGGCGAGGTCGATGTGCAGATAGGTACGCATGGCGGTCTCCGCCGAAAGGCATGTTGCAGGCGCGAAGGCGCCTCGGTTAGCCCCTAGATGCTCCCATTCGCCCCGAGAATCAACACTGCCCGGTTTGGGGGTATTACCTAACTCGTCATTCCGGGCGGCGCATCGCGACGTCCCGGAATCCACTGCCGATTCAGTGGACCCCGGGACGAGCCCGGGGTGACGTCAAACCACCATCATTCACACGTTGGAATCCGGGAAACTCGCCTTTTTCTCGGCCATGAACGCCTGTAGCGCCTCGTCGACGCCGGGGTCGATGGCCGGCGCCTCGTAGTCGGCCAGCCACTTCTTCCAGATCTTGTTGGCCCGCTGCGCCGCGTCCAGGCGCCCTTCCGCCTCCCACTGCTCGAAGGAATTGTTGTCGGCGATGTTGGAGCGGTAGAAGGCCGTCTCAAAATTGGCCTGCGTATGCGAACAGCCGAGATAGTGCGAGCCCGGACCGACCTCGCGGATGGCGTCCAGCGCCTGGCCGTTGTCGGTGATGTCGTAACCCTCGGCGAGCCGCGCCATCATGCCCAGCTGGTCGCAGTCCATGACGAACTTCTCGTAGCCGGAAGCCAGCCCGCCTTCCTGCCAGCCGGCGGCGTGCAGGACGAAGTTGACGCCGCAGAGCAGCGTCGGGTTGAGGGTGTTGGCGCTCTCGTAGGCGGCCTGGGCGTCCGGCAGCTTGGACGCGCAGAGCGCGCCGCCGGAGCGGAACGGCAGGTTGAGCCGGCGCGCCAGCTGCGCGGCGGCGGAAAGCACCAGCGTCGGCTCCGGCGTGCCGAAGGTCGGCGCGCCCGACTGCATGGAAATGGCGCTGACGAAGGTGCCGAAGATCAGCGGCGCGCCCGGCCGGCAAAGCTGCGTGATGGAGCCGCCGGCGAGCACTTCCGCCAGCACCTGGGCCAGCGTGCCGACCGCCGTCACCGGGCTCATGGCGCCGGCGAGAATGAACGGCGTCACGATGCAGGCTTGGTTGGCCCGTGCGTAGACCTTGAGCGCGCCCAGCATGGTGGCGTCGAACACCATCGGCGAATTGGCGTTGATCAGCGAGGTCGTGACCGTGTTGGCGTCGACGAAATCGGCGCCGAACAGGATCTTGCACATCTCGACCGTGTCTTCGGCGCGCTGCGGGTGCGTCACCGAGCCCATGAACGGCTTGTCGGAGTAGCGCATGTGGGCATAGAGCATGTCGTAGTGGCGCTTGTTGACCGGCAGGTCCACGGGCTCGCAGACGGTGCCGCCGGAATGGTGCATGTGCGGCGCCATGTAGGAGAGCTTCACGAAGTTCTGGAAGTCCTCGATGGTGCCGTAGCGGCGGCCCCGGTCCAGATCGAACACGAACGGCGGGCCGTACACCGGCGCGAACACGGTCGAGTTGCCGCCGATGCGGACGTTGTGCGCCGGGTTTCGGGCGTACTGCGTGTATTCGGCGGGCGCGGTCGCGAGCAGGCTGCGGCAGAGGCCCTTCGGGAAGTGGACGCGGGTACCCTTCACGTCGGCGCCGGCGTCCTTCAGCATGGAAAGGACTTCCTCGTCGTCGCGGAACTCGATGCCGATCTCTTCCAGGATGGTGTCGGCGTTCCGCTCGATGATTTCGATCACCTCCGGGTTCGCCAGTTCCAGGAGCGGCACGCCCCGGTTGATGTAGGCCTGGGTGACGGCGCTCGACTTCTCGCGCGCGGCGCGGCGGGCGTCACGGCCCCGGCGGGCGGCTCTCTCGGACATGCGGGTTCCTCCCCAATGGGCCGCAAATCGCGGCCCTATGCGGTTAGATATCGCGCATGTTCAAGGGGGACTGATCCGGGCGCGGCATTTTGTTGTCTTTTGTCGTCATCCCTGCCGCCGCAATTTGCCATATCCCTCCCGTCATTCCGGGCTTGTCCCGGAATCCACTGTCCGAAGAGTGGACCCCGGGACAAGCCCGGGGTGACGATGTGGGAGTTACTTCCAAATCGCCTTGCCCGAGCCGGGGATGCCGAGTTTCGCCCACATGTCGTCGACGCGCTCGATGACGGCGTCGTCCATGCGGATCTTGCGGCCCCATTCCCGGTGCGTTTCCGGTTCCATCTTGCTGGTCGCGTCGATGCCGAGCTTGCCGCCGAGCCCGGATTCCGGCGAGGCGAAGTCCAGATAGTCGATCGGCGTGTTCTCGATCACCGTCAGGTCGCGGCCCGGATCGACGTTGGTCGAGATCGCCCAGATCACGTCGTTCCAGTCGCGCGCGTTGATGTCGGCGTCCACGACGATGACGAACTTGGTGTACATGAACTGCCGCAGATAGGACCAAACGGCCATCATGATCCGCTTGGCGTGCCCGGCGTAGGCCTTCTTGATCGACACCACCGCCACCCGGTACGAGCAACCTTCCGGCGGCAGCCAGAAATCGACGATTTCCGGGAACTGCTGCTGCAACAGCGGCACGAAGACATCGTTCAAGGCCTCGCCCAGCACGGAGGGCTCGTCCGGCGGACGGCCCGTGTAGGTCGAGAGATAAATCGGGTTCCGGCGCATGGTGATGGCGCTGACGTGGAAGACCGGGAACGGCTCGACTGAGTTGTAGAACCCGGTGTGGTCGCCGTAGGGACCCTCGTCGCCGTATTCGTCCAGCGACACATGCCCCTCGATGACGATCTCGGCCGTCGCCGGCACCTTGATCGGCACGGTCTTGCAGTCGACCAGCGCCACCTTCTCGCCCCGGAGCAGCCCAGCAAACTGATATTCGGAAAGCGTGTCCGGCACCGGCGTCACAGCGGCGAGGATGGTGCCCGGATCGGCGCCGATGACGGCGGCGGCGGGCAGCGGCTCACGTTTCTTGTCCTTCCAGCGGGCGTGATGCTGGGCGCCGCCCCGGTGCTTGAGCCAGCGCATCAGGGTCGTGTTCCGGCCCGTCACCTGCATGCGGTAGATGCCAAGGTTGAAGCCGTCCCGCTTGTCGTCGCCCGGCCCCTGCGTAACGACCAGCGGCCAGGTGATCAAGGGCGCCGGCTCGCCCGGCCAGCAGGTCTGGATCGGCAGCTTGGAGAGGTCCACGTCGTCGCCCGTCCAGACGATTTCCTGGCAATACGCCGTCGACGCCTCTTTCGGCTTCATGGCCATGACGGTCTTGAGGAGCGGCAGCATTTCGAGGGCTTCCCGCCAGCCGCCGGGCGGTTCCGGCTGGCGCAGGAAGGCAAGCGTCTCCCCCACCTCGCGCAGCTCGGCCGGCTCCCGGTTCATGCCCCAGGCCACCCGCTCCACGGTGCCGAACAGATTGACCAGAACCGGCATGTCGAAGCGGCGGCCGTCCGGGCCGACGACGTTCTCGAACAGAATCGCCGGCCCGCCCTCGGCCAGCACGCGGGTCTGGATTTCCGTCATTTCCAGATGCGGCGAGACCGGCTCGGAAACCCGGACCAGCCGGCCGGCCGCCTCCAACCGCTCGATGAAATCCCGGAGCGAACCGTAAGCCATGACAACTCCACGTCTTTTGCCGATGAGTTGAACCGCTGCGCCGGTGCCGGTCAAGCGCAACGAAATCGACGCGCGGCCCCGCTCGGCATTGTCAATGCGGTCCCTAACCGTCTAGAGTCGCGACTGATTTCGATCAAGGGCGCAAGCTGGCGACGGTGCGCCCGGGGTGAGCGGGGAAGAGTGGCAGACGGCACGTCCGATACGGGTTCCATGATCGATGCGAGCAGCTTTCAGCGGCTGATCGACATCGGTATCGCGCTGTCCGCCGAGCGCGACACCAACGTCTTGATGGAAAACATCCTTCTCGAGGCGAAGAGCCTGTCGAACGCCGACGGCGGCACCCTCTACATCCGCACCGAGGACGACCGGCTGCGCTTCCAGATCATGCGCACGGACAGCCTCAACATCGCCATGGGCGGCACCACGGGCAAGGACATCAACTTCCCGCCGCTCTACCTGTTCGACCCAAAGTCCGGCGAGGAGAACCGTAAGAACGTCGCCACGGCGGCGGCGCTGACGGGACAGTCGATCAACATCCCGGATGCCTACGAAAGCGACATCTTCGACTTTTCCGGCACCAAGAAATTCGACGAGGGAACGGGATACCGCTCCAAGTCGTTCCTCTGCGTGCCGCTCAAGAACAGCCAGGACGAAATCATCGGCGTCCTGCAGCTTCTGAACGCCAAGGACGCCAAAACCGACGAGGTCATCCCCTTCAGCGGCGAAATCCAGCCGCTGATCGAGGCGCTGGCCTCGCAGGCCGCGGTGGCGCTCGACAACCAGCAGCTTCTGGAAGCCCAGAAGAAGCTCCTCGACAGCTTCATCGTGCTGATCGCGTCCGCCATCGACGCCAAGTCGCCCTACACCGGCGGCCACTGCCAGCGCGTGCCGGAACTGACGAAGATGCTGGCGAAGGCCGCCTGCGACGAGAAGGACGGTCCGTTCGCCGACTTCGACCTGACGGACGAGCAATGGTACGAGCTGCACATCGCGGCGTGGTTGCACGATTGCGGCAAGGTGACGACGCCGGAGTACGTGGTCGACAAGGCGACCAAGCTCGAGACCATCTACAACCGCATTCACGAAATCCGCACCCGCTTCGAGGTCGTGAAGCGCGACCGCGTCATCGAATACCAGCAGCAGGTGATGGACGGCGGCGACGCCGAGGCGCTCAAGGCCGAGCTCGACGAACAGTTGGCCAAGCTCGACGCGGATTTCGCCTTCATCGCGGAAGCCAACATCGGCGGCGAGTTCATGGCCCCGGAGAAGGTCGCCCGCGTCAAGGAAATCGCCGCCATCAAGTGGTCGCGGACCATTTCCGACCGGCTCGGCCTTTCCTACGAGGAAAAGAAGCGGGCCGAGCGGGAGCCGGAACACCCGCTGCCGTTCCAGGAAGACCTGCTGTCGGATCGCTACGACCACGTCATCTACCGCGAAGGCACCGAGCCGACGGCGTCCGATGACAACCCGTGGGGCTTCCACCTCGACGTGCCGCAGAACAAGTACAACATGGGCGAGATCTACAACCTCTGCATCGCGCGCGGCACGCTGACCGAGGAAGAGCGGTTCAAGATCAACGACCACATCGTGCAGACCATCATCATGCTGGAGGCGCTGCCGTTCCCGAAGCATCTCAAGCGGGTGCCGGAATTCGCCGGCGGCCACCACGAAAAGATGGACGGCACCGGCTACCCGAAGAAGCTCAACAAGGAGCAGATGTCGGTGCCGGCGCGGATCATGGCCATCGCCGACATCTTCGAGGCGCTGACCGCCGCCGACCGGCCGTACAAGGCGCCGAAGAAGCTTTCCGACAGCGTCAAGATCATGTCCTTCATGAAGAAGGACGCGCACATCGACGACGAACTGTTCAAGCTGTTCCTGACGTCCGGCGTCTACAAGGAATACGCCGAGCGGTTCCTGCTGCCGGAACAGTTGGACGAAGTCGACGTCGGCCAATATCTCAATCCGCCGCTGCCCAAGGCGGGCTGATCCGGTCCCCCGCGTGGTCGCGATCTACGTCGACGCCGACGCCTGCCCGGTCAAGGACGAGGTGGCCAGCGTCGCCGCCCGGCACGGCCTCAAGACATATCTGGTGAGTGACGGCGGCATCCGGCCGAGCCGCGATCCCATGGTCAAGGTCGTTTACGTGGCGCGCGGCGCCGATGCGGCGGACGACTGGATCGCCGACAACATCGGACCGGCCGACGTCTGCGTCACCAACGACATTCCGCTGGCGGCGCGTTGCCTCAAGGCCGGCGCGTTGGCGATCAAGCCGAACGGCGAGACCTTCACGGAAGACAGCATCGGTATGGCGCTGGCGAACCGGGAACTGATGCAGGGACTGCGCGAGATCGGCGCCGTCACCGGCGGTCCCAGGCCGTTTTCCAAGGCCGACCGCTCGCAGTTCCTGAACCGCTTCGAAACCACAGTGCAGGCGGCGAAGCGGCGCGGCTAGGCTTGGCCCCGGCGGATCACGCCGCCGCTTCGATGCGGCCCGGCAACATCACCTGAACGGCGGTTCCCTTGCCGACGACGCTCGAGATGTGCAACTCGCCGCCGTGCGCATGGATCAGTGCCTTGGCGATGGCGAGGCCGAGGCCGGTTCCCATCTTGGCGATGTGCGGGTTCGATTGAAGCTGCGCGAACGGCTCCGTGACGCGGTCGATATCCTCGGACGCGATGCCGGAGCCGGTGTCCTTCACCTCGATCACGTGGTTTCCGTCCCGGTGAACGGCGCTCAGGATCACGCGGCCGCCGCCCGGCGTGAACTTCACCGCGTTGAAAAGAAGATTGAGCACCACCTGCTTGATGGCGCGTTCGTCGGCATAGAGCGGCGGCAGGTGCCGCGATACCCGCGTTTCGAAATAGATGTGACTGCAGTCGATGGCGTTCTTGACGATCTTCAGGCTGTCGTCGAAGACCAGCTTGGCGTCGACCTCGCTCCGGATCAGGGTGCTTTGGCCGGATTCGATTTTCGAGAGATCGAGCACGTCGTTGACGAGGCTAAGCAGGTGCTGGCCGCTCGACATGATGTCGGCGGCGTATTCGCGGTATTTGTCGGTGCCGATCGGGCCGAAGTACTGGTTCGAGATGACTTCCGAAAAACCCATGATGGCGTTCAAGGGCGTGTGCAATTCGTGGCTCATGGCGGCCAGGAAGTCGGACTTGGCGTTGTTCGCCGCCTCGGCCTCGATCTTGGCGTTGTAGAGATCCTTCAGCACCAGATTGTACTCGGCGGCGATGTCGCCGGTCTCTGAATTGGGCTCGACGGGAATCTGGTGCGCATAGTCGCCGGTCACGCGCTGATGCTCCATGGCGTTCAGGAGATCGAGCTGTTCCGTCGATTGGTCGTGCTCGCTGATGTTGAGGCCCAGACGTTCGGCGTCGGGCGGCACGCGCAACGGATAGAACCGGTCGATGAGCTTCAGCAACACGAAGGTGACGCCGAAGGCCCAGACCGCCGCCGCCAGGGCGCCCAGCCCCTGTACCTGCAACTGCTCCCAGCGCGTGAGACCGGTGCCGAGGACGTCGAGGCGTCCGAACAGCGCCACCGACAGGGTGCCCCAGACCCCGGCCACGGCATGCACGGGAAACGCCGACAGGACGTCGTCGATGCGCAGTTTCTCGAGCGCCAGCGTTCCGAGCAGACAGAGCACGCCGTCGACGAAACCGATGACGACGGCCGCCGACGGGTCCACGGCATGCGCCGGCGCGGTGATGGCGACCAGACCGGCGAGCGAACCGTTCAGCATGCTGGGAACGTCGGCGCGCCGAGCACGAGCGGCGTCAGCAGAATCGCCGCCAAACCGCCGAAGGCCCCGGCGATAACCGTGTTGAAGACGATCAGCGGCACCATGTCGTTGGCGGCGAGCGTGCTGCCGCCGTTGAAGCCGATCCAGCCGACCCAGATCGTGAAAACACCGAGGGCGGAAAGCGGCAGGCTATGGCTGCGGAACTTGGCGCCCGAGGCGTCGAACCGGCCGACGCGGGCGCCGATGATGATGACGGCGGCGAGGCTCACCCACCCCGCCACGGAATGCACCACCGTCGAACCGGCGAAATCGACGAAGCCCCGCGCCACCAGCCATCCCGGCGTGCCGCCGTTGACGCCGCCCCAGGCCCAGTGCCCGAACACCGGATAGATGACGAGGGAAATCACGACGCTGATCATCAGATAGCCGCGGTAATAGGTCCGCTCGGCGACCGCGCCGGAAACGATGGTCGTCGCCGTGCCGCAGAACATCAACTGGAAGACGAAGAAGGTGATCTTTCCGGCGTCGTCGACCGACGAGAACATGAAGCCGCTGGCGCCGATCAGGCCGTTGGCGCTGGCACCGAACATCAGTCCCAATCCGACGATCCAGAAGACGCCGGCGGATATGCAGAAATCGGCGAAGTTCTTCGCCGCGACGTTGACGCTGTTCTTGGACCGGACGTAGCCGCTTTCGAGACAACAGAAGCCGGCCTGCATCATGAAAACCAGAGAGGCGCAGATGAGCACCCACACATGGTCCAGCATCGTCGGAAAATTCACCTGCACCCCGTTTTCCGGCCCGTTTCCGCTAACATTCCATATCGTTTTTTGCACTGCAACATATTTGCTCCAGGCGCCTGCCGGCTCGGTTATTCGTCCGCCGCGCTATCCCGCACGCTTTCCCGGCGCCGACGCGCACCGTTTGACAAGGGAACACGTTCCGAAGCATCATCGGCGTTGCAAGGGTTCCTCGGGAAAGGCGATAGAGCCTTGAGGACGAACAGGGAACGCGGGCGGTATCTACCCATCAGGGGATTCCGGCCCGGGCTGCCCCCGCAACTGTCAGCGGTTTGCTTGCGCCCCGAAAAGCCACTGTTCCGATTGGAACGGGAAGGCGGGCCAGGCGAGAAACCGTGAGCCAGGAGACCTGCCTTTGCAGCGGCGCGGATGTCCGCGTCGTTCATCAACCGATCACACTCGGAGGGAGTCTGATGGAACAGACCAAACAAACGACGTTCGCCTTCCCGCTCACGCTTCAGCAGCGCATCGCCGCCGCCATGATGGCCGCCATGCTCGGCGCGTTCCTGGTTTTCGGCGCCGGTTTCTCGCATTCGAGCACGCTGCACAACGCGGCGCACGACGGCCGGCACGCCTTCGCCTTCCCCTGCCACTGACACGGCAGCACGGGAGAACACATCATGATTGGACGGATTTTGCTGGCCGCAACGGTGGCCGGCGTGATCGCTGGCGTCTTCATTTCGGCGGCGCAGATGTTCAAGGTCGTGCCGCTGATCTACGCGGCGGAGGCTTACGAAGCACCTGCACCGGCGACCGCGCCGGCACCATCCTCGCCGGCTCCGGCCGCCGCGCCGACGCACAGCCACATCCCGCAGCCGGGCGGCCAGCCGGCGGCGCACGACCATAGCCACGCCGCGACCGATTGGTTGCCCGAGGACGGTTTCGAGCGGATCGCCTTCACGACGTTATCCAACATCGTCATCGGCGCCGGTTTCGGGCTTCTGCTCGCCGCCGGCATGACCATCCGCGGCCGCGTCACCGACTGGCGGCAGGGCCTGGTATGGGGCGCGGCGGGTTATCTCGCCTTCTCGCTCCTGCCGGCGCTCGGACTGCCGCCGGAACTGCCCGGCATGGCGGCGGCCGATCTCGTCGGCCGTCAGGCTTGGTGGGTGATGACGGCGGCGACGACGGCGGGCGGGCTCGCCTTCATCGCCTTCGGCTCCACTTGGGCGTGGCGCGGTATCGGCGCGTTGCTGATCCTCATGCCGCACGTCGTCGGCGCGCCGCACACGCACGACTACGGCGGGCTCGTCCCGGCGGAACTGGCGGCGCAGTTCGTCTCGGCGACGCTGGTGACGGCAGGGCTTTTCTGGCTCGTGCTAGGCGGCCTCACCGGCCATTTCGTCGGCCGCGGGCTCAAGACCTGACGGCAATAACGGGGCGGCCCTTGCGGCCGCCCCGAGGCCGGCAAATGGGGCGTTCATGACCGAAGATCGACTGCGACGCGCCCTCGAATATCCCTACGCCATCCCGGCCGAATCCTATGTCGTCGAGGACGGCCACGTCCGTCCCTTCGCCGCGTCGGACGCGCCGGCGCACCGCGCCGGGAGGACGGGGGTTCTCGCCGTCGGCTCCAACCAGTCGCCGGAACAGATTGCCCGCAAATACACGGGCCCCGGCTGGGGGCCGGTTCCGTGCGAGAAATGCAGGCTCACCGGTTTCGATACGGTCTTCTCGGCGCACATCACCGCCTACGGGTCCGTCGCCGCGACGCTGCATCCGTCGCCCGGCACCGTCGTCGATCTGGTCGTCAACTGGCTGGACGAACGGCAGTTGGAGCGCATGCACGAAACGGAACTGCCGAACGAAAACTATTCGTTCGCGGTGCTGGACGGCATCGAACTCACGACGGAATTGGGCCACCGGCTCGACAGCGTGCATTTCTACGCCGGAAGGCGCGGCGCGTTCTCGCCGGACGGCCAGCCGATCCCCTTCGCCGCCGTCGCCGCGACGGGCCGGCGCTGGGCCGCGGCGACGCAGAAGGACATGCAGGAGCGGGTCCGCGTCCTCACCTCGCCCCGGCACGACATGCGGGGCTTCATCCTGTCATCCATCGAGGACGCGGAGACGCGCCGCAAGCGCATCAAGACGCTCGCCACCATGGCGCAGCCGTTCGCGCACCCGGGACACCGGATATTGAAATCCTGAAAACCATGCGCCCGGCGTTCGCAGCCCTTGCGGTTCTATTGTTCGCCCTCGGCGGATGCGTGACGACCGAGAACATCCGTCCCAACGCGGCAGCCTCAGCTCTGCCCGCTTCCCTGACGGTCATGTCCTTCAACATCCGCCTCGGCGTCGGTCCGGAAGATCCGAAGGTCAGCCTTACCAAATTGCCGTTGGGAAGAAACCTGCCGGCCGTCATCAACGCCATTCAAGCGGAAGGCCCGGACATCGTATCCCTGCAGGAAGTCGCGGGGATCAAGCAGATGCGCGAGATCGCCGCGGCGCTGTCCTTGAACTACGCCTTCGTTCCGTATGGCGACGTCGGTGTCCGCGGCACGTGGGGCGTCGGCATCCTCTCGAAACACCCGATTGTCGAGACACGGTCGGCGCAGATCAGCTCGGGCGCCGGCGACACGCGGCGGATCGTCATCGCCACGATCCGTATCGGCACTCGCACGCTGGACGCCGTCGCCGTCCACAAGGACAAGGATTTGAAGGACGGCAAATCGATCCTGGAAATCCTGAAGGCGCTTTCCCCCGCCAACGTACCGACGCTCCTCATTGGCGACTTCAACATTACGCCGAAGGACAAGCGGCTGGCGCCGTTGGCCGAACGGTTCGCCGACAGTTGCGCCGCCGTGGATTCCGCGTCGGCCAGGGAAGTCACGAAAGTGGGAACGTTCCCGTCATCGAAACGCCGGATCGATTACGTCTTCGCCGACAAGACGCATTTCGCGGTGAAGGCGGCACGCCTCGGCGCGACGGCGCACCGCGAGGCATCCGACCACATCGCATTCATCGCGGATGTGGCATTCAAGAACTGACGGCCGAGCCTTCAGGGTTACTTGTCGAAATACCCGGCACGGTCACGAAAGAATGACAGAATACGAAGACCCGACTCGTCCAGTCTGGCCGGCGCGGCGAACATCGAAAGCGACAATTCCGCCCACCATTCCTCGCCACCCGCCGGAACCAAGCGCCCCGCTCCAACGGCTTCGCCGATTGCGCTTTCCGGCAACCACGCAATCCCGCCGCCTCTGACGGTGAGACTTTTGAGCGCCTCGCCGAAGGCATCGAGATGCCTAATTTCCAAAGCCGCCGCTTTACAGTGCAAGGTATAGTCGACGACCTCGCGCAGAAATGCGCCCTTGGCATAGGCGAGATACGGCAGTGGAGCCGCAGCGTCTCCGGGAAGGCGCCAAGCCGGCGCGCCGTCCGCCGCCGGCGCGACGACCGGCTTCAAGAATTCGCGCCCAAGATCTATTCGTTCGAATTCCTGTTCGTCCAATGTCAGCGGCACCTCGCGGTGGCGATAGACAAGCATGAAGTCGCAATCCCCTTCCGATAGCAGGTGGCAACAAGCGTGCAGGTCGTCGGAGACGACGCGTGTCCGGAGCGTCGCATCCAAGCCGGCCAGATCACGCAACATCGGCGCCAGATGGTTGATCGACACCGAATGCGTCGCCGCGAAGCTGTGAAATCTCAGGCCACCCCGATCCCTTCCCCGCAGTTGGTCCCGGTTCCGAAGCAAACTGATAAGGAGCTCCTTCGCCACTGGCAGGAATTCCTCGCCAGCATCGGATAACCGCACCGGATACGTGGAACGGTCGATCAGCGGCGTACCGGCCCAGATTTCCAGTGCCTGGATGCGCCGCGAGAACGCGGACTGGGTGACGTTCCGTTCCTGCGAGGCGCGGGTGAAATTGAGGGTCCGCGCCAAGCAGAGAAAATCCTCAAGCCAATTTATGTCCATACCGCACCCGCCAATCTGCCAAAATCGAAATCATGCAAAATTGGAATAGTCTTACGCGATCATAGCATTGGCCAGGAAAAAAACCGAAACCTAAGGTTTTTTGGCCGGTCGACGAAGGGCCCGGCACCGTCAAACCCAACGATCACGAGGCCAACCGGTTCATGCTCAGCAAATTCAAACATGTCCGCCTTGGGCATTTTCCAACGCCACTCGAACGTCTCGACAACCTGACCAAGGCGCTTGGAGGCCCCGACATTTTCATCAAGCGGGATGACTGCACGGGCCTCGCCACCGGCGGAAACAAAACGCGGAAGCTGGAATTTCTGGTCGCCGACGCCATCGACAAGGGCGCAGACATTCTGGTGACGCAGGGGGCGACTCAGTCAAACCACGTCCGGCAAACCGCAGCCGCCGCCCGAAAGTTCGGCATGGACTGTCACGCGCTACTCGAGCGCCGGGTGACAAATATGGGTAATGCTTACGAGGAAACCGGCAACGTTCTCTTGGACGATCTGTTCGGCTGCCATTACGAGTTCCGCTCCGAAGGTCTCGACATGAACGCCGAAGCCGAGGCTTATGGCGCGAAGTTGGCGGCCGCCGGCCGGAAACCCTACGTCATTCCGGGCGGCGGCTCGAACGCCCTCGGCGCCCTCGGCTACGTTCAATGCGCGCTTGAGACCGTTGAGCAAGCGAAGGCGAGCAAACTCAAGATCGACCGCATCGTGCACGGCACCGGCAGCGCCGGCACGCAAGCCGGGCTAGTCGCCGGCCTGCATGCCATCGGTTCGGACATCGAAGTCACCGGCATTTCCGTGCGGGCGCCGCGCGACCGGCAAATAGCGAATGTGCATCGTTTGGCCTGCGCGACGCAGGCATTGCTCGGCGTTGGCGCGCCGCCTCCCGTCGATGCGGTCAAGGTGCACGACCAATACGTCGGCCCGGGCTACGGGCAGCCGACGCCGGAAATGGTCGAGGCGATCACCATGCTGGCCGACCAGGAAGGAATTCTTCTCGATCCGGTCTATTCCGGAAAGGGCATGGCGGGGCTGATCGGCCTCGTCCGCCAAGGCGTGCTGAAAAAGGGCGAAACCATCGTGTTCCTGCATACCGGCGGGTCCGCGGCCCTGTTCGCGTATCAGCAGCTCTTCTCACACAAAAACGCGAAATGACGACGGGAGCGACATCCATCGGGAAACGACTAAAAACAGGGAGATCGAAAATTATGAAGAATACATTCAAATGCCTATTGATGGCGGCGTCCGCCATCGCCATCGCCGGCACTTCGACCGCGAAGGCCGAGACCACAATCCGGCTTTCCACATACGTCAACGAGATCGACGTCCGCTACAAGGGTTTCCAGAAGTTCGCCGAGTTGGTAGCGGAAAAAACCAAGGGCCGCGTGAAGGTGCAGATCTTTCCGTCAGCGACCCTGCACGGCTGGAGCGAGGGTGTCGACGCCGTCCAGGGCGGCGTCTCCGACATCAGTTGGATTCCCGCCGACAAGCGGTTGCCCTGCTACCGGGTGACGTCGCTTTATCCGGTCGCCGTCAACCTCGAGAAGCAGATCGAGTTGGACGCCGCGTATGCCGACCTGGTGATGCCGGAAGCGGCGAAGGTGAACCTGGTTCCGGTCATCAACTCCAACTATTCCTACGACCAGGAATGGTGGTTCAAGGGCGCGATCGAGGATCTCGGCAAGCTCGACGGCAAGCTCGTCCGCTCCATCGGTCCGCTGGTGTCGATGATGATCGAGACATGGGGCGGCAAGCCGGTGTTCGTGGCGCCGAAGGAAGTGTTCCAATCCGCCGAGCGCGGCGTCGTCGACGGCATCAACATGGGCGTCGCCACCTACAGTTCCTGGAAGCTGTGGGGCGTGATGCCGTACATGGTCAACGCCAACCTGTTCTACGGCAACATCCAGTACATGATGAACAAGAAGAAGTTCGACGCCCTCTCCGCCGACGACCAGAAGGCCGTCCTTGCTGCCGGCAAGGAGTCGGAAATCTGGCTGAAGCCCAACTACGAGTCCTGGGTCGACGAACGGGTCGGCAATGCCGTCATGAAGGGCGGCGGCGCGGCGGTCTCGATCCCGCAGAAGAAGCGCATGGAGTTGATCAACTCCGTGCAGAGCAAGTGGGACAAGGAAGTGGATGCGGCCTGCGGCGGCGACTTGGCCGGCAAGGTCCGGGCGCTGTTCGCCAAGCACGCCCCGTAAGGAACTTCCGGGAATGGGTACGGGACGTTGCCGACGCGCCGAACGACCGGACGAGGCAATGTCCCTCCCCCCTTTGACCTCGGGGCCGAATATTGGCGACAATCGCCCGGCGCCGAAATCATCGCCGATATCGACGGATGGATGGCCGACATGAGTGACGCTCTCCAACTCTGCCGCCGCAAGCTCGAAACGGTCATCGTTTGGCTGGCCGCGCTTGGCGCCATGATCGTTCTGGTGCAGACAGTCTGGATCTCTTACGGCGTAATGACACGGTACGTGCTCGGCAAACCGGACGGCACCGTAACCGAGGCCACCGCGCTGCTGCTTTTTCCCGTCGCTTTCGCCGGCCTCGCATACGCCCTCAAGGAAGACGCCTACCCGAAGGTGACGATGCTGATCGACATGCTGTCGCCCGGCATGCGCCGAGCAATGGACATCCTTAACATGGCATTGATGTTGGGTGTCGGCGGTTTCTTCGCCGTTGCCGCCGTCGATGCGACGTTCGGCTCATACGATTCCGGATCCGCGTCGGAAATCCTTCTTTGGCCGCGCTACCTGTTCTGGGCTCCGGGCGCATTCTCGCTGGTCCTGTTCAGCATCTATGCCGCCTTGCGCATGGTGATATTGATCGTCGGCGTCGACGAACGCCGACACGGAGAGGAATGACGCCATGGAATGGTATGAAGTCGCTCTCGGGCTGCTCGGGCTATTGATACTGTTCATCGCCATCGGACTGCCAATCCCCTTCGCGCTCGGCGCGGCATCGCTGCCGTTCCTGCTGCAAATCCAGGGACTATCGACCTCGCTGGTCAGCAGCGAACTCAAACTCTGGGGAGTCTGGATCGATTACATCCTGCTCGCCGTGCCCTTGTTCGTCCTGCTCGGCGAACTGATTGGCCGCTCCAACATCGGCCCTAACCTATACCAACTGATGCATCAACGCGTGCGTATCCACGGTTCCGCGGCCTACGGCAGCATCGGCGCCTGCGCCGGTTTCGGCGCCGTCTGCGGTTCGTCCATGGTCGGTTCACTGACCATCGGCGGGGTCGCGTTGCCCGAAATGATCAAGATCGGATACGACCGGCGCCTGTCGAGCGGCGTCCTGGCCGCCGGCGGAACGTTGAGCGTCCTGATCCCGCCGAGCCTGATCCTTTTGTTCTACGGGATCGTCACCGACCAATCGATCGGCGAGTTGTTCATCGCCGGCGTTATTCCGGGCCTGCTGCTGGTCAGCATGTTCGTTCTCGTCGTCGTCATCTGGAGCAGGATGTACCCATCGCACATCCCGATGTCGGAGCCGGCACCCAAGCTCGGCATCCGCGAATTTCTGTTTACCGTCGGCCCGATCGTCGTCATCGGCTTCGTCATTACGGTATCCATCTATGCCGGCATCGCGACCCCGACCGAGGCGGCCGGTTTCGCGGCCCTGTTGACCATCGTCCTCGCCTTCAGCGTCGGCGAATTGAAATGGTCTGGCTTCGTCGCGTCGCTTTTCGCAACGATGCGAACCATGGGATATCTGGGCCTTCTGCTGTCGGCCGGCGTCTTGTTCGGTTTCGTCCTTACCTACTACCGGGTGCCGCAGCAGTTCACGGAGTTGTTCCTGTCCTTCCAACTCTCGCCATACTTCGTACTGGCGCTGGTCCTGGTATTCTATATCGTCCTCGGCATGTTCCTCGAGCCTGTCTCGATGACATTCATTACACTGCCGACGATCTTTCCGTTGATTCACGCCGCCGGCTTCGAATTGGTGTGGTTCGGTGTCGTCTACACCATCACGATGGAGATCGCCGTATTGACTCCACCGGTTGGATTGAATCTCTACGTCATCCAGGGGATCGGACGAGGGGCCGTCTCCATCGGCGACGTCATCATCGGCTGCCTACCGTTCATCGCGGCGCTGGTGGCGCTCATCGGCGTTCTGGTGTTGATGCCCGAAGTCGCGCTCTGGCTGCCGAAGGCGATGCGCTAGGTTCGCCGCCGTGCCTGGACCGTCCCCACTCGCGTTTCACCGCGCCGGCAGAGGCCCCGCCCTCGTCTTCGTGCACGGATACTTCGGCGGTAGCGCCATGTGGCGGGCGCAGATCGATTTCTTCAAGGACAGCTTCGACGTCCTAGCGCCCGACCTGCCGGGTTTCGGCGATAGTGCCGGCCTCATCGGCCCTGACAGCATCCCCGGTTATGCCGACGCGGTTCTCCAATTCCTAGACTCCCAAAACGTCGGCGAATTCCGTCTCGTCGGCCACTCCATGGGTGGCATGATCGTACAGCAAATGGCGCTTCAGGCCGGCGCCAGAATTCGAAAGCTCGTGCTTTACGGCACGGGCCCGGTTGGCGCGCTTCCCGACCGTTTCGAGAGCATCGACGAATCCCGCCGCCGCCTGGCCACCGATGGTGTACCGGCGACGTCGGCGCGGATCGCAGCGACATGGTTCGTGGATGGGGCGGCGGCGGCCGGGTACCCGATCTGCGCCGAAATCGGCGCGAAGGCATCGCCGGAGGCGGCAACCGCAAGCCTCTCGGCATGGGAAAAATGGAACGTAAAGGATCTTTTGGGCCGCATCGACGCCCCCACATTGGTCGTCTGGGGGGACCGCGACCGATCATATGGTTGGCGTCAGCCTGAGGCCCTTTGGCGTGGCATTCCGACCTGCTCCCTTGCGGTCGTGCCCGGCTGTGCACACAACGTTCATATGGAGAAGCCGGAGATATTCAATCTCCTCCTCGCCGACTTCCTTCAGGGCGTCTAGTTACGATTTGTCGAAATAACCGGCCCGCGCCGCGCAGCCGATCAGGTTGACGATCATGCGGCCCGCCGCGATGCAGGTAAGCTGGTTGACGTCGTTGATCGGCGCGATCTCGACAATGTCCATGCCGACGACGCGGCCCTTGCCGACGAGGCCGTGGATCAGCTTCCGCATCTGGAACCAGTCGAGCCCGCCCGGCGACAGCGCCAGCGTGCCCGGCATGACGGACGGATCGACGCCGTCCGCGTCGACGGTCAGGTAATAGTTCCCGCCGTCCGGAATGTCGGCGAGGATCTTCTCGATCCCCATCTCGTGGACGTCGTAGGCGGTATAGAGGTGCGCGCCGTAGGCCCGCGCCGCCTCGACTTCCTCCAAGCGGGCGCTGCCGACGGCACGCATGCCCATTTGGTAGATGCCCTCGAAGTGCGGCAGCTCGCTGGCGCGGCGGATCGGGCTCGAATAGCCTTCCCGCTCCCCGTTCACGTCATCCCGCCAGTCGAGGTGCGCGTCCACGTGCACCAGCGTGATCGGCCCCCGCCCCTCGAAGGCGCGGAACACCGGAATCGGCACGCCGTGATCGCCGCCGATGACGATGGGCAGCGCGCCGGCCTTCAATATCTTGCGGACGGCCGCTTCGGCATTCCGGTAATGCGCGTCGTGATCGTAGCGGTCGGAGGCGACGTCGCCGCAATCGACGATGCGGACGTCGCGCCCCTCCAGGAGGGTGCCGCCGAGATCGAAGTCGTAACGGTCGTGCGCCATCATGATGCGCCGGGACGCCGCCCGGACGGCCGCCGGCGCCAGGCTCTGGTTGTTGGCCATTTCCTCGGTCCTGTAGGGCTTGCCGTAGGGAATGCCGAGGATCGTCACGTCCGCCTTCAGATTGTCGAGGTCGGTGCAGACCGGATAGTCGATGAAGCTGCCGCTTTCCGGTTTCGGCGGATTGGTCAGGTTGGCCATTCTTCTTTCCCTCTTAGGCTATCGCCTTAGGCTCTCGCCGGCGGCGAACCGCCGATGGTGACGCGGTGCATGAGTCGCTTGTAGCCGTGATAGTCGTTCACCGGGTTGTGCTGGCTGGCGTAGTTGTCCCAGAACGCCATGGTCCCCGGCGCCCAGACGAGGCGGCAGGTGAATTCCGGCCGCACCTGATGGCGGAACAGGAAATCCAAGAGCGGCCGGCTTTCCTCCATCGTCAGTTCCTTGAACCGTTCCGTATGGCCGCTGTTGACGAACAGCGACTTCCGCCCGGTACGCGGATGACGGATCACCGCCGGATGCTCGGCGATCAAGGGGGCGGCCTTTTCCTTGCCCCGGTCCTTCACCCGGTCCTCGCGGGTGCGCGTCACGTCCGCCTTGGCGCTGTTCTGGATCACCGTCAGCCCTTCCAGGAACGTTTGCAGTGACGGCGACAGCGTTTCGAACGCGAGGTGCATGTTGGCGAACAGGGTGTCGCCGCCGTAGGGCGGCAGCTCGACGGCGTAAAGCATGGCACCCAAGGGCGGCGATTGCAGATACGTCGTGTCGGCGTGCCAGATGCCGCCGAAGTTGATCCGTTCCTCCGGCAGCTTGATGACCGGCACCACTTCCGACGTGCCGTCCAGCCCCTTCACCATCGGATACTCGATCAGCGGCCCGAACCGCTTGGCGAAGGCCGCCTGACGCGCCGGCGTGAGATGCTGGTCGCGGAAGAAGATAACGTGGTGCTCGTCGAGCGCCGTCTTGATTTCCTCAATGGTGTCCTCCGGCAGATCGGCGGAAAGATCGACGCCGGAAATCTCCGCGCCGATGGCACCGGCGACCCGCCGCGCCTGGATGGTTTTGAATGTGGAAAACGCCTGTGGCGGCTGCCAATCGTCGAGCATATGTCCCCTCCCCTGCGGCGGACGGAATCCACCACCAGCGGCGAAAGCGTAATCCGCGCCGCGAGGCGCGGCAACGCCCAGCTCGCCGGTCCTCGTCTGACGGTTCCAGAACAGCCGAAGTCGGGCGTATCTTAGCGCCCGTATTGCCCTTTCCTTACCAACCGTAGTGAAATTTACGTACGGTTCCGGCTGTCCACGGCGGAGGAGGCACCCATGGCGAATTTCCACAAGAAGGCGAACGTCGTGATCGTCGGCCAGGGCGGCATCGTCGGCGCGTCGGTGGCGCATCACCTGATCGAGCGCGGCTGGGACAACATCATCGGCATCGACAAATCGGGCATCCCGACCGACATCGGATCGACCGGTCATGCATCGGATTTCTGCTTCAACACGATGCACGACCCGATGTCGATCTTCACCACCAAGTACAGCATCGACTTCTACGAGAAGCGTGGCCGCTATTCGCGGATCGGCGGCGTGGAAGTCGCGCGCAAGGGCGACGACGAGCGGATGCGCGAGCTGGAACGCCGCGTCAGTTCCGGCCGCGCCTTCGGCAACCGGGTCTCGATCATTTCGGCGAAGGAAGCCAAGGAACGCATGCCGCTGATCGAGGAAGACGTGATCCAGGGCGCGCTTTGGGACCCGGACGCGGGGCTCGTCATCCCGCGCTCGCAGGTCGTCGCCGGCGAGATGATCCGGGAAGCCGAAGAGGCCGGCAAGCTGGAGACGATCGCCAACACGCCCTGCACCGGCCTCATCATCGAAGACGGCCGCATCAAGAGCGTCGAGACGCCGCGCGGCATCATCGAGGCGCCCTACGTCGTGATCTGCGCCGGGCTCTGGGGCCGGCTGATCGCCAACATGGCCGGTGAGGACCTGCCGGTGATGCCGGTCGACCATCCGTTGACGTTCTTCGGGCCCTACAACGAATTCGCCGGCACCGGTAAGGAAATCGGCTATCCGCTGCTCCGCGACCAGGGGAACTCCGCTTACTTGCGCGACACCGGCGATCCGAAGACATCCGAGGGCGGCCAGATCGAATGGGGCTACTACGAGGAAAAGGAACCGCGCCTCTGCCATCCGCGCGACATCCTGGAAAAGGAGCAGGCCCGGCTCTCGCCGTCGCAGCGCGATCTGGAGATGGAACAGATCATCGAGCCGTTGGAACGCGCCATGGAACTGACGCCGATCCTGGGCGAGCTCGGCTACAACGAGAAGCATTCTTTTAACGGCCTCCTACAGGTGACGGCCGACGGCGGCCCCTCCATCGGCGAGTCGGCGGCCGTGCGCGGCCTCTGGTACGGCGTCGCCGTCTGGGTGAAGGACGGCCCCGGCGTCGGCAAGTTGATCGCCGACTGGATGACGGACGGCCGCACCCACATCGACAATCACGCCATCGACTACGCCCGCTTCTATCCGATCCAGAAGACCGAGCCCTTTATCGAGAGCCGCTGCTACGAGGCCGCGTTCAAGATCTACACGCCGCCGGTCCACAACCGCGAGCCCTATTCCAAGGGCCGCAACCTGCGCTCGGCGCCCTATCACCTCCGCGAACGGGAGCTCGGCGGCTATTTCATGGAACTGGCCGGCTGGGAACGCGCGCACGGCTACGCCGCCAACGAGGCGACGCTATTGGAAAAATACAAGGACAAGGTGCCGGTCCGCGAGAACGAGTGGGACAACCGGCATTTCTGGCGCGTCTCCAACGCCGAGCATCTGGAGCTTTCCGAGAACGTCGGCATGATCAACCTGTCGCACTTCGCGATCTACGACGTCACCGGCCGAGACGCGGAACGGCTGATGGAGTACGTCTCGACCTCCAAGGTCGCCGGCGACACTCCCGTCGGCAAGGGCGTCTACACCAATTTCCTGGACGCCGTCGGCGGCGTGCAGGCGGATTTGACGGTGCTCCGCCTCGCCGAGGACCGCTTCCGCGTCATCGACGGTGCCGACGCCGGACACCGCGACATGGTCTATCTGCGGCGCATGACGGCGGACAAGGAATGGTCCGTGCATATCGAGGACCGCACCGATCATTTCGGCTGCATCGGCGTCTGGGGTCCGAATGCGCGGAAAGTCCTGAAGACCCTCGCCGACGACCCGGCCGGGCTGGACCCGGAAAACTTCCCCTTCTCGGCGACCCGGGATTTCACCCTCCGGGGCGTGCCGGTGAAGGGCTTCCGCATCTCCTACGTCGGCGAACAGGGCTGGGAACTGCACTTCCCGCTGAGCCACGGCCTGGCGCTCTGGGACATGTTCTTCGAGGCCGGCATCACGCCCGTCGGCGTCGAGACCTACGCCAACTCGCGCCGCATGGAAAAGAGCCTCCGCCTACAGAACGCGGACCTCCTGACCGAATACAATCTGGTCGAGGCCGGCCTCGCGCGTCCGAAGGTGAAGGACGCCGATTTCCACGGCAAGGCCGCCTACATGGAACACCGGGCGCGGAAGCACCAGCCGGCCACCCTTTCGACCCTCGTCGTCACCGACAACGTCGATAAGGACGGCGTCGCCCGCTACATGGTCGGCTCCTGCCCGGTCGTCGATCCGAAGACGGGGGACGTGCTGATCGACAGCCTAGGCCGGCGCTCCTACACCACATCCATGGCTTTCGGCCCGAGCATCGGCAAGAACATCGCGCTTGCGTATCTGCCGCAGGACTACTGCGAGAAGGGCCGCCAACTCGAGATCGAATACTTCAATCAGAAGTTTCCGGTCGAGGTGGCGGCCGTCGGCTACGAACCGCTATACGACCCGAAGAACGAGCGGATGAAGTCGTAAGCAGCAACTCGGCGAACCGCCGCATGTCATGCGGTATATAAACGACGAGACCCATAATATCCTAAAAACGACCATATATGCGTCGTTTTTAGGATAAATTCAGGCCGTTTTCCGCAAAACCCCACCGCCCACGTCCGTTACGGTTTCCCTACCGCCGTTCGGCGGCGCGGCTGTTGCTATGGGGAGGCCGCGACGAACCATCGGTCGATGACGGCATTTCCGCCGTCCGGCCGCGTTCGGGTGGGGGAGAGGAACGACAGCAACAACCGCCGTCCCGCTCGGGCATTCAGCAAGACAATCGGAGGAGCTTGAATGCTGACGGATCCGAATAAATTCGAAACCGACTAAGAGGTCGGCCAGGACAACCTGCAGAAATTCGGGATGGATGTTCATAATCCCGTGTTCTGGATTTCCGCCGTCCTCGTCATTCTTTTCGTCATGATTACGCTGATCGCCCCCGGCCCGGCGAAGGAAGCCTTCGACGGCGCCAAGGGGTGGTCGATCAACAATTTCGACTGGCTGTTCATGCTGGGCGGAAACGTCTTCGTGCTGTTCTGCCTGGCCCTGATCGTCCTGCCCGTCGGCAAGATCAGGCTCGGCGGTGAGGGCGCAAAGCCGGAGTTCTCGACGATCTCCTGGTTCTCGATGCTGTTCGCCGCCGGCATGGGCATCGGCCTGATGTTCTGGTCCGTCGCCGAGCCGGTCGCCTACTACACCGACTGGTGGGGGACGCCGCTCAACGCGGCACCGAAGACCGACGAAGGGGCGCGCATGGCCATGGGCGCCACCATGTACCACTGGGGCCTGCACCCGTGGGCGATCTACGCCGTCGTCGCTTTGTCGCTCGCCTTCTTCACCTACAACAAGGGCCTGCCGCTCACCATCCGCTCGGCGTTCTATCCGCTGATCGGCGACAAGTCCTGGGGTTGGCCGGGCCACATCGTCGACACGGTCGCCGTGCTGGCGACGCTGTTCGGTCTCGCCACGTCCTTGGGCTTCGGGGCGCAGCAGGCGGCGAGCGGGCTGCACTTTCTGTTCGACGTGCCGAACACCATCGGCACGCAGATCGCCATCGTCATCGGCGTCACTTTCGTCGCCGTGATCTCGGTCGTCCGGGGCCTGGAGGGCGGCGTCAAGGTGCTGTCCAACATCAACATGGGCCTCGCGGTGGCGCTCTTGCTGTTCGTGTTCCTGTTCGGGCCCACCGTAGTGATCCTGAGCAACATCTTCACGACCGGCAGCGCCTATCTGGAAAACATCATTCCGCTCTCCAACTGGATCGGCCGCGAGGACGACAAGTTCTTCCACGGCTGGACGGTCTTCTATTGGGCGTGGTGGATTTCCTGGTCGCCGTTCGTCGGCATGTTCATCGCCCGCGTGTCGCTCGGCCGCACGGTGCGGGAATTCCTTGTCGCCGTTCTGCTGGTGCCGACGCTCGTCACGCTGATCTGGATGAGCACCTTCGGCGGCAGCGGCCTGGAACAGGCGGTCAACGGCGTCGGCGAACTGGCCAAGGGCATCGGCGACGTGTCGCTCGCCCTGTTCCAGATGCTGCAGCACCTGCCGATGACGGCGGTGGCGTCGTTCGTCGGCATCGTCCTGGTGCTGGTGTTCTTCATCACGTCGTCGGATTCCGGCTCGCTGGTGATCGACAGCATCACCGCCGGCGGCAAGATCGACGCGCCGGTACCGCAGCGCATCTTCTGGGCCGTCATCGAGGGGGTCATCGCCGCCGTGCTGCTGTTCGGCGGCGGTGCGGACGCGCTGGGCGCCCTGCAAGCGGCGGCCATCACGGTCGGCCTGCCGTTCACGGTGGTGCTGCTCGCCATGTGCGTCTGCCTGTATCTCGGGCTGGAACACGAGCGGCGTTTCCCGTCGCAACCGGCGCCCGTCGCCGGCGACGACGATTAGACGACCCCGGGGGACCGGAGGGAGGGGATGCCGAGGGCCGGAACGGGAAACCGCGCCGGCCCTCGCGCCTTCCGGTCCCGACTGGAGAGGCTGACAGCAAGGCCCGGAACGACCATGTCGCGGGCAATCCAAATCATGTCCTTAAATGGATAGCGGCGGGCCGGATTCGGGTAATATTGACGGCAATTGGCCCGCGTGGTGGGCCCGATGGCTGGGAGCTTTGATCGTGGCCGACCAACAAGACGACCTCGTCCTTTCCGAACTCGACGACGCCGAACTCGTCGAACAGATGCACGACGACCTCTACGACGGCCTCGCCGACGAAATCGTCGAAGGCACCAACATTCTGCTCGAGCGCGGCTGGACGCCCTACGACGTCCTCACCAAGGCGCTGGTCGAGGGCATGCGCATCGTCGGCATCGACTTCCGCGACGGCATCCTGTTCGTCCCTGAAGTCCTGATGGCCGCCAACTCGATGAAGGCCGGCATGGCCGTCCTGCGGCCGCTGCTGGCGGAAACCGGCGCGCCGAAGATGGGCAAGATGGTCATCGGCACCGTCAAGGGCGACATCCACGACATCGGCAAGAACCTGGTCGGCATGATGATGGAAGGCGCGGGCTTCGAGGTGATCGACCTCGGCATCAACATCGACGTCGACAAGTACCTAAAGGCGCTCGAAGAGCACAAACCCGACATCCTCGGCATGTCGGCGCTGCTCACCACCACCATGCCCTACATGAAGGTCGTCATCGACACCCTGAAGGAAAAGGGCATCCGCAACGACTACGTCGTGCTCGTCGGCGGCGCGCCCTTGAACGAGGCCTTCGCCGAGAACATCGGCGCCGACGGCTACTGCCGCGACGCCGCCATCGCCGTCGAGATGGCGAAGGACTGGATGTCGCGCCGCCAGGGCTCGGCCTTGGCCGCCCGCTAGTCCGGCCGGCGCCATGACGGGAAAGCGGCCGCTTATGATCATCGCCTGCGGCGCGCTGGCCCGGGAGATCGGCTGGGTGGTCGAAAACAACCGGCTCGACGGCGTCGACCTGACCTGCCTGCCGGCCGAGCTGCACAACCGGCCGAAGGACATCCCGGCGGAGTTCCGCCGCAAGCTGGACGCCAACCGCGACAAGTACGAGCGCATCGTCGCGCTTTACGGCGACTGCGGCACCGGCGGCGAGTTGGATGTGCTCCTGGCCGAGAACGGCATTGAGCGCATTCCCGGCGATCACTGTTATGCCTTCTATGCCGGCCGGCCGGCGTTCGACGCCATGATGCAGGACGAGCTCGGCACCTTCTATCTGACCGACTACCTGGTCCGCTTCTTCGACCGGTTGATCGTGGAGGGTCTCGGCCTCGACCGGCACCCGGCGATGCGCGACATGATCTTCGGCAACTACCGCCGCTTGATGTATCTGGCGCAGACCGAGGACGCGGACCTGCAGGCGAAGGCCAAGGCCGCCGCCGAGCGACTCGGTCTCGAATACGCGTATACTTTCTGCGGCATGGGCGAGCTCGGCGACTTCGTCGCCGCCGCCGCCAGGGGAGAGGCCGATGGCGGACCTGACAGTCGTCTACTGGCGTGACATCCCGGCCCAGGTGATCGTCAGGGCCGGCCGCAAGGCGGCTAAGCGGGAGCTCGCGCCCCGTTTCCAGGAAGCCATCGACGCCGCCGCCATGCGGGCCAAGGCCATCGGCACCGACGCCTATCTCGCCGACTGGCGCCGCGCCGACCCGGTTCCCTGCGGCGACGATCTGGAAGCCGAGGCCGACGGCGCCAAGTCGCGCCTGGAAACGGACTACGATGACAGCCACCTCGCCCGGCTGATCGAGAACAAGGGATATGAAAATGCCCCTGCCTGAACCTCACCCTTCGAGACACACCATGGACCTCATCCTGAGGAGCCCACCCAATCTTTTCTTGGGTGGGCGTCTCGAAGGACGAGGTCCATGGCGCCCTCAGGATGAGGTTCTTTTGGAGCGGATGTCAGGCTGATGGTCTTTCGCCCGAAACAGGCAGCCACCGCCTACAAGCCGGCCGACGTCAGCGCCCAGGCGCGCCAGCGGCGGCGCTATTCCGTGCGCCTGTGGTCGGTCCGGAACGCGCGTTTCTTCGAGACCCTCTACAACACCTTCGCAGACGTTCTGCTGCGGCTGCATCCGCTCTGGAACCTTCTCGGCTACCGGCGCATCGAGCGGCCCATGGTCGCCGTCGAGAGCACCGTCAAAGGCTTCCTGTTCGACTGCCGCATGTGCGGGCGCTGCGCGTTGTCGGATACCGGCATGTCGTGTCCGATGAACTGCCCGAAGTCGCTCCGCAACGGGCCCTGCGGCGGCGTGCGGGCCAACGGCAACTGCGAGGTCGAGCCCGACATGCCCTGCGTCTGGGTGCAGGCGTGGCAAGGCAGCCAGCGCATGCGGGCCAGCGACAACATCCTCAAGGTCCAGAAGCCGGTCGATCAGAGCCTGCGCGGCACGTCGGCCTGGCTCCGCGCCACCGCCGAGCGGGCGGCGCCGGAGGGCGGCGCATGAGCGACGTCTGGGAAGAGGATTTCTCCTACGTGCCGGAGGGACACTCGTCCCGGGGCCGGCTGGAGCGCATCCTCAGGCGCGGCGAGTTCGCCTTGACCGCCGAGCTCAGTCCGCCCGACAGCGCCGATCCGGCGGAGGTCTATGCCCGCGGCGCCATCTTCGACGGCTGGGTCGACGGCATCAACGCCACCGACGGCTCCGGCGCCAACTGCCACATGTCCAGCGTCGGCATCTGCGCGCTGCTGACCCGCGTCGGCTACGCGCCGATCCTGCAGATCAGTTGCCGCGACCGGAACCGCATCGCCATCCAGGGCGACGTCTTGGGCGCCGCCGCCATGGGCGTGAACAACATTCTCTGCCTGACCGGCGACGGCGTGCAGGCCGGCGACCAGCCGGGCGCCAAGCCGGTCTTCGACCTGGACAGCATGTCGCTCCTGGAAACGGTGCGGATCATGCGCGACGAGGGCCGGTTCCTGTCCGGCCGGCCGCTCACCGAACCGCCGCGGGTATTCCTCGGCGCCGCCATCAACCCGTTCGCGCCGCCCTACGACTTCCGGCCGCTGCGCCTCAAGAAGAAGATCGAGGCCGGCGCCCAGTTCGTGCAGAGCCAGTACTGCTTCGATCTGCCGATGCTGAAGGACTACATGAAGCGCGTCACCGACATGGGGCTGCACGAGAAGTGCTTCATCCTGATCGGCGTCGGCCCGCTCGCGTCGGCCCGCGCCGCAAAGTGGATCCGCGCCAACGTGCCGGGCGTGCATATTCCGGACAACGTCATTCAGCGCCTCGAGGGGGCGGAGAACCAGAAGCTCGAAGGTAAGAAGCTCTGCATCGAGCTGATGCAGGAAATCCAGGCCATCCCGGGCGTCTCCGGCATCCACGTCATGGCCTACCGGCAGGAAGAGCTGGTCGCCGAGATCGTCCACGCATCCGGCGTCCTCAAGGGCCGCCGGCCGTGGAAACGCGAGCCCAATCCGGCCGATCTGGCGGCGGCCCAGATCCCCGCCGCCCGCGACAATTCTTAGGTCGCGTTTGGAATAGTGGCCGGCGTGCAAATCCCTTACACACGCTTGGCCGGGCGTCGTCGTCCGGCCCCTTTCGAGGAGACACGCACGTGACCCGGACCGTCGTCAGTTCCGCCAGCAAGGAAGTCGTCATCGGCTTCGACCAGCCGTTCGTCATCATCGGCGAACGCATCAACCCCACCGGCCGCAAGCTGCTGGCCGCCGAAATGGCCGCCGGCGACTATTCCCGCGTGTCGTCGGACGCGCTGGCGCAGGTCGCCGCCGGCGCGCAGATGCTGGACGTGAACGCCGGCATCCCGCTCGCCGACGAACCGAAAATCCTCGCCGAGTGCGTGCAACTGGTGCAGTCGCTGACCGACGCGCCGCTTTCCATCGACTCTTCCATCGTCGCCGCCCTGGAATCCGGGCTTTCCGTCTACCAGGGGAAGGCACTGGTGAATTCCGTCACCGGCGAGGAGGAGCGTCTGGAAGTCGTGCTGCCGCTGGTCAAGAAATACGGCGCCGCCGTGGTCGCCATCTCCAACGACGAGACCGGCATCTCGGAAGACCCGAACGTCCGCTTCGAGGTCGCCAAGAAGATCGTCCAGCGTGCCGCCGATTACGGCATCCCGCGCGAAGACGTGGTGGTCGATCCGCTGGTCATGCCGGTCGGCGCCCTCAACGACGCCGGCCGCGCCGTGCTACATCTGATCCGCCGCCTCCGCGAGGAACTCAAGGTCAACACCACCTGCGGCGCATCCAACTTCTCTTTCGGCCTGCCGAACCGGCACGGCCTCAATTCGGCGTTCCTCGCCATGGCCATCGGCGCCGGCATGACGTCGGCCATCACCAACCCGCTGCACGAGCCGGAAATGCAGGGCGTCATGGGCGCCAACGTGGTCATGGGACACGATCCCAACTGCGGACGTTGGATCCGGAAGTTCCGCGAACCGGCCGCCGAGGGCGCCGCCGAGGGCGAAGGCCGCGGCCGCCGCGAAGGCCGCCGCCGGCGCCGCGAGGCCTGACCGCCGCATGCCCGACGGCGATACCGCGTTCGTCGTCTTTACGCCGTCCGGCCGGCGCGGCCGGTTCCCCATCGGCATGTCGCTGCTCGACTGCGCCCGGCAACTCGGCGTCGACGTGGATTCCGTCTGCGGCGGGCGCGGCATCTGCGGCCGTTGCCAGGTGACGATCGCGGAAGGCGAGTTCGCCAAGCACGGCATCGAAAGCAAGGGCGCGCACGTCAGTTCCAGGGGCGAGCCGGAAAACCGCTTCGACGCCCGGAAGGGCCTCCCCGTGGGCCGCCGGCTCGGCTGCCACGCGCTCCTATGGGGTGACGTCGTCGTCGACGTGCCGCCGGAAAGCCAAGTTCACAAGCAGGTTGTCCGCAAACGCGCCGAAGTCCGCGCGATCCAGATGGACCCGGCCATCCGTCTCCACTACGTCGAGGTGGAGGAACCGGACATGCACGTCCCCATGGGCGACTTCGAACGGCTGACCAAGGCGTTGGCCGAGCAATGGGGCATCGACGACTTGGAAGAGATCGACGTCCGGCCGCTGCTGACGCTGCAGAAGGCACTCCGTGACGGCCAGTGGAAGGTGACGGTGGCCGTACACCGGGGGGCGCGCATCACCGCCGTCTGGCCGGGCTTCCACGACCGCGCCTTCGGCTTCGCCGTCGATATCGGCTCGACGACCATCGCCGCGCACCTCTGCGACCTGGCGAGCGGCGACGTCGTCGCGTCCGGCGGCGTCATGAACCCGCAGATCCGCTTCGGCGAGGATCTCATGAGCCGGGTTTCCTACGTCATGATGAACCCGGGCGGCGAGGTCGAGCTGACCCGCGTGGTGCGCGAAGGCGTCAGCGCGCTTTGCGCCGACGTCATGGCGGACGCCGGCGTGAAGCCGGACGAGGTGCTGAACGTCACCGTCGTCGGCAATCCGATCATGCATCACCTGTTCCTCGGCATCGACCCGACCGAGCTGGGGGGCGCGCCGTTTGCGCTCGCCACAAGTTCCGGCATGACGATCTGGGCGACCGAGGTGGGCCTCGCCACCATCGCGCCGGACGCGCGGGTCTACATGCTGCCCTGCATCGCCGGACACGTCGGCGCCGACACGGCGGGCGTGATCCTGTCGGAGGAACCGCACCTCAGGGACGAGATTTCACTGATCGTCGACGTCGGCACGAATGCTGAGATCGTGCTCGGCAACCGTCACGGCCTCTTGGCGGCGTCGTCGCCGACCGGCCCCGCCTTCGAGGGCGCGCAGATATCGAGCGGCCAACGTGCCGCGCCGGGCGCCATCGAGCGTATCCGCATCGACCCTGAGACCCTGGAACCCCGCTTCAAGATCATCGGCAGCGAGCTTTGGTCGGACGAGCCGGGCTTTCTGGAAGCCGCCGCCGCGACCGGCGTCACCGGCATCTGCGGTTCCGGCATCATCGAGGCGGTGGCGGAGATGTTCCTGGCCGGCGTCGTGCGGCCGGACGGCATCGTCGATGGTGCCGCCGCCGCGCGTTCGCCCCGGATCGAGGCCGACGGGCGAACCTTCACCTACCAGATCCACGACGGGTCGCCCAGGATCGCCGTGACGCAGAACGACATCCGCGCCATCCAGCTCGCCAAGGCCGCGCTCTATGCCGGCGCGCGCCTCTTGATGGACAAACTGGAGATCGAACGGGTCGACCGCATCGTTCTCGCCGGCGCCTTCGGATCGCATATCGACCCCAAGTACGCCATGATCCTCGGCATGATCCCGGATTGCGGCCTGGACCGGGTCTATGGCGCCGGCAACGCCGCCGGCACGGGCGCGCGCATCGCGCTCCTCAACCAACAGAGCCGGGACGAAATCCAGCGCATCGTCCGCACCATCACCAAGGTCGAGACCGCCGTCGAACCCCGCTTCCAGGAGCACTTCGTCAAGGCCATGGCGTTTCCGCACAAGGACGCCCCCTACCCGGAACTGGAGGCCGCCGTGCCGGAACTTGCGGCGCGGCGCAATGCCGTCGCCGCCGACGATACGGGCGACGATGCCGGCCGCCGGCGCCGACGCCCCCGCCGCTGATCCGTCCGACAATCGACAATCGGCATCGCCGCGCCATCGGCAAATGACATCGTAGATAGAATTACAATTTATACGATTATCACATTCCCGATATAAGAGCATATTCCATTGCCGGGAGCCCGGCGGAATGTCATTAATGTCGCCAGGGCGGCGCGTCGCGCCGCCACAACAAACCTCTTTCATGGAGAAAACATCAAATGCGGTACCTGGGTGTCGTCGGGGCCTTGGCCCTGTTGGCGCTCGCCATGCCCGTGCGTGCGGATATCATCGTACAAATGCACAAAATCGGGCCGGACGGGATCGGTGAATCAATCGGCGAGTTGATTCTGGAGGACGGCGACGACGGCCTGACCTTCGAACCCCGTCTCAAGGGGCTTACCCCCGGCATGCATGGCATGCACATTCACGAAAATCCGAGTTGCGACGCCGCCGAGAAGGATGGTGTGAAGGTCGCGGGTCTCGCGGCCGGCGGCCACTGGGATCCGAAGAAGACCGGCAAGCACCTCGGCCCCAAGGGCAAGGGCGGTCACGCCGGCGACCTTCCGGCGCTGAAGGTGCTGGCGGACGGGACGTCGACCATCGACGAATTGGTCACGGCGCCGATGCTCCTCGAGGACCTCGTGCACAAGCGCGCCATCGTCATTCACGAAGGCGGCGACAACTATAAGGACGATCCGAAACCGCTCGGCGGCGGCGGTGCCCGCGTCGCCTGCGGCATCATTCCGTAATCCGCGGAAATTCTCGTACAAGGGGTTTGTCTTCGGCGCTTCGTCGGCGTAGGCATCGGTGATGAACCGGCACGTCGACGACGTCGAAGGCAGTCCCAAATACTGGCATGCCCGGGTCTGGCGCCTTGCCGGCCCGGCCATCGCCACCAACGTTTCCGTGCCGCTTCTGGGCGCCGTCGACACGGCGGTCGTCGGACGCCTGCCCGGTCCCGAATACGTCGGGGCCGTGGCCGTCGCCGCCCTGATCTTCTCCCTCGCCTACCAGGGCTGCAATTTCCTCCGCATGGGGACGACCGGCCTGACGGCGCAGTCCTTCGGCGCGCGGGACGGCACGGAGGTCAGAACCTGGCTTGCCCGGTCGACGATCCTTGGCGGCGGCATCGGCATCCTCTTCATTCTGCTGCAGGCGCCGATCTACGAGCTCGCCCGGCTGATCATCGCGCCGAGCCCGGCTGTCGATCCCCTCGCCCGGGATTACTTCGACATCCGCATCTGGGGTGCGCCGGCGTCGCTCATCAATTTCGCCATGCTCGGCTGGTTCCTGGGCGTGCAGAACGCCCGCGCCGCGCTGATCACGCAACTCTTCCTGAACGGCGTCAACGCCGCCCTCGATTTCTGGTTCGTGCTCGGGCTCGGCTGGGGCGTCGCCGGCGTCGCCTGGGCGACCCTGATCGCGGAAATATCGGCGGCGATCCTCAGTCTCTGGATCGCGGCGTCGATGCTGCGGCGCATGGGTGGCCGGCTCGACCGCCGGGCGCTGACCGCCGCCCAACCGATCCGGCGGATGCTCGCCGTCAGCCGCGACATGTTCCTCCGCTCGCTTTGCCTGCAAACCACCTTCGCCGCCATGACCGCCATCGGCTCGCGCTTCGGGGACACGGCGCTGGCGGCGAACGCCGTCCTGCTGCACTTCCAAATTTTCATGGCATATGCCCTCGACGCCTTCTCGCATGCCGCCGGCTCGCTGACCGGCGCCGCCTATGGCGCCCGCTCACGCCGGCAGTTCGACGCCGCCGTCCAGGTCTGCGCCCTCTGGGCCAGCCTGTTCGCCGTCGTATTTTCCTTGGCCTACGCGGCCGCCGGCGAGCGGATCGTCGATCTCGTCACCACCGTCGAGGCGGTCCGCCAGACAGCCTATCTCTACCTGCCGTGGCTGGTCTTTTCGCCGGTCATCTCGATCGCCGGGTTTCTATTCGACGGCGTCTTCACCGGCTGCACCTGGAGCCGGCAGATGCGGGACTCCATGGCGTTTTCGCTGGTCGCGTATCTGGTCGCCCTGGCGGTCCTGACGCCGGCCTATGGCAATCACGGCCTGTGGGCCGCCTTCCTGGTGCTGATGCTGGCGCGCGGCGTCAGCATGGCCTGGTACTATCGGAGACTCGTCGGAACCGTCGGCGAGGCCTGAAATCAGACCGCGACGCGGCGTTCCTGACTCGGTGTCCGTTCGAAGTGCTCGCGGTAGCACTTCGAGAAATGCGACGCCGACACGAACCCGCAGGCGAGCGCGATGCTCAGGATGGGCAGGCTGGTCTGGCGCAACAGGAAGCGTGCCTTGTTGAGACGGAGATCCAGGTAGTACTTGGTCGGCGCCGTTTCCATGTACTTCCGGAACAGCCGTTCGAGCTGCCGCGCCGATAGCCCGACGTCCTGCGCCAGATCGCTGCAGGACAAGGGCTCCTCCAGACTTTCCTCCATCTTGCCGATGACGGAAAGCAGCTTCGGATGGGCGACGCCGAGCCGGCTGCGCAATTCCATACGCTGGCGCTCGTGCCCCTCGCGGATACGGTGGTGCATGACTTGATCGGCGACAGCCGCCGCCGTCGCCGCGTCGCATTGCTTGGCGATCAGCCGGAGCGCCATGTCGATCGCCGCCGTGCCGCCGGCGCAGGTGAAGCGCGCGCGGTCGATCTCGAACAGTTCCGAGGTGATCTCGATTTCGGGGAACTCCTCGGTGAAGGACGGGATGTTCTCCCAATGGATGGTGCACTTGTAGCCGTCCAGAAGGCCGGCCGCGGCCAGGATGTGCGTCCCGGTATCGACGGCGCCGATGCTAGCGCCATGCGAGGCGAGCCGGCGTAACCGCTGCAACAACTTGTCGTCGACGTGATCCTTGATGTCGATGCCACCGCAGACGAACACCGTATCGGCGGCGATATCGTCGAGCCCGCCGTCGACATTCACCGAGAGGCCGTTGCTGGCCGTCACGGGCTTGCCGTCGAGCGACACGGCCTGCGCCCGATAGAGGTTCTTTCCGCGCTCACGATTGGCGATACGAAACGGCTCGACGCACGCGCTGAAAGCGATCATCGTGAAGTTCGGCATGAGCACGAAGGCGATGCGGTGCGGCTTGTCGATGTTGTCGGCGCCGAACATATGCCTCCTGCGATGCCAACGGCCGGCTGCTATTGCCGCTATGAGGATACTAGAAGTCGTAAATAGAGAAAATACGGAAGTAATATCCACGGGAAACTTCCCGGCTTGGCGGGGGTGATGGCAATGGCGGCGTTCTCTCGGGACGAGTACATCAGGCGCATCCGCGCGACGCAGGCGCGTATGGCGGACGCCGGCCTCGAACTGCTGGTCGCCGCCGATCCGGCGAACATCAACTATCTCACCGGCTACGACGGCTGGTCGTTCTACACCCCGCAGGTCGTCTGCCTCGCCGTCGATGCCGACGAGCCCATCTGCATCGTGCGCGGCATGGACCGGGCCGGCGGCTTGGTGACGGCCTTCATCGACCCCGACAATATGGTGGGTTACCCCGACCACTACGTACAGGCGCCGGACAAGCATCCGATGGACTGGATCGGCGCGCATCTGATCGAGCGCGACCTCGGCCGGGGCCTGGTCGGCGTCGAGATGGACGCCTACTACTACTCGGCGCGGGGTCACGCGGCGCTGATGAACGCCCTGCCCGACGCCGAACTCACCGATGCCGGCAACCTCGTCAACTGGGTGCGCATCGTCAAGAGCGAGGCCGAGATCGGCTACATGCGCGACGCCGCCCGCCTCGTCGAGCGGGCGATGCAGGCCGGCATCGACGCCATCCGGCCGGGTGTCCGGCAATGCGACGCCGTCGCCGATATCTACGACGCGCAGATCCGCGGCACGGAAGCCTTCGGCGGCGAGTACACGTCGATCGTGCCGATGCTGCCGACCGGCATCGCGACCTCGACGCCGCATCTGACCTGGTCGTCGGAGCCGTTCAAGGACGGCGAGGCGACGATCCTGGAGCTCGCCGGGTGCCGCAACCGCTATCACTGCCCGATGTCACGCACGGTGCAGCTCGGCAAGCCGCCGACCAAGCTCGCCGATACGGCCGCCGTGGCGGTCGAGGCGCTCAACGTCGCCATCGCCGCCATGGCCCCCGGCGTCACGCCGGAGGAAGTGCATGCCGCATGGAACCGGGTCGTCTCACCGCACGGCATCGTCAAGGAATCGCGGATGGGGTACTCGACCGGCCTCAACTATCCGCCCGACTGGGGCGAGCATACGCTCTCCATCCGGCCGGGGGACCGCACTCCCCTAAAACCCGGCATGACCATCCACGTCATGCCCGGCATCTGGATGGACGACTGGGGCATCGAAATCAGCGAATGCGTACTGGTGACGGAAAGCGGCGCCGAACGGCTCTGCGACTTTCCGCAGGAACTCGTCGTCAAGGGTTGAGAGTGTCGGCGGCATCGCCTATCCTTGACAAAAGTACGTACTTTACGTACTTTCTGCTCGAGGTGTTTCCATGCTACGTATGACCGCCAAGGAATTTCAGCGGAACATCGGCCGCGCTCAACACGCTGCCTTAAAGGAACCCGTCGCCGTCACGTTCCATGGGCGCGATCACTTGGTGCTGCTGTCGGCGGAGGAATACCATCGCCTTGCAAAGAATGCGAAATCCGATATCGGCAAAGGCAAGACGACACGAGCCGACGTGATCGATCGCTTGGTGCAACTCGCGCCAAGACTTCGCGGAAAGGGTATCGCTTCCCTCTCTCTGTTCGGATCTGTTGCCCGAGGAGAAGACACGCCGGAGAGCGATGTCGATATCCTGGCCCGCCTCTCTCCCGGCACGCCTTTCGGTCTGCTCGATCTTGTCGGCTTGCAAGACGAACTCCGCGACGAGTTGGGGCGCCCCGTCGAGCTTGCTTTGGAAGGAGGCCTCGATCCTCTCGTCCGCGACAACGTCGCGACTGACCTGATCAAGATTTTCTGATGGCCAAGGAGCCCGATCTATATCTCCAGCATATTCTGGAGGCGATCATGCACATCGAAGCGGATACCGACGGATTGACCCTGGAAGACTTCCAGCGGGACAGACGAGCAATTCAACTTGTCGAGCGGAACCTGGAAATCATCTCTGAAGCGAGCCGTCACCTGGCGGATTCCCTGAAGGATGGGACGCCCGGCATTCCTTGGCGAAAGATTGCGGGCATCGGCAATGTCCTGCGCCACAACTACATGCGTGTGTTGCCCGACGTCCTCTGGAATACATGCCGGAATGAAATACCGGACCTGAAGCGGGCGTTGAACGAAATTACCGGGGATGAAAAGCCCTGACGATCAGCCCGGCGAGAGCCCGCGCAGGCGCTCGGAGCGGCGGCGCAGCAATTCGACGGCGGCAAGCAGGCCGATCGACACGCAGATCAGGATCGTCGCCACCGCCAGGATGGTCGGGCTGATCTGCTCGCGGATGCCGGCCCACATCTGGCGCGGAATGGTCTGTTGGTCGACGCTGGCGACAAACAGCACCACGACGACCTCGTCGAAGGACGTCACGAAGGCGAACAGCGCGCCGGATATCACGCCCGGCAGGATCAGCGGCATGATGATCTTGAAGAAGACCGTCGTCGGATCGGCGCCGAGCATGGCGCCGGCGCGGACCAGCGACTGGTCGAAACCGATCAACGTCGCCGTCACGGTGATGACCACGAACGGCGTGCCGAGCACCGTGTGCGCGATGATGATGCCGAAGTAGCTGCCGGTCATCTGCACGTAGTCGTTGAGGGTCGCATAGAAGAAGAAGATGCCGGCGGCCGTGATGATCAACGGCACGATCATCGGCGAGATCAGCACGCCCATGAAGGCCGCGCGGTACGGCATTTCCGGACGGCTGAGGCCGAGCGCGGCCAGCGTGCCGAGCGCGGTGGCCAGGATCGTCGAGGCGAAGGCGATGAAGAAGGAATTCCGGATCGACACCTGCCAGATGTCCTTCGACAGGAAGTCCTGATACCAACGCAGCGAGAAGGCGTCCGGATTGAGGGAGATCATCTCCTTCGAAAAGGTGAAATACGGCTCGGCGTTGAACGACAGCGGAATGATCACGAACAACGGCGCGATCAGGAACATGAAAACCAGCGCGCAGATGACGATGTAGACGTAATGCCAAATGGTTTCGGCCGGGCCGGCATGATCGGGAAGCGAGATGCTGCTTTGGCTCATTGTCCCCTCACCCGAGTTTCAGGCGTTCGACGCCGACGATCTTGTTGTAGACCCAATAGAGCACGATGACGCCGGCGAGCAGGATGCCGCCCAATGCCGCCGCCAAACCCCAGTTCAGGGATTTCTGCATGTGGAAGGCGA
This sequence comes from Rhodospirillales bacterium, assembly GCA_038117205.1. Classification (GTDB taxonomy): domain Bacteria; phylum Pseudomonadota; class Alphaproteobacteria; order Rhodospirillales; family Casp-alpha2; genus JAQBZY01. The sequence continues at coordinate 3,093 of JAYOFL010000030.1, read as the reverse complement.
TCATGTTGGAAATCATCTGCCCGTCCTGGCCGCCGACCAGCGCCGGCGTGATGTAGTAGCCGATGGCGAGGATGAACACGAGCAGGCAGCCGGCGCCGATGCCCGGCAGCGTCTGCGGCAGATAGACGCGTCCGTAGGCGAGGAACCGGTGCGCCCCCAAGGACTGGGCGGCCCGCATGTAACTGGGCGAGATCGTCTTCATGACGCTGTAGAGCGGCAGAACCATGAACGGCAGCAATATCTGCGTCATGGCAATGACGGTGCCGGTGGCGTTGAAGATCAACTGCACACGCCCCTTGTCGTCGATCAGATGCAAAAAGACCATGATGTCGTTGAGGACGCCCTGAGTCTGCAACAGCACGATCCACGACGTCGTCCGCACCAGGAGCGACGTCCAGAACGGCAGCAGGACCAGGATCATCAACAGATTCGAATGCTTGAGCGGAAGACTCGCTAGCATGTAGGCGATCGGGAAGCCGAGCAGCAGGCATGACACCGTGACGACGATACTCATCCACATCGTCCGCATGAAGAGCGTCACGTAGATGCGCTGATCCTCGGGCAGTTGAACGATGTTGGCCTGAGCGTCGTACTTCCGGTCCAGCGCGGCGACGTACTGCACGGCGGTGAAGCGATCGCCGAGACGCTTGATCGTCGCCCAGGTCTCGAGCTTTCCCCAATCCTCGCTGATTTCGAGAATCTGCGGTTTATAGGGCGCCTCGAGTTTGCCGGCACGCCGCGCGGTGCGGGTAATCGTACTGCGGAGCCCGCCGGTTTCATAATTGAGACGCGTCGCCAGCCGGCCCATGTTGCCGGACTTGCGGGCATCCTCGAGGTCGGCCGCCAGAGCGGCGAACGCCTCCTCGCCGGGCAATTCGGCGGCCTTCCAGTCGCGCAGCGCGGCGACCGTCTTCGGCATGTTTTCCGACACCAGCGGATCGTCGACCGAACGGAAAAGCATCAAACCGATCGGATAGAGAAATGTAATAAACAAAAAGGCGAACAGCGGCATCACGAGCAAAACGGCGCGGATGCGCTTGCGGCGCAGGGCGCGAGTGAGCGCGACCTTGAGCGGCGTACCGTCCGCCGTTTCCAGTCTTTCCATCGTCGCCGCGTCTGACATGCTTACCCCGCCGTGGGAATTTCAAGAGACGCCGGGGGCGGCGGGCGCCGCCCCCGGACCGTCACCTTACTTCGCGAGCCAGGAGTTGAACTTCTGGTTCAGTTCGTCCTGATAGTCGGCCCAGAACGACGGGCTGTTCTGCAGGGCCTTCTTGAAGTTGGCCGGCGCCGTCGGCATGTGCGGGCCCATCTTCAATTCCGGCTTGGTCGCATAGGAACCGATCTTCGGGATCGAGGAGCTACGGGCCGGGCCGTAGGAAATCCAAGACGCCTGCGCGGCGAGCTGTTCGGTCGCCGTCGAGAACAGCAGGAAGTCCATGGCCGCCTTCTTGTTCTTGGCACCCTTCGGAATGCCCCAGAGGTCGAGGTCCCACACCTGGCCGTCCCAGACGATTTCGAAAGGCTTACCTTCCGCCGCGGCGGCATTGAAGATGCGGCCGTTGTAGGCGGTGGTCATGAGCACTTCGCCGTCGGCGAGGAGCTGCGGCGGCTGCGCGCCGGCTTCCCACCAGACCGTGCTGCCCTTGATCTTGTCGAGAACCTTGAAGGCGCGGTCCTGGCCGGCCTTGGTGGCGAGCTGCTTGTAGACGTCACCCGGCGCGACGCCGTCGGCCATCAGCGCGAACTCGAGGTTGACCTTCGGGTTCTTACGCAGACCGCGCTTGCCGGGGAACTTCTTCAGATCGAAGAAGTCGGCGATGGTGGTCGGCTTGGCGCCCTTGAACTTGGTCTTGTCGTAGGCGTAGACCGTCGACCAGACGATGGTCGCCACGGCGCAATCGTGCAGCGTGCCCGGCAGGAAGTCATCCTTCGCCGCCTTGCCGTCGGCGCCAGCCGGCAGCTTGGTCAGGTCGATCTTCTCGAGCAGGCCTTCGTCGCAACCGCGCACGACGTCGGACAATTCGAGGTCGACGATGTCCCAAGTCACGTTCTTGGCTTCGACCTGCGCTTTGATCTCGGCGAGACCGCCGTTGTAGTTCTCCGACTTGATCTCGATACCGGTCTTCTTGCTGAACGGCTTGTGATAGGCCTCGACCTGCGACTTCGTGTAGGCACCGCCCCACGAGACGACGGTCAGGCTATCGGCCGCCTGGGTGGAACCGAATGCCATGGTGCCGGCGAGCAACGCGCCCACCGCCGCCAAGGTCTTGAAATTTTTCTTAAACGTCATGTGTGAATAACTCCCTGGTTGTTCAACGTCTCTATTCTCCTCGGGTCGGCCCGCCTCTCGGCGGTCCGCTCCGGCCCCGGACCGGGGCCGGGGAGCGTCCCAGGAGTTCGCGCTCCCTCATTGCGGCACCGGCGACTATGCGTCCAGCGCCCGGCAATCTTCCTTCGCCCAACCGAACTTCGCCACCACGCCTTCCTGCAGAGCGGCATGGCCCGATGCATTCGGCACCTTGACGATGAACTCGTCGTTGCCGCAGATGCTGGCGCGCGTCCGGATGTGGTCGCCGAGATAGATCAACTCCTTGATCTCGGCGTCGAATACGTTGTCGCACTTGCCTTCGGGCGGATTGACCTCGACCCGTTCGGGCCGCAGCGACAGGGTCGTCCGCTCGCCGACGCCACCGACATTCACCTTGAGCGACGAAATGATGTGGCCGTTGACGTCCGCCGTCACCGTATCGCCTTCGATCGCCTTGATGGCGCCCGACAGCGTGTTGTTCTCGCCGATGAACTGCGCCACGAAGGCGTTGTTCGGCCGCTCGTAGAGATCGGCCGGCGGCGCCAATTGCTGGATCACGCCGTCGTTGAAGACGGCGATCCGATTCGACATCGTCAGGGCCTCGGACTGGTCGTGCGTCACGTAGACGACGGTAACGCCGAGGTTCTCGTGGATGTGCTTGATCTCGTACTGCATCTGCTCGCGCAACTGCTTGTCCAACGCACCCAGCGGCTCGTCCATCAGCACCAGAACGGGATCGAAGACGAGCGCGCGCGCGACCGCGACGCGCTGCTGCTGACCAC
>JAYOFL010000029.1:0-42501 GCA_038117205.1 Rhodospirillales bacterium | reverse complement strand
GTGGTTCGAAGGCAACTACGAGGATTACGAGGCCGACAAGAAGCGCCGCCTCGGCGACGACGCCGACCAGCCGCACCGGATCAAATACAAGCCGCTGACGCGCTGAGCACAGTCGAAAAGACAACATTAATTTCCGTCATCCCCGCGTAAGCGGGGACCCAGTAGATTCAGAGTGGATGGCCTGGGTTCCCGCTTGCGCGGGAATGACGGGAGGGGTGGATGCGCACGAGGCGAAACGGCCTTGGCGACCATGCCGGCCAGCCGCACCGGATCAAGTACAAACCGCTGCCCCGTTAATCCAACGCCAGCCGCGCCGCCGGCCGGCGGTGCACGTTAGGTGACAGCGGCCGGTGGAACTTGTCCCGGCTAGGCGGCCGCTCTTTTGGCGTTTTCCAGCAGCCGGGCGACCATCATCTTGGTGATATACAAACCGAATTCAGGGTTGTCGGCGTAAAGCTGCAGCGTCTGCGGCTCGGAAATCTTCATGAGCTTGCAGTCGGTTTCGCAGACGACCGATTGCGTCCGGTTTTTGTCCGGAGCGAACATGGCGATCTCTCCGATCAGCTCTCCCGGTCCGATGCCGACCCCGAGTTCCTCGAACTTGGCGCGGCCCTGCACCAGATAATAGATGTCCAGCGCCGCGTCGCCGCGCTTGAAGATGTAGTCACCGGCGGATTTCTCGACTTCCGTCATGAAGGGAAAGAGGGCGCGCGGGTCGAAATCGGCATGCGCCATTTGATGCAATCTTTTTCTCAACTGCATCGCCTGGACGAGGCGCAACGAATTCAGCGGCAATAGCGCGGCATGCAGGAGAACGATATTCCCGAGATCCGCATTAATCCCATACCCGAGAAAAAGAAAATTGCCGACAATCGCGATCAGCCGGAGCGGAACCAGGGTCTTCATCCAAAAGGTCACGAACACGGCGCCGGAAGCCGCGTACCCGAGAATCTCGATCCAACCCATGTCGGTGATGTCTTTGCTGCTATTCTTGGAAAAGTGAGGAGAGGGGCGGAGGAGAGAGCCTTCAGTCAGCTTATTTCAGTTTCAAAACTCGGCACCCAACCTCTCATACTAAAGGAAGGCAGCTAAGCAAACCGCAAACCGAGGCACACTCGAAGGGCATGAAATCGGGATAGAAATTCTCGTCTTCTCGAATAGGATGCCGAGAGGCCGGCAGGCGCGGCTTACGGCCCCGGCTCCAACGACAAGCGCGATCTTGTGAGCTCCGCATCGTTCAGGAATGACGCCGTTACCCGGGCGGGCAACTCGAAAAATGGAGATGGTCTATCGGCTAACGCCGGGGGTTTGCCCGCGGCGCCAATTGCCGCGCGACGGTGCAGGCCGTCGTGGGATCTGCCGCGACCAGCGTCGTCAGCGCCGCAGCCTGTTCAGGTCGGGCCTTGAAGTGTTCGATCGTCGCTAGGCGCCATGCCACCTCCAGTTCCGGGAGATCGGCGCCGAACACCTCGCGCCACAACCGTGCGGCGCCGCCGGACGCCGCCTGATGCAGCGCCTTCAACTTTTCCCGGCCATAGCGCCGCTCCAAGAAAGCCGCGAATGACCCGGCTTCAGCATATGCCATGTGCTGACGCTTTCGATCATGAACGACGATCCGGCCGTCGCGCCCCTCGCCCATTCCCCACGACTGGTCGTCCGGCCCAAGGTCCGCAAGCGGGATCGCTGTGTTGTCGGCCAGGAACAGGCCGGCCCAATCGTCGACGTCGAAACCGCACATCGGAAACGTCGCCGGATTGCCGAGTTTGATCTCTGTCAGGATCCCCAGCATGTTGCGTATCAGCTTGTCGCGCTGCAAGAGCACGGCGCTGGAAAGCTTGTGCGCCAGCATCTGGCGCGGCTCCTCGAAGCCAAGAACGAGGACAGTCCGGTACCGACGCCGACCCTCAGAGCGCCAGAAGAACACGCTCGTGTAATCGCCCTGGCGCGGCGAATCGAATATCACCCTGATCCTGTCGAATCGATCCAGTCCGGCATCCACGGACCAATAATCGAGCACGGCGGCGAGCGTTCGTTCGGCGTCGGTGGCCAATGCCGTCAGTTGCCCGTCGGACAGACCGCCCTTTGCGTCGCTGGCGAGCAAATGCCTAGTCTCGACGGTGCCGCCAATTGCGGTGGTTGCGGCCGTCAGCCAAATACAGGCAACCGACGCCAACATCGAAATTTTACGCACGGGCGTCACGGCATACCTCCAGATTCCACATTGCCATGGTGCGCTCGACAGCCGAAACACGCTGTGACCTAGGACAATGCAAGCGCCGCCGCGGCTTCCCCCCAGAATGTAATTTTGCCGATCCGGCGAATCCCTTAGGCTGGCTTTTCGGAACGCCGTAACGGGGGTGACCATGGCCGTTGAGAAGATCGAGGTGCTCGTCGTCGGCGGCGGCCAGGCCGGCATCGCCATGAGCGAGCACCTGGGCGCGCAAGGCGTGCCGCACCTGGTGCTGGAACGGCACCGCATCGCCGAACGCTGGCGCACGGAACGCTGGGATTCCCTCGTCGCCAACGGCCCGGCCTGGCACGACCGCTTTCCCGGCATGGAATTTCCGAGCGATCCCGACGGCTTCCCCGGCAAGGACATGGTGGCGGATTATTTCGCCGCCTACGCGGAAAAGGTTCACGCGCCGATCCGCTGCGGCGTCGAGGTGACGGAGGTGCGCCGGAACCCGGGCCGGCCCGGTTTCCACGTCGAAACCTCGGCGGGCGCCTTCGACGCCGGCTACGTCGTCGCCGCCACCGGACCGTTTCAGAAACCGATCGTTCCCACCGTCATTCCCGAAAGCGCCGGCATGCGACAGCTCCATTCCAGCGCCTATCGCAATCCCGGCCAGTTGCCGGAAGGCGCGGTGCTGGTGATCGGCGCCGGCTCGTCCGGCACGCAGATCGCCGACGAGCTCTTGAAATCGGGACGGCGGGTTTATCTTTCCGTCGGGCCGCACGACCGGCCGCCCCGCGCCTATCGCGGGCGCGACTTCGTCTGGTGGCTCGGCGTGCTCGGCAAGTGGGACGCGGCGCCGCCGTCCGCCGGCACGGAGCACGTCACCATCGCCGTCAGCGGCGCCGACGGCGGACACACGGTCGACTTCCGCCGGCTCGCCCTGCGCGGCATGAACCTGGTCGGCAAGACGGAGGCGTACACGGACGGCGTTCTGAACTTCGCGCCCGACCTTGCGCACAACATCGAGCGCGGCGACGCCAACTATCTGTCGTTGTTGGACGAGGCCGACGATTACGTCTCACAGAACGGGCTCACGCTGCCGGAAGAACCCGGCGCGCGCGACATCCCGCCGGCCCCGCCCTGCATGACGGACCCGGTCCTGGAACTGGACCTGAAGGCGGCGGGCGTTACCTCGGTCATCTGGGCGACCGGCTTCACCGTCGATTTCGGCTGGCTGAAGGTGGATGCGTTCGACGAGCGGGGCCGCCCGAAGCACCGACGCGGCGTTTCCGCCGAGCCCGGGATCTATTTCCTCGGCCTGCCATGGCTGGCGCAGCGCGGCTCATCGTTCATTTGGGGTGTGTGGCACGACGCCCGCTTCCTCGCCGATCACATCCAGACGCAACGCTCCTATCTGGCCTACCACGCGGCGGCGAAGAACGCCGGAACGTAGCGAGGCGACGCGGACACCACTTCCGTCATCCCGGACTTGATCCGGGACCCAGTAAATTCAGAGCAGAAAGCCTGGGTTCCCGCCTTCTCGGTCTCTCTTGGCTTAGGAATGACGAGGGGATGGACGGGATATAGAAATAGGCCCCGGATCAAGTCCGGGGCGACGGTCGGGGTCTTACCCCTTCGGCCGTGACTTTCCAGGCTGGCGGGCGGGCCGCTGGCCAGGCTGACGTCCGGACCGACGGCCCGGCTGGCCGCCGGGCAGGTTCTCGCTGATGCCCTTGGTGAGGAATTTCTGCTCGCCGTGCTTGCGGCCGGTGCGGCGGCCCTCGCCGCCCTTGTCGCCGGTGCCTTTCGGCTGCCAGTTCGGCACCAGGTGCTGCTTGCCGGGGCCGATCAGATCGGCCCGGCCCATCCGCTTGAGCGCGTCACGCAAGAGGGGCCAGTTCTCCGCGTCGTGATAGCGCAGAAACGCCTTGTGCAGCCGCCGCTGCTTCAAATTCTTCACCGTGCCGACCCGTTCCGACGCACCCCGCCGGACCGGCCTGAGCGGATTGATGCCGGAGCGGTACATGGCCGTCGACAGCGCCATCGGCGACGGCAGGAAGGTCTGCACCTGATCGGCGCGGAGCCCGTTCTTCTTCAGCCACATGGCGAGGTGCATCATGTCCTCGTCGGTCGTGCCCGGATGCGCAGCGATGAAGTAGGGGATCAGGAAGTATTTCTTGCCGGCCTGCTTCGCCGCCTGATCGAACATCTGCTTGAACTTGTCGTAGGCGCCGATGCCCGGCTTCATCATGTAGCGGAGCGGCCCGTCCTCGGTGTGCTCCGGCGCGATCTTGAGATAGCCGCCGACGTGATGCGTGACGAGTTCCTTGACGTAGGTCGGGCTCTTGACCGCCAGGTCGTAGCGCACGCCGGACGCCACCATCACCTTCTTGATGCCGGGCAGTTCGCGCGCCTTGCGGTACAGTTGGATCAGGCTTTCGTGGCTGGTGTTCAGGTTCTTGCAGATGTCGGGGAACACGCAGGACGGGCGGCGGCAGAGCGCTTCCGTCTCCTTGTCCTTACAGGCCATGCGGTACATGTTCGCCGTCGGCCCGCCGACGTCGGAGATGATGCCGGTGAAGCCCTCGGTGCGATCGCGGATCGCCTCGATCTCGCGGAGGATCGAGCCCTCGGAGCGGCTCTGGATGATGCGGCCCTCGTGCTCGGTGATCGAGCAGAAGGAACAGCCGCCGAAGCAGCCGCGCATGATGGTGACGGAAAAGCGGATCATCTCCCACGCCGGAATCTTGGCGTCGCCGTAGACCGGGTGCGGCGCGCGGGCGTAGGGAAGCTCGTAGACGCCGTCCATCTCGTTCATTTCGAGGGGGATCGGCGGCGGTGTCAGCCACAGTTCCCGGTCGCCGTGCCGCTGCACCAGCGGCCGCGCGTTGCCGGGATTGCTTTCCCGGTGCAGCACGCGGGACGCGCGGGCATAGGCCTCCGGATCGTTCGCGACGACTTCATAGGACGGCAGGCGGATGACGGCATTCTCGCCGGTGCGCCGGCCGCCTTCCTCGCCGCTGTCCAAGTCGTCGGCGTGAATTTCCGTCCAGCCGTCCGGCACGGCGGACTTCATCAGCGCGACGCCGCGGATGTCGTCCATCGTCGACGGGTCTTCCTTGCGCGCGAGACGGTGCGCCACTTCGACGACGGCGCGTTCCGCGTTACCGTATAAAAGAATGTCGCCCTTGGCGTCCGGCAGCACGGAACGGCGCACCTTGTCCGACCAGTAGTCGTAATGCGCGATGCGGCGGAGCGAGCTTTCGATGCCGCCCAGCACGATCGGCACGTCCTTGAAGGCTTCGCGGCAACGCTGCGCGTAGACGACGACGGAGCGGTCCGGCCGCTTGCCGCCCTCGCCGCCCGGCGTATAGCTGTCGTTGTGGCGGAGTCGCTTATCGGACGTGTAGCGGTTCACCATGGAATCCATGTTGCCGCCGGTGACGCCGAAGAACAGGTTCGGCCGGCCGAGTTCCTTGAACGGTTCCGCCGACTGCCAGTCCGGTTGAGAAATGATCCCGACCCGGAAGCCCTGCGCCTCCAACAGCCGCCCGATCACCGCCATCCCGAAGCTCGGATGGTCGATGTAGGCGTCGCCGGTCACCAGGACGACGTCGCAGGAATCCCAGCCGAGCATGTCCATCTCGTCCCTGGACATGGGCAGGAACGGCGCGGCGCCGAACTTGGCGGCCCAGTGTTTCCGGTAGGAAAACAGGGGCTTGGCGGATTCCAGGGTGTGTTCCATGGCCCACATGTGGCGCACCGCCATCCTTACGTCAATGGGAAGCGGGTCTTGCGGGAAAGTATGAGGCGCAGTTATCGGCCTGGGGCGGCCTGTCCCTGCGGATCGGCGACGTCGCGGCCGGCCAGTTCAAAGGCCCAAAGCGTCGCGCCGGCGCCCAGCCACATGAACAGGAGCGCCACCCATGCGGTCAGCGACAGAACCGAACCGCCGGTGATGCCGGCGCCCACCGCGCAGCCGCCGGCCAGCATGCCGCCGAAGCCCATCAGGCCGGCGCCGATCATGTAGCGGCCGGTGCCGGTCTCGGCGCTGAAGGCCTGAAGCTTGAATTCCCGGCGCAAGAGTGATGACGCGAACGAGCCCAGGAACACGCCCGGCACAAGGCCGATGGCGAAGCCGAGCGGAATTTGCGGCGACGTGATCAGCGCCATCAGCGTGTCGGCGGACGGGCCGGTGAAGGTGACGCTGCCGACGCTGACCGGATTGAAGGAAACGCGCGCCAACGCCGACGTCAGATACCAGCCGAGCGCCACGGCGCCGCCGACACCGAGGGCGAAGACCTGATCCGTCCATCGGAGACGCGCCCGCCAGGCGATGGCGACGGCGAGGAGCAGCGTGGCCGCGCCGAGGCCGATCTGCAACGCGAGCGGCAATGTCGTGAGGATGGAGCGCTCCTGCGGGCTCACGGTCCAAAGGCTCGCGAGATACAGACGGGCCGGCGACAACACGCCGGACAGCGACGCCTGCGCGACGATGGTGACGAGGAGGCCGGAAACGAGCGCGCGCAGATTGCCGGTCGCCGACAGCACCAACAAGCGGCTGGCGCAGCCCCTGGCCAGGATCATGCCGACGCCGAACAGCATGCCGCCGACGATGGCGCCGGACAGGCTGCCGGCGTCGGAGAGTTGACGGATTTCCGTCGCCTTCAATTCGCCCGATGCCAGAAGCAACTGCGCGCCGAGCAGCGCGCTTCCGAACACCAAAAGCCAGACGGCGACGGCGCGCTCCATCCGGCCGAACCAGAACTCGGCGCAGGCGCTGCGGAGACAAAACTTCGACGACTGCGCGGCGGCGCCGAACAGCAGTCCGACGGCGAGGCCGATCAGCAGCGCCTTCGCCGGATCGGAGATCGCGTCCGTGGCCAGCCAGTTCTCCATCGCGCCCAACCCCGTCCAGTCAACCAATCGAAGGCGGCGAGGCTATGACATATTCGATTTTTATAAATTGATTTAGCTCAATATTCTTTTGGGTACCCGTCCCGAGCCCGATGGCGTACAAGCCCCCCGAACACCCGGTTCACGAGCGGATCATGCAAACGACCTACGACACCATCGGCGTGAATTACTCGGACCTCAGGAGGCCGGACGCCCGCATCGCGGCGGTCATCGAGCACGTGCTCGGGCCGGCGCGCACCGTCCTCAACGTCGGCGCCGGCGCCGGGTCCTACGAGCCCGCGGGACGGGAAATCACCGCCGTCGAGCCCTCCGCCGAAATGATCCGGCAGCGGCGCACGCCGGCGGTGCGGATCGTTCAGGGCTCGGCCGAGGACCTTCCCTTCGACGACAAGTCTTTCGACGCGGCGATGGCGGTCAACACCGCGCACCACTGGTCCGACAAGGCGAAGGGCTTTGGGGAAATCCGCCGCGTGACGCGGGGGCCGGTCGTCATCCTGGCGTTCGATCCGGCGTTCCGGGACGCCTGGCTGATGGATTATTTCCCGGGCCTCGTCACGCTCGACGACGGGCAGATGCCGAAGCTGACCGATTACACGGCGTGGCTCGGCGATGTCGAAATTTCGAGCATCCCGGTGCCGCACGATTGCACGGACGGTTTCCTCTACGCCTACTGGCGGCGGCCGGCGGCCTATCTCGATCCGCGCATCCGCGCCGCCATGTCGTCGTTCTGGCTGATCGAGGGTATCGACGCGGGCCTGAAAAGATTGGCGGACGATCTCGAAAGCGGTGCCTGGGCGCGCGCGCACGGCTATCTGTTCGACCTCGACGCCTGCGACGTCGGCTACCGGCTCATCTTGGCGAGATAAGGACCGCCCCCTACCCCCGCCGCCCCTCGACGACGCCCATCAGGCCGGCGGCCGGATAGTGCGTGTCGACGAATTGCCAGCCGGCTCGGCGCATGAGCTCGCCGTATTCATCGGCGGTGCGTTCCCGGCCGGTGCCCCAGCACATCATGTGAATATCGAACAGCTTGGAGAAGTGCGGCGTGTCCGGTCCCGGCACCACGTGCTCCATCACGAACAGGCGTCCGCCGGCGGGCGCGGCCTTGCCGACGGTCTCCAAGATGCGCACGCATTCGTCGTCGTCCCAGTCGTGCAGGATCATCTTCATGGTGTAGACGTCGGCGACCGGCGCCTCGCCGAACATGTCGCCGGCGACGAACGCGCAACGATCCTGAACGCCCATGGGCTGGGCCCACAGCTTGTCCTTGGCGGCAATAACCTCGGCGCGTTCCAGCACCGTGCCGGAAAGATGCGGATACTTGGCGAGCAGGTGGAAAAGCATGTGTCCGCGGCCACCGCCGATATCACAGACGCTCTTCACCTTGGAGAAGTCGTAGTGCGCCAGCGCCTCAAGCACCCAAGCGGTCTGGGCGCCGGAGAAGCTGGTCATGGCCGCGTCGAACACCCGCTCATAGCCCGGATCGGCGACGGCGTGGTCGAAGGCGTGCCGGCCGTATTCGCGCATGAACGCGTTCTGTTTGCCTTCCCGGATCATGTCGGGGAGGTGCCGCCAGATCGCATAGTGTTCCGGTCCTTCCTCGAGCAGCGCCACACCCTGCAGGCTGGTCGGATGATCCGCCCGTAACAACTCGCCCGCTTCCGTCAGGCGGAAGCGGCGCTTGTCGTCCTCGGCGAGCAGATCGATGGTGCCGAGTGCGCGCATCAGGCGGTACGCGAAGGCCGGATCGAGCTTCAGGTCGGTGGCGACGTCCGCCGCCGGCCGGGGCTCGCCGCCGAGGGCGTCGAAGACGCCGAGTTTCGCGCCGGCGTAGAGGATCTGGCTGCGCCACCGTCCGAAGATCAGATCCATGACCCGCGAAGCACCTTCGTTCATTTTGCTATCCCCATGAAACCCGCCCGCCGCCGGAAACGCCGGCCCGGCGCGATTGCACCGGATGGTAGCAACGAACGTGTCGGTCGGGAATCGGGATAAGCGGACGCGGCAGCACCCAGCGCCCCCGCCCGGCGTCCCCTCGCCCGAGGTCCTCGCCCTCCCCCGCCCACCGTGCCAATATGCGGCGCAAGAAAATCCGATCCGTGAAACGGGAAACTGGAGAAGACCATGCGCGCCATCGAATTGCCGGGCGGCGAGACCGTGCCGAACCTGGGCCTCGGCACCTGGTACATGGGCGAATCAAAATCCGAGTTCGAGCGCGAGGTCGCCGCCGTCCGCTACGCCATGGGGCGCGGCATCCGCCTGATCGACACCGCCGAGATGTACGGCCGGGGCGGCGCCGAGCGGGTGGTCGGCCAAGCGGTGAAGGAGGCCGGCATCGACCGGAAGGACGTGTTCGTCGTCTCCAAGGTGCTGCCGAGCAACGCCAACCACGACGGCGTGATCCGCGCCTGCGAGGCGAGCCTGAAGCGGCTCGATACCGACTACATCGACCTCTATCTGCTGCATTGGCGGGGCGGCGTCGCGTTCCAGGAAACCATCGACGCCTTCGAGGCGCTCAAGTCGGCGGGCAAGATTCGTCATGCCGGCGTTTCCAACTTCGACGCCCGGGACATGACGGAATGGCTCGCCTGTAAGGACGGCAAGAAGATGGCCTGCAACCAGATCCTATACAACCTCAGCCGCCGGGGTCCGGAATGGGACGTCCTGTCGCTCTGCAAGCGGCACAGCGTGCCGGTGATGGCCTATTCGCCGCTGGAACAGGGGCGGCTCGCCGGGGCACCGGGGCTCGATCTGGTCGCGAAAAGGCACCACGTGACGCCATTGCAGGTAGCGCTCGCCTGGGTGCTGTCGAAGGACAACGTGATCGCCATCCCGAAGGCCGTCCGGCACGACCACATCGACCAGAACCTCGCCGCCCTCGACATCCGCCTCGACGCCGCCGACTTCGCCATCCTCGACAAGGCGTTCCCGCCGCCGCGGGGGCCGTCGCATCTGGAAATGCTGTAACTTCGAATCGGGAACCCACACATGACTTATCGCGTCGGCATCATCGGCTTCGGCGTCATGGGACAGCGCATGTTCGGCAACATGGCGGCGCACCCGGAATTCGACGTCACCGCCGTCTACGACCCGCAGGGTGGACCGCAAAACGTTCCTTACGTCGGCACCGCCGAGGCGCTCATCGAAAATCCCGACGTGGACCTCGTCTACATCGCCTGCCCGCCGGCGCATCACGCGCCCTACGCCATCGCCGCCGCGAATGCTGGAAAGCCCGTCTTCTGCGAAAAGCCGCTCGGCGTCGACGTCGCGGAGTCCCGCGCGCTGGTCGAGACCTTCGGACGCATGGGCGTCGCGAACGCCGTCAATTTCTCCTTCGCCGCCAGTCCGAGCCGGGCATTCCTGAGAACCCGGCTCCAGGACGGATCGCTGGGCGCCGTCGAGGCCATCGACATCCGCCTCCACTTCGCGACCTGGCCGCGCGGTTGGCAGGAATCGGCGGCGTGGCTCGCCAAGCGGGCGCAGGGCGGCTACGTCCGCGAAGTGCTGTCGCACTTCATCTATCTGACCGAGAGCGTGTTCGGGCCGCTCGCCCTCGAGAACGCCATCGTCCGCTACCCGGACGGCAAGAACGGCGGCGCCGCGGAAACGCACGTCCTCGCCGATCTGACGTGCGGGAACATTCCGGTATCCGTCGCCGGCGGCGTCGGCGGCACGGGGCCGGACCGGGTCGAGTTCACGGTCTGGGGGAAGTCGACGTCGCTCCGCCTCGACGACTGGTACACGGTGTATCTGTCGACGGGCGATCAGTGGCGCCCGGCAATTTCCGAGATCGCCGATCCCCGGCAGGCGGGGCGGATGCATCAACTGGACAACCTCGCCCGCTTCATGCGGGGCGAACCGCACGAGCTTCCGGATTTCAAGGCGGCGCTGTCCGTGCAGGAAATCATCGAAGGCATTCTCGCCGCCGGTTGAGACGGTGCAGCCGCCGAGCTTCATCATCGGCCATACCGATCATACCTATCAATTCGTTCAATTTTACTAATTCACTCCTGCCGCTACCCTTGGGATCAAGAGGACGGCAGGGCGCCACTCGCCCCGGCCGTTCACGACGACCCGGATGGGGGCACTGTGCCGCTGTCCGACTCGAAGCGGACGACATCGCAACAGGAGGAACAAATGGACGGTAACGACACGAAGCCCACGGGCAAATGCCCGGTGATGCACGGCGGTATGACGTCCGCCGGCACGTCGCAGATGGATTGGTGGCCGAACGCCCTCAATCTCGACATTCTGCATCAGCACGACACGAAGACCGACCCGATGGGGAAAGGCTTCGACTACCGCGAGGAGATCAAGAAGCTCGACGTCGCGGCGCTCAAGAAGGACCTGCACGCGCTGCTCACCGACAGCCAGGACTGGTGGCCGGCCGATTGGGGCCACTACGGCGGCTTGATGATCCGCATGTCGTGGCACGCGGCGGGCTCGTACCGCACGGCGGATGGCCGTGGTGGCGGCGGCACCGGCAACCAGCGCTTCGCGCCATTGAATTCGTGGCCGGATAACGTCAGCCTCGACAAGGCGCGGCGTCTTTTGTGGCCGCTCAAGAAGAAGTGCGGCAACAAGGTGAGCTGGGCCGACCTGATCATCCTCGCCGGCACCATCGCCTACGAGAACATGGGCCTGAAGACCTTCGGCTTCGGTTTCGGCCGCGAGGACATTTGGCACCCGGAAAAGGACATCTACTGGGGCGCCGAGAAGGAATGGCTCGGCAAGAGCCGGTATTCGGACAAGAACGACGAGACTTCGCTCGAGAACCCGCTGGCCGCGGTGCAGATGGGCCTCATCTACGTCAACCCGGAAGGCGTCGACGGCAAGCCCGATCCGCGTAAGACGGCGGAAGCCGTTCGCGTGACCTTCGCGCGCATGGCCATGAACGACGAGGAAACCGTCGCGCTCACCGCCGGCGGCCATACGGTCGGCAAGGCGCACGGCAACGGCGACGCCAAGCTATTGGGTCCGGACCCGGAAGGGGCCGACGTCGATCAGCAGGGCTTCGGCTGGGCGAACCCGAAGATGGGCGGCAAGGCGGCCAACGCCGTCACGTCGGGCATCGAGGGCGCGTGGACGACCAACCCGACGCAGTTCGACATGGGTTACTTCGATCTGCTGTTCGGTTACGAGTGGGAAATCCGCACCAGCCCGGCCGGCGCGCGGCAGTGGGAACCGATCGGCATCAAGGAAGAGGACAAGCCGGTGGACGCCACCGACCCCTCGAAGCGCCACAACCCGATCATGACCGACGCCGACATGGCCATGAAGGTTGATCCTGCCTACAACGCGATCTGCCGGAAGTTCATGGCGGACCCCGAGTACTTCAAGGACACCTTCGCCCGGGCCTGGTTCAAGCTGACGCACCGCGACATGGGGCCGAAGGTCCGCTACGTCGGCCCGGACGTGCCGAAGGAAGACCTGATCTGGCAGGATCCGATCCCCGCCGGCCCGACCGGTTACGACGTCACCGCCGTCAAGGCCCTGATCGGCAAGAGCGGTCTTTCCGTCGGCGAGATGGTCGCGACCGCCTGGGACAGCGCCCGTACCTACCGCGGTTCCGACATGCGGGGCGGCGCCAATGGCGCGCGCATCCGCCTCGCGCCGCAGAAGGACTGGGAAGGCAACGAGCCGAAGCGTCTCGCCAAGGTGCTGGGCGTGCTGGAAGGCATCGCCAAGCAGACGGGGGCGAGCGTCGGCGACGTCATCGTGCTCGCCGGCAACGTCGGCATCGAGCAGGCCATCGAGGCGGCCGGCTCCAAAGTCGAGGTGCCGTTCGCACCCGGCCGCGGCGATGCCACCGACGCCATGACCGACGTCCAATCCTTCGAGCCTCTGGAACCCATCCACGACGGGTACCGCAACTGGCTCAAGAAGGACTACGCCGTGAAGGCGGAGGAGCTGATGCTCGACCGCACGCAGCTCATGGGCCTGACGGCCGCCGAGATGACCGTACTGGTCGGCGGCATGCGGGTTCTCGGCTCCAACCACGGCGGCACCAAGCACGGCGTCTTCACCGAGCGTGAAGGCGCGCTGACGAACGACTTCTTCGTCAACCTGACGGACATGGCGTACGCCTGGAAGCCGACCGGCAACGGTCTCTACGAGATCCAGGACCGCAAGACCGGCAAGACGAAGTGGACGGCGACACGGATCGACCTCGTGTTCGGCTCCAACTCGATCCTCCGTGCCTACGCCGAGGTCTACGCCCAGGACGACAACAAGGAGAAGTTCGTGAAGGACTTCGTGGCCGCCTGGACCAACGTCATGAACGCGGACCGCTTCGATCTCGTCTAAGCGAACCGAGTTCTGAAACTTAAGCTTTGCCGGTCCCGCGAGGGGCCGGCAAAGTCGTTTCCGGAGTGTGGACCCGGCATCGCCGGATGCGTAAGCTGTCGGCCAGAAGTCGCGGAGCCGGAGACCCAAATGCGCACGTTCCTTCTCTTCATCATCGGCGGATTGCTCGGCCTCATCGGCGGCTTCGCCATCGGCATCTTCGCCTATCCGTACATCTTCCTGGCCGACGTGGTCGCCAACGAACGGCTGGAGAACGCGGCCCAGAAGACCGTCGTCGCCACCGGCACGTTCATTCACGCCAATCCGTCCGACCCCATTCACTATGGGAAAGGCAGCGTCACCGTCTATGCCGACGCGGTGCAGATCGGCGCCGACTTCGAGGTCGGGCCCGGCCCCAAGTATCATGTCTATCTAGTCCCGGACGCCGAGGTGACGCCGCAAACCCCCGTCGCCTCGACCATGTTCGTCGATCTCGGCCGGCTCCGCGCCTTCAAGGGATCGCAGGTGTTCGACATCCCGGCCGGTCTCGATCTCAAGACCTATAAGAACGTCGTCATCTGGTGCGAGCAGTTCGGCGTCCTGATCTCGCCGGCCAAACTGAGCTTCAAGGGCGGCTGATCGCCGGAAACATGAAACTTTTCGGCGAACGCGCCGATCCGTCTGGACAGGTCCGACGCCAGCGCATATACGCGAAGCATGACCCGTTCCTCAGGACCGACGCAGGACGTTTTCCGAGCCATCTTCAATTTTTTTAACGCCCCCGTCGTCGACATCGACTGCGGGCAGAAGTGCGCGCACCTGAACGGCGGCTCGCCGGTCTGCTGCGACACCACCAACGCGGTGCCGATCGTCCAGAAGGCGGAATTCAAGGCGCTGAAGGCGCGGACCGACATGTGGCGGAAGTTCAAGCCGGGCTGCACCCATACGCACGCGCTCGTCGACAGCCTGCATCATACCTGCCAGGCGGTCGAATGCCGGGGCGCCATGCATTGCGAACGGGATAACCGCTCCGTTTCCTGCCGCACCTTTCCGTTCTTTCCCTACATCACCAACAAGGACGAGTTGATCGGCCTCGGCTATTACTGGGATTTCGAGGACCGCTGCTGGGTCATCAGCAACATGGCCCGCGTCACGCCGGACTTCGTGCGGGAATTCCTGAAGTGCGCCGAAATGCTGTTCGAGGCCGATCCGCTGGAACGGCAGGTCTACCGTGATTTTTCGGCGACCATGCGCCGCGTTTTCAGCCGCAAGGGCCGCTCCATCTTCCTGATCGACCGCGACGGCGGATATCTGGAAATCCTGCCGAAGGGCGCCGGCGTCAAAAAAGCTTCACCCGGGAAGCTGCCGAAGTTCGAGCCGTTCCGGGGTGCCCGCCGCTGAGCGGTTCGGCAATTCCCCTAGACAAAGAATCCCGGAAATCCAATAGTTTCGACAGCCGGCCCCGGCATCGCGGGCGGCATCGTCGGAACATTGGGGCGGGATGGGCATGAGCGAGTTCGATTTCGATCTTTTCGTCATCGGCTCCGGCCCGGCCGGCCAACGCGCCGCCGTGCAGGCGGCCAAGCTCGGCAAGCGGGTCGCGCTGGCCGAGCGCCAGGCCGTCGTCGGCGGTGTCTGCCTGAACACCGGCACCATCCCATCTAAGACGCTTCGCGCCGCGACCATGCACCTTTCCGGCTATCACGAGCGCAGCATCTACGGCTCGTCCTACAAGGTGAAGCAGGACATCACCATGGCCGACCTGCTCGGCCGCGCCAATCACGTGCGCCAAATCGGCGTGGACGTCGCGCGGCACCAGATGCAGCGGAACGGCATCCAGATCATCGAGGCCGAGGCCGCCTTCGCCGGTCCGCACCGCATCCGGCTCACGCCGGTCGCCGGCGGACCGTCCAGCGAGGTCAGCGCCGCGCACGTCATCATCGCCGTCGGCACGACGACGACCCGCCATCCGAACATCGCCTTCGACGGCGAGCACATCTTCTGTTCCGACGACATCCTCGAGTTGAAGGCGCTGCCAAAGAGCATGACCGTGGTCGGCGCCGGCGTCATCGGCATCGAGTATGCGACCATCTTCGCGACGCTCGGCGTGCGCGTCACCGTCATCGACAAGCGCACCCGACTGCTGCCCTTCGACGACGAGGAGATCATCGACACCCTGGTGCACCTGATGCGCCAGGAACGCGCGACGCTGCGCCTCGGCGAGGAAGTCAGCGCCATCCAGCTCGAGGAAGGGCCGCGCGGCGAGCGCATCCACATTCAGCTGGAGAGCGGCAAGAACATCCACACCGACTGCGCGCTCTATTCCATCGGCCGCACCGGCGCGACGTCGAACCTGAATCTGGAGGCCGCCGGCCTGAAGGCGGATTCGCGCGGCCGCATCGACGTCAACGCGAACTACCAGACGGAGGTGCCGCACATCTACGCGGTCGGCGACGTCATCGGCTTTCCGAGCCTGGCGTCGACGTCGATGGAGCAGGGCCGGCTCGCGTCGTGCCACGCCTTCGGCGTCGAGACGCACAGCTTTCCGGATCTGCTGCCCTACGGCATCTACACGATCCCGGAAATCTCGGTGGTCGGAAAGAACGAGCAGGAACTGACGGAAGCGGGAACGCCCTACGAGGTCGGCCGGGCTTCCTACCGGGAAATCGCCCGCGGCCAGATCGTCGGCGACCAGGCCGGGCTATTGAAGCTGCTGTTCGACCCCGACACGCGGAAGTTGCTCGGCGTCCACATCATCGGCGACGGTGCGTGCGAACTGATCCACATCGGTCAGGCGGTGCTGTCGCTCGGCGGCACCCTCGATTACCTGATCGACACGGTCTTCAACTATCCGACCTTCGCCGAGTGCTACAAGACAGCCGCCTTCGACGGCGTCAACCGGTTGGGTTGAGCGACCAAGAGCCGGCGGATCGCCGCCCGGCGGATTGATCGCCTAAACCCATCAATCGACGCGATTTTCGCATTTTTCATTCGAACCTCCGGGCTCTACAGTTCCGCCGCAGGGGAGCGCGCGCGAGCGCCGGAGGAAACGACATGTTGAACGTCGACGTTGATACGCCCGCCGCCTGGACGGCGGACGATCTCCGGAACGACAAGAATTGGGTGTTCCGCATCGACGATGCCGCCCGCGCCCAGGTCGCCCGCGCCGTCAAGGGCGCTTATGTGCCGGAGAAGCGGCTGTTCGATTACACACGGGACGATTTCGACCTCGGCCCGGCGTGGGACACGATCCGCGCCGCCTTCGCCGCGGCGCACGCCGGCCGGGGCATCGCGCTGGTGAAGGGCCTGCCCCGCGACGGTATCTCGGAAGCCGAGTTCGAGCTGATGAACTGGGCGGTCGGCCTGCACGTCGGCGTCGCCCGGCCGCAGGGCATCAAGTCGCAATACATCTCCGCCGTCCGCAACACCGGCTTCACGTACCGCGCGGCGAACGGACGCGGCTATTCGTCGAACGCCAAGCTCGACTTCCACGTGGACACCGCCGATTTCGTCTCCCTCGCCTGCTACAACAAGGCGAAGTCCGGCGGCCAGAGCATGATCACCAGTTCGCTGATGGCGCGCCGCATCCTGATCGCAGAACGCCCCGATCTCGCCGAGATCGCGCACCGGGATTTTTACTTCAGCCGCAACATGGAAGAGGCGCCGGACGAGGCGCCGACCTATCCGCAGCCGCTGTTCGACATCGCCGACGGCCGCGTCTTCGCCAAGTGGAACCGCAACCGGGTACGCACGGCGCAGGAGGTGGCGGGCGTGCCGAAACTGACGGCGAAGCAGACCGAGGCCATCGACGCCCTGGACGAGATTCTTTGTCGGCCCGAGCTCATGTACACCATGTATCTGGAGCCCGGCGATCTGCAGATCCTCAACAATCACGTGATGCTGCATTCCAGGACCGATTTTGTCGATCACGACGAGCCGGAGCGGAAGCGCCTGCTCAGCCGCCTCTGGCTGGCGCCGCCGAATTCGGTCCTGTTGCCGGAAACCTGGCGGCACAGCTTCCGCGCCATCCAGCCGGGATCGGTCCGGGGCGGCATCCGCGGTCATTGCCACGACGACGCCTGCCGCGCCTGGGAACGCCGCCAGGCATCTAGCCACGGCATGTCCGCCGCCTGAACCTCCTCCGTCAGCCCGCCGGGAACACCAGCGGCACCAGATAGAGCGCCGCCACTGAAATCACGACGGTTGCGAGGATGTTCAGAAGAAATCCCGCCGTGCACATGTCGAGCACGCTGAGCCGTCCGGCGCCGAACACGATGGCGTTCGGCGGCGTCGCCACCGGAATGAACACCGCCGCCGTCGCCGTATTGCTGGTGAGTTCCGTCAGGAACACGACGAGCGCCGTGACGATAACGAGCAACACCGCCATCGGCAGCGCGCCGCCGTCGGACAGCAGCACGCCCAGCCACTTGGCGAGGCCGGTCGACGAAATGGCGCCGGCGAGGCTCAGGCCGCCGCCGAACAGCAGCAGCACGCCCCACGGCAGCCGCTTGGCGTGCTCCCAAGTCATCAGGAACTGGCCGTCCTTCAGGCTCACCGGCACGATGAAGGCGAGCAGCGCGCCGATCAGCGCGATCATGGTGTCGTCGAGGGGTATGAAATCGTCGAGCACGGGCCGGAAGACCCAGGCGAAGGCGACGGCGGCGAACAGGCCCGCCGTCAGAATTTCGCCCCGTTCCGGCCGGCCGAGCTTCGCCCGCTCGGCGGCGATGCCCCGGCGCACGTCGCCGAGCGGCAGGCCGTCGGCGCGGCAGAGCACCCGGGTCAACAGCCACCACGCGCCGGCCAGCATGACGGCGGCGACCGGCAGGCCGATCAGCATCCAGCGCGCGAAACCGACCTCGATGCCGTGGTTCTGCTCGATGTAGCCGGCGAGAAACGCGTTCGGCGGCGTGCCGATCAGTGTCGAGACGCCGCCGATGCTGGCGGCATAGGCGACGGCGAGCAGAAGTCCGCGCGCGAACCGCTCACCGGCCGGCGTCGGTGTACCGCCGTTCCGTTCGTCGACGAAAGCGACGACGCTGAGCGCGATCGGCACCATCATCAGAGTCGTCGCCGTGTTGCTGACCCACATGCTGAGCCCGGCGGTGGCCAGCATGAAGCCGCCGACCAGCCGGTCCGGCCGCTCCCCGGCGAAGGCGATCACGGCGACGGCGACGCGGCGGTGCAGGTTCCACCGCTCGATGGTCAGCGCCACGATGAAGCCGCCCGGGAGCGCGGCCTGTTCCGGGAAGATTACCTGGCGCGGCTGTTCGACGATCCGGTCGGTCACATCACGCCGCTGCAAGGCTCCGAGCTTTGGCAGGTGTCGCTGCTCGAACTCTGGCTGCAATCGCACGGGATTTGAGGCCGTGGCGGATCCCAAGCGGCCCACGCCCACAACGCCGAGAAACGAGCGCGAGCCGCGCGGCCGGGAAGCCTATGCGCACCGCCTCCGCCGGATGCGGGATCACGGCCTGAAGCCGCCGATCGAAGGGCCGGAGCAGGATCGCGGCGACCGCCAGACGAACGTCTCCCTGGAATGCGGCTGGGGCCGCCTGATCTTCGCGCAAACCTTCGAGGAACCCACCGCGCTCGCGGCCACGCTCCGCGACGAGCAGCCGGACCGGCGCGATATCGCGCTCTACGTGCGCGATCCGCACGTGCTGCTGGCGACCGCGCCGCAGGAGATGTTCCCGGACCCGTCGCACACGTTCCGGCTCGATCTCTCGACGTATCGCCCGTCGCGCCGTCCGCCGCGCGGCTTCGTCGTCCGGCGGCTGACGTCGCAGGCCGACGCCGAGGCCATCAACCTCATCTACGACGCCCGCGGCATGGTGCCGGTACCCCCAGAGTTCTATTGGACGCAACGCGATGCCCGCTCTATCAGCTACTTCGTCGCCGAGGACGACGCCAGCGGCGACATTCTGGGCACCGTGACCGGCGTCGACCATATCCGCGCCTTCGACGACCCGGAACGGGGCGCGTCGCTTTGGTGCCTCGCCGTCGACCCGCAGGCCCGTCAGCCCGGCGTCGGTGAGGCCCTGGTGCGGCGGCTCGCCGAATACTTCGCCGCCCGCGGCGCGGCGTATCTCGATCTTTCCGTCATGTTCGACAACGAGCAGGCGATCGCGCTCTACGAAAAGCTCGGCTTCCGCCGCGTTCCGTTCTTCACCGTCAAGCGCAAGAACCCGATTAACGAAACGCTGTTCACCGGGCCGGAAACGGACGACGCCCTCAATCCCTACGCCAAGATCATCGTCAAGGAAGCGCGCCGGCGCGGCATCCGCGTGCAAGTCACCGACGCGGCGGGTGGCTTCTTCCGACTTTCCTACGGCGGCCGGTCGATCCATTGCCGGGAAAGCCTGTCCGAACTGACGTCCGCCGTCGCCATGTCGATCTGCGACGACAAGGCGGTGACGCGACGCGTCGTCGATGCCGCCGGCGTCCGGGTGCCGGACCAGATCGACGCCGCGGCGGCGCCGGAAGACGTCGCCGCCTTCCTGGACGCGCACGGCGACGTCGTCGTGAAACCCGCCCGTGGCGAACAGGGCCGTGGCATCGCCGTCGGCCTGCACGATCCGTCGGACGTCGAGACGGCGATCGACGCGGCGCATCGCATTTCCGATCACGTGCTGATCGAGGAATGCGTGCCAGGCGAGGACCTGCGTCTCATCGTCATCAATTTCCGCGTCGTCGCCGCGGCGATCCGCCGCCCTGCCCGCATCGTCGGCGACGGGAGGCGCTCGGTCCGCGATCTCATCAAGGCGCAGAGCCGCCGCCGCGCCGCCGCCACCGGCGGCGAATCCAGCATTCCGCTCGACGGTGAAACGCTGCGCACCGTCCGCGACGCCGGCTTCGACGCCGACAGCATCCTCGACGAAGGTGCGGAGTTGCAGGTCCGCCGCACCGCCAACCTGCATACCGGCGGCACCATTCACGACGTCACCGACGTCGTGCATCCGTCCCTCGTCGATGCCGCCGTCAAGGCGGCCCGCGCCATCGACATTCCCGTCGTCGGCATCGATCTGATGGTGCCGTCGCCGCGAAAACGGGACTACCGCTTCATCGAGGCCAACGAACGCCCGGGTCTCGCAAACCACGAGCCGCAACCGACGGCGCAACGCTTCGTCGATTTGCTGTTTCCCCTGTCGATCCCGACCAGCGTGCGCGACGCCGCCGACGACTCCAGACGAACGAGGACATGACGATGAGCCGACTGCCGATAGATACCGACTATCTCGTGAAGACCCTGCACGAACTTCTGAACATCGCCAGCCCGACCGGCTATACGGATTCCATCGTTCGATACGTTTCTGCCGAGTTGGAGCGGTTCGGCCTCGACGTCTCGCTGACCCGGCGTGGCGCCATCCGCGCCGTCCGGCCCGGTCCCGAGCATCGTGGCGCCAGGGCCGTCGTCTCGCATCTCGACACCCTGGGTGCGCAGGTGAAGGCGTTGAAGGACAACGGGCGCCTGGCGCTGGTGCCGATCGGCCACTGGTCGGCGCGGTTCGCGGAAGGAGCCCGAACGACGGTGTTCGCGTCCGGCGGCGGCGGGTACCGGGGCACCGTACTACCCCTGAAGGCGTCCGGGCACACGTTCAACAAGGAGATCGACTCGCAGCCCGTCGGCTGGGACCAGATCGAGCTTCGCGTCGACGCGCTCTCTCGCAAGAAGGCCGATCTGGTTCACCTCGGCATCGAGATCGGCGACATCGTCGCCATCGATCCGCAGGCCGAATTCATGGACAGCGGCTTCATCGTGTCGCGCCATCTCGACAACAAGGCCGGCGTCGCCGTGATGCTCGCCGCCCTCGAAGCCCTGCAGAAGAACAAGTCCGAAACCCCGGTCGAAACCCATTGGCTGTTCACCATCGCCGAGGAGGTCGGCGTAGGCGCGTCGTCGATCCTGTCGCCGAACGTCGCCTCGCTGATCACCGTCGACAACGGCACCACCGCGCCGGGACAGAATTCCGACGAGTTCGGCGTCACCGTCGCCATGGCTGATCAGACAGGTCCGTTCGACTATCATCTGACCAAGAAGCTGGTTGAGCTTTGCCGGGCCAACGACATCCGCTTCCATAAGGACATCTTCCGCTATTACCGTTCCGATTCGGCGAGCGCCATCGAAGCCGGCGCCGACGTCCGGACGGCGCTGATCACCTTCGGCGTCGACGCATCGCACGGCTACGAGCGCATCCACCTGCACGCGCTCCGTTCCCTGGCGGAACTGATCACCGCCTACGTCGCCAGTCCGGTCGAGATCAAGCGCGACTTCGACGAGACGGCCGGCGCCAGCGGCTTCACCCGGCAGCCGGTCTTCGAGCCGTCCCACCAGGAGGCGCAGAACATCGAGAAGGAACTGGCGGAGTCGTAGCGTCCAAGCGCCGCCCCGGCCGGCGGCGCTCACGAAATTGTGTCGCCACGCCAACCCAGCTTCCGTCATACTTTCCGCCGACGGAAGGGATGCCATGAACGCCATCGAAAACGCCGCCTTCTTGGCCGTCGGACGGGCCTGCGGTTTCGCCGGCTTCGCCGTCTTCTGCATGGTCTTCGGGCTCAGCTTCGACCCACCGTTCGCCGCCAGGATCGGAGGCCTCATCTGTCTCGGAATCACCGGGATCCTGCTCTATTCCGCCTATCGGGCGCCGCTCAAGCCCTACAAGCGGACGCACCTTTGGCTGATGCTGACCAAGGACAACCGGCCGCCGGAAGGGATCGCCCAGAGGCTGGTCGGCGAGGCGCTCCGCGATTGTTATCTGTGGTTCGCCAAGCAGGCCGCCATCATCACCGGCATGCTGTTCGCGGCGTCGATCGTCCTGCAATTGATCGGCTTCGGCCGATAAGACCGTTCGGTCGTTTGAGGCAGATCAACGACGCCGTCTTTCCGGTCTGCTAACAGGCCGGTCTCTCGCGCCCGCATGGCGGCTTTCGAAAATGGGGATGAACGCATGACAACGGAAAAGATCAGCCGCTACCCGGTGCCGGAGCTCCGCGCCCTGCCCAGCGACATCAAGGCGAGGATCATGGCGGTTCAGGAGAAGGCCGGCTTCGTGCCGAACGTCTTTCTTTCTCTGGCGCACCGGCCGGAGGAATTCCGCGCCTTCTTCGCCTATCACGACGCCCTGATGGACAAGCCGAGCGGACTCACCAAGGCGGAAAAGGAAATGGTCGTCGTCGCCACGTCGAACGACAACGGCTGCCAGTACTGCGTCGTCGCACACGGCGCCATCCTGCGCATCCGCGCCAAGAACCCACTGATCGCCGATCAGGTCGCCGTCAACTACCGCAAGGCGGACCTGGAGCCGTGTCAGAAGGCGATGCTGGATTTCGCCATGAAGGTCTCGAAGGATTCGCGGGCCATCGGCGACGCGGATTTCGCGGCGCTGCACGGACACGGCTTCGACGACGAGGACATCTGGGACATCGCCGGCATCGCGGCGTTCTTCGGGCTCTCGAACCGGATGGCCAACTTCCTGTCGATGCGCCCGAACGATTTCTACGTCATGGGGCGCAACATGGCGTGATCGGCCGATAAGGCCTTTGACGGGCGCAACAGGGGGGACCAATATCGCTGACCCCCTCTGACCGCGCCGCCTGAATGACCGATTCACCGCCCGACGTTCACCCGCCGCTCCGCCGCAATCGAAACTTTTGGCTGTTCGTCCTTTGCCGGTCGTCGAACGTCATCGGCGTGCACGCGCTCACCGTCGCCGTCGGTTGGCACGTCTACAACGCGACGCGCGACCCTCTCGACCTCGGCTTCATCGGGCTCGCCCAGTTCGCGCCGGCGTTCGCGGTGTTCCTGCTGGCCGGCCTCGCCGCCGACCGCTTCGACCGGCGGCGCATCCTGGTCGTCTGCAACGCCATTCACGTCGTCGCCGTCGCCGCACTGACCGCCTTGCTCGCCGCTCATCCCGACGCCGTCGGCGGCGTGCTGGCGATCCTCGTCGCGCACGGCGCGGCCAGATCGTTCTTCCATACCGCCAGCCAGACAATTCTGCCGAACGTGGTGCCGCCGGCGCAGTTCCCGAAGGCCGTCGCCTATGCCCAGTCGGCGAACAAGGCGGCGCAACTGACCGGGCCGGCCTTGGGCGGGCTTCTGATCGCCTGGACCGGCGACGGGGTCTATCTCGCCATCATCGCCTTCTTCGTCGCCGCCGGGACCGCCGCCGCGCTGATCCGCGGCTCGCTCAAGGTGCAGGGGCGGGAACCCTTCAGCGTCGAAACCGTGCTCGGCGGTTTCATGTACGTCTGGAACAACAAGATGGTGCTGGGCGCCATCTCCATGGATTTGCTCGCCGTCATGCTGGGCGGCGTCATGGGCCTCCTGCCGGTCTACGCCAGCGACATCCTGCACGTCGGGCCGGACGGGCTCGGCCTGATGCGGGCCATGCCGGGTTTCGGTTCGCTCTTGATGGGCGCGGTACTGACGCAGGTCGCGAGCCCCAGCCGCATGGGTACGGCGCTGTTTCTCTCGCTCGGCGGTTTCGGCGCGTCGATCTGCGTCTTCGGCCTATCGGAGAGCCTGTGGCTGTCGCTTTGCGCGCTCGCCGTCTACGGCGCCGCCGATATGATCAGCGTCTACGTCCGCCAGACCGTGGTTCAGATCGCGACGCCGGACCGCATGCGCGGCCGCGTCAGCGCCGTCAACTCGATCTCGATCAACGCGTCGAATGAATTGGGCGACTTCCGGGCCGGCGTCATGGCCGGCGGCTTCGGCACCGTCACCGCCGTGGTGTTCGGCGGCGCGGCGACGCTCGCCTTGGCCGTGCTGTGGGCGCGCCTGTTCCCGACGCTTCGCGGCATCGACCGGCTGGAAGACCTGATCGAGGCCGCCAAGCCGGAAGCCGACGCAGCGAAAACCTGACGCGGCCGCCGCCGCGCGCTATCATGGGTGCCGGACAACGGCGCCAGATGGACCCCGGCATGAGCAAGGCCTTCACCAAAGAAACCGACGAGGAAGAAGAACTGCCCGACGCGGAAGCGGCCCTTCCCGCCGGTCAGAAGAACTACATGACGCCGCTCGGGCATCGGCGGCTCGCGGACGAGCTTTGGGAACTGACCCGCGTCGAGCGGCCGAAAATCGTCGAGATCGTGTCCTGGGCCGCCGGCAACGGCGACCGCTCCGAGAACGGCGACTACATCTACGGCAAGAAGCGGCTCCGCGAGATCGACCGCCGCGTCCGCTTCCTGATGAAGCGGCTGGAAATCGCCGAGATCGTCGACCAGGAACTGCAGCGCGACCGGGAGCGCGTCTACTTCGGCGCCACCGTCACCTATGCCGACGGCGGCGGCGTGGAACGGACCATCCGCATCGTCGGCGTCGACGAGACGTCCTTCCACGCGAATGCCGTCAGCTGGGTCTCGCCCATCGCCCGCGCGCTGCATCGGGCCGAGGAAGGCGACATCGTGAAGTTGCGCACGCCGACCGGCGTCGAGGAGATCGAGGTGATCGAGATCGCCTACGTGGAGCCGGGGCGGACCTAGACGTTTTTTTGACGACGGCGGACGGGAGGAGTATTGAGGAATCGCCGACGGGCGTTCCCCCGCCGCAATCGAAAGCAGATCGGCCATGGATACGGGCGCGCCTCCCGCGCTGCATGAAGAACCCACGTTCCGTGAGTTGTTCACACCGAAACTCGTCACCGTGCTCCGGGAAGGCTACAGCACCGGCGCTTTCCGCGACGACCTTCTCGCCGGCCTCACGGTCGCCATCGTCGCCCTGCCGCTCTCCATGGCCATCGCCATCGCGTCCGGCACGACGCCGGACCGCGGCCTCTACGCCGCCATCGTCGGCGGCTTTCTGGTGTCCGCTCTCGGCGGCAGCCGCTTCCAGATCGGCGGCCCGGCCGGCGCCTTCATTGTGCTCGTCGCCGCGACGGTGGGACGGCATGGCGTCGACGGCCTTCTGCTCGCCACCATGCTGTCGGGGTTCTTCCTGATCGCCATCGGCTTCTTCCGCATTGGCGCCTACATCAAGTTCATCCCCTACCCCGTGACGCTCGGCTTCACCGCCGGCATCGGCCTGATCATCTTCGCAAGCCAGATCAAGGATCTCTTGGGGCTCAGCATCGCCGGCAAGGAACCGGGCGAGTTGATCCCGAAACTGAAGGTGCTCGCCACCGCGCTGCCGAGCGCCAACATGGCCGCCGTCGCCATCGCGCTGTTCACCGTCGTCGGCATCGTCGCGCTCAGGCGCTGGCGGCCGTCGTGGCCGGGCATCCTGATGACCGTCGTTATCTCGAGCGTCGCCGCGACGCTTTTCGCGCTGCCGGTGGAGACCATCGGCACCCGTTTCGGCGGCATTCCGAACACGCTGCCGCTGCCGTCGCTGCCGACCCTCGATCCGGCCAAGATCGCCGCCGTGCTGCCGGACGCCGTCGCTTTCGCATTGCTGGGCTCGATCGAGTCGCTGCTGTCCGCCGTCGTCGCCGACGGCATGACCGGCCGGCGGCACCGTTCCAACTGCGAGTTGGTAGCGCAGGGTGTCGCCAATATCGGCTCGGCGCTGTTCGGCGGCATCTGCGTCACCGGCACCATCGCCCGCACCGCGACCAACGTCCGGGCCGGCGCGCACGGACCGATATCCGGCATGCTGCATTCGGCCTTCCTGCTCGGCTTCATGCTGATCGCCGCGCCGCTCGCCGCCTTCATCCCGCTCGCGTCCTTGGCCGGCGTGCTCGCCGTCGTCGCCTACAACATGATCGAGAAGCACGCGATGGCCGCCATCATCCGCTCGTCCCGGGGCGACATGGTGGTGCTCACCGTCACCTTCCTGCTGACGGTCTTCATGGGGCTCACCGAGGGCATCCTGGTCGGCTTCCTGATCGGCGCGCTTCTGTTCATCGACCGGATGTCGAAGGCGGTCTCCGTCGAGCACCAGACGCCGATCCTGGCCCGCGACGTCGCCGACGAAACCAACGGCGAGCGGCATCCCTACGACCCGTCGTTGGCCAGCAATCCCGACACCGTCGTCTATCGCATTTCCGGCGCCTGTTTCTTCGGCACGGCGTCGACGGTCGGCTCGGTGCTCGACCGCATCGCCGATCAGCGGCGGAATTTCGTGCTCGACCTGTCGGCGGTGCCGTTCCTGGACTCGACGGCGGCGAACGTCATCGAGGGAACGGCGCGGAAGGCGGAAAAGCGGGGGCTGCGCTTCGTCATCGCCGGCGCCGAGCCGGGCGTCCGGCACATGCTGGCGCAACAGGACGTGAAGCCGCCGGCGGTCGCGTTCGCCGGCAGCGTCGCCGAAGCCCTCGTGATGCTGGAACCGCCGTCGGGCGTCTGAGACGCCCCCGACCGATCAGGACAACCGCACCAACTGCTTGCCCAGGTTCTTGCCCTGCAGCATGCCGATGAAGGCGGCCGGCGCGTCGTCGATGCCCTCGGCGATGGTTTCTCGGTACTTGAGTTTGCCGCTCGCCACCAAATCCTCGAGCTCGGCGCGGGCCTGGCCCCACTTGTCCTTGTGGCCGCTGAGCACGAAGCCCTCGATGCGGAGCGACTTGTCGAAGATCAGGCGCGTGTTCTTGAGACCGTAGGTCTCACCCGCCGCGTTGTATTCCGACAGCACGCCGCAGACCGGAATGCGGCCGCCCTTCTTCATCTGCGCCATGATGGCGTCGAGCATCTCGCCGCCGACGTTGTCGAAATAGACGTCGAAGCCGTCCGGCTGCATGTCCTTCAGCTTGGCCGGCCAGTCGGCGACCTTGTAGTCGACGCAGCCGTCGAAGTCGAATTCACCGGTGACGACGGCGCATTTGTCGGGACCGCCGGCAAGGCCGTAGACCTTGCAGCCCATGGCCTTGGCGATCTGGCCGACGGCGCTGCCGACGGAACCGGCCGCCGCCGAAACGATCACCGTGTCGTTCGGCTTGCAGCCGCCGACGACCTTGAGGCCGACCCACGCCGTCACGCCGTTCGAGCCGCAGGCGCCGAGATAGGCGCTGAGCGGCACGCCCGGCTTCGGCTCGACCTTGAAATCGAGATCCTTGCCGTCGGAGATGGCGTGCGTCCGCCAGCCGAGCCGACCGACCACCTTGTCGCCGGGCTTGTAATCGGGGTTTCGGCTCTCGACGACCTCGCCCAGGATGCGCCCGACCATGGGATCGCCCGGCTTCAGGGAACTGCCGCTGTAGGTCCAGCCGCCGCCCATCTGCATCCGCATGTAGGGATCGAGCGAGAGAAAGCGGTTTTCGATCAGGAACTGACCGTCGGCAAGCGCCGGCAGATCACGCGTGACGATCTCGAAGTCGGTTTCCTTGGGCAGCCCTTCCGGGAAGCGGCGGAACAGCACGGTCATGCAAGCGGTCGTCATCTATCGGCACCCCGGCGTCGATGGTTGGTGAGACGCCGCCGGGCGAACGACGGCGCGTGGCGGTTCAGTTGGTCTTCGCCGCGGCTTCGAGCGCCGCCGTCTTCTTCCGCAACTCCTCCAGCAGGCCGGCGACGCTGCCGGTCTGGCGGACGATGGAACCGAATTCCTGTTGCAGGGTGTAGCTCATGGAGGCCCCTTCGACGACCACGTCCAGCACCTTGTAGGACGTCTCGTTCTTGCCGACCCGCCACAGCACCCGGACCGGCTTGGTGTCGGCGGCGTTCGGGCGCGTGATGTCCGTATGAACGGTGACGCGGTTGTCGTCGTCGGCGACCGCCTTGACGATCTTCAGCGCCTCGCCGGCGTAGTTCTGAAAGCGGTCGATATAGGTGGCGATCATCAGGTTCTCGAACAGAACCAGGTATTCCTTGCGTTCCGTCTCGCTCGCCTGACGCCAGCTGCGGCCGAGCGTCCACTGACCGATGAATTGAACCGCGAAGCGGTCCTGGAACAGGCGGCGGAATTCCTTCACGCGGTCTTCACGCGCCTTTTCCGGGCCGGTCAGCGACTGGATGGCGTCGTCGGCGAGTGACGACAAGAATTTCTCCGCGCCGTCTTCGAGCGGCGTCGCGGCGGCGGCCTGTACGGCCAATGCCAACGTCGCCACGACGGGGATTAAGAATCTGAACATGCGCATGCGTCAGGGCTTTCCTGATACCTCGTTGGAGCCGTCACCCCGCGGCCATTCCGGATATGTTTCGGCACCCGACGATAGCCGCGCGCCACTCTTGCCGTTGCCGATGTCATCGGCCCGGCGTTGGCGATAGAGGCTACGAACCGCGGCATAGAAGTCAAGGGAGGTCTTTTCCAGATCGTCCGTCACGTCGAGGATTTCCGCGCGCAGATGTACGCCCGCGACGGCGGCGCGGGAAATCGCCGCTTCCTCGCGGTTGGAATTAACGGCCCAGCGGTTGAACGGGTCGACCAGGAAATCGACGGCCCGGCCGATGGCGTCGCGCGGATTGGACGGTCCGAACAGCGGCAGCATCAGATACGGCCCCTCGCCGAATCCCCAGACCGCCAGCGTCTGCCCGAAATCCTCGCGGTGCTTTTCGAGGCCGAGATCGGCGGCGATGTCGTTGAGACCGCCGAGGCCCGCCGTCGAGTTGACGACGAAGCGCGTCAGCGTCGTAAGCGCCCGCGTCCCCTCGCCCTGCAGAACGTCGTTCAGGAACACGATCGGCGCGCGCAGATTGTCGAGCGCGTCGTCGATCCGCGCCCGGACCCATCGCGGCACGCCATCCCGGTAGGCGCGCGCGACAGGCTTGAGCACGGCGTCGTCGAGGGCGCGGTTGACCGCGAATATGGTCCTGTTGGCCGGTTCCAGCGGATCGTTGATTTCGGCGTATTCCGCCTCGGCCGCCTTGTCCCCGGCGGGCGGGAGGCTGGCGCAGGCGCCGAGCATCAAAACCGACGCCACGGCACCTGCCGCGGCGAGGCCGCGCCCGAGGGCGGCCCAGCCGTCACACGTTCGGTTTTTCATCGGCGGACGTCCGTCGCGATTCCGGGCTTTTCCGCCGGTTTCCGCCGGAACCGCGCCAACAGCACCCCGTCCGTTGCCGGCCGTTTCGGTG
The DNA here is from genome assembly GCA_038117205.1 of Rhodospirillales bacterium. Classification (GTDB taxonomy): domain Bacteria; phylum Pseudomonadota; class Alphaproteobacteria; order Rhodospirillales; family Casp-alpha2; genus JAQBZY01. The sequence continues at coordinate 13,172 of JAYOFL010000029.1, read as the reverse complement.
CGACATGGTAAATGCGCGCCAACTGAAATCTCCTCGTCGCCTCGCCGAATTCCGCGGTCGAACGCCGCGATACCCCGGACTTCCCTTGAAAAACCCTCGCCGGCGGCGCCGGCGTCCCGGCATTGAAGTTAAGGCCGGATGGTTAACGAAACGTATCGGCGGCAGGGCCAGTGACAGGGCCTTCAAAAGAGCCTTGACATAAAGATATCTTTATATCTTTTATTCGTTATCAGATTGAAACTCAGACCGAGGCCGGTTGACGTGGAACGCACCATACAGCTCTTGAAGGCGCTCGCCGATCCGACCCGGTTGCGAATCATGCAACTGTGCCAATCGGGCGGCGATCTGGCCGTCAGCGAGTTCGTGCGCATCCTCGGCCAGAGCCAGCCGCGCGTTTCGCGCCATCTCAAGCTGCTGACGGAAGCGGGCGCCCTGCAGCGCATTCCCGAGGGAAGCTGGGTATTCTACCGCCTCGATCCGGCCGGCCCGGCGGCCGGGGTCGTCACCGCGCTGATCGACGGCGCCGTCGCCGCCTCGCCGACGCTGGCGCGCGATCAGGAGCGTCTGCAGACGGTCAAGCGCGACCGCGCCGATGCCGCCGAACAGTACTTCCGGGAAAACGCCGCCGAATGGGCCCGCCTTCGCGGCATGCACGTCGACGAGGCGGAAGTGAACCGCATGCTTCGCGACATGCTCGGCGAAGGTCCGTTCCACGCGCTGGTCGACATCGGCACCGGCACCGGCGAGATGCTGAAGCTGTTCGCCGACCGCACCGAGCGCGGCGAAGGCGTCGATCTGTCGCGCGACATGCTGTCTTTGGCGCGCAGCAACCTGGAAAGCGCCGGCCTTTCGCATTGCCATGTCCGGCACGGCGATCTCTACAGCCTGCCGTTCCAGCACTGCACCTTCGACGCCGCGATCATCCATCAGGTGCTGCATTACGTCGGCGATCCGGCGGCGTCGATCCGCGAAGCCGCCCGCGTGTTGCGGTCGCGCGGCCGGCTCCTGATCGCCGACTTCGCGCCGCACGACCACGAGGAATTGCGCACCGAGCACCAGCACCGCCGGCTCGGCTTCGCCGATGCCGACATCGCCAAGATGTTCAAGGCGGCCGGGTTGACGCCGCTCCGCACCGAGCATCTTCCCGGCAAATCCCTGACAGTGGCTGTCTGGCTCGCTGAAAAACCATCGAAGGCTCTCGCATCGTGATTCACCGTCCCTCCGCCAACGCCGCCGGGCGCGGCCTGATGAACGTATCCCGGCACGGCCGCCCACCGCTGCCGGCGATGATGATCGCCGAGCCGCTGCCGCTGGACGTCTCGGTGTCGTTCGAGTTCTTCCCGCCCAAGACCGACGAGGCTTCGGCCGCGCTCTGGAGCAGCATCCAGCGCCTGGCGCCGCTGCGTCCGGCCTATGTCTCCGTCACCTACGGCGCCGGCGGCACGACGCGCGAGCGCACGCATGCGACCGTGGTGCGCATCCGCCGCGAGACCGACATGGAACCGGCGGCGCACCTGACGTGCGTCGGTTCCAGCAAAGGCGAGATCGACGACATCGCGCGGGATTACTGGCAAGCCGGCATCCGCCATATCGTTGCGTTGCGCGGCGATCCGCAGCAGGGCGCGGCAGGTTACACGCCGCATCCCGACGGCTACGCCTACGCCGCCGATCTGGTGGCGGGCCTCCGGCGGATCGCGGACTTCGAGATTTCCGTCGCCGCCTATCCGGAAGCGCACCCGGAATCGCCCAGCGCCGAGGCCGATCTCGACAACCTGAAACGCAAGATCGACGCCGGGGCGAACCGCGCCATCACGCAGTTCTTCTTCGACCCGGAGGTTTTCCTGCGGTTCCTCGACCAGGCGCGCGCCGCCGGCATCACGGTGCCGATCGTGCCCGGCATTCTCCCCGTCACCAATTTCAAGCAGACGGCGAAGTTCGCCGCCGCCTGCGGCGCCTCCGTGCCCAGCTGGATGCACGAGTTGTTCGCGGGTCTCGACGACGACCCCGTGACGCGCCAATTGATCGCCGCCAGCGTCGCCGCCGAGCAGTGCCGGGTGCTGCACGCCAGCGGTGTCGACGCCTTCCACTTCTACACCATGAACAAGGCCGATCTCTGCTACGCCATCTGCCACGTCATGGGCGTCCGCGCGCCCATGCAGGCGGACGGCGCCGCCGACGCCCGATAACAAGAAAGCCGATCTTATGGACTGCAGCTGCCACTCGTCGCATAGCACCCATCTGTCCGACTCGCTGTCCGCCTCAGCGCCGCATGAGGCCGGCCCGCGTCCCGACATTCCCGCCGCCGACCGCGAGAGCATGCCGGCCAAGCCGCGGCCGGACCAAACGGCGGAGCTGCGCTCCATCCTGCAGGACCGCATCGTCGTCTTCGACGGCGCCATGGGAACGATGATCCAGGACGCCAAGCTGTCGGAAGAGGATTTCCGGGGCGACCGGTTCTCGTCTTGGCCGTCGGATCTGAAGGGCAACAACGACCTTCTGGTCCTGACGCGGCCCGACGTCATTTCCGGCATTCACCGCGCGTTCCTGGACGCCGACGCCGACGTCGTCACCACCAACACCTTCAACGCCAACCGCATCTCGCAGGCCGACTACGGGATGGAGGCGTACTGCTACGAACTGAACTACCAAGCCGCCCGCCTCGCCCGCGTCGAGGCCGACGGCGCGGCGACGCCCGACCGGCCGCGCTTCGTCGCCGGCGCCCTCGGCCCGACCAACCGCACGGCCTCGATCTCGCCCCGCGTCGACGACCCGGGTTTCCGCAACATCACCTTCGACACGCTGGTCGATGCCTATGACGAGGCCATCCGCGGCCTCGTCGACGGCGGCTGCGACCTGATCCTGATGGAGACGATCTTCGACACCTTGAACGCCAAGGCGGCGGTCTATGCGCTCTTGCGTTATTTCGAGGAAGCCGGCCGCCGCTGGCCGGTGATGATCTCCGGCACCATCACGGACGCGTCGGGCCGCACGCTGACGGGCCAGACGCCGGAAGCGTTCTGGTATTCCGTCCGGCACGCCCGGCCGCTCTTGGTCGGTTTCAACTGCGCGCTCGGCGCCGAGGCGCTGCGGCCGCACGTCAAGGCCGTCGCCGACATCGCCGACACCTTCATCAGCGTCTATCCGAACGCCGGCCTGCCGAACGCCTTCGGCGGCTACGACGACACGCCGGACTACATGGCGGAGCATCTCGGCGAGTTCGCGACCAGCGGCCTCGTCAACGCCGTCGGCGGCTGCTGCGGCACGACGCCCGCGCACATCGCCGCCATCGCCGGCGCGGTGAAGGGCATCCCGCCCCGCCGCCCGCTGGAGCCCCGGCACATCGCCTGCCTGTCGGGCCTGGAAGGCCTGCGGCTCGATTCCGTCACCGGCTTCGTCAACATCGGCGAACGCACCAACGTCGCGGGCTCCGCGAAGTTCGCCGGATTGATCCGCGACGGCGCGTATCAGGAAGCCCTCGACATCGGCCGCCAGCAGGTGGCGAACGGCGCGCAGGTCATCGACGTCAACATGGACGACGCCATGCTGGAAGGCGTGGAGGCGATGACGACGTTCCTCAACATGATCGCGTCGGAACCCGACATCGCCCGCGTGCCGGTGATGGTCGACAGCTCGAAATGGGAAATCGTCACCGCCGGGCTCCGCTGCCTGCAGGGCAAGGGCATCGTCAATTCGATCAGCCTCAAGGAAGGCGAAGCGGAATTCGTCGAGCACGCCAAGGAGGCGCTCCGGCTCGGCGCCGCCGTCGTCGTCATGGCCTTCGACGAGAAAGGGCAGGCCGACAGCTACGCGCGGATGGTGGAGATCGCCAAGCGGTCGTACCGCATCCTGACTGAGGACGTCGGCTTCCCGCCCGAGGACATCATCATCGATCCGAACATCTTTCCGATCGCGACGGGCATCAAGGAACACGACAACTTCTCGAAGGACTACATCGCCGCCGTCCAGACCATCAAGACGGAGCTTCCCTACGCCAAGACGTCGGGCGGCCTTTCCAACATGTCGTTCTCGTTCCGCGGCAACAACGGCGTCCGCGAGGCCATGCACTCGGTGTTCCTCTATCACGCCATCCACGCCGGGCTCGACATGGCCATCGTCAACGCCGGGCAGTTGGGTCTCTACGAGGACATCCCGCTGGAGCTCAGGAACCGGGTCGAGGACGTGGTCCTCAACCGCCGCCCGGACGCCGCCGAGAGGCTTCTGGAAATCGCCGATCAGGCGAAGGCCGGCGGCAAGGCCAAGGCGCAGGATCTGAGCTGGCGGGAAGCGGGCGTCGAGAAGCGGCTCGAGCACGCGCTGGTGCACGGCATCACGGATTTCATCGTCGAGGACACCGAGGAAGCGCGCCAGCAGGTGACGGCGCCGCTGGAGGTCATCGAAGGCCCGTTGATGGACGGCATGAACGTCGTCGGCGATCTGTTCGGATCGGGGCGCATGTTCCTGCCGCAGGTCGTCAAGTCGGCCCGCGTCATGAAGCAGGCGGTCGCCTATCTGGAGCCCTATCTCGCCGCCGACCGCGCCGTCGGCGAGAGCAAGGGCCGCATCGTCATGGCGACCGTGAAGGGCGACGTGCACGACATCGGCAAGAACATCGTCGGCGTCGTCATGCAGTGCAACGGCTACGAGGTCATCGACCTCGGCGTCATGGTGCCGTACACGAAGATTCTCGACACCGCCCGCGAGGTGAAGGCGGACATCATCGGCCTTTCCGGTCTGATCACGCCGAGCCTCGAGGAAATGTGCACGGTGGCCCGCGAGATGAAGCGCGCCGGCCTGAAGCTGCCGTTGCTGATCGGCGGCGCCACCACGTCGAAGGCGCACACCGCCGTCAAGATCGCGCCGAACCACGACGCGCCGACGATCTACGTGCTGGATGCGTCGCGGTCCGTCGGCGTCGCCAGCCGGCTGCTGAGCGAGACGCGGCGCGACGATTTCGTCTCCGAGACCGCCGCTGAGTACGAAGCCATCCGCGCCCGGCACGCCGACGGTGGCGAGCGCAACCTGCGCCCGATCAACGAGGCCCGCGCCAACCGCGCCGCCATCGACTGGACGGCGGCGGCGCCGGAGAAGCCGAGCTTCCTGGGCTTGCGCACCTTCGAAGACTACGACCTCGCGGAACTGGTGACGCGGTTCGACTGGACGCCGTTCTTCCGTACCTGGGACCTCGCCGGCACCTATCCGGCGATCCTGCAGGATGCGAAGGTCGGCGAGGCCGCGCGCGGCCTGAAGGCGGATGCCGACGCCATGCTGCAGCGGATCGTCGGCGAGAAGTGGCTGACGGCGCGCGCCGTCATCGGCTTCTTCCCGGCCAATGCCGTCGGCGACGACGTCGAGGTCTATGCGGACGAGACGCGGACGAAGACGGCGGCGCGGCTGCATTTCCTGCGCCAGCAGATGGCGAAGACGGAAGGTCGTCCGAACAACTGCCTCGCCGACTTCGTCGCGCCGAAGGAAACCAACGTCGCCGACTGGATCGGCGCCTTCGCCGTCACGGCGGGCGGCGTCGAGGAGCGCGCCAAGGCGTTCGAGGCGGACGGCGACGACTATTCGTCGATCATGCTGATGGCGCTGGCCGACCGCTTCGCGGAAGCCTTCGCCGAGCGCATGCACGAACGCGTGCGCCGCGAGTTCTGGGGCTACGCCGCCGACGAGACCCTCTCCAACGACGACATGATCCGGGAAGCCTATCGCGGCATCCGGCCGGCGCCGGGCTATCCGGCTTGCCCCGACCACACGGAGAAGCGGACGCTGTTCGGTCTGCTGGACGCGGAGAAGAACGCCGGCATCGAATTGACGGAAAGCTGCGCCATGCTGCCGGCGTCGTCTGTCAGCGGCTTCTATCTGGCGCATCCGGAGAGCGCCTATTTCGGTATCGGGCGCATCGGCCGCGACCAGGTCGCGGATTATGCCGGGCGCAAGGGCATGGACGTCGAAGAAGTGGAACGCTGGCTGGCGCCCAATCTCGCTTACGAGCGTTGATTTCCCGAAAAGCGGGCGTTATTGCTGTCTGCATAAAACGCTTGGTTTCAATCGCCGCGTTGACTGTCCTGCTCGCCGGGTGTGAGTCCCTCACCGTCACCGGCGACAACGTGAAGGACTTCGCCTACGGAATCGGCAAGGTCGCCTACGATACGGCGAAGCGCGCGCACGAAGGCCTCACGCTGCCCTGACGCTCGCCAGCGGAGCCAACTATTTCCGTCACTCTCAGTGCGACCAGAGCGCCTCGCGGAGCCAAGGCGTCGGCAACGTGAGCGTACCGCGCGCTTCGCGGTCGATCGCCCCGAGCGACGCCGACTGCCACGCATGCCGCCATTCCGCCTGCAGCGGATAGGGCGGCAGCACCATGTCCTCGGCGGTGAACCCGAACCGGCCATAGTAGGCCGGATCGCCGAAGACCAGCACCCGGTCGTAGTGACGCTCCTTGGCGATCTTGAGACCGGCCTCGACCAACGCGCCGCCGATGCCGCGCTTCTGCCAGGCCGGAGCGACGGCGAGCGGACCGAGCAAAGCGCAACGGCGACGGCTTTCGCTGATGCCGCTTTCCGTCAGCATCATATGCGCAACCGGCGCCCCGTCCGTTTCCGCGACGAGGGAAACCACGCCGTCGGGGATCGCACGCAGCCCGGCCAGCAAGGGCGATAGGTCTTCCTCGGGAAATGCTTCCCGGTAGAAACCGTCGACGGTCGGACGATCGCCCGGCAGTTCGTCGCGAATGTCTATTCCGCCGCTCATTTCGTCATCCTTCCCTCGGTACCAAAGAATATTACTACCGCTTTCTCGTGCCGTCGTCGTCGGCGATGGCGCTCGACCGGACACGCCGCGCCAGTTGCCGCCGTTCCAGGTCGTGACCGCTGAGGCCCCGCCGCTCCACCTCGCGGCGCTCCGCCCCATCCCAATCGATGCGGTGGCCTTCCGCCTCGGCCGGGAAGCCCTGGTCCGCCGCGGCCCGCCGATCCTCGCCCCGGCGCTCGGCGGCGCGGCGGTCTTCCTGGCGCCGCTCGTGCGCGGCCTGGCCGGCCTCGTCCATGGGCCAAAAACTGTCGACGGTATTGGTTTCCGATATTTGCCGTCGGTCGGCTTCTTCGTTCCGGCGCGCGTCGCGGCGGCGTTCGGCGCCGTCCCATCCGTTGACGGCGGCAGGCGGTCGGTTTTCCTGACGGCGGTCGGCGGCGCGGCGATCCTGTTCCAGTCGCCGCTCCTGACGGCGCTCGTGCGCGTCGCGCCCGGCTTCATTCATGGGCCAGAAATTGTCGACGGTTTCCGCCTGCCATTCCGCGTCGCGCCGACGGCGCTCCTCCTGGCGGCGGTCCAAGGCCGCCCGCCGGTCAACCGTGCGGCGTTCCTCGCCGTTCCAGCCATCGACCTGCCATGCCGGCAGGTCGGCCGAACGCCGGTCGCCTTGCCGGCGGTCATCGCCGCGGCGCTCCGTCGAGCGTTTCTGGTGTTCGAATGAGGGGTCGCGGCCGTCGGTCACGACGACGGCTCCCGGCGCGGACGAGCGTTCGACCCGACGGCCGGCTCAGTTGTCCTGGACGCGCCGGTAATAGTCCGGATCCAAGAGCACGTTGGCCGCGAGCGTGCGCATGCGGCTATACGCGCCTTCCTGCACGACCTTGTAATGGGGCATGGGGGCCACGGAACTGCCCTTCCCGGCGACGATCCACACGGTTCGGGGGTCGTCGGCCTTCACGAATCTGTCGCCGACTTCAATCGTGGTCTTATTCTTTCTGAGCACCGTCAGCACTCCGGATCAGATAGAGGCACTACAATATCGATAAGCCTTAAAGGGGTGCCGTTCAAGGGGCCCGAAAGCGCCCTCGCAAAGGGTTGATCGGCAATGGCGTTTAGCCGCCGCCCGGCGCCCACGGCAAGGCCGGGCCGGCGTGTTTGCCCGTCCGACGGGCTTAAGTCCAGCTATTTTTTCTTGGCCGCGGCCCGCTTGCGGCCGCCGGGGCTCTTCTTCCCCGGCTTCTTGGCGGCCGGCGCTTTCGCCGCCGGTGCCGAGGTCTTGGCTGGCGCCGCAGACCCGCCGGCGGGCGGCTTCAGAATCCCCGATTTCTGCATCTGCTGCACGATGCTCTGCATTTGGCCGTAAAGCTGCAGGAAACCGCGTACCGACATGGCCAGGTGCCCCGCCACGACCGTATCCGTCGCGCCGCCGCCGCCGCCCTTGGCCCGTTCGCTGACGAACGTCATGCGCGCCACGTTGCCGCGCACCGTCACGCTGGTTGTGCCATCGGCGAAAATTTCCGGTGCCGCCGGATTGGCGACGATCTGCTTCTTGGTGTCGGCCATGGGCTCACTCCTCGCTGACGACGGATTATTCACCGTGTTCTTCGCCAATGGAAGCCCCAGAACTCGTTGTCGCAAAATAGTATTATCCCGGTGATCTTAGCGGCCGACACCGATGCGAGGAGTCGATCAGGGAAGGACGCAGGTCTCTCCACGTTGACGGAACTGCCGGTCGCACTCCCAAGCGTTACCGGTGTAGTCCAGATGCGCGTTCGCGGGAATTCTTAGGGGAACGCACGAGCCGCTTTGTTCGGCGAAACCGCGCTCGCATTTCCAGCCGCGTCCGGCATTTTGTTCATCGAGATAACCATTGGCGGGAACCTTAATGACGGAACAAGCGTCGTCGCTAGCTCGATACCCGCGTTTGCAGACCCAGCCGGGTCCGTAGGAATCGCCCGACAAGTAAGCGTTCGCCGGCACCTTGATGGCGGCGCATCGCTCGCCTTCCTGACGATAGCCATGATCGCACTTCCAGCCCAATCGGTAAGTCGGATCGGCAAGATAGGCGTTCTCCGGCAGTTTCACCCGCACACAGGTATCCTCGTGCTGACGGAAGCCCCGATGACATTCCCAGCGCGTCCCCGACGCATTCAGATACGCGTTCGTGGGGACTGGAATCTCCTTGCACAGATCGCCCGTCTCACGGAAACCACGGCGGCATTCCCAGCCGCGCCCATAACCGAGATCGCGCACATAGGCATCCTTGGGAACCGGCACCGCGACGCAAGCACCGTTTTTCTCTTGGAAGCCCCGCTTACATTCCCATCCGACACCACTGCTCTTGGCTCGCGCGTTGGCCGGCACGTCGGCGCCTTGCGCCACGCCGTACTGAACCAGGGCGAGGCTAAAAAGTCCCAGGAACGCGGCAGCGCGGCTGAACGTCGAGCGGAAATCTCCATAACCAGGCATTTGTCTACTCCTCAAATCAACGGTCTTGGACTCCGGAAACGACAAGCGGCGACCCGACCGCCGGAATCGGCGAATCGCGTTGCATTCTGACCGCGTGACAGGAGTAAATATGCTACAGAATATACTTGTAATGTTTATTGATATTCGTGTCACGAGTAATTCGAATTTTTCTTGGATCGGCGAAATTTTTCTCATGTTAAATTTAATTAAGCGAGCACATTTATTTTTATTTGATTTGTCGAATTAATACTTTTCCATTAGTATGCTGCCAACGATTAAGGCCGATTTCGATCAAGCGGCGACAAAGTTGCGCGCACGATTAAAGGGCCTCGAAGGTCCGAATCCATGCGACGCTCACTGAAATGGCCGTTCCATGACGAGCGACGAGAACCAATCGTCACAACCGCTGCCGCCTTGGACGGCCGGCACCGAGCCGGCCGTGGCCGAAACTACGCCGGTCTCGCCGTCTCAGCCGATTCCGCCGCACCATGAACCGACGTTGAAGGAGCTGGCGGAACAACTCCGTTCCCTGTTGCGCGGCGATGAAGCGCGTCGGGCCAACCGGGCCGCCGACAAAAAGCATCGGAAGTAGCCGCGGGCACCGCTGACCCGCGCCAACGGCGATCTCCATGCCTGTCGTGGAGACGCGGCGCCCCGGATAAGGCGTCGCCTTTGGGCCGTGCTTTAGAACGGGTTCCCAATCTGGGCAGGACAGTAGGATCTCCATTGCATATAATTCCCGGCACGACCTCTTCCTGGGATGCATGAGGACCACCGCCGCCATGCCGATGCCCGCGAAAGCCGTCCTGGCTGGCTTGGCCGTCGCAGCCGCGCTCGCGGCACCGGGCGCCGTCGAGGCGGCCGATCTCACGGAAATCCGCTTCGCCTGCAACGAATTTCCGCCGCAGAAGATGGCGGCATCGCAGGACGGCCTGCCCGGCTTCGACGTCGAATTCCTGCGCTAAGCCTTCGCCAAGTCCGGCGTTTCGGTCGTAACGGATTTCCTGCCGTGGCAGCGGGCCCTGGAATACGTCAAGGACGGCCGATATGACGGTCTTTGTTCCTGTTCGCGCCATCCCGACCGGGACGCTTGGCTCCTCTATTCCGACGAAATGGGCCGCGTCGGCATCGGCATTTTCGAGAAATCCGACAGTGCCGGCTCGGCCTTCAAGGTCGGCGATCTCGTCGGCCGTTCGGTCGGCGTCGTCCGGGCCTACACGCTGCACAAGGAATTGACCGATGCCGGCGTCGACGCCATCGCCGTCGGCGACGACAGCAAGGGCATGCAGATGTTGATGACCGGCCGCATCGACGCCTTCTTCACGTTCGGACCGCCCGGACGGTATATACTTTCGAAAATGCCCGACGGCCGTTCCATCAGATATTCGGAGTTTCGCGCCTCGCCGTATTTCGCCTGCTTCTCGAAGGCCTTCACCGTCGCGGAAGCGGCGCGCCGCATGTTCAACGACGGCTTGTCGGCCATCCGCGCCGACGGCGTCTACGACCGTATACTCGCGAAATACCGATAGGCCGGTCATGGAAATGTCAGGGGGGGGGTGCTTGAGGCCATGGTTTCCTCGCCGAGCTTGATTCATTCAACGGCGCGATCATGACCGCGTTCGACGACATGGCGGCCCAGTCGAAAAGCCTTGCCCGGCGCCTGATCGGCGCGACGGCGGCGGTCGGCATCGCCATCACGCTTTTCACGACCGGGCTCCAGTTGTACGCCGGCTACAACGCCGATTTGACGCGCATCAAATCGAATTTCTTGCAGATTCGGAGCGGCCATCTCGGAAGCCTCGCCGAAGGCGTGTGGCGTTACGAGAGCGGCATCGTGCAATTGGGCCTCAACGCGCTGGCCTTGATGCCGGACATGGAATATCTGGAAATCCGCACGCCGGACGGCAAGATCTGGACGGCGGGGGAGCGCACGTCCGAACGCGTCATCGTCGAAACGATGCCGCTGGTCCGTGTCTTCAAGGGCAGACCGGAAACCATCGCCGAGCTTACCGCCGTCGCCAGCGTCGACCAAATTCACGAAAGACTATTCGGCAAGGCGGCCGAGGCCGCCGTCTACGTCGGCGCCTGGGTTTTCCTCGTCGCCGGCTTCATGTTCCTGATCTTTCAGCGACTGATCACCCGGCATCTGCACGCCATCGCCCAGTTCGCCGCCTCGGCGCCGGTCGCGGTCGACGGCGCGGTCCTGGAACTGGCCCGTTCGGCGCCCAGGGGCGGCGGCGACGAACTCGACCACGTCGTGCACGCCATCAACTCGATGCGCGCGCGCCTCGCCAAGACCCTCGCCGACCTGCGCGAGAGCAAGGAGCGGTTCCGCCACTTCGCGGAGTCGTCTTCGGATTGGCTTTGGGAGATGGACGAAAACCTTCGCTTCTCCTATTGGTCGGAACGGTTCCGCGACATTACCGGGCTGGACCCCAGTGCATATGTCGGCAAGACCCGCGCGGAGATGGCGGCGGAAGACGCCGACGGCGACCACTGGCGGCGGCACCTCGCCGATCTGGCGACGCACCGTCCGATCCGGAATTTCACCTACGATCTCAAGAACGCCAACGGCGACCGGCTGACGGTCAGCGTCAACGGCATTCCGGTATTCGACGAAGCGGAAAATTTCCGCGGCTACCGCGGCACCGCGACCGATATCACGCGGCAGAAATGGGCCGAGGAATCCCGCGACACCGCGCTGGTCGAGGCGGAGCGGGCGAACCAGGCGAAGTCGGAATTCCTGGCCACCATGAGTCATGAATTCCGCACGCCGCTGAACGACATCCTCGGCTTCAGCGAAATGCTGCGGTCGCAGTACTTCGGTCCGCTCGGCACCAACAAGTACGAAGAGTACGCCAACAACATCTTCAGCAGTGGCGAACACATGCTGGCGCTGATCAACGACATTCTCGACATCGCCGCCATCGAGGCCGGCAAGCGCAAGATGTTCAAGGAACCGGTCGACGTCGCCGAGGTCCTCAGGGAAGCGAAACGCAACGTCGAAAACCAAGCCGCCGCCAAGTCGATCACGCTCGAAATCGACATGCCGGACGACTTGCCGCGCCTCTCGGCGGACAGAAGATCCGTCATCCAGATCGTTCTCAATCTGCTGTCGAACGCGGTCAAGTTCACCGAGGACGGCGGCCGCGTCGTTCTCCGCGCGGCGGCGAGCGGGCGCTGGCTGTCGATCGCCGTCCAGGATACCGGCATCGGCATCCCAGCCGACAAGCTGCCGCGCGTCACGGAGCCGTTTTCGCAGTCCCATTCCGATCCGCATCTGGCGCAGGGCGGCACCGGCCTCGGCCTTTCCATCGTCAAGTCCCTCGCCGTCGCGCACGCCGGTTCCATCGACATCGTGAGCGAAGTCGGCATCGGCACGACCGTCACCGTAACGCTGCCGCTCGGCGGCGGCGAAAGCGGCAAGGACAACCCGCAGCCGCCGCTGCCCGGTCTGGTTTCGTAGCGGACTTGGCCGGCACGCCCCCCTATACTCCGGCCATGAACGCCGGCCGGGAATCCATGCAACGGAGCTTCGAGGCGGCGCCGGCGCTCGTCGTCGGCGCGCGCGGCGCGCTTTGGCTGAGCCGCGACGGCGAGATCGAAACCCTCACGCACCGTGCGGCGGCGGCCAGGATCGATGCCGGCGAGCGCCCGCTCGTCTGCCACCGCCCGCTTGCCGCCGAAACGCTGCGCGCGAAATCGTTCGCCGCCTTCGACGTGCTGGAACTGTTCGCCTTCGTCCGGCCGGCGGCGTTCGCATTGCCGACCGTGCGCGGCCTGGCGGCCGCTCTCGCTCTGCCTTTGCCGACGGCGCCCGACCGGGAGGCCATGGCCCTTTTCCAGATCGCCGACACGCTTCTCGACGCACTGACGGCGAGGCCGGGCGACGGCGCCGCCGTCGCCTGGAGCATGGCGCGGGCCGGCTGGCCGTGGGGCGCGCCGGTCCTGGC
>JAYOFL010000028.1:0-43217 GCA_038117205.1 Rhodospirillales bacterium | reverse complement strand
CGCCGACGATGATCACCGACGAGATGGCGTTGGTGACGCCCATCAGCGGCGAGTGCAGCGCCGGCGTGACGTTCCAGACCACGTAGTAGCCGACGAAACACGCCAGCACGAAGACCGTGAACAGCGGCAGGAAGCCGCCGTCGCCGCCGCCGGTGGCCGCCGTCTGCTGCACGGCCATCTGCGTCGCCTGATGCGCCAGATCGCCCGCCTGCTGGGCGAGCTTGCCGAGTTGCGTCGCCAGATCGGCCGCCTTGTCGGTGAATGCCGCCTTGTCCATGGCTCAGGCTCCCTTGTCGTCATCGGCGGCTTTCTTGGCCGCGGATTTCTTCGCCGCCGGGGCCGCCGGCGCGTTGGCGATGGCGTCCTTGACGCGCTGGTTGACGATTTCGCCGCCCTTGCACACCAGCGTGCCGGTGACGGTCTCGTCGTCGTCCTTCATGGCGATATCGCCGGTGTCCTTGGCGATGTGCGGCGACACGAAATTGAACAGGTTCTTGGCGAACAGCGACGACGCCGTTTCCGCCAGCATCGCCGGCAGATTGAGCCGGCCGTCGACGGTGACGCCGTTCTTGGTCGTCGTCACCTCGCCGGGTTTGGTCGCCTCGCAGTTGCCGCCCGCTTCCGCCGCCATGTCGATGACGATGGCGCCGGCCTTCATGCCGTCGACCATGTCCTGGGTGACGAGCTTCGGCGCCGGGCGGCCCGGAATGAGGGCCGTCGTGATGACGATGTCCTGCTTCGGCAGGTGTTCACGGACCTTCTGGCGCTGCTTCTCGAAGTATTCGGGCGGCATTTCCTTGGCGTAGCCGCCGGATGTTTCCGCCTCTTTCTCCATCTCGGGATCGACTTCCAGGAACTTGCCGCCGAGGGACGCCACCTGCTCCTTGGTCGCCGGACGGACGTCGGTCGCCGTCACGACGGCGCCCAAGCGCTTGGCGGTGGCGATGGCCTGCAGGCCGGCGACGCCGACACCCATCACGAAGACGCGGGCCGGCGGCACGGTGCCGGCCGCCGTCATCATCATCGGGAAGCCGCGGCCGTAAAGCGCGGCGGCATTCAGGACGGCCTTGTAACCGGCCAGGTTCGCCTGCGACGACAGGATGTCCATCGATTGGGCGCGGGAAATGCGCGGCATAAGTTCCATGGCGAAGGCGGTGACGCACTGCTTTGCCAGCGCCTCGGCGGTCTTGCCGTCGGTCAGCGCCGAAAGGTGCGCCGCCAGCATCTGGCCCTTCTCAAGCTTGCCGATCTCGGCGGCGGTCGGCGCGGCGATCTTCCAGACCATGTCCGCGCCCTTGACGCAGGACGCGAAATCCTTGGCGATGCTGGCGCCCGCCGCCTTGAACGTATCGTCGGAGACGGAGGCAGAGGCGCCGGCGCCGGACTGCACCACGACCTCGCATTTGAGGGCGACCAGCTTGCCGATCACCTCGGCCGACGCCGCGACGCGGGTCTCTCCAGCCAGGCTTTCCCTGGGGATGGCGATCTTCATGGTATTTCCTCCCTCGTTCCGGGCTCAGAATCGTTGGCGGCGCTGGTCCGCCGCCCTTCCGTTATGCCTTTTTGCGCTTGCGGGCGCAAGCCGGCCCCACGGCCCTTTCGGCGGCGGATTTCAGCCAACGGGAGGGTTCGCCCGGGAACGGGTATAGCGAGCCGAGTATCCGCCGCCGGACGGGGATTGCCGGGCGGCCCGGAGAGGCCTAAAACCGCTGCTGCGGGGTGGGACCCAGGGGGAGGAAAGCCATGGACGATCTGAAGGACGTCATCGTCATCCGAAATGGGGAACGGGTGCAGAACACCTTCTCCGAAAGCGAATATGCCCGGCGCCTGGGCGCGCTTCGCGGTCATCTGGCGGACGCCAACATCGACGTCGCGCTCTTCACGTCCTACCACAACATCGATTACTACACCGACTTCCTGTACTGCCACTTCGGGCGGCTTTTCGGACTCGTCGTCGATCACGAGAATTCGACCACCATCAGCGCCAACATCGACGGCGGCCAGCCGTGGCGGCGGAGCGTCGGCGACAATCTGATCTACACGGACTGGAAGCGCGACAACTACTTCCGCGCCGTCAAGAAGCTGATCAAGGACGGCAGCCGCGTCGGCGTCGAGTTCGATCACATGCCGGTGCAGACGCTGGAAAAGCTGAAGACTGCGCTGCCGAAGTGCACGTTCGTCGACATCGCGCCCGGCTGCATGCGGATGCGCATGATCAAGTCCGCCGAGGAAATCGCGCTCATCAAGCACGGCGCCAACGTCGCCGACATCGGCGGCTGGGCTTGCGTCGAAGCCATCGGCGTCGGCGTGCCGGAGCACGAAGTGGCGCTGCATTCGACGCAGGCGATGGTGCGCGAGATCGCCAAGCGCTTCCCGCATGCGGAACTGATGGACACCTGGACCTGGTTCCAGTCCGGCATCAACACCGACGGCGCGCACAACCCGGTGACGAGCCGCCGGATCGAGCGCGGCGACATCCTGTCGCTCAACTGCTTCCCGATGATCGCCGGCTACTACACGGCCCTCGAGCGGACCCTGTTCGCCGAGGAGGTCTCGGACGCGCACCTCAAGCTGTGGGAGGTGAACGTCAAGGTCCACAAGCGCGGCATCGAATTGATCCGGCCCGGTGCGCGCTGCTGCGACATTGCGCTGGAGTTGAACGAAATCTACCGCTCGCACGATCTCCTGAAGTACCGCACCTTCGGCTACGGCCATTCCTTCGGCGTGCTCAGCCACTACTACGGACGCGAGGCGGGTCTGGAACTCCGGGAAGACATCGAGACCGTGCTGGAGCCGAACATGGTCGTCTCCATGGAGCCGATGATCATGTTGCCGGAAGACATGCCCGGCTCCGGCGGCTACCGCGAACACGACATCCTGGTTGTCGGCAAGGACGGCGCCGAGGACATCACCGGCTTCCCGTTCGGCCCGGAGAAGAACGTGGTGCGCAAATGAAATCGTCATCCCCGCGCAAGCCGGGACCCAGCCGGCCGGTATGAATTGCTAGGTTCCCGCTTGCGCGGGAATGACGGGATTTCTTACCCGGGCCGCTTCGCGATCATGTCGATCTCGACCAGTGCGTCGCGGGCGAGGCCCGTGACACCGACGCAGGTCCTGGCCGGCAGCCGGTCGGCCGGGAAGTACGACTTGTAGGTCTCGTTCATCGCCGCGTAGTCGCGCTTGAACTCGGTCAGGAACACCCGGACCGACAGCACGTGTTCGAGGCCGAGGCCGAGTTCCTTCAGGACGATGATCAGGTTGTCCATGACGCGCCGCGTCTGCGCCTCGACGCCGGCCGCGAGCGGCTTGGCGTCGTCGTCGGGATCGGTCGGCATCTGCCCGGTCAACTGCACCCAGCCGTCGCATTCGACGGCATGGCTGAAAGGCGCGACGTGCGTCGGCGCGGCGGCGAAATTGTGGAAGATCGGTCCGGACATGTCGGTTCCCCTGCTCTGTCGATGACGGATTGAAGCCGATGCGCCCGGCATCGTCCAGGCATCGTCCACACCGGCGTTGCGGCCGCCCGGCCGGGCGGCTACCAATGCGGCGGGGAGCGGCCGCCGGGCCGCGGGACGGGAGACGACCTTGGACGATGACGCGCTGACCCGCCGCGGGGTGGCGATGGCCGCCGTTGCCGCGGCCTCGCTCGCCGGCATCACGACGTTGGCGCGGCTCACCTACGACGCGGGCTCCAACCCGGCGACGCTGGTGTTGCTTCGCGTCATTCTCGGCATCGTTCTCATGCCGCTGCTGCTGCGGCTGCTGCGCCGCTCCATGAAGGTGCCGGCGGAAGCACGGTTGCCGTTGGCCGCCTGCGGTGTCGGCCTCGCCATGATCAGCTACGGCTACATGGCGAGCGTCGCCTACATTCCGGTCGGCCTCGCCGCCCTCGTTCTCTACACGTTTCCGCTGATCGTTCTGGGTGTCGAGTGCGTGTTACTGCGGCAGATGCCCGGCCCCCGGCGCATCGGCGTCTTCGTCGCCGCCTTCGCCGGGATCGCCATGGCCCTCGGCCCGAGCTTCGAGGCATTGGACTGGCGCGGCATCGCGCTCGCGCTCACCGCCGGCGTCGGCACGGTCATCATGGTGTTCGCCGGCCGCGCCGCATCCAGGCACATGGACGGCATGGCGACCACCGCCTACGCCAACATCTTCCTGTTGCCCATCGCCGTCTTAGGCACGTTCGCCATCGGCGCCTTCGCCCCGCCGGCGACGACGCTCGGCTGGGCGGCGTTGCTCGGCGCCGGCGCCGCCTACCTGTTCGGCGTCTCGTTGCAGTTCGCGGCCCTGAAGCTGATCCCGGCGTCGCTGGCGGCGCTCTGCTTCAACGTCGAGCCGGTGATTTCCATCGCCGTCGCCTGGATCGTGCTGGGCGAGACCATGACCGCCACACAATTGGCCGGCACCGCGATCACCATCGTGGCGATCAGCGCCGGCACGCGGCTCAGGCGGACCTGACGGCGAATTTCTAGGACGGCTTGCCGGCGTCCGGCTTCTGGCGGGTCACGTCGACGCCGCGCAGCACGCTCGTGCGCTTGTCGCCGAGCTTGTCGACGTCGGCGCGGAGCGAGTCGATCAGATCCTCGATCTTGTCGAGCTTTTGCAGGGCCGCCGCCGACTGCGGTGTTTCCTCGCCCTTCATCAGGTACATGCGGAAACCCTGCGCGTGATACTGCATGGCGGCCAGGTAGTCCTTCACGCTGCGCGCCCGCTTCATGTACGTCTGATGCACGCTGCGCAGGTTATTGACGAGAATCTTCATCAACGCGCGCAGGAACGGATCGACCTTGGCGAGACGGTTCTCGACCGTCTGCGACGGGATCTCGATGACGACGCTTTCTTCCAGGGCGTGCGCGTTGGCCATCCGCTTCGAACCGTCGACGATGGCCATTTCGCCGAACAGCTCGCCGGCCTTGAGGGTGGCGAGCTCGATTTCCTCGCCCTCGACGATCTTGTAGATGCCGACCCGGCCGCTATCGACGATGAACGGGGCGTTGCCGGGGTCGCCTTCCCGGAACAGGACCTCGCCCTGCTTCATGAATCGTTTTCGCGTTCCACCGCCTTCGACGTACATCGACGAGCCCCCTGGCGTTCCTGGATTTCGGCAAGTCTAACCGTTTGCCATTGTGGCGGACAAGCCAACCGCGCCGGCCGTTAAAGTACGTGCTCTTTTGGTTAAGGACGGGTTAATGTCGCGGCTTCAAAGCGTTGGGAGGCGCCGCCATGCCGGAAAAGATCGTCGATATCCAGACCGACCAGGGCCCGATGGGCACGTTCACCTGCTGGCCGGAGGGCGACGGTCCTTTCCCCGCCATCGTCTTCTACATGGACGCGCCCGCCATCCGCGAGGAGCTCTACGACATGGCCCGGCGCATGGCTGCGGAAGGCTATTACGTGATCCTGCCCGATCTCTTCTACCGGTTCGGCACGCTGCGGTTTCCGTTCCGGAACGCGCGCACCAGGCTCATCTGGCGGACCGCCATGGGCGACATGAGCAACGCCGAGGTGATGGACGACACCCGCGCGCTGCTCGACTACATGGACGACCAGCCTATGGTGAAGAAGGGGCCGAAGGCGACCGTCGGCTATTGCATGAGCGGCCGGCTCGTCACCGCCGCCGCCGGCACCTTCCCGGAAGTGTTCGCGGCCAATGCGTCGCTCTACGGCGTCGCCATCGTCACCGCCAAGGAAGACTCCTCGCACCACCTGGTGAAGAACATCAAGGGCGAGATATATTACGGCTTCGCCGAAACCGACAGCACGGTTCCCGACTACGTCATTCCTACGCTGACGGCGGAACTCGACAAGCACGGGATCGCCTACAAGCTGGAAACGATCCCCGGTACAGAACACGGCTTCTGCTTCCCGGAACGGGACTGCTATCACCACGAAGCCGCCGAGATGGTGTGGCGTCACTTCATGGATATGTGCCAGCGCCGCCTGGGCTAGCCCCCTCACCCTGCCTCTCCCCCGCAAGCGGGGGAGAGGGGAAGGTTGCGACCCCGGCCTACTCCGCCGCCGGCACGCCGGCCTTGGCGAGCGCCTGCGCCTGACGCTTGGCGAGCTTTTCCAGATCGAAATCCTCGATCAGATCGTGGAACGAGCGGTGCCAGTTGATCTCGGCGCCGAGATGCGTGAACACGCTGCCGAGCCCGATGGCGGCGCGGTCCATCAGCACGAATTCCCGTGGCGGCGTGACGCCGCCCACCTCGCGGAGGTCCTTGTGCACCTTCGCCGCGACGCCGGCGCCGTACTGCACGCCGCCGTTTTCCTGGATCGTCTGCACCTTGTCCTTGAGCAGCGGCGCATAGAGAAATTCCGCCCACTGGTTGAGGATGCCGATGACCTTCCGGTCGAGCCCCTTGAAGCCCCAGGTCTCGTAGGCGTGCACGGCCAGGCTCTCGTCGTCGTCGCGGAGCGCCTTGTAGAGGTCGATCACCGCGCCGACGAAGCTCGGCTTGAAGACCCGGATACAGCCGAAATCGAGGAGATTGATGGTGCCGTCAGGCCGCACCGTGTAGTTGCCGAGGTGCGGGTCGCCGTGAATGACGCCGTAGCGGTAGAACGGCACGTACCAGGCGCGGAACATGCTCATCGCGACCGTATTGCGGAATTCGAGCGGCGCCTGCCTGCTTTCCAGTAGCGGCGCGCCGTCAAGCCACGTCATGGTCAGGAGACGTCCCGTGGAGAGGTCCTCCAGCGTGTCCGGCACGTGCACGCACGTTTCCTTCGAAAGCATGTCGCGATAGAGCGCCATGTTTTGGGCTTCGCGGCGGTAATCCAATTCCTCGCGTAGCCGCTCCGACAATTCGGCGTGAATCTGGCTCGGGTCGATGGCGCGGTCGTAGCGGCGATAGACCGAGAAGATCAGCTTCAACTGCTTCAGGTCGGCCTCGACGGCGGAGGCCATGTCCGGGTACTGGATCTTGCAGGCCAGTTGCCGCCCCTCCCAATGGCCGTCCTTTGCGACCGCCCGATGCACCTGGCCGAGGGACGCCGCCTTCGCCGCCTCGTGCTCGAAGCTCTTGAACCTGGCCTGCCAGTCGGGACCGAGCTCCGCCGCCATGCGGCGCTTCACGAAGGCCCAGCCCATCGACGGCGCGTTGGTCTGCAACTTGGCGAGCTCGCCGGTGTATTCCTCCGGCAGCACGTCCGGGATCGTCGACAGGATCTGCGCCACCTTCATCAGCGGCCCCTTGAGACCGCCCAAGGCCGCCTGCAGTTCGCGGGCGTGTTCCGCCTTGTCGAATTCGATGCCGAACAGCCGGCCGCCGACGGCCTTGGCCGCGACGCCGCCGACGGAGCCGCCGACGCGGGCGTAGCGTTTCATCCGGCCGGAAAATGTATTGCGTTCGTTGTCCATGCTCATGCGATCAAAGAGGTGCCGGGGTTATTTGGGGCCGAGACCCTCGCCCGACAACCACTTGCCGATGTCCTCCGCGACTTTCGGCCAGCCGGTCTCCAGCATCATGCCGTGTCCCATGCCCTGATAGATGTTCGCGATCCGCCCGGCCAGCGACGCGGTCCAATGCACCTGCGCCGGTGGGGTCAGGGGATCGTTGCCGGCGCCGATCACGTGAATCGGCGTGCCCCAGAGCGCCAGCAGGTTCGGCATCGCCATGGCATAGAGGCCGGCGACGGCCAGTTGCGACTCCATCTGGAACTTCGGCACGTAGCGCTCCGCGACCTCCTTCGGCACGGCGTCCGAAAATATCGCGGCGAGCAGCGTTTCCACGGCGTTGGCGCTGGTGCCGCTCATGTGCACCTCGGCCACCTCCGCGAACAGGCTCGGGTTGGTCAGCGCCAGCTGCATGGCGGGCGCCGCCAAGCCCGTCGGCGGCACCGGCGCCATCAGGACGAGACCGGCGAGCCGGCGCCGCTCCGCCGCCTGCCACGCCAGATAGCCGCCCATGGAATGACCGATCAGCACCGGCGGCGTCAGCATGGCGTCGACCGCCTCCAGAACCGCCTCCAGGTAGTCGCCGATCCCGAATTCCTGCAGTTGTCCGTAGTCGGAACGGCCGCGCCGGCCCGGCAGGTCGAGGGCATGCGCGTTCCAGCCGGCGTCGGCGAACCAGGGCAGGAAGTACTCCTCCCAGCACCAGGCGCCGGCGAAGGCGCCGTGAATGAACAGCAGCGGCGGCGCGCCGCCGTCCTTGTTGGGCGCGCGCGAGATCATCCGCGCGAAGGGATCGACGGCGGTGTCGGGCAAGATCAGTTCTCCGCTTCCAGCTCGTCGATGAAGCCGGAGATCACGTCGAGGCCCCGGTTCCAGAACTTGGGGTCGCCGGCGTCGAGGCCGAAGGGCGCCAGCAGTTCCCGGTGCCGGAGCGTTCCGCCCGCCGCCAGCATCTGCATGTACTTCTGCTGGAACTTCGGATGACCGTCGCGATAGACGCCGTAAAGCGCGTTCACCAGACAATCGCCGAAGGCGTAGGCGTAGACGTAGAACGGCGAATTGACGAAATGCGGGATGTAGGACCAAAGCGGCCGGTAGGCGTCGTCGAGCCGGATGCCGGGGCCGAGGCTGGCGGCCTGCGTCTCCATCCAGATTTCGCCGATGCGCTTCGCGGTCAGTTCGCCCGACTGCCGCTCACCGTGCACGCAGGCCTCGAAGTTGTGGAAGGCGATCTGCCGCACCACCGTGTTCAGCATGTCCTCGACCTTGCCGGCGAGCAGCACGCGTCGGCGCTTCGGATCCTTCTCGGCGTCGACGACGGCGCGGAAGGTCAGCATCTCGCCGAACACGGACGCCGTTTCCGCCAGCGTCAGCGGTGTGGACGACAGCAGCGTTCCCTGCGGTCCCGCCAGCAATTGATGCACGCCGTGGCCGAGCTCGTGCGCCAGCGTCATGACGTCGCGCGGCTTGCCGAAGAAATTCATCAGGATGTAGGGATGCGCGGACGGCACCGTCGGATGCGCGAAGGCGCCGGAGTTCTTGCCGGCCCGGGGCCCGGCGTCGATCCAGCTTTCGTCGAAGAACCGCTTGGCGTTGGCCGCCATCTCCGGCGAGAAGCCGCCGTAGGCGCCGAGCACGGTATCGCGCGCCGCCGGCCAGTCGAAGGTGCGCTCTTCGGTCTTCGGCAGCGGCGCGTTGCGGTCCCACCAATTGAGCGCATCGACGCCGAACCACTTGGCCTTCAGCTTGTAGTAGCGGTGGCTGAGACCCGTGACGTTGTCGTTGACCGCCGAGACCAGCGCGTCGACCACCTCGTCCTCAACCTGGTTCGACAGATTGCGCCAACTCATCGGCCGCCGGTAGCCGCGCGTCCGGTCGTCGATCTCCTTGTCCTTAGCGAGCGTGTTGGTGACGAGCGAGAAGAGGCGGATGCGGGAATTGAGCCCTTCCGACAGACCGGCCGCCGCCTGGGCGCGTTTCGCCGGGTCCACATCCACCATGCGGTTGAGGGTTTCGCCCAGCGTCAACTTGTCGTCGCCGACCGGAAAGCGGAGGTCGGCCAGCGTTTCCTCGAAGAGCCGCGTCCAGGCGCCGCCGCCGGTCACGTACTTTTCGTGCAGCATCTGCTCGACCGCGTCATCGAGTTGATAGGGCTTGAACTGCCGCTCCGCGTCGATCCATGGCCGGTAGCGCGCCAGAGCCGGTTCGGCGTACATCCCGGCCAGCCGGTCGTCCTCGATCCGGTTCAGGTCCAGGGTGAAGAACAACAACTCGCCGGTGATGTCCGTCGCCCGCTCGCGGCAGCCCTGGTGCATCCGCGCGATCTCCGGATCGGCCGTGTCGGCGGCGTGCAGAAGGGAGGCGTAACTCATCACCCGATAGACGCTCTCGATAATCGCCTCGTAGCCGGCGACGGCGTCGGCCAACCCGGCGCCGTCGAGTTTTTGGATGTTGCCGGCGTGGCGTTCCTTGAAGGCCTTCGCGGCGGCGGCCGCGGCGTCCAGGTCGGATTCGATCCTCGGATCGTCGGGCGCGGCGTAGAAATCGGCGAGATTCCAGCGTGGCGGGACGGTGGTCGTTTTGGCGTCTGTCGGCGTGGCGGAGGTCATGGTCTGTTCCAATTCGTGTCCGATGCATATATAGAAACCCGAGCGCCGCCAGCCAAGGGTGTATGGAAAACGCCCAGCCGGCGGGAAGTCACATGGGAGACGATCGACGATGCCGGCACTCGACTGGCCGAACCTGCCCGGCATGTTCTTCGAACAGGCCGCCCGCTACCGGGAACGGCCGTTCCTGTGGCGTAAGCGCGGCGGCCCCTATGTGCCGCTGACTTGGGCCGACGCCAACGCCCGCGCCGTGGCCCTTGCCCGCGCCCTGCTGTCGCGCGGCGTCGGCGCCGGCGACCGCATCGTCCTGGTCTCGGAAAACCGTCCGGCCTGGCTGATCGCCGACGTGGCGATCATGGCCACCGGCGCGATCACGGTCCCCGCCTACACAACCAACACCGCCGCCGACCATCGGCACATCCTGACGGACAGCGGCGCCAAGGGCGCCATCGTCTCGACCGCCAAACTGGCGGAACGGCTGATCGCCGGCGCCGAGGGCGTGCCGGATTTGGAATTCATCGTCGTCATGGACGAGGTGACGCCGCCGGCCGGCGGACCGACGGTCATCGGCATGGACACGTTCCTGACGACCGGCCGGGCACGCAACGACAACGTCGCGGAAATCGCCGCCGCCATTCCCGGCGACGCGACCGCCTGCATCATCTACACGTCCGGCACCGGCGGCGTGCCGAAGGGCGTCATGCTGAGCCACGCGGCGATCCTCCACAACTGCGCCGGCGCCATGGACGCGCTCCGCGAAATCGGTCTCGGCCAAGAAGTGTTCCTATCGTTCCTGCCGCTCAGCCATTCCTACGAGCACACGGCCGGCCAGTTCTTCCCGGTCGCCATCGGCGCCGAGATCTATTACGCCGAGGGCGTCGAAAGCCTCGGCGCCAACATGCTGGAGGCGCGGCCGACCATCATGACGGCGGTGCCGCGTCTCTACGAGATGCTCTATCAGCGGATCACCGTCGGCGTCCGCAAGGCCGGCGGGTTCAAGGAGAAACTGTTCCAGCGGGCGCTCGATCTCGGCGGCCGGCGTTACGCCGTGGGGCGGCTCGGTCTCTGCGGCACCGTCGCCGACCGCATCCTCGACAAGCTGGTGCGCGACAAGGTGCGGGCCCGCTTCGGCGGCCGGTTGAAGGCACTCGTCTCCGGCGGGGCGCCGCTCAATCCCGACATCGGGATTTTCTTCACCGCGCTCGGGCTCCGCATCCTGCAGGGTTACGGCCAGACGGAATCGGCGCCGGTCATCAGCGTCAACCGCGCTCCCGACGCCCGCATGCACACGGTCGGCAAGCCGATGCTGGCGACCGAGGTCAGGATCGCCGACGACGGCGAAATTCTGGTCCGGGGCGAACTCGTCATGCAGGGATACTGGCGGAACGCCGAGGCCACCGCCGAGGCGATCAAGGACGGCTGGCTGCATACCGGCGACATCGGTCACTTCGACGAGAACGGGCATCTCGTCATCACGGACCGCAAGAAGGACATCATCGTCAATTCCGGCGGCGACAACGTGGCGCCGCAGCGGATCGAAGGCATCCTGACCGCCGAGCCGGAAATCTCCCAGGCGATGGTCTACGGCGACAAGCGGCCGCATCTGGTGGCGCTCGTCGTTCCCGACGCGGACTGGCTCAAGGACTGGGCGAGAAAGAACGGCAAGGCCGGCGATCTGGACGCCCTCGCCGACGATGCGGAACTGCATAAGGCGCTGTCGGTCGTCGTCGACCGGGTCAACAAATCGCTTTCGAACATCGAAAAGGTGCGAAGGTTCTTCGTCTCCCCGACGCCCTTCAGCATCGACAACGAGATGCTGACGCCGACCATGAAGGTGCGCCGCCACAAGGTGCGTGAACGCTACGGCGATCTGCTGGACGCGCTTTATGGCTAGTCGGCTTTATCTTCATCTTTCGAGACGTGTTCCCCCTCTCCTAACCTCTCCCCCATGAATGGGGGAGAGGAATAGATTGGCCGTCGTCGCCCCTTCTTCACCTCTCCCCCGAGACGGGGGAGAGGCTGGGTGAGGGGGAACACGTGCTTCGATAGCGTGCCGACAGCTTTGAAACGTTTCAGGACGGCAATTTCGCCAGGAACGGCCGGATGTGCCGGAGCGCCGCTTCCGGCGCTTCCTCCGGGATGAAGTGGCCGCTCTCGGTCAGTCCGGCGCCCGAAACCTCGGCGTCGCACCACTGCCGCCAGACGTCGAGCGGACTCTTCGATTTCGGGCCGCCCTTGGCCCTGGCCGCGCCCCACAGGCAAAGAACGGGACAGGCGAGCTTCCGGCCGGCGGCTTGGTCGGCCTTGTCGTCCTCGTCGTCGCAGGTCGCGCCGGCGCGGTAGTCCTCGCAGGTGCCGCGGATGACGTCCGGATTGCGGTAGCGCCACTTGTATTCGGCCATCGCATCGGCGTCGAAGGCGAAGTCCGGCGCCGCCCAGGACCGCAGCAGCCATTCCAGCCACAAATCCGGGTCCTTGCCGATCATCGTCTCCGGCAGCGGCGCCGGCTGCGCCAGAAACAACCAATGGAACCCGCCCATGGCGCCGTCCTTGCCCATGCTCGCCCACATCTCGCCGGTCGGAATCACGTCGAGGGAGACGAACCCCGTCACCCGCGCCGCGTGGTCGATCGAAAGCCGATAGCCAACGCGGGCGCCGCGGTCGTGGCTGACGACGGCGAACCGCTCGAAGCCGAGCGTCGACATCAGGCCGGCGATATCTCCGGCCATGGCCCGCTTCGAGAAATTCCGGTGCGCCGCGTCGGAGTGCGGACAATCGCTCTCCCCGTACCCCCTGAGATCGGGGACGACCACCGTATGCGTTTCCGCGAGGACCGGCGCGATGTACCGCCAGATGATGTGGCTCTGCGGATAGCCGTGCAGCAGGACCACCGCCGGTCCCTGGCCGCCCTTGCGGTAGTGGATGCCGACGCCGTCGATCACGGCGCGGCCGGTTTCGAAACCATCGAACATGCGCAAGTCCTCCCGTCTCCGTTCTAGCGGTTTTCCGACGGCTTGGCAGCGCCCCTCGGCGTCCGGTTGGCGAGGAAAATGCCGCTTAGAATTAAAATGAGCGCCGCGACGGCCTTCGGCGTCACCGGCTCGCCCAGCAGCAGCGCCCCCCACAGGACGCCGAAGACGGGCACCAGATAGTTCTGAAAGGCGATGAACGAGGGCTCGCGTTCCGCCACCAGCTTGAACAGCACGAGCATGGCGAGCGCCGTCGGAAAGACGCCGAGATAGACGCCGGGCCAGAGCGCGTCGAACGTGAGCGCCGGCATCTCGCCGCCGGAAAGCCAGAGCGCCAGCGGCACCGTCTGCACCACGGCCAGGATCAGCACCGCCGCCGTCCGTCCGAACATCGGCGACGGCGGCATGCGGCCGGCGACGATCACCGATATCGCGTAGCAGACGGCACCGCCCGCCGTCGCCAGTTGCCGGATCACCTGATCGCCGAGACCGGCGAGCGCCGCCGGTCCGACCAGGACGATGACGCCGACGAATCCAAGCCCGATCCCGGCGAGCTTGCGCGGCGCCAGCGGATCGCCCTTGGTGAAGAAATGCGCGAGCAGCAGCGTGGTGAGCGGCATCACCGCCATCAGGATCGCCGCCAGGCCGCTGTCGATGCTTTCCTCGCCCCAACTGATCAGAAAGAACGGCAGACTGTTGCCGAACAGCGCCAGGAAGAACGCGTACACCCAATGCTCCAGCGTCGGCGGCAACGCGCTGCGCATAGCCGCGGCGATGACGAGCATGGCGCCGGCGCCGACGACGAGACGCACCGCGACGAGCTGCAACGCCGACATATGCTGAACGCCGATCTTGATGACGAAGAAGGAAGTGCCCCAGACCGTCGCCAGCGTCAGCAGCATCACGACGTGACGCGGCCGGATCGGTCCGAAGCCCTGGACGGTGTCAGACACCGTGATAGTCGCGGTACCAGGCGACGAAGCTGGGAATACCCTCGGCGATCGTCGTCTTCGGCTGGAAACCGAAATCGCGCTGGGTTGCCTCGATATCGGCGTAGGTTTCCTTCACGTCACCCATCTGCATCGGCTTCAGCAGCATTTCCGCCTTGCGGCCGAGCGCCTTTTCGAGCGTCGCGATGAAGTCCGTGAGTTTCTCGGACTGATGATTGCCGATGTTGTAGAGCCGCGCCGGCACGCCGCTTCCCGACGGCGGACGGTCGAGGCAACTGACGACACCGGCGACGATGTCGTCGATGAACGTGAAATCGCGGCGCATGTCACCGTTGTTGAAGACCTCGATCGGCTCGCCGGCGAGAATCTTCTTGGTGAAGATCCAGGCCGCCATATCGGGCCGGCCCCAAGGGCCATAGACCGTGAAGAAGCGGAGCCCCGTCGACGGCACGCCGTACAGGTGTCCGTAGGTGAAGGCCATCAACTCGCCGGCGCGTTTCGTCGCCGCGTACAGCGACACCGGATGATCGACCGGGTCGTCGACGGAAAACGGCAGCTTGGTATTGGCGCCGTAGACCGACGACGAGGAGGCATAGACGAAATGCTTGAGCTTGTCCGACGCCCGGCAGGCCTCGAGCAGGGCTAGCTGTCCTTCGACGTTCGAATGCGTGTAGGCATAGGGATCGGTCAGCGAATACCGGACGCCGGCCTGCGCCGCCAAGTGAACGATGCCGTCGATATCCGGATTCGCGGCGAACAGGGCCGCGACCGCGGTCCAGTCGGCGATGTCGGAGCGAACCAGCGAAAAGCCGGCTTCACGCGCGAGCACCGCCAGCCTGTCTTCCTTGAGGGCGGGATCGTAATAGTCATTCACGATATCGACGCCAACGACCCGCTCGCCCCTGGCGAGTAGCGCGCGCGACACGTGAAAACCAATGAATCCGGCGGCGCCGGTGACGAGAACCGTCATGAAACCCCTCCCCGGCATTCTCTGCGCCGGCCGGTTCCTATAGCCCGGCACGGCGGAGAAATCACCCCGAAACATCCCCTGGACCTTGACAATAATAGGACAGCAGTGCTTACATATTTTCAGGCGCAATTGTCGCCGCGCCGGTTCCGCTCTAACGTCGCGACGGGAGGCAAGTCGTCCACATGGGCCTGATCAGAACGACGCTCGAGGATAAGTAT
This sequence comes from Rhodospirillales bacterium, assembly GCA_038117205.1. Taxonomy (GTDB): domain Bacteria; phylum Pseudomonadota; class Alphaproteobacteria; order Rhodospirillales; family Casp-alpha2; genus JAQBZY01. The sequence continues at coordinate 28,105 of JAYOFL010000028.1, read as the reverse complement.
ACCCTCGATACGGGCAGGGTCTTCATGACCGGCACGCAGGCGCTGGTGCGCCTCGTCCTGATGCAGGAACGCCTCGACCGGGCCGCCGGCCTGAATACGGCGGGCTACGTCACAGGTTACCGCGGGTCGCCCTTGGGCGGCATCGACAAGGAATTCGGCGCCGCGCGCCGGCTGCTGACGGAAGCCGACGTCAAGTTCCAGCCGGCCGTGAACGAGGACCTGGCGGCGACGGCGCTCTGGGGCACGCAGCAGATCGGCCTGCATCCGGGTGCCAAGTACGACGGCGTCTTCGGCGTCTGGTACGGCAAGGGCCCCGGCGTCGACCGCTCCGGCGACGTCTTCCGGCATGCCAATCTGGCCGGCACGGCGCCGAACGGCGGCGTCCTGGTGCTGGCCGGCGACGACCCGGCCTGCAAATCCTCGACCGTGCCGAGCCAGAGCGAGCACGCCCTGATCGACGTGCAGATCCCCGTTCTGCATCCGGCCAACGTGCAGGAGATTCTCCGCCTCGGCCTGCTCGGATTCGCCATGTCCCGCTACGCCGGTCTCTGGGTCGGCATGAAGTGCATCACCGACAACGTCGACACCTCGGCGTCGGTTTCGGTCGCCCCCTCGCTCGGTGATTTCGTGCTGCCGACGGATTTCGAGATGCCGGCCGGCGGCGTGCACATCCGCTGGCCGGACCCGCCACTCGAGCAGGAAATGCGTCTGCACCGCTCGAAGATCTACGCCGCCCTCGCCTTCGCGCGCGCCAATAATTTCAACACCATCACGCTCGACAGCCCGACGCCCAGGCTCGGCATCGCCGCCACCGGCAAGTCCTACATGGACGTGCTGCAGGCGCTCGACGATCTCGGCATCGACGAAAAGCGCGCCGCCGAGATCGGCATCCGCCTGTTCAAGATCACCATGCCGTGGCCGCTCGAGCGCGATTCGGCCCGCCACTTCGCGGAAGGGCTGGAGGAAATCCTCGTCGTCGAGGAGAAGCGCGCCGTAATCGAGAACCAGCTCAAGGAACAGCTCTACAACTGGCGGGAAGACGTGCGGCCGCGCGTCATCGGCAAGTTCGACGAGAACCGCAACTGGATACTGCCGTCCGCCGGCGAGCTGACGCCGGCCCGCATCGCCAGGGTCATCGCGGCGCGTATCGCCAAGTTCCACACCAGCCAGCGCATCGCCGACCGGCTGGCGTTCCTCGACCGCAAGGAAGCGGCGCTGTCCACACCCAGCGTGGCGACCACCAAGCGCATTCCCTATTTCTGCTCCGGCTGCCCGCACAATACGTCGACAAAGGTGCCGGAAGGATCGCGCGCCGCCGCCGGCATCGGCTGCCATTACATGGCGATCTGGATGGACCGCCGCACCGAGACCTTCACGCACATGGGCGGCGAAGGCGCCAACTGGATCGGCCAGGCGCCCTTCACGGAAACCAAGCACATCTTCGCCAACATCGGCGACGGCACCTATTTCCATTCCGGCATCCTGGCGATCCGCGCCGCCGTCGCGTCGGGCGCCAACATCACCTACAAGATTCTCTACAACGACGCCGTCGCCATGACCGGCGGCCAGACGCACGACGGCCCGCTCGATCCGATGCGGATATCCCGGCAGGTTCGCGCCGAGGGCGTCGAACGCATCTGCGTCGTCACCGACGAACCGGACAAGTACCCCCTCGGCGCCGGCTTCGCCGCCGACACGACGATCCATCACAGGGAAGATCTCGACGCCGTGCAGCGCGATCTCCGGGAGGTCGGCGGCGTATCCGTGCTGATCTACGACCAGACCTGCGCCGCCGAGAAGCGCCGCCGCCGCAAGCGCGGCAAGTACCCGAACCCGGCCAGGCGCGTCTTCATCAACGAAGACGTCTGCGAAGGCTGCGGCGATTGCGGCGTCGCCTCCAACTGCGTGTCGGTGGTTCCGCGCGAGACCGAATTGGGCCGCAAGCGCGCCATCGACCAATCCGCCTGCAATAAGGATTTCTCCTGCCTGAACGGCTTCTGCCCGAGCTTCGTCACGCTTGAGGGCGCGGAACCGCTGAAGGGCCGCGCCGTCGGCGACGTACCGTTCCCGGCCCTGCAGGAGCCGGCACGCGCCCCCCTCGACAATCCCTACAACATCGTCGTCACCGGCATCGGCGGCACCGGCGTCGTCACCATCGGCGCCGTGCTCGGCATGGCGGCGCATCTGGAAGGTCTCGGCGTCTCGATCCTCGACGTCGCCGGATTGGCGCAGAAGAACGGCATGGTCTACAGCCATCTGCGCTTCGCCGCCGATCCGTCGCAGATTCACGCCGTCCGCATCTCGGCCGGTGGCGCGGACCTCCTGATCGGCTGCGACATGATCTCGTCGGGCGACGCGGAAACCTTGGGCAAGCTCGCCGCCGGCGCGTCGCGCGCCGTTGTCAACGCGCACGAGACCATGACCGCCGATTTCACGCGCACGCCCGACCTGCAATTCCCGTCCGGCGCCATCCGCGCCTCCCTGGACGAGGCCGTCGGTACGGACGGCGCCGACTTCGTCGAAGCGACCGATCTCGCGCGGCGGCTGCTTGGCGACACCATCGCCGCCAACATGTTCCTGGTCGGCTTCGCCTTTCAGAAGGGCCTGCTGCCGGTCGGCCTGGACGCGATCCTGGAAGCGATCAAACTCAACGCCGTCGCCGTCGAATTCAACGTCGCCGCCTTCACTTGGGGCCGCCGCGTCGCCAACGACCCCGCCGCCGTCGATGCCGTCATCGGCCGGATGGAGGGCGGCTCGCGGACGGCCTTCGACCTGGACGGCTTTATCGAGCGCCGTATCGCCGATTTGACCGCCTACCAGAACGCCGCCTACGCGGCCCGTTACAAGGCGGCCGTCGAGCGCATCGCCGCGGCCGAGACGAAGGCCCAGCCGGGCAATCGGGCGCTCACGGAAGCGGTGGCGCGCGGGCTCTTCAAGCTGATGGCCTACAAGGACGAATACGAGGTGGCCAGGCTCTATACGGACGGCCGGTTCCAGCGCCGGCTCCGCGAACAGTTCCAGCCCGGCGGCAAGCTGACCTTCCATCTGGCGCCGCCGCTCGTCGCCGAGCGCGACGCGACCGGGCACCTCAGAAAACAGGCCTACGGTCCCTGGATGATGACGGCCTTCCGCCTGCTCGCGCCCCTGAAGGTGCTGCGCGGCACGTCGCTCGATCCCTTCGGACGCACCGACGAGCGCCGCATGGAGCGGCAATTGATCGCCGACTACGAGGCGACGCTGGCCGTCATCCTCGACAAGCTATCGCCCGGCAATCATTCGGCGGCGGTGCAGTTGGCCGGCCTGCCGATGCGGATGCGCGGCTTCGGCCACGTGAAGGATGCGAACGTGAAGGCGGCGAAAGCCTGCGAGGCCGATCTCATGGACGCCTTCCTGCACCCGGAGCGCGCGCCCCGAGCCGCCGAGTGACTTTCCCTCAGGGAAGCAGCAGCCAGAGCAGCACCGGCATCGAGACGAACGAGAACGCGGTCGAAATGACGACGGCCCCGGCCACCTCTCGGCCGTCGGCGCCGTAACGTTCGGCGAGCAGGAACGTCATCACCGCCACCGGCATGGCGGACTGCAGGATCAGCACGCCCCGCGTCGCGCCTTCCAGTCCGAACAGCGCCGAGATTCCATAGCCGACGGCGACGCCGACGCCGATCCGCAGGAAGGAGATCAGCAGCGCCCGCTTGAGGCCGACGATCTGCAGCTTGGCGAGCGAGACGCCGAGCGTGATCAGCATCAGCGGGATCGTCAGGTTTCCGAGCAGCGACGTCGTAGACGTGACGACCTTGGGGACATGGACACCGGTCAGCATGACCGTCACCGCCGCCGCGACGGCATAGATGAACGGCTGCTTGAAGGCGTCGAGCGGCCGGTAGTTGCCGGACGCCACGGAAATGCCCGCCGTCACCATCAGGATCACGCTGACGACGAAATAGGTGATGCCGAACGCGAGGCCGGCGTCGCCGAACGCCAGCAGGCTGAGCGGCAGCCCCATGTTGCCGGCGTTGCCGAAGACGGTCGGGTTGAGGAAGGTGCGGATCGGCATCTTGAGCGCCTTCAGGACCACACCGCCGACGGCGAAGAAGATGATGTAGCTGAGCAACGCCGCCGACCCCATTTCGGCGAAGGAGGCGATGTCGAGATTGACCTTGGTCAGCGTCGAGAAGACCAGACACGGCACGCCGATGTTCGAGACCAGCGTCGTCACCATGACCGTGTCATAGGACCGGCCCTGGCGCGCCCAGACCAAGCCGATGCCGGCGCAGATGGCGACCGGCGCGACGACCTCGAGGATGATCTGGAACAGTTGCAGAATCATGCGGCGGCGCGCCCCTTGCGACGGAACATGTCCATGGAATAGAGAGCGAGCGCGGTCCAGATCAAGGCAAAGGTGACGAGATGCGCGTCGGTGAGCGTCTCGCCGTAGACCAGGACGGCCAGCAGGAACTGCCCCGTCGGCGCGATGTATTGGAAAAATCCGACGGTGGCGTAGCGCAGCCGCTTGGCGGCGGCGGCGAACAGGATCAGCGGCACCGCCGTCACCAGTCCGGCCATGACGAGCAGCCCGTCCGTCACCCAGCCGTGCGCCATGAACGCGCCCTCGCCGATCCAGTGCCGATAGCCGAGATAGGCGAGCGCGAACGGCACCAGGAACAGGGTCTCCGCCAACAGGCCGCCGGCGGCGCCGATCGGCGCCGTCTTCCGGACCAGTCCGTAGAAGCCGAATAGGAACGCCAGCGTCAGCGATATCCAGGGCAGCACGCCCAACTGCACCGCCAGATTGACGATCCCCGCCGCCGCCAATCCGACCGCCGCCCACTGCACGCGGGTCAGCCGCTCACGCAGGAACACCACGCCCAGCAGCACGTTGACGAGGGGATTGATGAAATAGCCGAGGCTGCATTCCAGGATGTAGCCCTCGGCGACGGCCGTCATGAAGACGATCCAGTTGAGCGAGACCAGCAACGCCGCGACGGCCAGGCGAAGCGCCAGCCGGCCGCTGCGGGCGACCGCCATGAGCTCGGCGCCGCCCCTGAACAGCGCCACGCCGACGCCGACGAACACCACCGACCAGAGAATGCGGTGCGCCAGGATTTCCGCCGCCGGCACATGCACCAGGAATTTCAGATAGACCGGCAGCAGCGCCCAGATGCCGAAGGCCGAGAACGCGCAGAGGCCGCCGACGGCCGCGCGGCGCTGTTCCTGCCCCGGCTCGCCCGGGACGGTCGCACCTTGATCGGTCGCGGACAATTCCTACTCGACCCAGGCGATGCGGAGAATGTTGGTGGCGCCCGGCGTTCCGAACGGCACGCCGGCGGTGATGACGATGGAATCGCCGGGGTCGGCGAAGCCCTCTTTCTTGGCGGCGCTGATGGACTTCGTCACCATCTCGCGGAAGGCGTGACAGTCTTCCGTCTGCACCGAGTGCACGCCCCAGACGACGGCCAGCTTGCGTGCCGTGTCGGCGCGCGGCGTCAGGCCCAGGATCGGCACCACCGGACGCTCGCGGGCGGCGCGCAGCGTCGTCGAGCCGGTCGAACTGAAGGTGACGATGGCCGCCGCCGAAATGGTGTCGGCGACCTGGCGCGCGGCCGCCGATATGGCGTCCGCCGCCGTCGCTTCCGGCGCCCGGCGCTCGGCCTCGCGCATTTCGCGATAGAGCGAGTCCTTTTCGACGCGGCGGATGATCCGCTCCATCATGGTCACGCTCTCGACCGGATACTCGCCGACCGCCGTTTCCGCCGACAGCATGACGGCGTCGGCGCCGTCATAGATGGCGGTCGCCACGTCGGAGGCCTCGGCGCGGGTCGGTGTCGGCGCGTGCACCATGGAATCCAACATCTGCGTCGCGACGACCACCGGCTTGCCGACGCGGCGGCAGGCGCGGACGATCCGCTTCTGCATGACCGGCACGTCCTCGGTCGGCATCTCGACGCCGAGATCGCCGCGCGCCACCATGACGGCGTCGCAAAGGTCGATGATTTCGTCCAGCGTACCGAGTGCCGCCGGCTTCTCGAGCTTGACCATCACCGGCGCCCGGCCGGAAATCCACTTCTTAGCCGCCGCCACGTCCTCCGGCCGCTGCACGAAGCTGAGCGCGACCCAATCGACGCCGAGCTCGAGCCCGAAGCGCAGGTCCTGCAAATCCTTGTCGGTGATGGCGCTGACGTCGAGCAGCACGCTCGGCACGTTGACGCCCTTGTGGTTCGACAGCGTGCCGCCGACCACGACCTCGGTCTCGGCCCAATCGGGACCGTGCCCGAGCACCTTGAGACGCAGCTTGCCGTCGTCGAGCAGCAGGTCGGTGCCTTCTTCCAGCGCCTTGAAGACTTCCGGATGCGGCAGCGGCGCCCGCTTCTCGTCGCCGAGCTTCTTATCCAAATCCAGGCGGAACCGCGCGCCCGGCTGCAACTGCACGGAGCCGCCCTTGAAGTCGCCGACCCGCAGTTTCGGCCCCTGCAGGTCGAGTAGGATGCCGATGCGGCGGCCGAATTTCTCCTCCAGACCCCGCACCACATCGAAACGGCGGCGGTGGTCGGCGTGATCGCCATGCGAGAAATTCATCCGAAAAACGTCGACGCCGGCCTGGAATAACGCGGCGATCTGTTCTTCGGAACTGCTGGCGGGCCCCAGGGTGGCGACGATTTTGGCGTTTCTGTTTCTTCTCATGATGCGAGTTTATGACCGGTCATATGGCGACGCCAGGGCATATCTAAGTTTACAAGGAAAATTCATGCTCCTACCGTTATCAGGCGATTCGCGCCCTTTTTGGCGCAAACTGGCGCCACTGGGCCGGCGACAATTGGCCGGCAACACTAGGAATGTCGATGATCGGCAAATTCTTTTCCCGCGCCCTGCTTTCCGTCGTCATGGACAAGAGTGCCCGCGAGAAATACGACGCTATCAAACGCGAAAAGGACGGCAAGGCGGCGCCCGACCGTCCGCCGGCCAAACCCGCAACCGCCCCGGCGGAGCCGGACGACGGCCTACTGGACGTGCTGCCGGAGACCCTGATCCGCGACGCCATCCAGGCCGCCGAGGACGAGTTGGAGCGCAAGAAGAACATGCCCGCCGACCGCCGCCGCCTGATCGAGGAGGCGATGGCGATCCAGCGCGGCAAGCAGAAGTTGCTGGACGATCTGCCGGCGGAGCAGCGCGAGAAACTGACGTTCATGGCCATGCACGCCTTCGGCGACGCCCTGACGACCCGCGCCAAGAAGAAACAGGCGGACCCGGCCGCCCCCGGAAAGCCCCGGAAGTCTCCGGCGGCGAAGCCCAAGAAGCCATGAGCGATCCGGCGGCGGCGGTAAGGAGCGGCGACCGGCGCGCGCTCGCCAAGCTCATCACGCGGATCGAATCGACGCGCGGCGAGGACCGCGCCGAGGCGGCGCGGATGCTCGACGAGTTGCTGGCGCAAACCGGCAAGTCCGTCCGCATCGGCATTTCCGGCGTGCCCGGGGTCGGCAAGTCGTCGTTCATCGAGGCCCTCGGCCTGCATGCCATCGCGACCGGCCACCGGGTCGCCGTGCTGGCCGTCGATCCGTCGAGCCCGAAGACAGGCGGCTCGATACTCGGCGACAAGACCCGCATGGAGGAACTGTCGCGGGACGAGCGGGCCTTCATCCGGCCGTCGCCTTCGGGCCGTACCCTCGGCGGCGTCGCCCGCCGGACGCGGGAAACCGTGCTCGCCGTCGAGGCCGCCGGCTTCGACGTCGTGCTGGTCGAAACCGTCGGCGTCGGGCAGTCGGAATACGCGGTCGCCAAGCTGGTCGACATGTTCGTCCTGCTGGTGGCGCCGGGCGGCGGCGACGACCTGCAGGGCATCAAGAAGGGCATCGTCGAGATGGCCGACATGCTCGTCGTCACCAAGGACGACGGTGATCTGAAGCCGGCCGCGCACCGGGCGTTCCGCGATTATGGCGCGGCGCTGCACATGCTGAGCGGCGGCCACGGCGAAGGTTGGCGGCCGAAGGTCCTGAAGTGTTCGGCGCACACCCGGGACGGCATCGACGGCGTCTGGAACGCCATGCTGGAATTCCGCGACGTGATGACGGAAAACGGCGAAACGGCCCGCCGCCGCGCCGATCAGGCGGCGGACTGGATGTGGGACGAAGTCACGGCGACGCTGCTGGAAAGGCTGACCGGCGACCCCGCGGTGGCCGGACTGGCGGCTGATCTCGAGGCCGCCGTGCGCGCCGACGACCGCACGCCAAGCGAGGCCGCGCGGGCCATTCTGGATGCATTTTCGCGTGCTCCGGGTTCGGCGTCGTAGCGGGTTTTCCTGGCTTATATTTACCGCTAGAGTGTGTGATTAGCCGACGTTGTCCGACCGGGGTGCGGCAATCGGACGCGTTAAAATACTGGGATACGCGACACTCATGGATCCGGAAACACTCAAGAAAGAACTGATCGGCCTCTTCCAATACATCCAGCGTGTGAAGGAAGAGATCGCCGCCATCAGCCGGCCCGCCGACGAGGAACACAATTTCGACTCGATGGCCGACCAGTTGGCCGCCATCATCAAGGCGACGGAAGCCGCGACGAACACCATCATGGAATCGGTCGAACGATCGGACGAACTGATCGAGGATTTGCGCAAGCACGTGAAGGGAAAGGCCGCCGCCAACGCCCTGCTCGACAAGATGTCGGAGAACGGCCAGGTGATCTTCGAGGCGTGCTCGTTCCAGGACATCACCGGTCAGCGCGTCAACAAGATCATGAAGTCGCTGTCCTACGTGGAGACCCGCGTCAATTCCATCGTCGGCATCTGGGGCGAAACCGAGCTCGCCATGGTCAACGTCAAGCCGGCCATCTTGAAGACGGAAGACGAAAAACTGCTGAACGGCCCGCAACTCGAAGGCAAGGGCTTGAGCCAATCGGAAATCGACGCATTATTCGACTGACGCCGACAACAATCGCCACAATCATTCAACGATGGAGCGCCCCATGTTCCGTGCCTTCGGTTTCGCGTTCGCGCTGCTTATCGGGTTAACCGCCATGACCGACGTTTCCAGCGCCGCCGACCCGGAAAACACCCTGTACCTCGATCTCAAGTCGGGCCGCGTCGTCATCGAAATGCGGCCGGACCTGGCGCCGAAGCACGTCATCCGCATCAAGGAACTGGTTCGCCAGAAGTACTACGACGGCTTGACGTTCCATCGCGTCATCCAGGGCTTCATGGCGCAGGGCGGCGACCCGAAGGGCGACGGCACCGGCGGTTCCGGTCAGAACATTCCGGCCGAATTCACCGACCGGGAGCAGTTCTATCGCGGCATGGTCGGCATGGCGCGTTCGCAGGACCCGAACAGCGGCGATTCCCAGTTCTTCATCATGCTGGCGCCGGCGCCGCACCTGAACGGCAAGTACACGATCTGGGGCGAGGTGATCCAGGGCATGGAACACGTCGACTGGATCAAGAAGGGCGACCCGAAGCGCGGCGGCGTAGTCGACGAGCCGGACCGGATCGTCAGCATGCGCATGGCCAAGGACGCGAAGTAAGCAGACGGCTCAGCGCGTCAGTTCGCGCATCGCGCCTTCCAGGCCGGCCAGCGTCAGCGGGAACATCCGGCCCTCCATCAACTCGCGGATCATGGCGACGGACTGCGTGTGGCCCCACCAGTCCTCGCGGATCGGATTGAGCCAGACCGTCTTCGGATAGACTCGCAGCAACCGTTGCAGCCAGATGCCGCCCGGCTCCTCGTTCCAATGCTCGACGCTGCCGCCCGGCATGACGATCTCGTAGGGGCTCATGGACGCGTCGCCGACGACGATCACCTTGTAATCGTGCGGGAAGGTGTGCAGCACGTCCCACGTCGACATGACGTTGGTCTGGCGGCGGCGGTTGTCGCGCCAGACGCGTTCGTAGATGCAGTTGTGGAAATAGAAGTATTCCAGGTGCTTGAACTCGCTCCGGGCCGCCGAGAACAGCTCCTCCATGGTGCGGATGTGCGGGTTCATGGAGCCGCCGACATCGAAGAACAGCAGCACCTTGACGGCGTTGTGGCGCTCCGGGCGCATCTGTAGATCGAGGAACCCCTTGCGGGCCGTACCGCGGATGGTGCCGTCGAGATCGAGCTCCGTCGGCGCGCCCTCGCGGGCGAAACGGCGCAACCGGCGGAGCGCCACCTTGATGTTGCGCGTGCCGAGTTCCAGCGTGTCGTCGAGGTTCTTGAACTCCCGCTTGTCCCACACCTTGACGGCGCTGAAGTTACGGTTGTCGTCCTGGCCGATGCGCACCCCTTCCGGATTGTAGCCGTAGGCGCCGAACGGCGACGTGCCGGCGGTGCCGATCCACTTGGAGCCGCCCTGATGGCGCTTCTTCTGTTCCTCGAGGCGCTTCTTGAGGGTCTCCATCAGCTTGTCCCAGCCGCCGAGCGCCTCGATCTGCTTCTTCTCCTCGTCCGTCAGCACCTTCTCGGCCAGCTTGCGCAACCATTCCTCCGGGATGCCGTGTCCGGCGCCCTCCTCTTCCGGATGCTCCAGGCCCTTGAAGACCTCGCCGAACACACGGTCGAACTTGTCGAGGTTGCGCTCGTCCTTCACCAGGCACGACCGGCTGAGATAGTAGAAATTCTCGACGTCGAATTCGGCGAAACCGCCGTCGACGGCCTCGACCAGCGTCAGGTATTCGCGGAGCGAACACGGCACGCTGGCGTCGCGGAGCTTGAGAAAGAAGTCGATGAACATGCCTAGGTACCGGATTTCGGATCGGGCGCGGCGGCGCTCCGCACCTCGATGGGCACGGACGACTTGATGTGAAGGTCGCGCTGCGAGAACGGAAACTCAATGCCGTTTTCGTGGTAGAGCTCCCAGATCCGAAGCAGCACGTCGCTCCGGATGTTCGCGACGCCCTGCTGCGGATCGTTGATCCAGAGCCTGAGTTCAAGCTCGACAGCGTCCGAGCCGAAATTCATCAGACGGCAGACAGGCGCCGGGTCCTTGAGGACGCGCTTGGTCTCAAAGGCGGCGTCCACCGCGAGCGACATCGCCAGCTTGACGTCGGAAGTGTAGGAAATCCCGATCGGAAACTTCTGGCGGACCATGGTGTCCGAGTAGGACCAGTTCTCGACCCGCTGGCTGATCAATTCCTCGTTCGGGATCAGATGTTCGGTGCCGTCGCGGGTGATGACCGAGACGTAGCGCGCGCCCAACCGGTTGATCCAGCCGAAGGTGTCGCCGATGGCGATGACGTCGCCGGGCTTCACCGACTTGTCCATCAGGAGGATGACGCCGCTCATCAGGTTCGAGACGACCTTCTGCAAGCCGAAGCCGAGGCCGAGACCGATGGCGCCACCGAAGACGGCCAGCGCTGTCAGGTCGATGCCGACGCTTTCCAGCGCCGCGACGCAGGCGAGAACGATCAGGATGACCCGGATCATCTTGCCGAACAGCACCCTGGCCGACGGCGACAGCGTCGTCGCGCCGGCAAGCCGATGCTCGATCAGGCGCATGACGACGCCGACCAGCCACAGCATGGCGGCCAGCACGACGGCCGCCTTGATGAGGCCGAGCACGGAAATCCGGATATCGCCGAGCGAAAACGCCATCAGATCGAGGGTCCGCATGGTCGGCGTCAACAGACCGAGGAGATTGAGCGCCGCCACCGACCACGCCACGACGGCGAGCGTGCTCGACCAGCCGGGATCGCGGATGAAGCCGGACGCCAAGCGGATCACGACCCAGGCGGTGAGCAGGCTGACGGCGCTTTCGATCAGCCGGTTCGGCCAGCCGGCGCCGGCCGCCGCGAAGACGGTGAACCACTGCAGCGCCAGCCAGATCACCGGCAGCACGAGGTGCTGCAGCGATTGCATCAACGGCGTCAGAAGCTTCGGAAACTTGGGATGCTGGGCGAGCGCCGCGAGCCGCCGCCCGGCCGCCGGCGCCAGCCAGCGCGCCACGCCGTAGACGCCGACGATGACGAAGGCCTGCATGACCGCCTGCCACGTCAGCACATGCAGGTCGATCCAGGCCCAGGCTTCCCTGAGCAGCGCCTCGATCCTGGCCGGGTCGATCAGGCTGTCCATGCGGAAATCAAACCACGAAACGGCCGGCCCGTCACCCGCGCCGGCCGGAAACCGTCAGCGCCCCTCGCGGCGATTGAGGAAGGCGAGACGTTCCAGCAGGTGCACGTCCTGCTCGTTCTTGAGGAGCGCGCCGTAGAGCGGCGGGATCAGGTCCTTCTGGTCGCCCGATCGCAGCGCCTCGACCGGAATGTCCTCGATCATCAGCAACTTGATCCAGTCAAGCAGTTCCGAGGTCGACGGCCGCTTCTTGAGGCCCGGCACGTCGCGCAGTTCGTAGAAGACTTCCAGCGCCTGCTTGACGAGGCGTTTCTGCACGCCCGGATGATGCACGTCGATGATGGCGCGCATGGTGTCCTGGTCCGGAAACTTGATGTAGTGGAAGAAGCAGCGGCGCAGGAACGCGTCCGGCAGTTCCTTTTCGTTGTTGGACGTGATGACGACGACCGGCCGGTTGACGGCGCGGACAAGTTCGCGGGTCTCGTAGACGTGAAACTCCATGCGGTCGAGTTCGAGCAGCAGGTCGTTCGGAAACTCGATGTCGGCCTTGTCGATCTCGTCGATAAGGAGCACCGGGCGGACGTCGCTGGCGAAGGCCTCCCATAGCTTGCCCCTGACGATGTAGTTGGAGATGTCGTGCACGCGGGCGTCGCCCAACTGGCTGTCGCGCAGGCGCGCCACCGCGTCGTATTCGTAAAGCCCCTGCTGCGCCTTGGTGGTCGACTTGATGTGCCATTGGATCAGGGGCGCGCCCAAGGCCTTGGCGATCTCTTCCGCCAGTACGGTCTTGCCGGTGCCGGGCTCGCCCTTGACCAGCAGGGGGCGTTCCAGCCCGACGGCGGCGTTGACGGCGATCTTGAGATCGTTGGTGGCGACGTAGTTCTCGGTGCCTTCGAAACGTTTGCTCATCGGTCCCCTATTCGGCCGGTTGCGGCGCCGGTTGAACGCGGAAGACCACCGACTCGTTGCCGGCCTCCGGATCGCGCGGCACCATGAACGCGAGCGCCAAGGATACCCCGGCCATGGCCGCCCCGGCCAGGAAGACGTAGGCCGGTGACGTCAGCCACAGGAAGCCGAAGGCCGCCGGAATGACGATGGCGACGATGTGCGAGATGGTGAAGCTGACGCCCGTCGACGCCGCGATGTCCGCCGGATCGGCGATTTTCTGGAAATAGGTCTTGATGGCGATGGCCATGGCGAAGAAGACATGGTCGACGATGTAGAGCCCGACGCCCATCCAGGCCTCGGTGGCGAAGGCATAGCCGGTGAAGACGCCGATCAGACCGACGTATTCGATCATCAGCACGCGGCGCTCGCCCATGTTCTTGATCATGCGGCCGATGCGCGGCGCCAGATAGATCGTCGCCGCCATATTGGCGAGGAACATCAGGCTCATCTCGCCGGCCGTGAAGCCGAACTTCTGCACCATCAGGAAGCCGGCGAAGACGACGAAGATCTGCCGCCGGGCGCCGGACATGAAGACCAGCGCGTACCAGAGCCAGTAGCGGCGCCGCAGCACGATCTTCTTCGACTGCTCGACGGCGGCCTCGAATTTCGGGAAGGCGATCCAGGCCCAGAGCGCGATCGCCGCCGTGACGCCGCCGCCGATGACGTATACCCAGGTGAGCGAGACGCCGCCGATGTCGAGGAACAGATAGATCAGCCCGAACGAGATCAACGCCGCGAACGACCGCGCGCTGACGATGCGGCCAAGCACCACCGGCGCCGTCGATTTTTCCGTCCATTGCAACGCCAGCGACTGGTGCAGCGTCTCGAAATAGTGGAAGCCGACGGACATGACGAAGGTCGTCACCATCAGGCCCCAGAACGACGGATAGAAGCCGGTGATGGCGGTGCCGATGCCGAGCAGCACGAGGGAGACCAGCGCGAACGACTGCTCGCGGAAGAACGGCAACAACAGCACGGCGGTGAAACTCAGGAAGCCCGGAACCTCGCGGAAGCTCTGCACGAAACCGATCTCGACGCCGGTGAAGGCGGCCTGGTTCTCGGCGAAATTGTTGAACAGCGCCTGCCAGGTCGAAAACGAGATCGGCATGGCGACCGCCGTCATCACGAGGAAAACCTCGCGGCTTCGCCAACCGTTCGCGAACAGTCTTCCGTCGGTCATGCGTGTTTTCTCCCCGGCCTCATGAGGCATATGCGGGGCGGCGGCGGCGATGACAAGCCGTTTTCGCGTCCCGCGATTTCTGAAAGCGCCCCCCTCGTCCCAATGGACCGCCGGCTTCATCCGCCTGGCGGGCATGAAGGATAAGGGGGGCTTTCGAGTCAGGGAAACGTGGCCGTTCCCGATATCGGTTTTAACAGCCCGGCCACCCGTCTAATATGGCGTGCAATGACAGATAATACCGAGAATATGACATTGCGGCACGGCGCCGCCCCCGAAGTGGCGCCGGTGTCCGGCGTCGACGAAGGCATCGGCCTCGTCGTCACCCGCCGGCGCGAAGTGCCGGCCGACCATTTCATCGACTGGCACCGGCACCGCCGCGCCCAGCTTCTGTTCGCCGCCAGCGGCGTCATGCAGGTGACGGCGCCGGCCGGCATCTGGGTGGTGCCGCCGCAGCGCGCCGTCTGGATACCGCCCGGCATCGCGCACCATGTGCGGGCACAGGGCGGGCCGTTGTCGCTGCGCTCCGTCTACGTCGATCCAGACGTGCCGGGCCTGCCGGAAGGCTGCTCGGTCGTCACCGTGAGCCCGCTGATGCGGGAACTCATCCTGGCCGCCATGGACATCGCCGACGGCTTCGACCCGGACGGGCCGGACGGACGCCTGGTGCAGGTCCTGCTCGATCAGATCCGCGAACTGCCGGTGACGCCCTTGCACCTGCCGATGGTCATAGACCCGCGCCTGAAACCCGTGGCCGACGCCCTGCTGGCGACGCCGGACGACCCCCGCACGCTGGAAGACTGGGCGGCGGAAACCGGCGCCAGCGCCCGCACCCTGGCGCGCGCGTTCCTGACCGACACCGGACTGACCTTCGGGCAATGGCGCCAGCAGGTGCGGCTGCTGGCGGCCCTGGCGCGGCTGGCGTCGGGCGACAGCGTGACGACCGTCGCCCTCGATCTCGGCTACGCAAGCCAGAGCGCCTTCATCGCCATGTTCCGGCGCGCCCTCGGACGGACGCCGGGCCGGTACTTCCAGGGGGAGTAAACTCGATTTAGCCGGCGAGCGCGGCCTCGATGGCGTCCAGCGCCGACTGGCCCTTGGCACCGTCCGGACCGCCGGCCTGCGCCATGTCGGGACGGCCGCCGCCGCCCTTGCCGCCGATCGCTTCCGAACCGGCGCGAACCAGAGTCACCGCGTCGACCTTGCCGAGCAGATCTTCGGTGACGCCGACGACCAGCGACGCCTTTCCGTCGGTGTTGGAGACCACGGCGACGACGCCGGAGCCCAACTGCTTCTTCATCTCGTCGACGAGGCCCTTGAGTTCCTTCGCCGGCACGCCGTCGACCAGCTTCGGCGCGTAGGCGATGCCACCGATGTCCTTGGTGGCGGCCTTGCCGTTGCCGCCGGCGGCGGCGCCGCCACCCATGGCGAGCTTCTTCCGCGCGTCGGCGAGCTCGCGTTCCAGCTTGCGGCGTTCCTCGATCAGCGCCTTGACGCGGCCCGGCACTTCCGCCGGCTGCGCCTTCAATTCCGCCGCCACCGACTGCAGGGTGCGCTCGGTCTCGGCGAAATAGGCGCGGGCACCATCGCTCGTCACCGCCTCGATACGGCGCACGCCGGCGGCAACCGCGGACTCGCTCAGCACCTTGAAGATGCCGATGTCGCCAGTGCGCCTGACGTGCGTGCCGCCGCAGAGTTCCGTCGAATAGAAACTGCTGCCGTCGCCGTCCCCGCCCATGGAGACGACCCGGACCTCGTCGCCATACTTTTCGCCGAACAGCGCCATGGCGCCGGCCGCCACCGCCTCGTCCGGCGACATCAGGCGCGTCGTCACGGGGACGTTGTGATGGATCTCGACGTTGACGTCGTTCTCGACCATCGCCAGTTCCTCGGCGGAGATGCCCTTCGGATGCGAAATGTCGAAGCGCAGCCGGTCCGGCGCCACCAGCGAGCCCTTCTGCGTCACGTGCGTGCCCAAGCGGCGGCGCAGCGCCTCGTGCAGCAGGTGCGTCGCCGAGTGGTTGGCGCGGAGCCGTGAGCGGCGGTCGTGATCGACCGTCAGCTTGGCGTGGTCGCCGACCTTGACGGCGCCCGACACGACCTTGGCCAAATGCACGTGCAAATCGTCGACGCGCTTTTGCGTGTCCGTCACCTGCAGCTTGGCGCCGTCGGCGGTGACGATCTCGCCGGTATCGCCCATCTGGCCGCCGGACTCGCCGTAGAACGGCGTCTGGTTGAGGACGACGGCGACCGTCTGCCCGTCCTTCGCGGTGTCGACGCGCTTGCCGTCGGCGACCAGCGCGACGATCTGGCCTTCCGCGCTTTCCGTGCCGTAGCCGAGGAATTCCGTGGCGCCGACATCGTCGCGGGTCTCGAACCAGACGGTTTCCGTGGCGGCGTCGCCGGACCCGGCCCAGGCCTTGCGGGCTTCCGCCCGCTGGCGCGCCATGGCGGCGTCGAAGCCCTTGCCGTCCACGGCAATCTTCCGGGGCTTCAGGGCGTCCTGCGTCAAATCGAGCGGGAAACCGTAAGTGTCGTAGAGCTTGAACGCCGTCTCGCCGTCGAGGGTCGAACCGGCATCCATGCCGTCCGTCGCTTCCTCGAGCAGCTTGAGGCCGCGGTCCAGGAGCTTCTTGAACCGGGTTTCCTCGAGCTTGAGGGTTTCCGTCACCAACGGCTCGGAACGCTTCAGGTCCGGATAGGCGTCGCCCATCTCACGGACCAGCGCCGGTACCAGCCGCCACATCAGCGGGTCCTGGCAGCCCATCATGTGCGCGTGCCGCATGGCGCGGCGCATGATGCGGCGAAGCACGTAGCCGCGGCCCTCGTTTGACGGCAATACGCCGTCGGTGATGAGGAACGTGGACGCCCGCAAATGGTCGGCGATGACCCGGTGCGAAATGCGGTGCGGGCCGTCGGCCTCGGTCCCGGACGCGTCCGCCGAGGCGCGGATCAGCGCCCGCATCATGTCGATCTCGTAGTTGTCGTGCGTCCCCTGCATGACGGCGGCGATGCGCTCCAGGCCCATGCCGGTGTCGATGGAGGGTTTCGGCAGTTCGACGCGCTCGTCCGGCGTCAATTGCTCGAACTGCATGAAGACGAGGTTCCAGATTTCGATGAAGCGGTCGCCGTCCTGATCCGGCGAGCCCGGAGGGCCGCCTGGAATGTGCGGGCCGTGGTCGTAGAAGATTTCCGAGCACGGGCCGCAGGGGCCGGTGTCGCCCATGGCCCAGAAGTTGTCCGACGTCGGGATGCGGATAACCTTTTCCTCCGGCAGGCCGGCGATCATCCGCCACAGCGCCGCCGCGTCCTCGTCGGAGGAATGCACGGTGACAAGGAGCTTGTCCTTGGCGAGGCCGAATTCCTTCGTGACCAGGTTCCACGCCAGCTCGATGGCGAGCTCCTTGAAGTAGTCGCCGAACGAGAAGTTTCCGAGCATCTCGAAGAACGTGTGGTGGCGCGCCGTGTGGCCGACGTTCTCCAGGTCGTTGTGCTTGCCGCCGGCGCGAACGCACTTCTGCGACGTGACGGCGCGGCTGTAGGGACGCGTCTCGTTGCCGGTGAAGACGTTCTTGAACTGCACCATGCCGGCGTTGGTGAACATCAACGTCGGATCGTTGCGCGGCACCAGCGGCGACGACGCCACCTGCTGGTGGCCGTTCTTGGCGAAATAGTCCAGGAATGCCTGGCGGATATCGTTGACGGTCTGCATGGTCTAAACCTGGGTTCGATCGGCGCGAAATTCCAGGCCCGGCACCGATAAGGCGCGGGCGGACCGATGCTTTTAGCCACTTGCCGGCGGAGTGTCCAGGGACCGGGTATTTCCGGGGCCCGGGCTCTTGATCGGCCCCCCGAAAGCCCGCCCGAAAGCCCGGATGGGCCTAGCCTAGGCTAGGGCCGCATCCGGGACCCTTTCGACGGGGATCGAACTTGTGAAATCGGGGGCGCCCCGGCCGCGCGAGCCGGGGCGGGAGAGATATCAATCGTCGGCGAGGGCCGCTTCCTCGCCGCCTTCGTCGGCGGCGGCCGCTTCCTCGTCGGAATCTGCGCCGCTCATCATGTCTTCCGAGATCAGGCCGGCGTTCTGGCGGATCAGCGCCTCGATCTTCTGCGACATTTCCGGGTGCTCGCGGAGGAACGTCTTGGCGTTCTCGCGGCCCTGGCCGATGCGCTCGCTCTCGAACGAGAACCAGGCGCCCGACTTCTCGACGATGCCGGCCTTGACGCCGAGGTCCAGGATTTCGCCCATCTTCGAGATGCCCTCGCCGTACATGATGTCGAATTCGACGACCTTGAACGGCGGCGCCAGCTTGTTCTTGACGATCTTCACGCGGGTCTGGTTGCCGACCACCTCGTCCTTGTCCTTGATGGCGCCGATGCGGCGGATGTCCATGCGGACCGAGGCGTAGAACTTGAGGGCGTTGCCGCCGGTGGTGGTTTCCGGGTTGCCGAACATCACGCCGATCTTCATGCGGATCTGGTTGATGAAGATGATCAGGGTGTTGGAACGGGCCACCGAGGCGGTCAGCTTGCGGAGCGCCTGGCTCATCAGGCGGGCCTGCAGGCCGACGTGGGCGTCGCCCATCTCGCCTTCCAGTTCGGCGCGCGGCACGAGGGCGGCGACCGAATCGATCACCAGCACGTCGATGGCGCCGGACCGCACCAGGGTGTCGGCGATTTCCAGCGCCTGTTCGCCGGCGTCCGGCTGCGAAATCAGCAATTCCTCGACGCTGACGCCGAGCTTCCGGGCATAGACCGGGTCGAGCGCGTGTTCCGCGTCGACGAAGGCGCACGTGCCGCCCTTCTTCTGGGCTTCCGCGATGATGTGCAGCGCCAGCGTCGTCTTACCGGAGCTTTCCGGACCATAGATTTCGACGACGCGGCCGCGCGGCACGCCGCCGATGCCGAGCCCGATGTCGAGGCCGATGGAGCCGGTCGAGATCGAGGCGATCTCGATCACGTCGCGCTGGCCGAGCCGCATGATGGAGCCCTTGCCGAAGGCGCGCTCGATCTGGCTGACGGCGGCCTCGAGGGCCTTGTTCTTGTCCACGTTGCTGTCCTTCTCCACAACACGCAGGGAGGGGCTACTCATGATGCGTCTCCGTTCTTGGCACAATGACAGGGGCGATTCAACGAGCGCATTTGTACATATTTTGTTCTTATTGGCAACAAAATTTTTAACTAATTGGTTTTATTATATTTATTTAGAATTGTACGAGGAACGTTCCGTGAATTTCAGGCCACATTCGTATCGGTTTCGATACGAGTCGCGCCGCACGCCGAAACGTCAGCGCTCCAGCACTTCCTTGACCTTGGCGGCCAGGGCCTTGAGCGTGAACGGTTTTCCGAGGAACTCGATTCCCTCGTTGCGGCCGACGCCGTCGCGGAACACGTCCTCGGAATATCCGGACATCAGAATCACCTTCACGCCCGGCAATTCCTGGCGGGCGATGTTGACCATGGTGTGGCCGTCCATACCGGGCATGACGACGTCGGAAATGATGATGTCGATCGGCCGGTCGCTGTTGGCGATGACGTCGAG
This sequence comes from Rhodospirillales bacterium, assembly GCA_038117205.1. Lineage (GTDB taxonomy): Bacteria > Pseudomonadota > Alphaproteobacteria > Rhodospirillales > Casp-alpha2 > JAQBZY01. The sequence goes on along the minus strand of JAYOFL010000028.1, from coordinate 8,412 downwards.
CGCCGTCTCCCCGTCCGTCGCTTCCAGGACGTCGTAGCCCTTGTTGCGGAGCGCCCGGGCGCCGAACAGCCTGACCGCGTCCTCGTCCTCGACCAGCAGCACCGTCCCCTGGCCGGTCAGATCGCCGTCCGCCACCGGCGCCGCCGGCTGTACGTCGGCGGCGCGGAAGTCCTCGGCGGCGGCATGCACCGGCAGGAAGATCGAGAACGTCGTCCCCTGCCCGACGGCGCTGTCGACGAAGATGTAGCCGCCGGCCTGATGCACGATGCCGTAGACGGTGGAAAGCCCGAGCCCGGTGCCGGCCCCCACTTCCTTGGTCGAGAAGAACGGTTCGAAGATGCGTTCCAGGTTCTCCTTCGGGATGCCGGTGCCGGTGTCGGCGACCTCGATCACCACGTAGTCGCCGGCCGGCATGACGTCGTGGCCGCGCGGCGTCGGCTTGTCGAGGGCGCGTCCGCGCGTCCGGACGGTCAGCGTGCCGCCGCCCGGCATGGCGTCGCGGGCGTTGACGCAGAGATTGATGATGACCTGATCGAACTGGCCGCGGTCGAACAGCACGGCGCCGAGATTGCGGCCGTGGTCCATTCGCAACTCGACCGTCTCGCCGATCAGCCGGCCGAGCAGGTTGGAGAGATCGCCCAGCTGTTCGGTGATGTCCATCACCTCAAGTTCCAGCTTCTGCTTCCGGGAGAACGCGAGAAGCTGGCGGACCAGATTGGTCGCCCGGTTGGCGTTCTGCTTGATCTGCATGATGTCGGCGAAATCCGGATCGTCCGGGCCGCGCTTGGCGAGCAGCAGGTCCGAGAAGCCGATCATGGCGGTCAGCAGGTTGTTGAAGTCGTGCGCGACGCCGCCCGCCAGTTGCCCGACCGCCTGCATCTTTTGCGACTGGGTGAACTGCACCTCCAGGTTCTTCTGCTCGGTGGTGTCGATCAGATGCAGGACAAGGCCGATCGTGTCGTCGCCCTGCGTCACCCGCGCCGCCGTCAGGTTGACCGCCACCTCGCCGCCGTCCAGGCGCATCAGCCGCCCTTCCAGGTGCGCGCCGTGACCGATGCCCATGACGACCTTGGAGAGCACCGCCGCCGCCTCGTCCCGGTCCTCCAGCGCCAGCAGATCGGCGAACGCCGTCGCCGTCGGATCGTCGTCCGCCGAGCCGAGCAGGCGCCGGAAGGCGGCGTTGCAGCCGGCGATCAGGCCGTCGGTGTCCAGGAAGACGATGCCGACCGGCGCCTCGTGGTAGAGCCAGCGCAGCCGCTGCACCAGCATCGCGAACTCGCCGCCGTCGTCTTCGGCGCCGTCGCCGTAATCCGCCGCCGCCATGTCCTCCGCCATATCGTCCGGCGGCACGTCGAGCGCCACGTCGCGGATCAAGAGCGAACGCGTATACATCGGCGTCTCGCCGTCGTCGGCCATGTGCGCCGTCTGCATCAGGGTCGCGACGAAGGCCTCGCCGTCCACCGGCTGCAGAGTGACGACGCCCATGCTGACGCCGGCAAGCTCGCCGCCTTCCTTGGCGTCGAGGATGTATTCGCCGAGCGAGCGGCCGACCAGATCGACGGGATCGACGCCGAGCCAGCCGGCGAGAACCGTGTTCGCGCGCTCGATGCCGCCGTCCGCGCCGGCCGACAGAAAGCCGAGCGGCAGGCGTTCGAAGATATCGGCCAAGACCGCGTTCTCGCGCTGCAATTCGGCGTGTCCCTTGACGATCTCGGTGACGTCGTCGAGCTGCCAGACGCGGCCGTCGCCGCCCGGCAGCCGGCGCGACCGCCACCGCACGACACGGCCGGCGAGCCTGGCGAAACCGGCGTCGGCGTCGGGTTGCGCCTCGATGCCGAGGGCTTCCAGTTCGCGCCCGGTACCCGGCACCAGCCCCAGTTGGGCGAACAGATGCCGCGCCGAGGCGTTCGATTCCTGGGTCGCCCCGCCGCCGTCGCTGACCAGAATGGCGGCCGAGGTGGCGTCGAAGCCTTGCCCGCGGCGGTCGCCGCCCCGCTGTCGTTGCGATCTGCGGCCCGCCGCGTGCGCGGCCCAGAGCGCGAAGATTAGGGCAATGACGGCTAGCGCCGGGGTGCCGAGCTCGCGGTTGGACGGCTGTTCGAACCAGACGTAGGCGGCGGCCGCCGCGGCGACGAGCGCGACCAGCGCCGGCATCAACGCCGACGGCCCCCGATGCGGCCCCCGGCGCGGCTTCACCGGCTCGGGGACGGCAGCGGCCATGGATTCCTGACGCGCCGCCTTCATCTCTGCGGCGCCGTCAATGCGGCAACTTTCCCTTGAGGCGCATGACGTAGCCGATCACCTCGGCGACCGCCACGAAATGCTCCGGCGGTATCTGGTCCTCAAGTTCGACCGACGCGTAAAGCGCGCGGGCCAGCGGCGGGTTCTCGACGATCGGCACGTCGTTTTCCTCGGCGACCTCGCGGATGCGGAGCGCCAGATGGTCCATGCCCTTGGCGACCAGCACCGGCGCCGCCATCTCCTCGATCTTGTATTCGAGGGCGACGGCGTAGTGCGTCGGGTTGGTGATGACGACGTCCGCCTGCGGCACCCGCGACATCATGCGCTGGCGGGCGCGCTGCTGACGCAGTTGGCGGATCTTCGCCTTCACCTGCGGGTCGCCTTCCGACTGCTTGTGCTCGTCCTTCACTTCCTGCTTCGACATCCGCATGTCCTTGTGGAAGCTGTACTTCTGCCACGCGAAGTCGAAACCGGCGATCACCGTCATGACGGCGACGGACGCGGCGGCGAGGCGGATCGCCAGGGCGTAGATGCGGTCCAGCGTCTCGACCAGCGGCACGCCGGAGACCAGTTCGATGTCGCCCAGCATCGGCACGGTGACGCCAAAGGCGACGACGGCGACGACGACCAGTTTCAGGATGCCTTTCAGGAATTCGACCAGCGCCTTCGACGAGAACATCCGCTTGGCGCCGCTGACCAGCGAGATCTTCGACAGATCGGGCATGATCTTGTCGGGCGCCATCAGCCAGCCGACCTGCAGGACGTTGCCGGTGAGGGCGAGAACCAGCAGCAGGCCGAACAGCGGCGCCGACGCCAGGGCGACGTCCGTCAGCACGTCGATCATGGTCCGTTGCAGAGACACGGAGTCCACGTCGATGGCGTGCGGCATCTCAATGAAGCGGGTGCTGGCGACGCGGAGCTGTTGCGCCATGAACGGCGCCAGAAAGACGATGCCGGCGGTGCCGCCGAGCAGCACCATCCAGCTTTTGACTTCCTGCGACGACGCGACCTGACCCTTCTCGCGGGCGCGCGCGAGTTTCTTGTCTGACGGGTCTTCTGTTTTTTGTGCGTCGTCTTCTTCGGCCATGCCCACCCCCGCGCTTCGGCGTTCTCCAGCCTACGGCGCCAGGAACGGCGCGTAAGCGGCGCCGAACCGCTCAAGAAAGACCATCATAATGCCAGAAACCGTGACCGTAAGCACCCAGAACTGCGCGGAAATCTGGAACGGCATTCCGAAAAAGAACACCTGCAGGGTCGGCATCAGACGGCCGAGGATGCCGAGCCCGATGTAGTAGACGAGCGCCACCAGCAGGAACGGCGCCGACAGTTGCAAGCCGAGCGCGAAGGCGTCGGCGACGTGCCGGGTGACGAGATTGGACATGTCGCCCAGCATCGGCGCCGCGCCCGGCGTGAAGAGCGTGTAGCTGTCGGCCAGCGCGCGCAGGATCAGATGATGCATGTTGGTGACGAACATCAGGAGGATTCCCATGGTGCTGAGAAATCCGGCGACGATCGAGCTCTGCTGCTCGGCGATCGGGTCCTGAATCATGGCGTTTGCCATCGACGCGAAGTAGGAAATAAAGGTACCGGCCGCCTGTAGGGCGGAAAACAGCGCCCGCGCGATGGTCGCCATGAAGGCGCCGACCAGAACCTCGCCGACGACGATCAGGACGAGCATCGCCGCGCTGGCCGGCAGCGGCGGCAGATATTGCGATACCGCCGGCATCAGAAGGAAACTGACGCCCAATCCGAAGACGAGGCGCATGCGCACCGGCACGTACACGGCGGCGAAGCCCGGCAGCATGGAAATCGCCGTGCCGACGCGGGCGACGACGAGGAAGAACATCCAGATGTTGAGCCTGAGAAATTCCTCGAGCATCCGGCCCGCCGCCGTCAACTGGGACTGATGCCGAGCGCGATCATCTTGTCGAATAGCTCGCGCGAGAACTCGATGACCGAATGCATCATGAACGGCAGGAACACGATCACGGCCAGGAAGATGACGAGTATCTTCGGGACGAACGTCAGGGTCATTTCCTGGATCGTCGTCAGGGCCTGGAACAAGGCGATCAGGAGGCCGATCAGCAGGCCGGCGACCATGATCGGCGCCGACACCTTGAGGATGACGAACAGCGCGTCACGTCCGACGTCCAGGACCGCCGTTTCGTCCATGTCCGACCTCCGAAACCGTGACGGCCGACCGGGCTCGGACGCCCACCGACGCGTCAGATCGGCATGCGAATGATGTCCTTGTAGGCTTCGAGGACCTTGTCGCGCACCGCGACGACAGTCTGCAACGTGACTTCGGCCTCCGCAACCGCGGTCACCACCTGGTTGAGGTCGGCACGGTCGTTGACGCCCTTGATGGAAAGGCTCTCGCTGCGCTGCCCGATCTTGATGGCTTCGTCGATGGCGCTCCTGACGAGGCTGGCGAATTCGTCGCCGGATCCGGCGACGTTGGTGGCCGGTTTCCCCTGGCCGCCGAAGGCGTCGCCGCGGGCGACGTTGTTGTAGGCCTGTACCGCCTTGGCGAAGCCCATCGTTGCGTTGGTCATGTTCGGGTTCTCCCCTTGTATTCGTTCCCGTTCCGGGTTCGGCGCCGTTCGCCGCCCGACTTTTCAGTGTGGTCTAGCGGAGCACGTCGATCGTGCTCATCAGCATCGAACGCGACGTCTTGATGACGTTCAGATTCGCTTCGTAGGACCGCTGCGCTTCTCGCATGTCCATCATTTCGATCAGCGTGTTGACGTTCGGCGTCAGCACGTAGCCGTCGGCGTCCGCCGCCGGATGATTCGGTTCGTAGCGCCGCCCGAACTCGGAGCGGTCCGGCTGCACCTTGTTGACGCGGACCGTGTCGAGGCCAGTGGCCCGGTCGAGTTGGTTGCGGAAGGTGATGGTCTGACGCCGGTACGGCTTTCCGTTCGGATCCTGCGGCAGGGAATCGGCGTTGGCGATGTTCTGCGAGATCACCCGGAGCCGCGCGCCCTGCGCGCGCATGCCCGAACCGGAAATCTGAAACGTCTTGAGTAGGTCGTCCATGATGCCCTCTTGGTCCCGGTTTCAGCGATCAGCCGCCGCCGCTCGAACGCACCGCCATGCGGATCATGCCGAGGTGCTTGCGATAGAGTTCCGTCGTCAGCTTGTGCTTGGTCTGGGTTTCGTTGACGTGCGCCATCTGCTCTTCGAGCACCACCGAATTGCCTGTCGGGTTGGTCTCGAAGGGTTTGCGGATTTCCTGCTCGGCGAAGTCGCGGATACGCTTGCGGCGGCCCGGCAAGTGACCCTCGCCGGTCGTCACCATGTTCAATTGGCGGTGTTCCTGAGCCAGAATATCCTTGAAATCGTAAGCCTTTAGGTCGTTCGCCCGATATCTCGGCGTGTCCGAGTTGGCGATGTTCTGCGCCAACACTTCCTGGCGCTGCGACAGCCAGCCGAGGCGCTTCTTGACCGCCGAGAATAGGGTCAGTTTGTCGAGTTCCATACGCCGTCCCCTGTGTGGCCGCTCGGTATCGCCGGAGCGCCGTGCCTGTAACACGGATTTCCAAACGATTTCCGATAGGCATTATCTGCCCGGTTCGTTAACAACCGGTAAATCATGTTTTAGGAGGTGGATTCCGGAGGATGCGACGGGATGGCCAAGGGAATGACCGGGAGGACGTCCCGGAGGGGAAACCTCAGTTGATGGAACTGAGCGGCACGCCCTGCTTGAGCTTGGAACGGTAGGCGGCGAGGAAGGTTTCCGCCTCCTCGACCCGGCCCGGCACCGTCGCCGGGTTGATCATGCCGGCGATCGGCGTGCCGGTGACGAGATTGAAGGCCTCGGCGAACTTGGTATTGGCCATGGCTGGACCGAATTCGCGGTGCAATCGGTCGACGGCACGCTCACCGCCGGAATTGGTCAGGGTAACGGCGTAGTTGAGGATGCGCGCCGCCTGCCGGTCGTTCAACGGCTGCCCCGGCTTGGCGTTGGAAATCCTGACCAGGTTGCGGAGCGCCTGCGACGCCTGCAGCCAGTCGCCGGACAGCCAGAAGAGCTCAGTGCGGAGAAGCTCCGCCTGCTCGCTTTCGTCCTTGTCGAGCAGGGCCAGCGCGTCGGCGTTCCGGCCCAACCCCATCATGACCCGCGCCCTGAGGTGGCGGCGCTGCGTCTGCAATTCCGGCGAAATGTTCGGCGCGTTGCTACCGTCCAACACTTCCAGCGCCTGCTGGAACTCACGGGCAAGCACATAGATCAGGGACAGCCGCGCCCCGACGCGCGCCTTTTCCTCGCCCTGCAGGCGGAACTGCACCTGACCGCGCAGCAGGCCCGCCGCCCGGTCGAGCAGATCGACCTCGACCAGCTTATCGGCCAAGCGGCGGATCATCTCGTCGCCGCGCGCACCGGCCGGCGTCAGTTCCTTGAATTCGTTGTAGATGGCGATGGCTTTCACCGGGTCGATCTTGTCGGCGCCGCCACCCAGGAACAACTGGTTGAAGGCATCGCTCATCTGCTTCGTCACTTCCGGCGCTTCCGGGTATTCGCGGAAATAGGTCGCCGCCTGCTTGAGCGCCTCAAGGCCCTCGCGATAATACCCCTCGTCGAGATAGAGCGAGCCGAGCCGGCGCAGGTTCTGGAACTCGTAGCGGTCGCCGCGCCAGATGTAGCGGAGCGCCTCGTATTCCTCGATCGCCTCGATGTGGTCGATGCGGCGAAGCTTGAGCAGCATCTCCGTGAGGGCGACCCGGGTACGGGCACGGGACGGGCGGTGCTCGCTCTCCAGCACCTCTTCCCACTTGCCGATGGCGCCGTCGTAGTCGCCGTCGAGCTCCAGCAGCTTGCCTTCAGCGAAGCGCAGCATCGCCGTCTCGGACGGCGTCGGGTTTTCCAATCCCAGCGCCTCGATGAACAGCTTGGCGCCCTGGCTATCGCCCGTTTCCGCCGCCACTTCCGCGATCAGCGTGCCGAGCGGCATCTTGAGGGCGCGCGGGTAGTCGCGCGCGACCGAGCCCGTGAAGCGCAGATCGCGCGCCGCGCCGATGCGGTCGCCTTCCATGGCGCGCGTCGCCGCCCGCCACATGCGGCCCTCGTCGTTATTGTCGAGGCTCGGATGATTGAGGTCCGCGGCGGCGTCCTCGTAGCGGCCGAGCAGGAAGCCGGCGCCGCCCCTTAGCACCCGGAACGCCGGCGTGTTCTCGATCTCGGGCTCGGTCTCCATCATGACCCGGAGCACACCGAGCGTTTCCGGGGCATAGGCATTGGCGAAGAAGAACTTCGCCAGCGTCATGCGGGCTTCCTGTTTCAGGCTACCCTTGGCGATGGCCGCGACGCCTTCCAGCTCCTGGCGGCGGCGGCGGAAATCCGACGTCGGGGTCTGCAACTTTTCGAGCCCCTCGAGGGCTTTCTGCATCGGCCGCGATGCCGCCAGCCGGGCGTTCGCCTCGGCGTCGGCCGAGACTTCGGAGATGGCGAGGCGGCGCGAACTGCCGATCTCGATCCCCTGGCGCAACGAGCGGACGCGCAGATCGTCGATCAACGGATTGATGACGACGCCCTGCGCCGCGATCGGCATGGTGAACTGGGCGAAAGTATAGGCCCGTCCGACCGCGTGACCGAGCGGGATCACCGGCACGACGACGAAATTATCGCCGATGTAGGGGTCCTCGATGGCGATCGGCTGACCGGGTTCCGGCACCGGAATGAAGATGCGCGCGCCGACCGGCGAATTCGGCTGCGCCTTGATCTCGAGCGGCGTTTCCGGCCGCAGGTCGCGGTCGGCCAGATCGACGACCCAGGCGAGCCCGTCGCGCTTGAGCGCCGGCTGGAAGCGCCGGCTGGTGCGGATACGCAGCACGGTCCCCTGCCGGTTCGGCATCTGCAGGATTTCGAAGGCCATCTCGCCGGCCTGTGCCTTCAGGGCGGCCGTATCCACGGTGGTCGGCTTGTCGAACACGATCCAGACCGCGCCGCCACGGCGGAACGCCGCCGCCGCCACCGGCTCCGTGAAATCGAAACGGAACGCCACCCGGTCCTTGCCGACCTCGGCACCGGCCTTCGCCGCCGTCACCGGCTGGTCCTCGTCGCGGCCAGCGGCGCGCGGCGACAGTTCCTCGCTGATCGTCGTCGGCGCTTCCGTCACCGGTTGAACCGGCTGTGCCGGCGGCGCCGGGGCCTCGGCGTTCGGCGTCAGGGCG
>JAYOFL010000027.1:14243-43536 GCA_038117205.1 Rhodospirillales bacterium | reverse complement strand
GGAGCGCCACCAGCGACGACGACACGGTCCCGAAGCCCGTCCCGTCCACGGCGCCGACGTTCATCGCCGTCCGTTCGCCGGCGCGGTCCTCGCCGTCGCGGTCCGCCAACAGCGCCGTCCAGCCGGACCAGTCGCCTTCGTCGGCGTCGGGCGCCGGCGCGGCCCGGAATTTCGGCAGATAGCGGCCGATCCGGGCCGACGACGTGTCGTCGAGATCGTGCGCCGTCAACACCGAGACGCCGTCCGGCACCGGCATCGCCTGGACCGGCCCGCCGTCGCCCATGGAGCGCAGCCAGAACGCCTCGCGGGCGTCGGCGACGACCATGTTGAAGGAGCGGTAGGCGGCCGAATCCAGGTGTTGCAGGGCGTCCGCCGCCGCCCGTGCCTCGGCGTGGCCGAGGGCTTCCAACGGCAGTTCGCCCCTCGACCGCTTGCCGGCCGCCGGCCCCAACGAGCCCGGCCGGTTGAGGACGCAGGCGACGAGACCGTCGTCGTTCATGCCCATCCAGGTGCCGCCCGCCTCCTCGTCCAGGCCCGCGACGACGTGCGGCCGGTCGTCCCAATGGCGGGCCGGCGGCCGCCAGGGACGGCCACGCATTTCGTCGCGATTGGCGCCCAAAAGAAGCGGCCAGTCGGCGTCGGGGCGGCGGAGCATGACGACGGTGCACATGACACACACATAACCGCTTCGTGACGGTCCCGCCAGGGTAGCGGATTTAGGCCCCGTCGAGGTTGCGGGAAGGCGCTTGGGGCATTAAATATCCCCGGACGGCGACACCGCCGCGCAGGGAAGTTAGGAGCAGTTCGATGGCCGACGGGTTCAAAAAGCGCGAAAAGGGCGAAGAACGTAAGTTCGAGATGGATCAGCAGTTGCTGTTCAAGGCGCAATCCCGCCGCAACAAGCTGCTCGGTCTGTGGCTCGCCGAAATCTTCGGCATGAGCGGCTCCGACGCCGACGCCTACGCCAAGGAAGTCGTGATCGCCGATTTGGACGAACCGGGCGACGAAGACGTGATCCGCAAGGTCATGGCCGACATCGCCAAGCACAAGGCGCCGGTGACGGAAGATCAGATCCGCAAGAAGATCGGCGATCTGGAAAGCGTCACGCTCGATCAGGTCAAGAGCGAAGCCAAGGCCTAATCGGAAGAGGCGGCATCCGGCCGCTCAGCCGAACACCCGCTTGAAGATCGTGTCGACGCGCTTGGCGTGATAGCTGAGCGAGTCCTCGGCCAACAGCGCCTCGAGATCGGCGACGCCCAGCACCTTCATCAGTTCCTCGTCCTTCGAGAGGAAGAAGAACAGCCGGTTGTCGTGCTCGGCGGCCGCCTTTTCGTCCGCGTCCAGTACCGGCGGCCGCTCCGGATTGTCCTGGTCGATGCCGAAGCTCTTCCACACCCGCATGGCGTTCCGCTGCACGATCTTGTAGGCGTCCTCGCGGCTGACGCCCTTCTGCGTCAAGGTCAGCAGCACCCGCTGCGCGTCGTGAATGCCGCCGAAGGCGTTCAGGTGGTTCAGCATGTTGTCCGGATAGACGACCAGCTTGTCGATCACCCCGGCGAGACGCGCCAGCGCGAAATCCAGCGTGATCGTCGCGTCCGGGCCGATCATCCGTTCCACGGACGAGTGCGAGATGTCGCGCTCGTGCCAGAGCGCCACGTTTTCGAGCGCCGGCACCACCGCCGAGCGGACGATCCGCGCGAGGCCGGTAAGGTTCTCGGTCAGGATCGGATTGCGCTTGTGCGGCATCGCCGACGAGCCCTTCTGGCCGGGCGCGAAGTATTCCTGCGCTTCGCGCACTTCCGTCCGCTGCAAATGCCGGATCTCGATGGCGACGTTCTCGACGGAACTGGCGATGACGCCGAGCGTCGCGAAGAACTGCGCATGCCGGTCGCGCGGGATCACCTGCGTCGAGATCGGCTCCGGCGTCAGGCCCAGTTTATGGGCCACGTGTGCTTCGACCACCGGGTCGATGTTGGCGAAGGTGCCGACGGCGCCGGAAATAGCGCAGGTCGCGATGTCGGCACGCGCCGCTTCGAGCCGCGCCTTGTTGCGGGCGAATTCGGCGTAAAAGCGGGCGAACTTGAGGCCCATGGTCGTCGGCTCGGCATGAATGCCGTGCGAACGGCCCATGCACGGCATCAGCTTGGTCTCGTGCGCGCGGCGCTTGAGACCGGCGAGCAGGACGTCGATGTCCTCGAGCAGAATGTCGGCCGCCTGCTTCAACTGCACGGCGAGGCAGGTGTCGAGCACATCCGACGACGTCATGCCCTGGTGCACGAAACGGGCGTCCTCGCCGACCTGCTCTGCGAGCTCGGTCGTGAAGGCGATGACGTCGTGCTTGGTCTCCCGCTCGATCTCGTCGATTCGGGCGATTCGGGCGTCGGTATAAGGCTTGTCGCCGTGCTGCCAGACGGCCTTGGCCGCCGTGCGCGGAATGACGCCGATGTCGGCCAGCGCGTCGCAGGCATGCGCCTCGATCTCGAACCAGATGCGGAACTTGTTCGCCGGTTCCCAGATGGCGGTCATTTCGGGGCGGCTGTAGCGCGGGATCATGTCGGCTCTCTCCTGGTCGGGCCGGAAAATTATACGCCCCGGACGCGGACATGAAAGTCCACCGGGGCCGTGTCACGGAGGATTTACGTGATGTGCCCTGGGAAATCCAGGTATCTTGGGCCATGTATCGGAAATCGCCATCTGGGTAAACATCGTGACGCCGGACACCGACATCCCCTACATCGACGCCACCGACGGCGGCCCGCTGGCCACGCTCCGCGCCGATTGGGCCGGCTTCCAGCACATCATGGCGGCCGGGCGGGCGCATTACGGCACCCTCGCCATGTCCGTCGGCGACCGGGTGTCGCGGCAATGGCTGCTGCGCCAGGGAAATCCGTTGAACCCCGAGATCGCCGCCATCGCCGATGCCGCCGGCTGGCCGGGCGCCTGGCTTCTCAATCTCTCCTACGAGTGGTCCTGCACCACCGGCGCCGGCCCCGACCCGGCGGGCGACGGCAACCGCATGCTGCGCACCCTCGATTGGCCGCTCGACGGATTGGGGCGGAACGTCATCGTCGCCCGCTTCCGGGGGCCGGCCGGCGATTATTTCAACGTCACCTGGCCCGGATTCGTCGGCGTCGCCACGGCGATGGCGCCCGGCCGCTTTTCCGCCGCCATCAATCAGCCGCCGATGCGGAAATGGACGCCGTCGTGCTGGTTCGACTGGATCGTCAACCGCACCCGGCTGTGGCGGCGCGACGCGGCGCCGCCGACGCACGTTCTCCGCCGCATCTTCGACGAATGCGAAAATTACGACGACGCCAAGCGCGTGCTGACGGAGACCCCCCTCTCCATCCCGGCGTTCTTCACCTTGAGCGGCGTCGAGCCCGGCCAGTCCTGCCTGATCGAGCGCGAGGAGGACGCCGCGACCGTCCACGAAGGCCCTACGGCCTGCGCCAATCACTGGATCAGCCGACCCGTCCCGGGACGCTACCGGGGCATCGACAGCCCCGGACGGCGGAAGCTGATGCAGGAAACCCGCGACGGCGCAGATGACGGCTTCGACTGGGTGCACCATCCCATTCTCAATCCGACGACCCGGCTCGCCGTCGTCATGAACGCGAACCGGGGGACCCTGTTGGCGCGCGGGTACGAACGCACCGGACCGGTAACGCACGACTTCGTCTACCCCGTCCCGATGGCGGCCCCGAGAGCGAGCGGCGCCGCCGGATCGGCATTGTAGACCCTTGAATTTCTGGCAATATCGCGCCCACCCGACTGGAAACATCCGTCATGGCAACGAATTCAGCAAACGGCCGCGGCTGCCTCGAGAAGGCCATACGGCTCACGCGCCTCAAGCTGGTGGTGCCGCTCCGGCGCTCCAAGCACCCGCCTGAATACACCGCGCGCGGCGTCGCCGTCGGTATGTTCTGGGCCTTCACGCCGCTGGTCGGCATTCAGATGTATCTCTGTCTGATGACGTGGCTCGCCTTCAAGCCGTTCAAGCAGCTCGACTTCAGTCTCGTCGTTTCGTGCGCATGGACGTGGACCACCAACGTCTTTACTATGTTCCCGATCTACTACGTCTTCTACATCACCGGGCAGGTGATGCGCGGCAACTGGGACGACATCTCCGGTTACGGCACTTTCCTGCATTCCTGGAACGAGGCCTTTTCCGCCGACGCCGGTTTCTGGACGGCAGTCGGTGAGTTGATCGCGCTGCTCGCCAAGGAACTCGGCATCGCCATGGGCATCGGCTGCCTGCCCTATGCCGTCGGCACCGCCTGGATCGGCTACGTCCTATCGCTCAAGTACGTGGAAAAGCGCAAGCAGCGCCGCCTCGCCAAGAAGGCCGCCGCGTCGGCCTAAAGATATCCGAGCGCCTTGAAGGACGACGTGCCGCCCCTGGACACGATGACGTGGTCGTGCAGCACGATTCCGAGCTTGCCGGCGGCGTCCCGGATTTCCTTCGTCATCTCTATATCGCCGGCGGACGGATTGGCGTCGCCGGACGGATGGTTGTGCAGCATGATGATGGCGCTGGCGCCGAGTTCGAGAGCGCGCTTCACCACTTCCCTGGGATAGACCGGCGTGTGGTCGATGGTGCCGCGCTGCTGTTCCTCGTCGGCGATGAGGACGTTCTTGCGGTTGAGGAAGAGAACCCGGAAATGTTCCCGCTCGGCGCGGGCGAGCCGGATGCGGCAGTAATCGAGCAGCCGGTCCCACGACGACAGTACCGGCTTTTCCAGCACGGATTGCTGCGCCAGGCGATGTGCCGCCGCTTCGATGGCCTTGAGCGCCGCGACGGCGGCGTCGCCGGCGCCCTCGACCTCGCGGATCGCGGCGGGCGGCGCCGCGATCGCCTCGGCGAAACTGCCGAACCGCTTGATCAGGCGCTTCGCCAGCGGCTTAACGTCGCCGCGCGGCTGCGCCGCGAACAGCGCCATCTCCAGGAGTTCGTAATCGGGAAGGGCGTCGGCGCCGCCCTGCAGGAAACGTTCGCGGAGCCGGCTGCGGTGCCCGGCTCCCTCGGCGCCGGCGTCCCCACGCGCCGGCACGGCCTCAGTCCGGATAGGGCGGGCAGTCGAGCCCGGTCGGCGAGAGCGTGAACACTTCGTAGCCGGTGGCCGTGACGCCGATCGAATGTTCGAACTGCGCCGACAGGCTGCGGTCCTTGGTGACGGCCGTCCAGCCGTCGGACAGAATCTTCACCTCGAAACGGCCGGCGTTGATCATCGGCTCGATGGTGAAGAACATGCCTTCGCGCAGCACCTCGCCTTCGCCCGGACGGCCGAAGTGCATGATGTTCGGCGCATCGTGGAAGACGCGGCCGAGACCGTGTCCGCAGAAATCGCGGACGACGGAATAGCGTCTGGCTTCCGCGTGCGTTTGGATGGCGTGACCGATGTCGCCGAGCGTCGTGCCCGGACGGACCATTTCGATCCCTTTCCACATGCATTCGAACGTGGTCTCGACCAGCTTGCGCGCCTTGATGCTCGGCGTGCCGACATAGAACATGCGGCTGGTGTCGCCGTACCAGCCGTCGAGGATCACGGTCACGTCGATGTTCAGGACGTCGCCGTCCGTCAGCATCTTGTCGCCCGGGATGCCGTGGCAGACGACATGGTTGACCGACGTGCAGATGGACTTCGGAAAGCCGCGGTAGTTGAGCGGCGCCGGCACGGCGTCGCGCTCGACGGTCCAGTCGTGGCAGAGCTTGTCCAGTTCGTCCGTCGTCACGCCGGCCCGCACGTAGGGCGTGATGAAATCCAGGCATTCGGCGGCGAGCGCGCCGGCTCGGCGCATGCCCTCGAAATCCTCGGCGCCGTGAATCTTGATGTAACGGCCGTCCCGGGACGGAACTCTTACAGCCTGTTCGTTCATTTCCATGGTCCGAATGTAAGGCCTAGGGGCGGAAATTCACAGCCCCCCGGACGATTTTTCAAAGCGCCAGCGGTACCGGCGCCGCGATTTCGATCTTCTTCGGCGTCAGCTTGCAGCCGTAACAGAGCACCTCGACCCCGGCTTTCATGGCCTTGCGCAGCGCCTGGCCGTAGGTCGGGTCGATGTCGTCGGCGGTGCGGAACGCCGGCGCGTCCTCACGCTGCACCAGATAGAACATGACCGCCCGGTGGCCGTCGCGGACCATATCCGTCAATTCGACCAGATGCTTGGCGCCCCGTTCGGTGACGGCGTCCGGAAACTCGACCGGGCCGCCCGCGAGATCGCGCCTCAGCGTCGTGTTCTTGACCTCGACGTAGCACATCGGCTTCTTCGGATCCTCGAGCAGGATGTCGATACGGGAATTCTTGCCGTATTTCACCTCGTTCCGAAGCGTCGCGTAGCCGGTAAGCGCGTCGATCTTGCCCGCCGATATGGCCTCGGAAACCAGCTTGTTCGGCAGCCCCGTGTTGACGCCGACCAGCGATTTGCCGACCCGGATCAGCTCCCAGGTGTACTTGAGCTTCCGGTTCGGATTGTCGGCCGGACTGATCCAGACCTCGGACCCGGGTTCCCGCACGCTTTCCATGGAGCCGGAATTGGCGCAATGCGCCGTGACGACCTGGCCGTCGTCGAGTTCGACGTCGGCCATGAACCGCTTGTAGCGTTTGATCAGGGTGCCGCGCAGCAGGGGCGTTTGGAACTTCATGGGCGGCTCATACCCGACACCAGACGGCGTGGCAACCTTGGATCAGATATCGGTGTCCATGCGGCTGATGAAGCCGAAGTTGAAATCGCGGCCGTTCAGCGGATGGTCCTGACGCAGGAAGATGGCTGTGTCGTTCTTCACCATCAGGATTTCCCGCATCGCCATGACGAGGCGGCGGTCGATATCGAAGAATTTGTAGAAGTCCTCGATCAGATCCTTCTCGCGGGCGACGATATTGCCGTCGACGATCATGATTTCGTACATGTTGGCGAGAATTGCCACGATCTGCGCCGGCTTCAGCTTCGCCTCGACGCTCGCCAGGAACTCCTCGAAAGGCGTGATCATGGCGTATTCGAAGGCGTCGGACGTGAATTTGTGCACCTGCGCCTGCATGAGCTCCTTCTTGGTGACGTGCTTGCCGAGGAGCGCCACCAGCGACGCCCGCTCTTCCGGCAAGGCCTTGCGGTCGGCCAATACCACATAGGCCAGCGCCGTAATGAAGATTTCCAGCGGCGTCATCGGCCAACCCCCTGTCATAGCTTGAAAAATGCCTGTGGAGTATGGCCTCCCCGCCCGCCGTTTTGCAATCGAATGGAGAATTTCCTATAATATAGGGTGTTTTTGGGGCCGCCCCGCGGGCGGTCCTGGAGGTATGCGTGAGCCATGGCGCTTGAGATTTCCGTCGTCGCGAGTGCGAATCGCCTACAGCAGGCGAACGCCAATAACTATGTCATCGACCGTACCGCAACGGACGCGTCGCGGGCGAACTCGCAGCAGGATTTCCAACGGATCGTCGCCGAGGAGCGCCGGGCCGAGGACGTCGCCCGCGAGGCCGACCGCATCCGCTACAAGCGCGAGGACATCCGCGCCGACATCGACCGCCGCCAGATCGACGATCTGCGCGTCCGGCAACTCGAGGACCGGCGCATCGAGGACCGCATCCAGCAGCAGGTCTCCGACAACAAGGTCGCCGACGCCGAGGCGCAATTCCGCAAGGCGCAACTCAACGAGATTCCGACGCCGTTCGCGCCGGGCCGGCCGCCGCTCACGTCGACCCAGCCGGCGCCCGACGATTTCCAGCAGTATCTGGCGGACCGCAATGTCCGCCGCCTCGAACAGCGGAGCCGCGAAAGCGACCTCGCCCTAGAACAACAGGTGCAACTCCGCCGTTCCGAACGCGCCATCGCCGAGTTCCGCGCCAATCCCGGCGCCCTTGCGGGAACCGTCGAGCGCGGCGCCGTGGTCGACGTCCAGGCCTGAGCCCGCCCCAGGGCCGGCGCCGATACCATGCCGGCTGGCAATTCCGACGATAACCTGCTCGACGCCGCATTGACGCTTCATCGCGCCGGCGACCTCGCCGGCGCGCAAGCCGCATACCAACGCATCCTCGAGGGAAATCCAGGCAACGCCGAGGCGATGCACCTCCTCGGGCTCGTGCGCCATCAAACGGGCGATCACGGCGGCGCCGAGGCCCTGATTGCGGATGCGATCGCGCATCTTCCCGGCGTCGCGGCCTTCCATGCCAACCTCGGACTGGTCCGCATGGCCGCCGGTCGACCGGCGGACGCCGAAGCGGTGTTCCGCAGCGCCCTCGCCATCTCCCCCGACGATCCCGGCGTCATGGCCTCGCTGGCGGCGGCGCTACGGGCACAAGGGAAACTCGCCGACGCGGCGAAGGTTCTGGAAACGGCGATGGCGCTCGCCCCCGGGTTCACCGGCGCGGCCTATAATCTCGCCAACATCCGCCTCGCCGAGGGCCGGGTGGCCGCCGCCGTTCCCCTGTATCGCCAGGCCCTCGCCGCCGAGCCTGAAAACCGCGACATCCGCCTAAACCTTGCAGCCGCGTTGCAGGCGACCGGCAAGCCGGACGAAGCCGCCGGCATCCTCAAGTCGGTCGTCGACAGGACACCCAGCGACGCGGCGGCGCTCAACAACCTCGGCAACGCGCTCCGGCAATCAGGGGAGCGCGCAGGTGCGCTCGACGCCCTGAGCCGCGCCGTCACCGCCGCCCCGAAACTGGCGGACGCCCACTACAACCTCGGCGCGCTGCTGGCCGACCTCAACGACATCGAGAAGGCCGCCGGCCATTTCCAGACGGCCAGAAAACTCGCGCCGGGTCTGGTCAAGGCAACCTGGGCGGAAGCGCTGACGCTGCCGCAGATCTACGGCTCGACGCAACAGATTGCGGACTGCCGCGCACGTTATCTCGCGGGACTCGACCGCATCGCCGACGCCGCCCGGTCGGCGCCGGATAGTGCGCTACCCGATCTGCTCGGCGCCGTCACGGAGCACACGCCCTTCGCCCTCGCCTATCAGGGCGGCAACGATCTCGAACCGATGACGCGCTACGGAGGCATGATCGCCGGCATCGCGGCGCGCGCTTTCCCCGACCTCGCGGAGCCACCGGCGCGCACGGCCGGGGAACGCGTCCGGGTCGGTTTCGTCTCCGCGCATTTCCGCGGCCACACGGTCGGACGGCTGTTCTCGGGCTGGGTCACGGGGCTCGATCCGGCGCGCTTCGAAGTGCACGCGATCTCGACCGCCGGCTCCGGCGATGCCGAGACACGCGCCCTCGCCGCCCGCGTACACAAGGCGCACCTGGTGCCGATAGGGCCTGCCGAGCTCGTCCGGCTGATCGCCGGCCTCCGCCTCGACGTCCTGATCTATCCCGATATCGGCATGGACCCGGTGACGCAATTGGCGGCGGCGCTACCGCTGGCGCCCCTGCAACTCGCGTCCTGGGGCCACCCGGTGACGACGGGGCTGCCGCACGTGCGCGGCTTCCTGAGCGCGTCGGCCATGGAGCCCGAAGGCGCCGACGCGCACTATCGCGAACGCCTGATCCGCCTGCCGGGCCTTTCCATCGACTACCCCCGTCCCGACATCCCGCCGCTGCCGAGACCGGAGAACCCAGCGCCGGTGCTCTTCTGCGCCCAGAGCCTGTTCAAGGCGCCGCCGGCGCAGGACGCGACCTTCGCCCGCATACTCGCCGAGGTGCCGGACGCGACGCTTCGCTTCATCGCGCATCCCATCGGCGAGGTGACGGCGGCCTTCCGGCAGCGGCTCACCGGCGCGCTCTCCGCGATGGGCGTCGATCCGGCGCGGATCGAGTTTCTTCCGCCGACCGACCGGGCCGGGTTCGTCGGCTATTGCCGGGGCGCCGACGTCATCCTCGATACCTTCGGCTGGTCCGGCGGCAACACGTCCCTGGAAGCGTTCCACGCCGGCACGTCGGTCGTCACGTTGCCGGGCGCCTTCATGCGCGGCCGCCACACCTCGGCGATGCTGACGCTGATGGAACTGCCCGAACTCGTCGCGGCGGACGCCGACGGTTACGCCGGCATCGCCGTCCGGCTGGCGACCGACGGCGACTTCTCCGGCGACATGCGTAACCGCATCGCCGAGCGCGCGCCCGCCCTGTTCGGCGACAAGACGCCGGTGCGGGCGCTTGAAGATACGATCGAGGACCTTATCCGCCGTTGACGGCGTCGCGGTTGCGGATCATCTCCGCCGCCTTCAGGTGCGCCACCAGCGGATAGATGGCGGATAGAAGCGAGATCAGGAAACCGATCCCGCCTTCGCGCATGCCGCGCCGGGAAACGTAGCATTTCCAGAACCGGGAGAACGCCTTCCTGACCATGCTGCGCGTGCGGCCGACATCGCGGAGCGATGACGCCTTCGCGGCCATGTCCTCGGCGCGGAGCGTCGTGTTGCGGTTGAAGCGGCCCATCAGGGTCGAGATGTCGGCGGCGAAGTTGTGACGGAGTGGCGCCTTCAGATCGGGTCCGCGCCGGCCGGAGAAGTTCACCCCCGGATGCACGCGGTCCATGCCCCAGGTCTTGCAGCCCTTGCGGAACAGGCTGCCGCGCAGATCCGGCGCGAGCGCCGCCATCCATCCGCCCTTGATCCATCTGCCGTGCACGTGATTGGCGATGGGCGTGAAATAGAAATCCGCCGTGTCGTCCCTGACGGCGGCGGCGATTTCTTGCGCCAGCGCCAGCTCGACCCATTCGTCGGCGTCGATTTCCAGGACCCACGGACCCGTGCAGGCGTCGATGCCGGCATGCCGGCGTTCGCCCTCGATCTCCCAGCCGCCTTCGACGACCGTCCCGCCGTGCGCCAGGGCGATTTCCTTGGATGTGTCGGTGCAGCGATCCAGCACGACCACAAGCTCGCCGGCGAAGGAAAGCCGCGACAGGCAATCGGCGAGGATCTTTTCCTCGTTCCGGATCACGACGAGGGCGCTCAGGCCCGGGACCTTGTCGGCAGCAGTCTGCATGGCGGGAAATCTAGCAGAAAGAAAAGGCCGGCGTCCGCATGGGATCGCCGGCCCTTTCCGAAAATATCCGAGGATCGATCAGCGCGAGTAGAACTCGATGACCAGGTTCGGTTCCATCTGCACCGGATACGGCACGTCGGCCAGCTTCGGCGTGCGGACGAAGGTGCCGCGCATGCGCTGGCGGTTGACTTCCAGGTAGTCCGGAACGTCGCGCTCGGCGCTTTCCGAGGCCAGCAGAACCAGCGGAACCTGCCGCGACTTCTCGCGCACTTCCACCACGTCGCCTTCCGACACCATGTACGACGGCACGTTGACGCGCTTGCCGTTGACGGTGACGTGGCCGTGGTTGACGAACTGGCGGGCCGCGAAAACCGTCGGCACGAACTTCATACGGTAGACGACGGCGTCGAGCCGGCGCTCCAGAATGCCGATCAGGTTTTCCGACGTGTCGCCGCGGCGACGGATCGCCTCTTGGTAATAGCGGCGGAACTGCTTTTCGGAAATGTTGCCGTAGTAGCCCTTGAGCTTCTGCTTCGCCATGAGCTGCAAGCCGTAGTCGGACGGCTTCTTGCGGCGCTGCCCGTGCTCGCCCGGGCCGTATTCGCGGGTGTTGATGGGGCTCTTCGGACGACCCCAGAGATTGACGCCGAGACGGCGGTTGATCTTGTACTTAGACTGCAGGCGCTTGGTCATTTTAATGACTCCCTCGTTCGCCAGGTGTTGTTGTCCCGGTAGTCCGACCCGCGTTTCCGCGGCGGCGGGGAATGGCGAAACAAAGCCGCCAGCCCACATTCCCGGGCGTGAAGGCGCGGAATATAGGGAAATACGCCGGATTGTCAAAGGGGAAACGGCGGAAATCCGCCCCCGGGCGGATCGGCGTCAGGACCAGCTCATGCCCGGCGCCGAGAGATCGGCCAGCCAGCCCGTCTCTGTCCAGGTACGCAGTAGCCCCGCCGCCCGCATGGCCGCCTGTTCCGGGTCGCCGAATTCCGCCAGAACCTCGCATAGGGCGGCGAAATCGCCGCCGTCCGACAGCCGGGAAAGGCCCGCCGCCTCGTCCGCCGAAAGCGCCCGGTAGCGGGCCAACAGGCTTTCCGGGTCCCGCCAGGCGGCCCAGGTGGCCTGTTCGTCGAGCGGCGCAGGTGCCGCGTCCGGGTCCCGTTCCGTCGCCACCGCCTGCTGGAACGGCGCCACGTCGTGGCCGAGCCGGAACACGGCGAGGCTCGGATGGAACTCGAAGCGGAGCGACGGCCACGCTTCCGGCGGCACCGCCGCCAGGGCGGCGAATTCCAGCGCCGGCCGGTCCGGCGCGTCGAAGGCGAGGCCCAGGTGCCATTCGAAGCGCGCCATGTCGGCCAGAACCGGAAGGTCCCGCCAAGGATCCGTCGCCGCCAGCCAACGGACGGAGCGTTTGCTGGACGGCCGCGAGCGGACATAGGCGCGGGCCGCGTCGCCGAATTCGTCGTCGCCGAGCAGCGTATGCACGGCCGGATAGTCCTCGCCCATGACTTCCAGGAGCCGCGCCACATAGGCGTGGTCATAGACCTTGAGGAACGGCCCACCCTTCGCAAGATGCGCCTCGATGCCGTCGGCGCCAGCCAGCAGCCGATCCTGAAACATCTCCTACAGGCGCGAGAGACCGGCCATCACGCCGCCTCCCTGGCGGCGCCGGCGACCCGGCGGGCTTCTGCCAGTTCCGCCACCAGTTCCGCGAACGGCGGAATGTTGGCGTCGCGCTCAATCATCGTCGGCACCGGCCCGAGCCGGCGGACGGCGTCGGCATAGAGATCCCAGACGGGATCGACGACCGGCGCGTCGTGCGTGTCGACGATGTGATCACCGTTGTTCTCGTGCCCGGCCAGATGAATCTGCCGCACCCGCTCCGCCGGGACGCCGGCGAGGTACGCCCGGGCGTCGAAATCGTGATTGAAGGCCGAGACGTAGACGTTGTTGACGTCGAGCAGCAGTTCGCAGTCGGCGCGCTTCGCCAATTCGGCGATGAAGTCCCATTCCGTCATGCCGTCCGCTTCGAAGGTGACGTATGTGGAGGCGTTCTCGAGCGCGATGCGGCGGCCGAGAAAACCCTGCACTTGCCCGACGCGCGCGGCGACGTGAACGAGCGTCTCTTCGGTCAGCGGCAGTGGCAACAGATCGTGCAGGTTGATGCCGTGCGCGCCGGTCCAACACAGATGATCGGATACCACCGCCGGCTCCAACTCGCGCATCAGCGCCTTGAGGCCGGCAAGATATTCCATGTCGAGCGGATCGGGCGCGCCGATGGAGAGCGACACGCCGTGCATGACGACGGGATAGCGTTCGCGCACCCGCATGAGATTGCGCCGGGGCATGCCGCCGACACCGATGAAGTTTTCCGAGATGATCTCGAACCAATCCACGCCCGGCCAGCGACCCTCAGGCCGGTCGAGAATTTCCGGGAAGTGCTGCGGCCTGAGACCGAGGCCGAAGCCCGTGAACGCGTCGTTACCCATGCGAACAGTCTATCACTAAAACGACACGGGGGGCCGGTTTGCGGCACCCCGATTATCGTACCTGGGGGCCGGTTTGGCGGCCCCCCGATTATCGTACCTGGGGGGCCGGTGAACCGGCCCCCCGATAACGTATCAGGGTCGGAAGGGCGGTCCGCTTACTTCGCGACCTTGCCGCCCTTGTCCATGCATTCCTTGGCGCTGGCAGCCGAAACCCAGCCCTGGCCCTTGCACGCGTTGTGACCCTTGCAGTCGTTCTTCGCGGTCTTGCACGCGCCCTGGCCCTTGCAGGCGTTGATGCCGACGCACTTGACGCCGTCGGCAAGCGCGGCGGTCGGGGCGGCGGTCATGGCGGCGCCCGAAATGAACAGGGCGGCTGCGGCGGTCGCCAGCGTCACGCCGACGGTCTTCTTCTGAATGGACATCGAAGTTGTCTCCTATGGTGAATAAACAATGCCGAGCTCCCTGCCGGCGATTGGGAGTGTAGCCACCACGCCGGAAAAGGCGCGTCACGTTGACGTCCCACATCGTCACAAAGGTGTGAGAGAAAGTTGAGCGGTCGAACCGAACGGTCAGGCTTCCAGTTCGGTATCCCAGTAAAGAAAATCCCGCCAACTCTCGTGCAGATAATTTGGCGGGAATGAACGACCGTTCTCTTGCAGCTCGTGGCACGTCGGCCTCTCCGGTGCCCTGACCGGGAACATCTTCACTTCCCTTGGCAGCTTGTGGCCCTTCGCGAGATTGCAGGGCGAGCACGCCGTCACGACGTTGCCCCATGTCGTGCGTCCGCCGCGCGACCGCGGCACCACGTGATCGAAGGTGAGATCCTCGGCCGAGAAGAGATCGCCGCAATACTGACAGGAGAAGCCGTCACGCAGGAAGACGTTGAACCGTGTGAACGCCGGCTGGCGGTCCATCGGCACGTATTCCTTGAGCGCGATGACGCTCGGCAGCCGGATTTCCTGGGTCGGAGAATGGGCGATCTTGTCGTATTCGGAGACGACGGTGACGCGGCGCAGGAACACCGCCTTGATGGCATCCTGCCACGACCACAGCGAAAGGGGAAAATAACTGAGCGGCCGGAAATCGGCGTTCAACGCCAACGCGGGGAAACCGTCGATCGACATGAAACACAAAATCTCCTGGCCGGTCGACCAGGAGAATACACCATCTTGGCGAAAAGCAAAATCCGTCGCGGTGAATCTTTGATGACGTCCGGACCTAGTCGCGCAGCCCCTGCAGGTCGATGTCGAAGCAATCGGCGAGGAAGAACATGCCGGCCTTGATGCCGTCGTCGTCGAGCCCGTGTCCGACGCCCGGCCGCGCCAAGCCTTCCGTCGGCACGCCGACCGTGCGCAACGCCGCCAGCGCCGCCGGCATGAAGTCGAACGGCACCACCTCGTCGGCCTGGCCGTGGCAGAGCAGCACCGGCGGCTTGGCCCTGATCTCGCTCTCCAACACCTCGGGTCCGACCAGCATGCCGGAGTAGGCGAGGATGCCGGCCAGGAGCCGCGTTCGGCGCAGGCCGACGTGCAACGACATCATGGCGCCTTGCGAGAAGCCGACCAGCGCCACGTCCTTGTCGGAGAGCCCATGCGCCGCCATTTCCCGGTCGATGAAGGCGTTCAGGATCGGCGCCGCCATCCGCGCGCCGGTCAGCCGCCCTTCAGGGCTGGCGTCGCCGAGGCTGAACCACTGATAGCCGAACGGCGCGCTTTCGAACGGGTCCGGCGCGTTCGGCGCGACGAAGCGGGCGTCCGGCAGCACTTTCTGGAAATAGGGTGCCAGCGCGATCAGATCGTCGCCGTCGGACCCGACGCCGTGACAGAGGATGACGAGCTGCTTCGGCTTGCCGCCGCTCGCCGGATCGACGGACGGGCCGGTGAGTTTTGGCAGATCGTCGTCTTCGCTCATGGTCCGGCTCCTGGAAATCGCGGGTTGTAAAGAAGTATCCGGAATTCTTTGCTAATGTCACGCCGTCTCGACCCGTTGCCAGGATACCGCCCACCCATGACCGTCGTCACCCGATTCGCGCCGTCGCCGACGGGCCACCTGCATCTCGGACACGCCCATTCGGCGCTGTTCGCGGCGGGCGCGGCGAAGGAAAGCGGCGGCCGGTTCCTGCTCCGTATCGAGGACATCGACGCCGGCCGCTGCCGGCCCGAATTCACGGCGGCGATTCTCGATGATCTGGCGTGGCTCGGCCTCGAATGGGAAACGCCGGTCCGGGTGCAATCGGAGCACATGACGGATTACCGGCGTGCGCTCGCGGCGCTTTCCGACGCCGGGCTTCTCTATCCCTGTTTCTGTACGCGGAAGGACATCGCCGACGAGATCGCGTCGGCCGGCGGCGCGCCGCAGGGACCGGACGGCCCCGTCTATCCCGGTATCTGTCGCGGCCTGGACCGGAGCGCGAGCGCCGAACGGGTGGCGGCGGGCAAGCCGCATGCGCTCCGCCTCGACATGCGGGCGGCGTCGGCGCGGGCCGGCGCGCTGGTGTGGCGCGATCTCGACCGGGGCGACGTGCCGGCCCGGCCGGAAATCTTCGGTGACGTGGTGCTGGCGCGGAAGGACACACCGACCAGCTATCACCTCGCCGTCACCGTCGACGACGCCCTGCAGGGCGTCACGCTGGTGACGCGGGGCGAAGACCTCCGGGAAGCGACGCACGTGCATCGGCTGCTGCAAGCATTGCTCGGACTGCCGACGCCGGACTACCGGTTCCACAGGTTGCTCACCGACGAGGACGGCCGCAGGCTCGCCAAGCGCGACCGGGCGGCGACGCTGCGTTCGCTCCGCGAGGCCGGCAAATCGCCGGCCGAGGTCCGGGCGCTCGCGGGCTTTCCGGCATGACGCGGCGCTTCCTCCTTGCCGCCGTCGCGGCGGGTATTCTCTGGGCGGCGCCGGCGGCGGTAGCCGCCGGCATGGAGGGCGTGGTCGCCGAGATCGTCGACGGCGATACGGTGCTGCTCGCGGAGCCCGTCGAGGACAGCCGGGAAATCCGCCTCGTCGGCATCCAGGCGCCGAAGCTGCCGCTCGGCCGGCGCAACTTCAAGACCTGGCCCCTCGCCGACGAGGCCAAGGCGGCGCTCGCCGAACTCGTCCTCGGCAAGAGGGTGCGGCTCTGGTTCGGCGGCGTGCGCAAGGACCGCTACAACCGCTGGCTGGCGCATCTGGACGTCGTCGACGGCGGTTCGCCGCTCTGGGTTCAGGGCGAGATGCTGACGCGCGGCATGGCCAGAGTTTACAGCTTCAAGGACAACCGCGCCCGCGTCGAGGACATGCTCGAGCGCGAGCGGGCGGCGCGGGCGGCCGGACGTGGCATCTGGGGCCATTCCTTCTATGCCGTCCGCGAGCCGGACGCGGCGGCACTGGTGCCGCTGCTCGGCACCTTCCAGATCGTCGAAGGACGGGTGCGCGACGCCGTCGACGTGAAGGGGACGCTCTATCTAAATTTCGGGGCCGATTGGCGCACCGATTTCACCGTCGCCGTCGAGCGGCGCGACCGGAAGCTGTTCGAGGAAAGCGCCATCGACCTCCGGTCGTTCAAGGGCGCGACGATCCGCGTCCGCGGCTGGCTCAAGGACCGGAACGGGCCGATGATCGTCGCCACGCACCCCGAACAGATCGAGAGATTTTGACCGGCCCGGCGTTGGCGGCTTCGGGAAACCGCACTAGATTATCCGGGCGGAGGCGTTTCCTGGAGATATCGATGATCCGTTCTCGCAGACCTTTCACGTTCGCGGCCATGCTTGCCGTGGCGGCGCCGCTGGCGCTCGGCGCCTGCACGACGAACCGGGCGACCGGCGAGCAAAGCTTCACCGCCTTCATGTCGGAAGAGGACGAGCTTCGCGTCGGCGCCGAAGAGCATCCGAAGATGTTGAAGGAATTCGGCGGCGCCTATTCCGACGCGCAACTGGAAGCCTTAGTGGCGTCGCTCGGCCGCAAGCTGGCCGCCGTCTCGGAACTGCCGAACCTGCAATTCCATTTCACCGTATTGAACGACAAGACCGTCAACGCCTTCGCGCTCCCGGGCGGCTACGTCTACGTCAGCCGCGGCCTGATCGCGCTCTGCGAGGACGAGGCGGAACTGGCCGGCGTCGTCGCGCACGAGATCGGCCACGTCACGGCGCGGCACACGGCCGAACGTTATTCGCACGCCGTCGCCGCCAATCTGGGCCTCACCGCGCTCGGCGTCGTCGGCAGTGTTCTCGGCGTGCCGTCCGGTGTCGGCAATCTGGCGTCCTTCGGCGCCCAGGCGGCGCTGCAGAGCTATTCCCGAAGCCAGGAGATGCAGGCCGACTTCCTGGGCGTCCGCTACATGACGCGGGCCGGCTACGACCCGCACGCCTTGACCAGTTTCTTCGCCAAGCTGGACGCGCACACCCGCATCGAGGCCGAAAAGGAAGGCCGCCCGGCCGACAACTTCAGCGTCATGTCGACGCACCCGCGCACCGCCGACCGCATCCAGCAGGCGGCGCGGCTCGCCGAGACCAGCATGCCGAAGGACGCCATCCGCGGCCGGGGACCGTTCCTCGACAAGGTCGACGGCGTCATCTTCGGCGAGGACCCTAAGCAGGGCTTCGTCCGAGACAGCGATTTCATCCATCCGGACCTCGGGTTCCGCTTCACCTTCCCGCCCGGCATGCGGGTCGACAACACGCCGAGCAAGGTCGTCGCCACCGACGGTCAGGGCACCACCATCGTGTTCGACGCGGAAAACCCGAAAGTCGCGTCGGGAATGGGCGATCTCCGCGACTACCTGCGCCGCACATGGGGCGCCAAGCTGGCCTTGAGCGGCGTCGAGCAACTCGACATCAACGGTCTCGAGGCCGCCACCGGGCAGGCCCGCGCCGGCACCAACCAGGGGCCCCGCGACATCCGGCTGGTGGCGATCAGGCTATCGCGCGATCACCTCTACCGCTTCATGTTCGTCACCACGCCGCAGGCGACCGGCCGCATGTCGGACGCACTCCGGCGCACGACCTACAGCTTCCGCGGCCTGACCAAGGAAGAGGCGAATTCGATCCTGCCGCCGCGCATCCGCGTGACCTCGGTCCGCGCCGGCGACACGCCGGCGACGTTCTTCGCCAACATGCCGCTCGGCCGCTTCAACGAAGCCTGGTTCAACGCGCTCAATCTGAATGTC
Organism: Rhodospirillales bacterium; assembly: GCA_038117205.1. Lineage (GTDB taxonomy): Bacteria > Pseudomonadota > Alphaproteobacteria > Rhodospirillales > Casp-alpha2 > JAQBZY01. Next base: position 24,979 of record JAYOFL010000027.1, on the reverse strand, counting down.
GTCGCCGACGGCCTGGCGCCCGGCGAGCGGGTGAAGATCGTCACGAAGTAGGAACGCGCTCGGCGGCATTTTCCATATTTCGTCATTCCCGCGTAAGCGGGAATGACGAAATGATTAGCGCGCCAGCGTGAACAGCGTGCGCAGGAACGTCGCCGCTTCGTCGTAGATGCCGCCCGAGCTTTCGCGCGGGCCGGCGACGTTGAGGACCTCCGGACGCTTCGCCTCCAGCCAGCGCAAGGCCGCCAGCGGCGAATGGGTGCGGCCGAGATCGACGATGTGATAGGGCCGTCCAAGCTCGCGGGCGTGATCGAGGGTGAGGCGCGTGCCGCCCCCCGGCTCGCCGCGCGTGAGGATCAGCGTGGCGTCGTAATCCCGGACGTTCAGGCGCGTCCGCTCGTCGTAGTCGGTGCTTTCCGTCTCGACGACCGGATAGTAGCCGTCGATGGGACCGTCCTCGGCCCGGCGCCCCTTGGGCACCCAGCCGCCGCATTTGAGCCCCATCGCCAGCGCGACGTCGAGCGCCGCCCTGTCGACGCCCGTCTGGGCGCCGGAGACGATTTTTTTCGGCTGAGCACCCGGCATGAGTTGGCCACCGTCGCGACGACGGCGCCCGGCCTCAGGCGGCCTGGAGGATTTGTTCGAGCTTCTGCGTCGCCTTCACGACGTCCGTCTTCTCGACGGCGGCGAGTTCCGACGCCAGGCGGTCGCGCGCCTGCTCGTAGATCTGCCGTTCGCTGAAGGACTGGTCCGGCTGGCCGACGTTGCGGTGCAGATCGCGCACCACCTCGGCGATGGACACCGGATCGCCGGAGTTGATCTTCAACTCATATTCCTGGGCACGGCGGCTCCACATGGTCCGCTTGACGCGGGCGCGGCCCTTGAGGGTCTGGATCGCTTCGTCCATGCGCTTTTTCGTCGAAAGCTTGCGGAGACCGGAATTCGCCGCCTTGGAGACCGGCACGCGGAGCGTCATGCGGTCGCGATCGAAACCGATCACGAACAGCTTCAGCTTGTGACCGGCAATGGTTTCTTCCTCGACGCTCAGGACCTTGCCGACGCCATGCGTCGGGTAAACGACGAAGTCGCCCGGGTTGAACAGCAATTCTTCAGCCATGATCTACTTTTCTTCTTTGCCCTATCGAAAAGGGCCCATCGCGCCAAATCGGCGCCAGGACCCTCGATCCGGTTAAGGCAATCCGGCCACCCAGACCGCGCCCTGCGGCCGTACCGGATGCCACGTTCGGTCAGAAGAACGGGGCCCCGAGGGAGCCCCATTTTTTTCGACCATCTTGCGGTTAACATATCACAAAAAGGGGGCCCGGAAAAGGACCGGCCCGGGTTTGCGCCCGGGCCGGTGGCCGTTCAAAACGTCTTTGTTTAACAGCGGGTTAGTCGCCCTTGCCCGGCTTTTCGCTGAGATATTGCAACTTATCCGATTTTCCGTTCCATTCTTCCGCGTCCGCCGGAGAATCGCCCTTGCGGGTGATGTTCGGCCACTGCGTGGCGAATTTGGTGTTGATCTCCAGCCAGTTCTCGATGCCGGGTTCCGTGTCGGGCACAATGGCTTCCGCCGGGCATTCCGGTTCGCAGACGCCGCAGTCGATGCACTCGTCCGGGTGGATCACCAGGAAGTTTTCCCCCTCGTAGAAGCAGTCGACGGGGCACACCTCGACGCAATCCTGGAACTTACACTTGATGCAGTTTTCGGTGACGATATAGGTCATTTCCGTACTCCGATCGGAAGGTTAACCGACTGTTCGCGTTTCCATGGCGTCTCGTGCGCGCTGCCGGGCCCGGCCGCTGTCCTGATCCCTGACATACAGCAAACCGTCGGCGCGGCGAACAAGATTCGCCTCGTAATCATGCAGCTCGCCGTCGGCATAGGCGACCCGCCACAGCATTTCGACGACGGCGATACGTCCGGCCTCATCGAGACCGTCGCGGATGACGCGGGTCGCGGCATAGACGCCGTTGGCGTGCGCCTCGTCGGCGAGGGCGGCGCCGATCAAATCATCCGCCTCGGACGTCGTAAGATCGAACCCGTCGCCGAGGGCGTCGACAATGGCCGTCCGTTCGTCGTCGCCGAACGTGCCGTCGAGCAGCGCCGTTTCGACCAGAATCGCGGCGGCCGCCGCGGCGACCGGATCGCCGTCGGCACCCCCGGTCGGGGCCGCGTCTTCGCCTTGCAGGAATGCCTTGATCTTCGCGAGCATGGCGTTGCGTAGCACACGGTCCCGGACCAGACAACCTTAGGAAATCTGCGGATTTGACTTGTCTCCGATCAATGCGGGCGGCACTTTCGCCGGGCCATCCTGTCGGTGGCGGGAGTTGCACGTACATGAGTTGGACCCACCGCGACGATTACGTGAAATACGTCTCCGGCGCCGCCGAGCGGAACCGGGACGCGATCCTCGACGTGCTCCGGCGCATCCTGCCGCCGAAAGGTCGAGTGCTCGAAATCGCCGCCGGCACCGGTCAGCACGCGGCGCATTTCGCCGCCGCGCTGCCGGGACTGCAATGGCAGCCGACCGATCCCGACCCGGACATGCTGGCCTCCATCGAGGGCTGGCGGCGCGAGACTGGTCTTTCGAATTTCCTGGCGCCGGTGCAACTGGACGCGACGGCGGACGGCTGGCCGTTCGACGAAATCGACGCGGTCTTCTGTTCCAACATGATCCACATCTCGCCCTGGCCGAGTTGCCTCGGGCTGATCGACAACGCGGCGCGCGCGCTCAAGCCGAGCGGCACGCTCTTTCTCTATGGCCCCTACAAGGTCGGCGGCAAACACACCGCGCCCACGAACGAGGCGTTCGACCAGAGCCTGCGCGGTCAGAACAAGGAATGGGGCATTCGCAATCTCGACGACGTGGCGCTGGAGGCGCGGCACGTCGGCTTCCAGATCGCCGAGACGGTGAAGATGCCGGCGAACAATTTCTCGGTGGTGTTCCGGAAGCTCGCCGAGGGATAAGCCGCCTAGCCTCGCCCCCGCTCTTCGACTGCGTTCGTGTCCGAACAATGGACCCCGGGACAAGCCCGGGGTGACGAGAGGGTGTTTCAACACCGGTGACAAACCTCGCCCCGGCTTTTCGGCCGCATTCGTGTCCGAACAGTGGACCCCGGGACAAGCCCTTGGTGACGAGAGGGGCGGGGCTACAAGCCCTGACAAAAAACACCCGTCACCCCGGGCTCGTCCCGGGGTCCACACTTCGATGGACACGCGGTTTCCCGAGTTAGGCGTATAGGGGATCAAATTCGGCAAGTCGGGGATGACGAAACGGCGTCACCGCCCGCGGCGCTTTTTCTTCTTCCCTTCCGGCTGCCACGCCGCGCGGGCCTTGCCGGAAATGCCGGGCCGGTCGAGGCCCAGTTCGTGCGCTTCCAAGCGCCGGATTTCGTCCCTGAGCCTCGCCGCCTCCTCGAATTCAAGTTCGGCGGCGGCTTTCTGCATGCGCGTGTTCAGGCTCGCCAGAACGGCCTGGATGTTGTGGCCGACCAGTTCCGTCTCGCCGCTGACGCCGGTGTCGACCGTCATGTAGTCCTGCTCGTAGACGCTCTCGATAATGTTGGCGATGCCCTTCTTGACGCTTTCGGGCGTGATGCCGTGCTCTTCGTTGTAGGCCGTCTGCTTGGCGCGGCGGCGGTTGGTCTCGCCGATGGCGTAGTCGAGGCTTTCCGTCATCTTGTCCGCGTACAGGATCACTCGCCCGTCGATGTTCCGCGCGGCCCGGCCAATAGTCTGCACCAGCGACGTCTTGGAGCGCAGGAACCCCTCCTTGTCGGCATCCAGAATGGCGACGAGGCCGCATTCCGGGATGTCGAGGCCTTCGCGTAGCAGGTTGATGCCGATCAGCACGTCGAAGGCGCCGAGGCGCAAGTCGCGGATGATCTCGATCCGCTCCAGCGTCTCGATGTCGGAGTGCATGTAGCGGACCCGCACACCGTGCTCGTGCAGGTATTCCGTCAGGTCTTCCGCCATGCGCTTGGTGAGTGTGGTGACGAGGACACGCATGCCCTTGGCGGCAACGGCGCGGCATTCGCCCAACAGATCGTCGACCTGGCTTTCGACCGGACGGACGATGCACTCCGGGTCGATCAGGCCGGTCGGACGCACCACCTGCTCGACGAAGACGCCGCCGGTGCGCTCCATCTCCCACGGGCCCGGCGTCGCTGAAACGAACACCGTCTGCGGCCGCATGGCGTCCCATTCCTCGAACTTGAGGGGGCGGTTGTCGACGCAGCTCGGCAGCCGGAAGCCGAATTCGGCCAACGTCGATTTTCGATTGTAGTCGCCCCGGAACATGCCGCCGATCTGCGGCACCGTGACGTGGCTTTCGTCGACGATCAGCAGCGCGTTCTCGGGGATGTATTCGAACAGGGTCGGCGGCGGCTCGCCCGGATTGCGGCCCGTGAGATAGCGGGAATAGTTCTCGATGCCGGCGCAATGCCCGGTCGTTTCAAGCATTTCGACGTCGAAGGTGGTGCGTTCTTCCAGCCGCTGCGCTTCCAGAAGCTTGTTGTCGCGGCGCAGCTCCTCCAGCCGCACCTTGAGCTCCGCCTTGATCTTCGGGATCGCCTGCATCAGCGTCGGGCGCGGCGTCACGTAATGGCTGTTCGGATAGACGACGATCTCTTCCAGCGTCGCCGTCTTCTCGCCGGTCAGCGGGTCGATCTCCCAGATGCCCTCCAACTCGTCGCCGAAGAAGGACAGCCGCCAGGCCCGGTCCTCGAAGTGACTCGGGAACAACTCGATCACGTCGCCCCGCACCCGGAAAGCGCCGCGATAGAAGGCGGCGTCGTTCCGCTGGTACTGCAACTCGACGAGGCGCTTCATGAAGGCGCGCTGATCGACGCTGTCGCCGGTCTTCACGCGGGTCGTCATTTCCGAATAGGTCTCGACGGCGCCGATACCGTAGATGCACGACACCGAGGCGACGATGACGACGTCGTTCCGCTCTAGAAGCGCGCGGGTCGCCGCGTGCCGCATGCGGTCGATCTGCTCGTTCACCGACGCGTCCTTCTCGATGTAGGTGTCGGTGCGCGGCACGTAGGCTTCCGGCTGATAGTAGTCGTAGTAGCTGACGAAGTACTCGACCGCGTTCTCCGGAAAGAATTCCTTCATCTCGCCGTAAAGCTGCGCCGCGAGGGTCTTGTTGGGCGCCAGCACCAGCGCCGGGCGCTGCATGTTCTGGATTACGTGCGCCATGGTGAAGGTCTTGCCGGACCCGGTGACGCCCAACAGTACCTGCTCGCGCTCGTCCGCCCGGACGCCCGCCGTCAACGCCTCAATGGCGGCCGGCTGGTCGCCGTTCGGCTGGAACGGCGAGACCAGTTTGAACGGCTTGCCGCCGGAAACCGGCGGCCGCTTGGTCGGGATGAAAATGGGGCGGGTATCCATGGGCCTTTATATAGGACGGCGGGCCGGCGGTGGCGAGTCGAGGTGCCGGACGCCCCTACGGCTCGAAGCCGGCCAGCACCAGGGCGTCGTAGTAGCGGCGCACCAGGCCCGGGTCCCGGTGCGGCAGGGATTCGATGATCTTGCCGGCCGTCAGGTGCGGATGGCGTTCCAGGATCGCCGCCACGGCCCTGGCCGCTTCTTCCTTGTGGCCGTGCACAGCGTGGAAGGCGGCGAGCGGCCGACGGGCCCAGATCGCCGTCGGGTTCTCGAGCAGTCCCTGCTCGATGAACCGCAGCGCCTTCTCGTATTTCTCCAGGCCGAAGTGCGCGAGCCCCATGCCGAAGCAAAGATTGAAGTTGAGGGGGTCGTAGGGACTCAGGCGCCAGGACCGCTCGAAATCCTCGATGGCGCGCTCGAAGCGGCCGACGTAGGTGTTGATCCAGCCGGACCGCAGCCAGGCCCAGGCGGAATTTCGGTCCAGCGAAAGCGCCCGGTCGATGTGGATGCGGGCCATGGCGTGGTCGGCGGCGAGGCTTTCCGCCGTGCCGAGCATGGAGAGCACCAGCGGATCGCCGTTGTCGAGCTCGAACGCTTCGCGGGCGCGGGCCAGCGCGCGCTCCTTCGCCGGCTGGATGTCGCCGGTCCAGTTATAGGTGATGCTCTGTGCGTGACACCACGATATCAGCGCGTAGGCGAGCGCATACCCGGGATCGAGGCGGATGGCTTCGCGCAACAGGTCCAGGGCGCGGGCGTTGTCGTCTTCCTTGAGCGCCCAGCAGTGCGGGAAAGCGCGCAGGACCAGATCGTAGGCGCGGAGGTTCTCCGGCCGCTTGCGGCGCGCCCGGGCGATCTCGGCGGCGAGGATGGTCGGCTGCAGGATGCCGACGACTTCTTCCGTGATGCGGTCCTGCAGATCGAAGACGTCGCCGATGTTGCCTTCGAACTGGTCGGACCATAGGTGCCGGCCAGTCGAGGCCTCGATCAACTGCGCGCCGAGGCGCACCCGCTCGCGGCTGCGGCGCACGGTCCCGGTCAGCAGATACCTGACGCCGAGCTTGTCGGCGACCGCCGCCGCCGGCAGTCCGGAATTCCGGAACGACATGGCGGAACTGCGCGCGTTCACGAAGAACGTCCGCACCCGTGACAGCGCCGCCGTGATTTCCTCGACGATGCCGTCGGCGAAATAATCCTGATCGGCGCTGCCGAGCGTCTCGAAGGAAAGAACGGCGATCGACGGCCGCGCCGACGCATCGGACGGCGCGTCGGCCGGTTTCGCGGCGGCCGGCGGTTCGATGGCGGTTTCCGGCGGCGGTGCGGCGGACGCCGTCGGACGGTTTTCCCGGATTACCTCCGCCAACGCCCGGGATTCCGCGTCCGGCTCGACCGCCAGTTCGGACGCCAGGACCCGCGTCAGCTCGTCGAAGACGCGGAGCGCCTGCGGCCGTTCGTCGTAATCGGCGTGCAGCCGCATCAGTTGCCGGTAGACGGCTTCCTGCAACGGGTCGATGGAAAGGATCGCACGCGCCGTCGCCACGGCGTCGCCGTGCGCGCCGATGGCGACGTAGTGATCGAGCAGCTTGTAGAATCCCCGGACGACCAGATCGTCGATGCGGGCGCGTTCCGTCCTTAGCCAGTCGTCGAATTCCCCCTCGCCGTCCGAGAACCCTTCCAGAAGCCGGCCCCGGTAGCGCTGCCGGGCTTCCGCGAGCGACGCCTCGGCACCCTGGCGCAGCAACGATTCGAGCCTCGCCACGTCGACCTCGACCAATCGCGGATCGAGAAAGATCATGTCCTTGTCGACGCGGATGGCGTCAGCGCCGACGGCGCGGCGCAGGCTGGTCAGCGCGTTACGCAGGCTGCCGCGCGCCTGTTCCTCGCCCCGGTCGCCCCACAACAGGGCGGAAAGCCGTTCGCGCGAATGCGGCTCCCCCGCCGGCATGGCGAGGAAGGCCAACAACAATCTGGATTTCCGGGTCGTGAAGGCGATGTCGTCGCCACCCGTCTGGCGCGCCCTGAACCCACCCAACAGCCCGATGAACACCTTGGCCACGGAACCTGCCTGACACCCCTGTGATGGCGCTCACAACTATAGAATTTTTAGCGACTTTTCACGGATTTTTACCGCGCTACGGGGGGTATTTTACACGCTGCCGTGACGCCCGCGGACATATTTACACGCCCGAACGAAACGACGGCGCCCGCTGGAACGGGGCACGAGCAAGAAAGGCAAGAAACCATGTCCGCCGCAACGATGATTTTCAGAGACAGACCGACCGGTCTATTCGCCGCCTTACCGCCGCGTTCGACCGTATCCGTGGCCTTCCCCTTTGCCGGAATCGCCGATGCCGTGCTGAGCCGAATCGCCGCAGTGGCCCGATACGTTCGCCGGGCCGAGGCGCGCCGAGCCGCCATTCGCCATCTCGACGCCTGCCCGGATTATCTTTTGTCCGACATCGGTCTGGCGCGGGGCGACATCGCCGCCGCCGTCTCGACCGGTCGCGTTCCGGGGGGCACCCGACATGCCGGTCGCTAACGTCAACGGGATCAACGTCGCCTACAACGACACCGGAACCGTCAACGGCGACGCCGACGGCGTCATGGTGTTGCTGCACGGCTCGGCGTCGGCGGGCTCCGCCTGGCGTGGCGTGCAGTCGCACCTCGCCGGCAAGATCCGCACGATCACGCCGGAGTTCTACGGTTGCGGCCGCACCGAGGACTGGCCCGGGCGCGAGCAGATGTCTCTCGCCGCGGAAGCCGCCCTGGTCAGCGGCTTGATGGCCCGCATTCCGGGTCCGGTGCATCTGGTCGGACATTCCTACGGCGGCGCCGTGGCGCTCCGGCTGGCGACTGTCAATCCGCTGAAGGTCCGCAGCCTGACGCTGGTCGAGCCGGTCGCGTTCCATCTGCTGCGTACCGGCGGCGCGTCCGACCAGCGCATCTTCGACGAGGTCGCCGACCTGATCGACGTGCTCTGCCGCGCCATCATTTCCGGCGACGAATGGAACGCCATGGGCCGCTTCGTCGACTATTGGAACGGTCAGGGCTTCTGGGCGGCGCTGTCGTGGGAACAACGAACCGATCTGGCACCGCGCATCCGCACCACCGTCCGGCATTTCTGGGCGACCATCCGCGAAGCCATGCCGTTGCAGGCCTATGCCGCGCTCCGCATGCCGACCGCCATCGTCAGCGGCGCGCGCACCCGCATGCCGACGGCGCGCATCGCGGAAATCCTGGCCGGCGCCATTCCAAACGCGCAGGCCATCGAAATCTCCGGCGGCGGCCACATGCTGCCGCTGACGCACGCGGAAGACCTGGCGACGTCGCTGCTGCCGGTCCCGCAGCAATCCCGCGCCCGCATGACCTGCGCGGCGTGAACGCCTCCCCACTCACCCAACCCCAAGACCGATAAGGAACGACACCGTGAAAAATCCCGAGACCCTTTGCCTGCACGCCGGCTACCGCGCCGATCCGACCACCAACGCCGTCGCCGTGCCGCTTTATCAGACCACGTCTTATCAGTTCGACAGCACGGAGCACGCCTCGGCGCTGTTCGAGCTCCGCGAGCTCGGCAACATCTACACCCGCGTCATGAACCCGACGACGGACGTCCTGGAGCAGCGTCTCGCTGCCCTCGAAGGCGGCGCGGCGGCGCTCTGCGTCAGTTCCGGCCAGGCGGCAACCGCGATCTCGATCCAGAACATCGCCGGCGCCGGCGACAACATCGTGAGTTCCACCAACCTCTACGGCGGCACCTGGAACCTCTTCAAGAACACGCTGGCGACGATGGGGATCGAAGTCCGCTTCGCCGATCCGAACGATCCGGAAAGCTTCCGCCGCGCCACCGACGCGCGCACCCGCGCCTACTACGCGGAAACGCTACCGAACCCGAAGCTGAAGGTGTTCCCGATCCGCGAGGTGGCCGACATCGGCCGCGAGCTCGGCGTGCCGCTGATCATGGATAACACCGCCGCGCCGGTGATCTGCCGGCCGCTTCAGGACGGCGCCGCAATCGTCGTCTACTCGACGACCAAGTACATCGGCGGACACGGCACCTCCGTCGGCGGCGCCATCATCGACGGCGGCAACTTCGACTGGCAGGCGCACGCCGACCGCTTTCCGATGCTGAACGAGCCGGATCCCAGCTACCACGGCGCCGTCTGGACGGAAGCGGTCGCGCCGCTCGGTCCCATCGCCTATGTCATGAAGGCGCGCTGCACGCTTCTCCGCGACCTCGGCTCGGCCATGAGCCCGTTCAACGCCTTCATGTTCCTGCAGGGGATGGAAACGCTGCCGCTCCGCATGCGCGAGCATTCGGCGAACGCCGAGGCGGTGGCCAAGTTCCTCGCCAATCATCCGTCCGTGACGCGGGTCATCCATCCGGCGCACCACACCGACGCCGAGGAACTGCGCCGGACCGAAACGTATCTCACCGGCGGCAACGGCGGTCTCGTCGGTTTCGAGCTGGCCGGCGGCCGCGATGCCGGCATGCGCTTCATCGACAATCTGAAGATGATCTATCACGTCGCCAACATCGGCGACGCCAGGACGCTGGCGATCCATCCGGCGTCGACGACGCACCAGCAACTCGGCGAAGGCGAACAGCTCGCCTCGGGGGTGACGAGCGGCTACGTGCGTCTTTCGGTCGGCCTGGAACACATCGGCGATATCCTCGCCGACATCGAACAGGCCATTTCCGCCGCCGACGGCTTCTTCGCGGCGGCTTAAACCGGCGCCGGAAACGGAGAAACGGGGGACGTCTTCGGCGTCCCCTTTTTCTTGTGCTGGACTTAGTCCGCCGGCGCCTCAATCGACGGACGGCATCCGCCGGTCGGCGACGGCGGTCACGGCGTATCTGAGCGGGCCGCCGGTCATCGACCCCTCGAACGGATAATGGGTGACGAGGGTCAGCATCCGCGCGCCGCGGTCGAGGGTCAGGGTCTCCGTCCGCGTGTCGATGACCCGCTTGTCCACCACCCAATAGTCCGACCGGCCGCCGCCGGGCCTTTCGACGACGACCTGTTCGCCCATCCGGACGCTGCGCAGAAAATCGAAATCCGTGCCGCGATGCGCGGCAACGACGCTGTGCCCGGCGCGGCCCGGCAGCGCCGTACCGCCGACGTGCCCCGGTCCGAACGGCGGGGCGTGGCCGGACGCCCCTTCCAGCACGATGGCGCCCGCGGATAGCCGCGGAACCGATATCCGCGCCACCGGCCGCGCGTCCGCCCAGGGCCACGGGGCGGGCGGCCCGACGCCCCCACCACCCCCCCCCCACCCCCACTCACACAACACCAGCGCCACCCCCCCCCTTGCCGGTCATGGGCGCCCACAACCCGCCCTCCAG
>JAYOFL010000027.1:0-14233 GCA_038117205.1 Rhodospirillales bacterium | reverse complement strand
ACGCCCAACCGTCCCGCCGCCCACGACCATTCCAACAGGACCTGCGCCAGCGCCGCCTTGACCGGAATGTGGAGCCCATAGCCGGCAAGACCGACGCCTACCGCCATCAGCACAAGTCCAACCCGATTGCGTGCCTGCTCTCTCATTCGACGAGACGGCCGGCGGAGAGCAGCAACACCGCCGCCGCCCCGGCGGCAAGAACGACAGCCGCCGTCAGGCGGGCCGGCAGCGACAATTGTGACGACATGACATCCCTCCGAAAGTCGCGAAGACGTTCGAGGAGAACATTCGAATGCGGCGCCAATGGGCGGCGTTTGCGGCATTTTCTTGACGCAAAAATATCCGGAAATACTCCCCATATGGTGACGGTTTTTGTCCGGAATCCCGCTTAACGTCCGGCAAATTTCATCGCAAATCACAGGTGCACAGTGCGCCTGGACGAATGGAATGCCGTTGTCCATTGTGAGTTTCACGGCGCCTTCGGTGACGGCGTCGAAGCGGAGTCTTTCTATGTTTCTACGAATCTTTCTCTACGCGGCTTTCGTGTTCCTCGCGGCGGCGCTGGGCTACGGCGCCTCGGCGGCGGAATTGAAGGTCGGCGGCACCGGCGGCGATCTCGGCACCATGCGGAAGATGGCCGACGTCTGCGCCGCCGTGAACCATGGCGTCACGGTCACGGTCGTGCCGAGCCTCGGCAGCGGCGGCGGCATCAAGGCCGTTGCCGCCGGCGCCATCGACGTGGCGATCAGTTCCCGGCCTCTCAAGGACGCGGAACGCAAGAACGGCCTCGTCGATTTTCCCTACGCCGAAACGGCCATGGCGATCGTCACGGCGGGGAAGCAAGCCATTCCCGACCTCTCCAGATCGAAGCTCGTCGCGATTTTCGGCAAGGACGATGTCGCGTGGCCGAACGGCGACCCCATCCGCGTCGTCCTGCGGCCATCGAACGACGGCGACTACGCGTTGATGGCCGGCGCCGTCGACGGCATGGGCGCGGCGCTCCAGGCCGCCGAAACCCGCCGCGCGCCCATCGGCATCTCCGATCAGGACGCGGCCACCCTGCTGGAGGCGAACCCGGGCGCCATCGGGTTTCTCTCGCTATCGCTGATCTTGGGCGAATCGCGGGCACTCAACGTTCTTCCGCTCGACGGCGTCATGCCGTCGGTCGAGACTTTGGGAAACGGCACCTATCCGCTGCGCAAGGTTTTCCATATGGCGACGAAGGTCGCCCCGCCGGACCGCGGGCGGGATTTCATCTCATTCATGAGATCGCCGGCGGGGGAAAAGATTCTCCACGAAACGGGGCATATTCCCGTGCGTTGACACGGGTGAATCGCGTATTTTTACAGAGAACGTTCAGGGGCCGTCGCGGTCTTCGGTGATGGAACAAGCAATACAGAGACAGAGGGAATCGGACGCCAAACTGCGGCGGCGCATCGCGTTCGTGGCGCTCGCCCTCGCCTGCACCATCACTGTATTGACGCCGTCGCTCTATCTCTTCACGGGACTGAGTTACGAACAGGAAAGGGTGCAGGCTGAATCCCGGCGCCTCGCCAACGATGTCGAAGCCCTGGTGGAGGCGAACCCGGGTCTCTGGCAGTTCATGCACGACCGCGTCGAATACGTCACGAATTCGGCGATGCGGACGGAACCGGAGATTGCCGAACGGAACGTTCTGCATTTCACCGTGGTCGCCGCCAACGGTGCCGTCGTCGACGAGCACGGCGACAAGGATCATACACTGGTGACGACAGCGACGAGCCCGATCCGGCACGGCCAGACGATCGTCGGCCATGTAACCATGATCCAATCGGCCGAACACGTGTGGCGGCGCGCTCTGGTCGTCTTGGCGATATCGCTGGCGCTCGGCGGATTCATCTGGTTCGGCACCCGGACGCTGCCCATGCGGGCGCTCGACCAATCGATCATCGAGCGCGACGCGGCGCGCGAAAAAATGCTGCGGCTCAATCATACCCTGGAAGAACAGGTGGCAAGACGCACCGCCGAGTTGCGGCTGGCCTTGAAACACGCGGAGGCCGCCAATCTCGCCAAATCGGAATTCCTGGCCACCATGAGCCATGAGATCCGGACCCCGATGAACGGGGTCGTCGGCATGACGGGGCTGCTGCTCGACACCGATCTCGACGCCGAGCAGCGCCAGTACGCGGACATCATCCGCACGTCCGGCGAATCGCTGATGACGATCGTCAACGACATCCTCGACTTCTCGAAACTGGAAGCCGGCAAGCTGGAACTGGACATGTCCGAGTTCCGGCTCCGCGACCTCGTCGAGAGCGTGATCGACGCGTTGGCGCCGGCCGCCCGCGAGCACGGCCTGCTGGTCGACAGATCCCTGCCGGCCACCGCCGAAATCTATCGCGGCGACGCCGGGCGCATCCGCCAGGTTCTGATGAACTTCGTCGGCAACGCCATCAAATTCACGGAGAAAGGCGGTGTCGTCGTCAGTGTCTCGGCCGCCCAAGCGGGCGACGGCCGGCACCGGGTTCGCTGCGATATCACGGATACCGGTATCGGCATTTCCGAGGAAACACAGACAAAGCTTTTTCAAAGGTTCTATCAGGCTGACGGCTCGATCACCCGCCAGTACGGCGGCACCGGCCTCGGCCTCGCCATCTGCAAGAAACTCGTCGACACCATGGGCGGGGCCATCGGCGTCGTCAGCGAACTTGGCAAGGGCAGTACGTTCTGGTTCGAACTCGACCTGCCTGTCGTCGCCACCACGGCGCCGAACGCCGGCGCCGCGGACTGCCCCTCGCCGGCGTCCGATCATGACCAGGTGGTCACTAGCGGCGGCGAACTCAACGTCCTCGTCGCCGAGGACAGCCCGGTCAACCAGCGTGTCGCCCAGGGCATGCTCAAAAAATTGGGGCATCGGTCGGACGTGGTCGCCGACGGCACCGAGGCGTTGGCCGCCGCACGGAAGGGCGGTTACGACCTTATTCTCATGGACGTGCAGATGCCGGTCATGGACGGCCTCGAGGCGACGCTAAAGATACGCGCACTCGACGACGCGCATGCCGCCATTCCCATCATCGCCTTGACCGCCAACGCTTTTTCCGAGGACGAGGCACGCTGCCTCGCCGCCGGCATGAACGGCTATCTGGCGAAACCGATCAGCGTCGAACGGCTCAAGGAGGCTCTCGACGCCGTCACCCGACCGGTCCTCCACCCCGTCTGAGCGGCGGCCGCGCCGCCGCCTTCGGCTTGCCCGGAACCTGCGGCAGGCGTAGAGTCTGACCCGTTTCGACCGCCCACACCGCACCATCCGGAGAGTATAGATGCCTTTCATCGCCGACCGTCTGAACGCCATCAAGCCGTCCCCGACCATCGCCGTCGCCCAGAAAGCGCGCGATTTGCAGGAGGCCGGCCGCAACGTCATTTCGCTCGGCGCCGGCGAGCCGGACTTCGACACCCCGGCCCACATCATCGCGGCGGCGAAGAAGGCCTTGGACGACGGCAAGACCCGCTACACCGGCGTTAACGGCACGACGGAATTGCAGGACGCCATCATCGGCAAGTTCAAGCGCGATAACGGCCTCACCTACACGCGCGACGAAATCCACGTCAGCTGCGGCGGCAAGCCGGTCATCTTCAACGCCATGATGGCGACCCTCAATCCCGGCGACGAGGTGATCGTCCCGGCCCCCTACTGGGTCAGCTATCCGGACGTCGCGGTGCTGTTCGGCGGCGTGCCGGTGATCGTCGACTGCCCGCAGTCGACCGGATTCAAGATGACGGCGGCCCAGCTGGAAGCGGCGATCACGCCGAAAACGAAGTGGCTGGTGCTCAACTCGCCGTCGAACCCGACCGGCGGCTGCTACACCGAGGACGATTTGAAGAGCCTCGGCGAGGTCCTGAAGCGCAACGAACACGTCTGGGTGCTGACCGACGACATTTACGAGCACCTCGTCTACGACGGCTTCCAGTTCAAGACGCTGGCGCAGGTGGTGCCGGAACTGAAGTCGCGCACGCTGACCATGAACGGCATGTCGAAGGCCTATTGCATGACCGGCTGGCGCGTCGGCTTTGCCGGCGGTCCGAAACAGCTGATCGGCGCCATGACGAAAGTGCAGTCGCAGAGCATCACGCACACGTCGTCGATAAGCCAGGCCGCGTCGGTGGCCGCGCTCAACGGGCCGCACGACTTCATCGCCAAGAACAACGCCGTCTTCAAGGAACGGCGTGACCTCGTGGTCAGCATGCTGAACCAGGCGCAGGGCATTTCCTGCGCCACGCCGGAGGGCGCCTTCTACGTTTATCCGTCGATCGCCGGCACGCTCGGCCGCAAGGCGCCGACCGGTAAGGTCATCGGCAACGACGAGGATTTCGTGACCGAGCTTCTGGGAGCGGAAGGCGTCGCCGCCGTGCACGGCGAAGCGTTCGGCTTGAGCCCGCACTTCCGCATTTCCTACGCCACGGCGACGGACCTCCTGGAAGACGCCTGCCAGCGCATCCAGCGGTTCTGCGCGTCGCTGAGCTGATCACCCCCTCACCTAACCTCTCCCCCATAAACGGGTGAGAGGAATAAAGTAAGCGACCACACCCCCTTCCCCTCTCCCCCACTCGTGGGGGAGAGGCAGGGTGAGGGGGCGAGCGTGACGGCGTTTAAGCCGCCAGTCCTTTCTGCATGACGTTGCTCATGCGGCGCGTGAAGGCCTGTGGATCGAGCACCGGTTCGCCCTCGACGATGCGCGCCTGATCGAGCAGCAGGAACGCCGCATCGTCGAGGATCGGATCGCCACCCTTCTTTTCCTCGGCGACGCCGGCCAGCCGCTTGATCAGCGGATGCGTCGGATTGATTTCCAGCACCCGCGCCGACAGGCCGTCGATCTGCTTGTGCTGCTTCAACAGCCGTTCCAGGTGCATGTCCAGACCCTGCTCGTCGGCGATCAGGCACACCGGGCTTTCCGTCAGACGGTCGGACAGCCGCACGTCCTTCACCTTATCGCCAAGCGCCACCTTGAAGGCGGCGATCAACGGATCGAGGCCGGCGGCCTTTTCCTCGGCCGGCTTATCTTTCTGCTCGTCCGCCGCCTTGTCGGCTTCGGCGCCCTTGATCTTGGAAAGATCGACGCCGCCCCGCGTCGCCGACTTGAACGGCTTTTCAGAAAATGCGCCGACGGCGGACAGCCAGAACTCGTCCACCGGGTCGGTCATGTAGAGCACCTCGACGCCCTTGGCGCGGAAACCTTCCAGTTGCGGGCTCTTGGCGACCTGCTCCGCGTCCTCGCCGGAGATGTAATAGATGGCGTCCTGGCCGTCCTTCATGCGGCCGACGTAGTCTGCGAGCGACGTCCAACCGTCGGCGCCGCTGGAACGGAAACGCACCAGGTCCAACAATTTCTCGCGGTTCTCGAAATCCTCGTGCAGGCCTTCCTTGAGGACCATGCCGAAGGTTTCCCAGAACTTGGCGTAGTCGTCGGGCGCCTTTTCCGCCTTCTTGGCGAGCTCGCCCAGCACGCGCTTGACCAACCCCGACTTGATCTTCCGAAGCGCCGGATTTTCCTGCAGCATTTCACGGCTGACGTTGAGGTCGATGTCTTCCGAATCGACCACGCCCTTGAGGAATCGGAGATAGCCCGGCACCAGCGCGTCGCAGTCGTCGGTGATGAAGACCCGTTTGACGTAAAGCTTCACCGAACCCTTGCGGTCCGGGTGGAACAGGTTGAACGGCCGTTCCGTCGGGATGAACAACAGGTTGGTGTAGCTGACGACGCCCTCGACCTTATTGTGCAGCGTCATCCACGGCTCGTCGTAGGCCATACCGACATGATGGTAGAGCTCGGCGTACTGTTCGTCGGTGATGTCCTTCTTGTCGCGGGTCCAGAGCGCCAACGCGCTGTTGAGCGTCCGGTCCTCGGCGTCCTTTTCCGTTCCCTTCAGGATCACGGGAACTGCGATGTGGTCGGAGTAGCGCCTGACGATGTTCTCGAGGCGGGGCGCATCCAGGTATTCCTTGGCGTCCTTCTTGAGGTGCAACACGACGTCGGTGCCGCGCCCGGCGCGGGCCGCCGGCTCGATCTCGAAGGCACCCTTGCCGTCCGATGTCCAGCGCCAGGTCGTGTCCCCGCCGGCGCGCCGGCTCGTCACCTCGACGGTGTCGGCGACCATGAAAGCGGAATAGAAGCCGACGCCGAACTGGCCGATCAGGTTGACCCCGGCGTCGCCGCCCTTCTCGGCCTTCTGGGCGGCGTCCTTGAGCGCCTGCATGAAGGCCTGGGTGCCGGAACGCGCGATGGTGCCGAGCGCGTCGATCAGATCGTCCTTGTTCATGCCGACGCCGTTGTCGGAAATCGTCAAGGTCTTGGCCTTGGCGTCGGTCGCGATCTCGATCCGGAACTCGCCCTCGCCGGCCAGCAGATCGGGTTTGGTCAGCGCCTCGTAACGCAGCTTGTCGCAGGCGTCGGATGCGTTCGAAATCAGCTCGCGGAGGAAAATTTCCTTATGGCTGTAGAGCGAATGCGCGACGATATCGAGCAGCTTGCCGACTTCCGCCTGGAACGAGAAGGTCTCCTTGCTCGCGGTCTCGGTCATGATGTCTGAACCCCCAATTCTTCCGTTCTCCGGCCCGTTTCCGGTACCGGACTGGCGCAGATATGTGCCGGTTCCGGCCCTTCCGCAAGTCCGGCAACGCCTTGTTTATGCTATACTAACGGGATGAGCGACGATCCGCACGCCGTAGCCCGCCGGCGCATGCTCGACGCCATCGCGTCGGATGCGCTCCGAACCGCCGAATGGACCGGCCGGCCCCGCTTCACCGAGCGCGTGATGACGGCGATGGACGCCGTCCCCAGGCACCGGTTCATGGCCGACGGCGACGAGCGGGCCGCCTACGTCAACCGGCCGCAGCCGATCGGACACGGCCAGACCATCTCGCAACCCTATATCGTCGCCCTGATGACGGATCTTCTCGACCTCACAGGCGCCGAGCGGGTGCTGGAGATCGGCACCGGGTCCGGATATCAGGCGGCGGTGCTGTCCCTGCTCGCCCAGGACGTTTACTCGGTCGAGGTGGTGCCGGCGCTCGGTCAGGCGGCGAAGAAGCGGCTCGCACAACTCGGCTACGACAACGTGCATGTCCGCGTCGGCGACGGCTTTGCCGGCTGGCCGGACGAGGCTCCCTTCGACGCCATCATCGTCACCGCCGCGCCGGAGCGAATTCCGGACGCGCTGGTGACGCAACTCAGGCCGGGCGGGCGCATGATCATCCCCATCGGACGGGCGCACGACCGTCAGACCCTGACCCTGGTGCGGAAGTCCGATTCGGGTCACGTGACGGTCTCCGACGTCCTGCCCGTGGCGTTCGTCCCCATGGTGCCCGGGAAATCCGCCGACTGACGCCGGCCCTTGCATCGGCCGTCCGCCGACGCCACTCTTTTCCCATGTTCGGGCCCGCGCCACCGCTGGGACGCATCACCGCCGTTCTCGGCCCGACGAACACGGGCAAGACGCACTTCGCCATGGAGCGGATGCTGGCGCAGGCGAGCGGCATCCTCGGCTTTCCGCTTCGCCTGCTGGCGCGGGAAAACTACGATAGGGCCGTGCGCCTCAAGGGCGCGTCGCAGGTGGCGCTGATCACCGGCGAGGAAAAGATCGTCCCCAAGGGCGCCCGCTGGTTTCTCTGCACCGTCGAATCCATGCCGCTCGACCGCGAGGTCGCCTTCGTCGGCGTCGACGAAATTCAGATGTGCGCCGACCCGGATCGCGGCCATGTCTTCACCGACCGGCTGCTGCACGCGCGTGGCCGCGACGAGACTATGATCATGGGCGCGGAGACGATCCGCCCGCTGCTGACGCGGCTGTTGCCGGAAGCCGACATCATCACCCGGCCGCGCTTTTCGACGCTCTCGCACACCGGCCCGAAGAAGATCACGCGCCTGCCGGCGCGCTCCGCCGCCGTCGCCTTTTCCGCCGCCAACGTATATGCGCTGGCCGAACTCATCCGACGTCAGCGGGGCGGTGCCGCCGTCGTGCTCGGCGCCCTCAGCCCGCGCACCCGCAACGCCCAGGTCGCCATGTATCAGGCCGGCGACGTCGATTATCTGGTCGCCACCGACGCCATCGGCATGGGCCTCAACATGGACGTGGATCACGTCGCCTTCGCCGGCCTCAAGAAATTCGACGGCCGCCGGGTCCGGCCGCTGGCCGCCGCCGAGCTGGCGCAGGTCGCCGGCCGCGCCGGCCGGCACATGAACGACGGCACTTTCGGCACCACGGCGGAAGCGGGCACGCTGCCGGACGAGATCGCCGAGCGGATCGAGGAACACCATTTCGAGCCGCTGACGCAGATCTATTGGCGGAACACGGACCTCGACAACCGGAGCCTGGAGGCGCTGCGCCGCACCCTCGCCCTGCCGCCGACGCTGCCAGGCCTGATGCGGGCGCGGGCCGCCGACGACGAGGTCATTCTCGACCGTCTGCGCCGCGATCCCGACATCGCCGCCCGGGCCGCGGGACCGGCGGCGGTGTCGCTGCTCTGGGAGGTTTGCCAGATCCCCGACTTCCGGGGCGTCATGAGTGACGCGCACGCCAGCCTCGTCGCCGCCGTCTACAAGCACCTGACCAACAAGGGCGGCCGCTTGCCGCTGGATTGGATCGCCGGACACGTGACGCGGCACGACCGCACCGACGGCGACATCGACACGCTGATCGGCCGCATCGCCGGCATCCGCACTTGGACCTACGTCTCGTTCCGGCCGGATTGGGTGCCGGATGCCCTGCACTGGCAGGAGCGCACCCGCGCCATCGAGGACAAGCTTTCGGACGCCCTGCACGACCGACTGCGCCAACGCTTCGTCGACCGCCGCACCGCCGTCCTCCTCAGCAAGCTGAAGGACTCGGCGGAACTGGCCGCCGCCGTCCGCGCCGACGGCGAGGTGCTGGTCGAGGGCGAAGCCGTCGGCAAGTTGGAGGCGCTCCGTTTCATCATCGACGAGATGCCGACCGACGGCGCCGGCCGCATGGTGCTCAACGCGGCGCACCGCGCGCTCCGTGACGAAATCGGCCGCCGCGCGCGGCGCATCGCCGACGACGCCGACAAGGCTTTCTCGCTGGCACCCTGCATCGACGGCGCGCCGCTGCCGCGCATTCTCTGGCAGGGGCATCCGGTCGGCCGCCTCGTCGCCGGACCGACCCCGTCGTCGCCGGACGCCGCCGTCATCGCCGACGACACCCTGGAGCCCGCCGACCGGGACCGGGTGCAACGCCGGCTCCGGCAATGGCTACGTACCAATATAGATCGCGCGATGGCGGCCCTGGTGGCGCTCGACGGCGCGGACCTCACCGGCACGGCGCGCGGTCTCGCGTTCCAGCTGCGGGAGGGCATGGGCTCGCTCCGGCGCGCCGGCGCGGCGGCGGAAATCGCCGGGCTGGAGCCGGAGTCGCGGCGCCGGCTCAGGGCGCTCGGCGTCATCATCGGCCGCGACACGGCCTATCTGCCGGCGCTCCTGAAACCGAAGGCCGTATTCTGGCGCGGCCTGCTGTGGCAATTGGCACGGGGCGAGCAGCGGTACAAATCGCCGCCGGCGCCGGGGCACGTGTCGGTGCCGCTCGGCCGCGGCGTCGACGCCGATTTCCTCGAGGCGTGCGGTTTCCGTCCCTTGGGACCGTTGGCCGTCCGCGTCGACATGGCGGAACGGTTGACCAACCGGGCCTGGACGCTCGCCAAGGGTGGGCGTATCGCGCCGACCAGCGATCTCACCTCCATGGTCGGCGCGACGGCGGCGCAGTTTCCCGCTGTCATGCGCGCCCTCGGCTTCAAACGGGTGCAGAAGGGCGACGACCCGTCGGCGGAACGCTACCTGCCGGAGACATCCAGACGCCGGCCGCCGAAAAAGTCGGCCGCGGCCCGCCGCTCGGCGCCGAACGTCGATCCGCATTCGCCCTTCGCCAAGCTCGGCGAGCTGTCGTTCGGGGATTGAGCGTGGCCGAAGGCGCCATCCGCATCGACAAGTGGCTGTGGTTCGCCCGCTTCTTCAAGACCCGCACCCTGGCGCAGGGGTTCGTCGCGTCGGGCAAGGTCCGCCTCAACGAAGTCCGCATCGAAAAGCCGAGCGAGACGGTGAAACCGGGCGATGTGCTGACCTTCGTGCGCGGCCCGCACGTCCGGGTGATCGAGGTCGCCGCCTGCGGCACGCGGCGCGGTCCGGCCACTGAAGCCGTAACGCTCTATAAGGACCTGTCGCCGCCGCCGGAACGCCGGGAACTCGACCCGGACGCCCCCGCGCCGACCGGCCGGCGCGATGCCGGCGCCGGGCGGCCGACCAAGCGCGAACGGCGCGCCATCGACCGGTTGATGGGCGAATAGACGCTGTTCACTCTCTCGACATCTCCCGCGACGCCCCGTCCGGCGGAAATTGAATCGTCACAATAATACACTTTATTTGTGTGGTTATGGGCGGTACAATTTAGAATGATTCTAGAAAACTGATCTAGATCATAACTCGTAAAAAGGGGTGTATTCATGAAAACAATCCAAAAAGTGGCGTCTGTCGCCATTGCCATCGCTGCGATTCTGCCGGCGGCCGCCAACGCCGACCAGCTGATGACCGACGCCAAGGCGATGTACAAATCCATTCCGACCTCGATCCCCGAGGTCAAGGGCAACACGGTGACGCGGGGCAAGATCGACCTCGGCCGCATGCTGTTCTTCGATCCCCGGCTGTCGGCCAGCCACCTGATCAGCTGAAACACCTGCCACAACGTCGGCATGGGCGGCGACGACAACCTGGAGACGTCGATCGGTCACGGTTGGGCCAAGGGCCCGCGCAACGCACCGACGGCGCTCAACGCCGTCTTCAACGTCGCGCAATTCTGGGACGGCCGGGCCGAGGACCTGAAGGCGCAAGCGAAAGGGCCGGTGCAGGCGGGCGTCGAGATGAACAACACGCCGGCCATGGTCGAGAAGACCTTGAAGAGCATGCCGGGCTACGTCAGCGCCTTCAAGTCGGCTCTCCCCGGCGAGAAGGACCCGATCAGCTTCGACAACATGGCCAAGGCCATCGAGGCGTTCGAGGCGACCCTGACGACACCGGGATCGCGCTTCGATCAATACCTCGACGGCACGGATACGGCGCTCAACGCCGAAGAGAAGAAGGGTCTCAAGCTTTTCATCGACAAGGGCTGCGCGAGCTGCCACGCCGGCGTCAACGTCGGCGGCCAGGGCTACTATCCGTTCGGCGTCGTCGAAAAACCGGGCGCCGACGTCCTGCCGCAGGGCGACAAGGGCCGCTTCGCCGTCACCAAGACGGCGGACGACAGCTACGTCTTCCGGGCCGGCCCGCTCCGCAACATCGAGCTCACCGCGCCCTATTTCCACTCCGGCAAGGTGTGGAGCCTGGAACAGGCGGTGGCGATCATGGGCGAGAGCCAGTTGGGCGAGAAGCTCGCCGGCGCCGAAGTGAAGGCGATCACCGCCTTCCTCAAGACGCTCACCGGCGATCAGCCGAAGGTCGAGTACCCGATCCTGCCGGCGAGCACCGACGCCACGCCGAAGCCGACGGCGATGGTGAAGTAACCCGCTTCGTTTTGGGGTGACGGAACGGTCGGCGCGGCAACGCGCCGGCCGTTTCCGTTTTCAGGCGCCGAGCAGCTTCGGCTCGAGCATCCAGCAGAGCCGCCAACCGCTGCCATTGTCCCCGCGCTCCAGGCACGCGACGGCACCGGTCGAGAAATCGACCACCGAGCGGTCGCCGTCGCCGGCGATCAGCAGCGACACCAGCCGGCCAAGATGCGGCAGGTGGCCGACCAGCATGACGTCCTCGTTCCAGCCGGCGATGGCCTTGGCGGCATGCGACGGATCGTCTTCGGGATTGAGACCCATCGACATTTCCTCGACCAGCCGCCCGGGGCCGATGACTTCCGCCAGCAGCAGCGCCGTCTGTGCCGCGCGGGTCTTGCCGGAATGCACGACGCGGGCGACCCGCACCTGGGCACGGGCGAGGAATGACGCCATGCGCTGCACGTCGCGCCGCCCCTGCTCGCTCAACGGCCGCTTGGAATCCTGTTCCGATGCGACGGCGTGTCCGTGCCGGGCGATGTAGACGCGCATGATGTCCTCCGGGTGCTTTCCGGGAAGTCTATCAGAAGCCGGCGGCGGCGCGCATCGCTACCTTGGCGCGCCATTCGGCGGCGCCCAATCGGAACCTGAGGAAGCCGTCGACACCCCGGAAATGCGCCTCTATCACCCGGAATCCGGCTTTCAGGAGGATGCGCGTCGAACGCTCGTTCTGCTGCATGGCGATGGCGAAGATTTCCGAAAGGCCCCGCACCTCGAAGGCGTGCGCCAGCACGGCCTCGACCGCCTCGAAGCTGTAGCCCAAGGACCAATGCGCCTTGTCGATCATATAGCGGAGCGTGTAGCCGCCGGCGTCGGCCCGGTGCCACAGCCCGCATTCGCCGACGAACACCTCGACAATCCCATGGCCCGGCCGAAGCCCGATCCGATACATGCCGAAGCCGTCCGCCTTGAAGGCGCCGAGAAAGCCGTCGAACAGTTCGCGCGACGCCGCGTGCGCCAACGCCTTGGCGTGCGTGTGCAGCGCCAGGTCGGGATCGCCGTGTAGACGCATGAAATCGTCGGCGTCGTTTTCGGCGTAGGGCCGGAGGATGAGCCTCGGCGTAATGATCTTCCTGTCGGTCATGTCGATAAATCCTTGCATCCGGTCCGGCCGCAAGGCGCGGACCCCCTGAAACAACGCGGGACGGCGGCATCGAACCGCCCGCGTCGTCGCAGCGCACGGCAACGGCCGCCCCGCATGCGGGGCTGGGTCGAAGCCGGGGACCGAAGGATTGACGACATCTGTTGTTCCCAAACGAAAAAGCGCGGCACCGAGTGCCGCGCTTTTGAAACTGGTCTCGAAAAACCGGTCAGGCCGACGCGGCGGCGGCCACCATCGCTTCGGCGATACGTCGCTCGCTCTCGGCGCGATCCTTGTCGCCCTCGTCCGCTTCCGCCAGCGCCTTCTCGGCCGCGTCGAGACGCGCCCGCGCCTCGCCGGCGTCGATGTCGGAAACCATCACGGCTTCCTCCGCCAGTACCGTGCAGCGTTCCGGCGACACTTCGCAGAAGCCGCCGGCGACGAAGATCTGCTCGCTCACCTTGCCGGCCTCGTGCACCCGGATGATGCCCGGACGCACCGTGCAGATCAGCGGCGAGTGATTCGGCAGCACGCCGATATCGCCTTCCGCACCGGGGACGACAACCATCTCGACCGGTTCCGACATCAACAGCCGGGACGGCGAGACGAGCTCGAATTCGACGGTCTCGGCCATCGAGCCTTACTCCCTTAGGCCGCTTCCGCGGCGAGCTTCTTGGCCTTCTCGATCGCTTCGTCGATGGTGCCGACCATGTAGAACGCCGATTCCGGCAGATGGTCGTAATCGCCTTCGACGATGCCCTTGAAGCCCTTGATGGTGTCTTCGAGCGCCACCAGAACGCCCGGCGTGCCGGTGAAGACTTCGGCGACGTGGAACGGCTGCGACAGGAAGCGCTGGATCTTACGGGCGCGGGCGACGGTCAGCTTGTCGTCTTCCGACAGTTCGTCCATGCCCAGGATCGCGATGATGTCCTGCAGGTTCTTGTAGGACTGCAGGGTTTCCTGGACGCGCGTCGCGACGCGGTAGTGTTCCTCGCCGATGATGCGCGGATCGAGAATACGCGAGAAGCTGTCCAAGGGGTCGACCGCCGGATAGATGCCGAGTTCGGCGATCTGACGCGACAGAACCGTGGTCGCGTCCAAGTGCGCGAACGACGTCGCTGGCGCCGGGTCGGTCAAGTCGTCGGCCGGCACGTAAATGGCCTGCACGGACGTGATCGAGCCCTTGTTGGTGGACGTGATGCGTTCCTGCATCGAGCCCATGTCGGTGGCGAGCGTCGGCTGATAACCGACCGCCGACGGGATACGGCCGAGGAGCGCCGACACTTCCGAACCCGCCTGCGTGAAGCGGAAGATGTTGTCGACGAAGAACAGCACGTCCTGGCCTTCCTGATCGCGGAAGTATTCGGCGAGCGTCAGACCGGTGAGCGCGACGCGGGCGCGGGCACCCGGAGGCTCGTTCATCTGACCGTACACGAGGGCCGCCTTGGAGGCGTCGCCCTTGAGGTCGATAACGCCCGATTCGATCATTTCGTGATAGAGGTCGTTGCCTTCGCGGGTACGCTCGCCGACGCCGGCGAACACCGAGTAACCGCCGTGGCCCTTGGCGACGTTGT
>JAYOFL010000026.1:4964-44242 GCA_038117205.1 Rhodospirillales bacterium | reverse complement strand
GGGCGCGTAGCTCAGCGGGAGAGCACTACGTTGACATCGTAGGGGTCACAGGTTCAATCCCTGTCGCGCCCACCATCGAAAACCCTCGGGAAACCGGGGGTTTTTGCTTTTTTGGGTATTGCAGATTGGCCTTGGTACGCAGGGGTCGCTTGTATGGAAATGGTACACTTCGTGCTCGAGAATGGCCTTAGAAGTCCGGTTGGTATTTGATGTCTACCTTCGTAATGCGCAGGTTGAGTGTTCAAGTCACCCAGGCGGCGTCGGGGGCAATTAATGTCCGTAACGTTTATCTGCTCCGTGAACTGTCGATCTAGATACGCCAATGCGGTTTGCAATCTCTGTCAGACCTAAACCGTATTCTTGCCGAAGTATTGTAATTGCCTCGTAGAGATTTTCAGAAATGGCGGGTGGGCGTCCGCGAGAAGGTTCCCCTTTTTTGCCAGAGTATTTTTTTGCCAGCAATGGCAAGCTACCAAACGTCTTTGGCGTCAATCCTCGCAATGCATTTGCAATTTGTCTCGGCGTTCCTAGGAACTGCTTCGGGCCCGATGCCGAATCATTACCCAATACCCAATAAGCCCAAGCCGCAAGCGCGACCCCATTTCGCCGCTGAGATTTCTCAACCCACGGGCAATTGAATTTTTCGGCAACGTGGCGACCGATTTCTTTGCCCTCCATATCTGGATTCTCAGAAATAAGTTGGATACAGAATTTGACGACAGCATCTTGGCGAGCCGCGTCACGGACAAGAGTGTGTGCGGTCGATGAATTAATCTTTGCGTTTGTATTCGGTCGAAGGTCGGCAGTAATCAGGCCAAACTTAAGAAGTGATCTCACAGCATTCCGGCCCACGATTTTATGTGCTTCGGTTCGACTGACGTTCTTTTTTGCCAATTGAATTAGCCCATTTACGAGGGATAAAGGCGGGGAGTCTCCAAAGAACAAACCTCTAAGCCTTGCTTGCGTGATGTTTCCCGGTGTCGTGACTTGAGCCGCTGCTACGCTCGGCGTTTGAAGCAATGTCAATTCATCCCCTTTTTGGGAAATGAACCCGGCTGTCCAAAATAATCGAAGCAGTTTGTTTGATCTTAATTTTAGCTGATGATCGGACTCGAACGTCTCACCGCAAACGTCTCTTGCGATTTCTAAAAATTGCGCCTGGGTGAAACTAGGACCGAATTGCGGATCGTTCACGATCCTTCTAAACACTGCATGATTTCTGCAAAAGCGCTGGGCAATTTGCACGGGCGTCTTATTCTCTCCCCAGATTCGACAATATATTTTTCTTTGCAGGATCAAGCGCGCCAAATCCGATGTTTAGTAGGTCAGCTTTCAATCTTGGGAACGTGGCTTCCGTCCTATCGAATGCGTCTGGCCATTCCTTCAAAGATACCGAGCCGTGCTCAGCTAAAGCCAACGCATATCCCAGCAGTTTGTTCATAGCGATTTGGGGCAAATAAAATGATCGTTTGATCGCTTGAGAGGTGCAATCAAAGAAAGCGCGAGTGGCTCCAATAGCCGCATGTAAAGTTTTGGCGTCAATCGGTGACAGGGAGTCAGTCAAGGTATCGAGTGGGATAGTGTCGGCGCGGTGAACTATTTCATGCCGGCGGGACATTACAGAAGCCAGTGTTTTGAAGTCAAAGTCGTCCAAGTTGATTCCGCTGATTTTCAGTGCGGCATGGATTTGCGCGACGTCATTAAAAGAAACCCACTTGTCTAAATGTTCGTAAATTGAATCCTTGATCAGTTGGTCAACGGTGACGCCTTTAAAAGGCACCAATGAACCAAGATTGAATTTTGCGGGAGTTTTTTGCATCTGTCCCAGCAACGGGATTTTATCAATTTCATCCGAAGCCGAATCGGGGAGCCTCCAAGCCAAAACTGACCGAAGGAAATCCTCTAACGTCGCATGGAGGAAAACCATTGCGGCGCGCAGAATATCATCGCCTTGCTCCAGTTTGGTGTTCTCAGGTTCCTCAGAGAGTACAGACGCGTGAAGGCGGACAAGATTTTCGACTCTGCTTATGTTTCGATTGAAGCGGTTAGAAATCTCTTCATACGCTCTCATAATCTGAAACTCACAAATGCCAACAATAGGTTGTGCAGCATATCAACGATTAGTTCCAAACGGTATTAAACTGCAAACAGTTATAAAGCAGGATGTTTCAGTGGGGCAGGTCAAAATCTTCCAAATGCCATTTGAAATAGACTAACGATGGTCCGAAACCTCGGCAGCTTTTCGGATTTGCCCGCTAGACCTTCGCCAGATTTAATTCGCGCGTTCGTGTCCAAGGCTTACTCACCCGCCCCCACATTGTCGCCGGCGCGGCGGATCGGTTATGGTGCCGGCCCCGCTGCGAACGGCGGTGAGCGACACACGTGACGCCAGTGGGAACACCGTGGGAGAGGCCGGTCCTTGAAATTCGCGCTCAAGATCGTCGCGATCAACGTCGCCGTCCTGCTGGCGCTCTGCCTCGCCGGCGAGATCGTCTTCGGCAACTGGTTCTTCGGTCCCGACTACCGCGGCATGAACATCCCGCGCGACTTGGCGCGGACCTTCGACGTCAACGCGCTCTATCGGCGCGACGCGCCGATCCGCTACACCCGCGACGAATTCGGGTTCCGGGGTCCCTACGCCGGCCTCGACGTCATCGACGTGCTGACACTCGGCGGCAGCACCACCAACCAGCTCTACGTCGACGACGACGAGACCTGGCAGGCGGAGATGCGGCGCGGCTTCGCGGCCATCGGCAAACCGAAGAGCATCGTCAACGCGGCCGTCGACGGCCAGTCGAGCTATGGCCACATCGCCGTCTTCGACCGCTGGTTCCCGAACGTGCCGGGGCTCAAAGCGCGCTTCGTCCTGGCCTACGTCGGCGTCAACGACGTGGCGCTCGACGCGCCGACCAAGTTCGACGACATGCATTCGCCAGATCCGATGCGCCGCTTCGCCGACATGATCCGCAACAAGAGCGCGCTCTACGATCTGTTCCGGACCGTGCGCGGGATGGTCCGGGCGCGCCGGGCGAACCTGGTGCACAGCGAATCCTGGGAGCCGCCGACGGCCTGGGGGAACTGGGCGCCGGTGGGCGTGGAGGCCGGGGCGCCGTCCGGCGTGCCGCCGGATGGCGAAGGGTCCCTCGCGGACTATGCCGACCGCCTGCGGGAGCTTGCCCGCCGCGTCCGCGCTTTCGGCGCCGAGCCGATCTTCGTCACGCAGCCGGCCGGGACCTTCCGTATCCGCGACGGCCGCATCTGGGTGCCGCTGGATGGGGAAGGGGGGCTGATCCCCGACGGCTATCGCTGGATCGCGCCCTTGAACGAGACCACCATGCGCGTTTGCCGTGACCTGGGCGCCATCTGCGTCGATCTGGCGTCGCGTCTGTCGTTCGCGGACGGCGACTTCTACGACCCCGTCCACAACACGCCGTCCGGCACCCGGAAGATCGGCCGCTTCCTGTTCGAGGCGCTACGCGACCGGATCTGACGGTTCAGCTTTCTTTCCGCGCCGCCGGCCCTGGCAGAACGCGGGACTTCGGAAACGTGATCGTCGCCGTGGTGCCGACGCCCAGGCTGCTGACGAGGGAAAGCGTGCCGCCGTGCCGCTCGATCAGCGACTTCACGATCGGCAAGCCGAGACCGGTGCCTTCGTGGTGCCGCGTCATGGTGTCGGCGACCTGGGCGAACGGCTGCTGCACGCGCTCGATGTCCTCGTCGGCGATGCCGGGGCCGTTGTCGCTGACGCTGATGGATATGCTGCCGTCGCGGCGCCGGTTCACGGCGATCCTGACGATGCCGTTCGGCGGCGAGAACTTGACCGCGTTCGACAGCAAATTCAGCAGCATCTGCTTGATGTAACGATGATCGCCGCAGATGTAGGGCGTATCGTAGGGAACGTTGTCGGCGATCACGACGTTGTTCCGCGCCGCCCGTTCGGCGATCAGTTGCACCGTCGCGGCGACGATTTCCGGAATGTCGACGGTGGTTTCTTCGATCTCGACCTTGCCGGCCTCGATACGCGACAGATCGAGGATGTCGTTGATCAGTTGCAGCAGCATCTGTCCGGCGTGCGAGATGTGATGCAGATACTCGCGGTGCTTCTCGTTCGTCATCTCGCCGGCGACGCCGCTCAGCACCACTTCCGCGAAGCCGATGATCGAGTTCAGCGGCGTGCGGAGCTCGTGGCTCATGTTGGCGAGGAACAGCGACTTGGCGCGGTTGGCGTTCTCGGCCGCTTCCTTGGCGCGGCGGATTTCCGTCTCGATGCGGATGAGCTCGGTAATCTCGGTCTCGATACCGGCGACGCCGAGCAGCCGCCCGTCCGGCAGGATGACCGGAAACTTCGCCGTCAGGTAGGTCTGATCGCCGACCTGTTCCTCGTGGACCACCAGCTTGCGTTTGGCGATGACCTCCCGGTCGTGCGCCAGATAGCTGCGGCCGGCTTCGCCGGGGAACGCCTGAGCGGCGGTCTTGCCGCGGATTTCGTCGATGCTCACGCCGTACACCTCGGCGTGGCGGCGGTTGGCGATCAGGAACCGCGCCTCGGCGTCCTTGAAGTAGATGGCCGCCGGCGAGTTGTCGAGAAGCGTCACCATGCGCGCCTCGCTCTCGCGCAGCGCCTCCAGCGCGCGCCGCTCGGAATCGATGTCGGTGATCAGCCCGGCGACGCGGACCGGCCGGCCGTTCGGCCCCAGCACGGCCTGACCCGAGACGCGGAACCAGCGGTAGGCGCCGGACTTCGTGCGATAGCGGTGTTCGCTTTCGTAGGGAACGGACGGATCGCGGAAATGACGGCGAAGGCGCAGCTGGTGCTTCTCGTAGTCGTCCGGATGGATCGAGCCGGCGATGAATTCCCGGTCCAGCGTCGGCAGATCCGCTTCGCCGAAGCCCAGAAGCTCGGCGAACTTGGGCGACACGTAAAGCTGGTCGGTGGCGACGTCCCAATCCCAAATGCCGGCGCCGTAGATCGCCAGCTGATAGCGCTTCTCGCGCTCCGCCAGCCTTTTCTCGACCCGCTTCTGGTCGGTGATGTCGATGAACACGGCGCCGATCACCGGCGGCTGATCGCCGAGCGCCAGCGGAAACTTGCTGGCGATCCAATAGGACGTCTCGCCGGTCTCGTCGACGTAGCTGAATTCCTGATGCACCGCCGACATGCCATCGAGGGCGGCACGATCCGCCTTTTCGGCGGCGACGCCGATGTCGACCGGCCAGATCTGCTCGACGCGGCGACCGATGACGCGCGACAGCGGCATGTCGAAGGTTTCCTCGAACCCCCTGTTGACGAAGGCGTAGCGGCCGTCCGGATTCTTGATCAGGACCGGCAGCGGCGTGCGGTCGAGGAACGAATACTGCAGCGGATCGCCCTGATTGAACCGGAACGCCGCCGCGCGCAGGCCGGCGATCATCATCATGCTGCTGGCGGCCAGGATCATGAGTTCGCCGAAGATATCGGCCGGATCGACGGGGCCGGGCTGGAGACTCGCGAAAATGGCAAGCGAACGCGCCGCCAATGCCACCGAAATGATCCCGGCGAACAGGCGAAAACGGTCGGCGCGGCGGCGCCACGCCAGCCACAGCGACACCAATTGCACCGCAAGCGACAAGGCCACGACGCCAAGCGTTGCGTTCATGGGCTCCATCAGCTCATGCCGCCATTCGTTCCAAAAGCCAGGACGGTAGGTCGCGAATTATAGCCAGACCGCCATTCCCCGCCACCGCAAGTTTCCCCGCGCCTTACCAAACATTAATTCACCGGAAAGGTTCCCGTAATCTTCGGCGTCCTATGTCTTGTGCAACGTCGCTCCGACAGGACGCGAATATCGAAGTTAAGGAGACCAATAGTCATGTTGGCAACACGCAAAGCGAGAAAACTCACCACGTTCGGTCGCGCCGCCAGCGTTGCGGCGGTGACGGCCATCCTGGCCGGCGGTGCCGTCGCCGGCTATCTGGCGCAGCCCGGCATTGCCGCCGCCGCCAACGGCAACGGCGCGCCGGCGAGCGAACGCTCCCTGATGCCGAAAAGCTTCGCCGACGTTGCCGAGCGGGTATCCCCGGCCGTCGTCAACGTGCAGGTCACGGGCCGCGCCATGCCGCGCCTGAGCGCCATGAGCGGACAGATGCCGCAAAGCCCCGAGGCCATGCGCGAATTCCTGGAAAGGTTCTTCAACGACCGGGGTAACGGCGATAGGCCGAGCCCCCGCGGCGACGGGGCGCGCCCGATGGGCGCCGGATCGGGGTTCATCATCGACCCGGAAGGCCACATCGTCACCAACGATCACGTGATCAAGGAAGCGGAAAAGATCACCGTCACCTTCATGGACGGCAAGACGGCGACGGCGAAACTCATCGGCCGCGACCCGAAGACCGATCTGGCGCTGCTCAAGATCGACGTCGACCATAAGCTGCCCTATGTCAAATTCGGCAACTCCGATGGCATGCGGGTCGGCGATTGGGTGATGACCGTCGGCAATCCGTTCGGTCTCGGCCATTCCGTGACCGTCGGCGTCGTCTCGGCGCGCGGCCGCACCATCGGCGCCGGACCCTACGACGACTTCCTGCAGATCGACGCGCCGATCAATCCCGGCAACTCCGGCGGACCGGCGTTCGATGTCGACGGCAACGTGATCGGTGTCAACTCGGCGATCTTCTCGCCGAACGGCGCCAACGTCGGCATCGGCTTCGCCATTCCGGCGGCGCTCGCCAAGGACGTGGTCGCCGATCTGAAATCGAAGGGCTCGGTCGAGCGCGGATGGCTCGGCGTCAACATCCAGCCCGTCGCCGACGATATCGCGGAAAGCCTGGGCTTGAAGAAGGCCGAGGGCGCGCTCGTCGCCAACGTCGATCCGGACGGTCCGGCGGCGGCGGCCGGCATGCAGGCCGGCGACGTGGTTATCGCCGTCGACGGCAAGTCCATCGCCAGCATCCGCGAACTGCCGCGGACGATCGCCACCATCCGCCCCGGCCACGCCAGCAAGGTGACGGTCTGGCGCGACGGCGGCCGCAAGGACCTGGAAGTGCGCATCGGCCGCATGCCGGCGTCGGTCGAGGTTTCCGACAGCGGAGACGGCGCTGCCAAGGAAGCCGACATCGGCGTCGCGGTGGCGCAATTGGACGGCGAAACGGCGGCCCGTCTCGGCCTGCCCGAGAACACCAAGGGCGTGGTGGTCTCGGACGTGAAGCCGGCCAGCGCCGCCGAACGCAAGGGCCTCAAGCCGGGCGACGTCATCGCGAAGGTCAGCGGCAACGACATCCGCACGCCGGATCAGTTGCTGAAGGTCATCGCCGAGGCGCGCGGTGCCGGAAAGAAATCCGTTCTGGCGCTGATAAAGCGCGGCCCGGATCAACGTTTCGTAGCCCTCCCCGTGGGAACCGCTTAAGGGCGGTTCCACCTCCAGGGCGGCCGGGTTCATCCCCCCGGGCCCGGCCGCCCATACTCTCCTCCCCAGGACGGGCGGCTTAGCAAAGCCGCCCGTCTTCGGTTATGCTGGCAAGAATCGAGAACGGAAACATTCAACGATGCGGATCCTGATAGTCGAAGACGACATGGAAGCGGCGCAGTTCATCGGCAAGGCGCTCGGCGAAGCCGGGCATGTGGTCGATCACGCGGCGGACGGGGAATCGGCCGAGGAAATGGCGCTTGAGCCGCACGACGTGCTGATCGTTGATCGCATGCTGCCGAAACTCGACGGGCTGACGCTGGTCGAACGGCTGCGCGCCGGCGGCAACGCTTCTCCGGTCTTGTTCCTGAGCGCGCTCGGCAAGGTCGACGACAAGGTCGCCGGCCTGCGCGCCGGCGGCGACGACTACCTGGTGAAGCCGTTCGCCGTCGCCGAACTGATCGCCAGGGTGGAAGCCCTCGGCCGCCGTTCCGGCTCGCCGGAAACGCAGACGGTGCTGACCTGCGGCGATCTGAAGATGGATCTGATCGCGCGCGAGGTCACGCGCGCCGGGAGTCCGATCGATCTGCAGCCGCGCGAATTCAAGCTGCTCGAATACCTGATGCGGAACGCCGGCCGCGTCGTGACGCGGACCATGCTGCTCGAGAACGTCTGGGACTATCACTTCGATCCGCAGACCAACGTCATCGACGTGCATATCAGCCGGCTGCGCTCGAAGATCGACAAGGAGTTCGACGCGCCGCTCCTGGAAACCGTGCGGGGCGCCGGATACAGGCTGCGTGATCCGGTTTAACACGCGCCTCCTCCAGACCTCGCTGTTCCGCATGGCGCTCGGCTATGCGGTGCTGTTCGTCGTTTCCGTGACGGCGCTGTTCGGCTTTCTGTATTGGAACACGGCCGTCTTCGTCGAGCAGCAGACCCAGGAAACCATCGAGGCGGAGATTACCGGCCTCGCCGAGCACTACCGTCAGGCCGGACTGCTCGGGCTCCGCGACGTCATCCTGGAACGCTCGCAGGGGCAGAGGATGAGCCTCTATCTCCTCACCGATCCGCTGCGGACGCCGATCGCCGGCAACCTCGATCAATGGCCGAACGTCGAGACGCGCGAGGGCGGTTGGGTCGAATTCGTCTATGCCCGCGACATCGGCAAGTCGCCATCGGCGCATCTGGCGCGGGCGCGCCATATCGTGCTGGCCGGCGGCTTCAATCTCTTGGTCGGCCAGGACGTGCAGGACCAGATTCGCTTCGAACGCCGACTCAGGCTGTCGCTGATGTGGGTCGGCGCGTTGGCGCTCGTGCTGGGTCTCAGCGGCGGATTGATCCTCAGCCGCAATTGGCTGCGCCGCGTCGAGACGGTCAACCGGACGGCGCGCGACATCATGGCCGGCGACCTCGGACGCCGGATGCCGGTGCGCGGCGCCGACGACGAATTGGACCGGCTGGCGCGAAACCTGAACGAGATGCTGGACCGGATCGAGGCCCTGATGCTCGGGCTTCGGCAAGTCACCGACAACATCGCGCACGATCTCAGGAGTCCGCTCAACCGCCTGCGGGGCCGGCTCGAAGTCGCCCTGATGTCCGATCCGGAGCGCGAAGAGTACCGGCAGGTCCTGGCGGCGACGGTCAAGGACGCCGACCAGTTGCTGCAGACCTTCAACGCGCTCTTGCTGATCGGCGAGGCGGAAGCCGGTCTCGATAGGCACGCGCTGTCCGAGGTCGATCTCAGCGCCCGGGTGACGGACCTGGTCGACCTCTACGAGCCGGCGGCCGAGGAAGCGGGGGTCGAATTGACGTCCGACATCCGTCCGAACATCCGGTTGCGCGGCAATCCGGAACTGCTGTCGCAGGCGTTCGTCAATCTGCTCGACAACGCCATCAAGTACACGCCGAAGGCCGGATGCATTTCGCTGGCTCTGAGTAAGGCCGACGACGGTGCCGTGACGTTCAGCGTCGCCGACAGCGGCCCCGGCATTCCGGAAGAAGACAGGGCGCGCGTGCTCGACCGCTTCGTCCGCCTGGAAAGCAGCCGTTCGTCGCCGGGCAGCGGCCTCGGCCTCAGTCTCGTGCACGCGGTGGCCAAGATGCACCGGGCGGAATTGATCCTCGGCGACAACGCGCCGGGGCTCGTCGTGACGCTCAGGTTCCCGCCGCCGGCCGCCTAGATTTCGACGCAGACCTTGCCGAAGTGGGCGCCGGACGCGAGATGCCGGAAGGCGTCGGCGGACCGGTCGAGCGGATAGACCCTGTCGATCACCGGTTTGAGGGCGGCCGTCTCGATGGCCCGGCACATGGCGGCCATGTCGGCGGTCGAGCCGACGGTGACGCCCTGCAGGCGGACGTCGCGGCTGATGATGAACGGCAGAAGGACGTTGCCCGTGGTGGCGCCGCTCAGCACGCCGATCAGGCTGAGCGTGCCGCCCGGCCGGACCGCGATCAGCGACTGCTTCATGGTCTCCGTCCCGCCGAGCTCGATGACGTTGTCGACGCCGTCTCCGCCGGCAAGCGACTTCGCCGTCGTTCCCCAGTCCTTGTCCTTGCCGTAGTTGATGCCGTTGCGGGCGCCGAGGTCGGCGGCCCGCGCCAGCTTGTCGTCGGAGAACGACGTGACGGTCACGCGCGCGCCGGCCATATGCGCGAACTGCAGCGCGAACAGCGACACGCCGCCGGTGCCCTGCGTCAGCACGGAATCACCCGGCTGCACGCGGCCGTGCTTGACCACGGCGCTCCAGGCCGTCAGTGCGGCGCAGGGCAGCGTCGCCGCCTCGACGTCGCTCAGGTGCGAGGGCGTCTTGACCAGTCCGCCCTGGCGGAACACGCGGTATTCCTGCAAGACGCCGTCGACGGCGCGGCCGGTGTCGCTATCCATCGCCCGTTCGCTGGCCTCGCCGGCCGGCCAATCCTGGAAGAAGCACGACGTCACCCGGTCGCCTTCCTTGAAGTCCGCGACGCCCGCGCCGACCGAGGCGACCTCGCCGGCGCCGTCTGAAAGCGGCACCAGGTCCGACGGCTTCTGCCGGCTGCGGTAGCCGCCCTTCAGGATCAAGGTATCGCGGTAATTGAGAGACGCCGCCAGCATCCGGACCAGGACCTCGCCGGGACCCGGCTCCGGCACCGGCCGTTCGGCGAGGACAAGTCCGTCGGGACCGGTCGGTGTCTTGAGAATCATGGCGCGCATGCGGGGTACTCCTGGACAGGGGGCGGTCGCCAGCCGTTGGCCGAGGCGGTATGATTGCAGGCCCGAGCGGACGGAATCAAACATGCAAAACCCCGCCGAACTGTTGAACGCCGCGCACGTTCATCACCGCGAAGGCCGGCTCGCCGACGCCATCGCGCTCTATCGCGAGCTTCTGGCCGCGGTGCCGGGCGATGTCGGGGCGTTGGGCGGGCTCGGCGCCGCCTTGCGGGCGTCCGGCGATACCGCCGGCGCCGTCGACATACTCGAACGGGCCTGCCGCGACCATCCGGACGAGCCGGCCTTGCACAACAATCTCGGCAATGCGCTGGCGGCGGCCGGACAATGGATGGCGGCGGAAGCCAGCTACGTGCGGGCGCTGGAATTGAAGCCCGATTATCTGGAGGCGCTCGGCAATCTCGGCGGCGCCCTCGGACGTTTGGGCGATCACGCGTCGGCCGCCGAGACATTCGAAAAGGCGGCGGAACTTCGTCCCGATCTTTCGGTCTTTGCCTACGAGGCCGGGCGGGCATGGCGGCGGGCCGGCGACGCGGCCCGTGCGGCTGAGTGTTTGCGGCGTGCATTGGCGCTGGAGCCGGAGCGGGCCGACATCGTCAACGATCTCGGCAATGCCGTGACGGATACGGGCGACCTCGACGGAGCGTTGCACCTGTTCTCACGCGCGGTCGAGCTGGCGCCGACGTTCATGGAGGCACGTTTCAACCGGGCCAATACGCTCCGCGCCCAGGGCCGGCTTGCGGACGCGCTGGCGGACTACGACGCCGCCTTGGCGTTGGCGCCCGAACATGCCGAAGTCCGGTGGAACCGGGCCCTGACACTTTTGCTGATGGAGCGTTGGGAAGATGGCCTGCGGGATTACGCCTGGCGCTGGCGCCGGCAGGGCGCGGTTTC
The DNA here is from genome assembly GCA_038117205.1 of Rhodospirillales bacterium. Classification (GTDB taxonomy): domain Bacteria; phylum Pseudomonadota; class Alphaproteobacteria; order Rhodospirillales; family Casp-alpha2; genus JAQBZY01. The sequence continues at coordinate 32,755 of JAYOFL010000026.1, read as the reverse complement.
CGATCCGCTTGTCCAAGTGGCGAAGTGGCGGGGCGAACCGGACGCCGCGGCCCATCTGCTGATCGCCAGCGAACAGGGTTACGGCGACACGCTGCAGTTCGCCCGCTATCTGCCGGCCGCCGCCCGGCGCGTCGGCCGGGTGACGTTTTCCTGTCCGCCGCCGCTCGTGGAATTGATGGCGTCGGCATTTCCCGACATCGAGGTCACGGCATCGGCGCCGGAGACGCTCGCCGCCGATGCCGGGGCCGATGCCGGGGCGAGCCTCCTCGATCTGCCGGGATTGCTGTGGCCGGACGTCGGCATGGCGACGGCGGACGCCGCCTATCTCGCCGGCGGCGCGGCGGCGGCGATGCCCCGGCGCATCGGTCTCGTCTGGCGCGGCAATCCGTCGCAACGGCTGGACAGCGAACGCTCGATACCGCTTTCCCTGCTGGCGCCGCTCGCACGGACGCCGGGCGTCGAGTTCCACTCACTGCAATTGGGGGGCGGGGAGGAAATCCGCGCTGCCGGGCTTGCCGATCATATCGCCGACGCGACGGCGGAGCTGACCGACTTCGCGGCGACGCGGCGCCTCCTGGCCGGTCTCGATCTGGTGATCGGCGTCGACACGGCGGTGCTGCATCTGGCCGGCGCCATGGGCGTGCCCGCCTGGCTGCTGCTGGCGCGGGTGCCGGATTGGCGTTGGGGGGCGGACGGCGACAAGACACCCTGGTATCCGGTGCACCGGCTCATCCGGCAAGCGATTGCCGGCGATTGGTCGGCGCCGGTTCAGACGGTCGAGGACCTGCTGTTGGCTGCGCTCGACAGGTAGCCCTTCCGCATCGACGCGGGGCAGGGTGCCTGGATCAGCGTTTCGCCGTGGTGGTGCAGGTTGATCCAGATCTGGTTCTTCTCGCCCAGCCAGTCGTAGACCCACGCATCGCGGGGCGGGCAGGCGAGCTTCATGTAGGAATACTTGATCCGGTCGTTGCGGCGGCTGATGACCTTCGCGTGCTCGAAGATCGGCACGTGCACGGCGACGACGACCCCTCTCTTCGGCAGTATTTGAATGTCGGTCGCCCGCCAGCCCTGACGCGGCGGGTTCTCGTCGACGTAATTCTTCACGGCGATGGCGGCGACTTCGAGGGCTTCCGTTTCGCTCAACTCCTTGGCGAACCGGGTCAGCACCAGAAGGACGAGCGCCGGAATCAGGATCGCCGTCGTCAGACTGATCAGAAACCAGCGTTTGGCGTAAAACAAATCGCGCAATCCGTTCATGTTTCCCGTCTCCGTTCGGTAACTCCGCTGCCGTGCCCGGGATCGGGTTTAGGCCGGTGGTTTTGCGCCCCGCCGTTTCCGACGGTTTGCCGTTTCGTGGATTCGGGCGCCGCAGGCGTTCCGAATCGTCTTCCCTTCTTTAACAAACCGGTCGGAAACTGTCTGTGACAGGTGTCACAAAGGTTAACGGCAAGAAAGAAAAACGATATTATTCAATAAGCTATGACAGGTGTTGACGCAGTGCGGCGAGCAGCCGTTCGGCGTCGTCGAGGTCGTTGTAGAGATAGGGACTGACCCGCAGCCCGCCGCCCCTGGCGCTGACATAAACGCCGTCCCGCGCGAGGCGCGCCAGGATGTCGGACGGGAATCCTCCGGTCCGCCGGATGGCGGCGATATGCGGCGCCCGGTGCGCGGCGTCGCCGACGGTCAGGCCCATTTCCGCCGCGCCCGCGACGATCCGTTCGGTGATCGGCCGGATGTAGTCGGCGATGCGGCCGGGCCGCCATTCGGCGACCAGGCGCAGGCTGGCGACGATCATCGGGATCGCCATCAGATCCAAATACTCCCCGCTGTCGTAGCGGGTGGCGCCGGGCGTGAAGGCGTCGGCATAGCCGCTGCCGGTCTCGATGGCGGCGGCGCCGTCGTGGTTGAAGAGGTGCTCTTCCAGGGGCCGGCCGTCCTGACGGTGCGGCGCCGCGTACATGAAGGAAAGACGATACGGACCCAGTAGCCATTTGTAGGCGGCGCAGACCAGGAAATCGACGCCGAGCGCCCGGACGTCCATGGGTATGACACCGGCCCATTGCGTCGCGTCGACGACGAAGGCGGCGCCGACCTCGCGGCAGCGCGCCGCCACGGGCTCGAGATCGAGGAGCGTGCCTTCGCTCCAGTGACAGGGCGGCAGGGCGGCGATGCCGACGGTGCCGTCGAGCTTGGCGAGCACCCCCGGCGTCCAGTCGCCGTCGGTCGGCTTCGGCACGACGCGGATGGAATTTCCGGTCGCCGTCGCGAGGTTGCGCCAAGCATAGAAATTGGACGGGAACTGTCCCTCGATGACGAGGATATCCTTGCCGGACGCGAGCGGCAGGTTCTGCGCCGCCGTGGCGATACCGTAGGCGGCGGACGGCTGGATCGCGATGTCGGCGGCCGAGGCCCCGATCAGGCCGGCGAACAGCGCGCGCGCTTCGTCGGCTTCGACATAGCGGCCGGGCTCGTCGATTTCCCAGGGCCGGGCTTTTCTGTCGACGCCGGCGCGGCCCGCCTCGGCGGCGGCGAGCGGCACGATGGATTTCGACGCCGCGTTCAGATAGGCAACGTCCGCCGGCAGATCGAACAAAGCGCGTTGGCAGGCGAGGGGAGAGACGGTGTCCATGCCGGAGCCTAGTGCGTTTTCGGGCGGGCGGGCAATGCTACCCGCTTCACGTCCGGTTCTCGGCGCGGTGCTTCGCCCGCTCGCGCACGGTGATGTAGGCCGTGCTGGCAAAAATGACGGCACCGCCGACCCAGACGAAGACGTCCGGCACCTTGCCGAAGATGACGTACCCGGCGATCGACACCCACAGCAGGCGGATGAAATCGACCGGCATGGCGGCATGCGTATCGGCGAGGCGGAGCGCCTGCGACACGGCGGGCTGCCCGCAACCACCGAGCGTGCCGAGGAACGCCAGCCACAGGAAATCGGTCAGGCCCGGCGTGACCCAGACGAACGACGCCGGGATCAGGGCCAGGGGCGCCATCACCAGCGACATGTAGGTTGTGATGGTGACGGCGCTCTCGGTGCGGCCGAGGCTTTTGACGACGATGACGCACGAGCCCCAGAAGACGGCGGAAAGCAGCACCAGCCCGTAGCCGAGAGTGATTTCGGCGAATCCCGGTCGAAGTACGATGAGCGTGCCGGCGAAGCCGACGGCGATGGCGGCCCAGCGCCGCCAGCCGACCCGCTCGCCGAAGAACGCCATGGCGAGCAGCGTCGCGAACAGGGGCGCGGTGAACGACAGCGCCGTCACGTCGGCGATGGGCGCCAGGCTGAGCGCGGTGAAGTAGCACAGCATGGCGCCGACGTTGAGAACGCCGCGAAGCGTCAGCATGCCGAGCCGCTTCGTGCGCAGCGGTGCCAGCCCCTGGCGGACGAAGAACGGCACGACGGCGATCAATCCGAACAGCAGCCGGAAAAAGGTGATGATGAACGGATGGACGTTCGTCGCGACATGATGGATGGTGGTGTGCATGCCGGCGAGGCAGAGCGTCGCCAGGAGCATCCAGAGGATTCCCCGGAGATTGTTCTTTTCCGCCGGTTTTCCGGGCGTTTCGGCGTCGGGGCTCGACATCGGGGGGATACTCCGGACAGGGGGCGAGCATACCCGCATGACGCGTCCCGGCAAGGGCGTCGGAAATCTGCCTTTCGCCGTTGACAGGCCCGGCCGAGGCCCCTATGTTCCCGCCGCTCGCGCCCTTCGGGGCGCCCAATTTTTTGCCGTGGACCGCGTCATGAAGATCAGAAACTCGCTGAAGTCGGCCAAGTTGCGCGAGAAGGGCTGCCGGACGGTCCGCCGCAAGGGTCGCGTTTACGTCATCAACAAGAAGAATCCGCGCTTCAAGGCCCGCCAGGGCTGAGAATACCGGTCCGCCCGAGGGCCGACCGTCGCGACGATCACGCCGCGCCCCGCAAGGGCGCGGTTTTCGTTTGCGGGAACGCCTGGGCGGCGCGGCATAAAAGCTGTGAACCGGTGGTATAAAACGGCGGCCTTCTGGCATTGCTCGGTCCAACCGTTCAACTTATTCTGAGCGCAACAGGGGACGCGACGGGCGTACCCTTTAAAAGCCCATACCCGAGGTGAATTGCATGACCGGCTCCGTAGAAGCACGGGTGTCCTGGCGGACGCCGATGGTGGTCCTTGTCGCGGGCGCGCTGGTCGTGCTCATGGTGTTCGGCATCCGGGCCAGCTTCGGCTTGTTCCTGAAGCCGATGAGCCTGGACCTCGGTTGGGGCCGCGAGATTTTCGCCATGGCCTTGGCGATCCAGAACCTGCTCTGGGGCGCCGTGCAGCCGTTCGCCAGCGCCGTCGCCGAAAAGTGGGGCGCCGGCCGCGTCATCGCGGCGGGCGGTATCCTCTACGGAATCGGCATCTACTTCATGGCCTATTCGACGTCGCCGGCGGGATTCTACGTCAGCGCCGGCCTGCTGATCGGCATGGCGCAGGCCTGCGGCGGTTTGGGCGTCGTGCTGGGTGCCGTCGCCCGGGCCATGCCGGCCGAAAAGCGGAGCTGGGGGCTCGGCATCATCACGGCGGCGGGTGCCGCCGGCCAGTTCATCATCGTGCCGATCGGCCAGGGCATGCTGTCCGCCGGCATGGCCTGGCTGCCGGCGCTACTCCTGCTCGGCGCGGGCAGCTTCGTCATTTTCTTCTGCGGGTATCCGCTCGCCGGCAAGCCGGACATCAGGGGCGCGGCGAAGACGGTCATCGAGGACGATCCGGGGTTGTCCGGGGCGCTCGCCGCCGCCGCCCGGCATCAGGGCTACTGGTTGCTCACCATCGGCTTCTTCGTCTGCGGCTTCCACGTCGCCTTCGTCGGCGTGCACCTGCCGGCGTATCTCACCGATATCGGCATGGCACCGGAATGGGGCGCCTGGGCGCTGGCGCTGATCGGCGTCTTCAACGTGCTCGGCAGCTACCTCGCCGGCGTGCTCGGCGGCAAGCACCGCAAGAAAAGCCTGCTGGCCGGCCTCTATCTGCTGCGTTCGCTGGTCTTCCTGGTCTTCATCATGGTGCCGGTGTCGACCGTGTCGGTGATCGCGTTCTCGGCGTCGCTGGGCCTGTTGTGGCTTTCCACGGTGCCGCTCACGTCCGGCCTCGTGGCGCAGATGTTCGGCATCCGCTACATGGGAACGCTGTTCGGTATCGTCTTCTTCAGCCACCAGATCGGCAGCTTCCTGGGCGTCTGGCTCGGCGGTTACTTCTACGACACCACCGGCTCCTACATGCCCGTCTGGTGGGCCGGTGTCGCGCTCGGCGTCGCCGCCGCCATCGTGCACTGGCCGATCAAGGACCAGGTTCCGGCACCGCAACCCGCCGAATAACGCGGAAAATCCGCCGTCGGTGATGACGAGCGGCGGAAGGTGCGTTTATAGTACTGCCCCAAGGCGGCGGGAGAACAACGCGAACCGCCACGGAACCAGGGATGGGAGAGACGGGCATGTTGATGCCGAAGCCCGATGCGGCGGTCATCGCGCGTCGCCGGGACATCGTCAAGGCGCTCCGGGCCATCGTGCCCGGTGAAGGCGTGATCGACGCGGAAGACGAAATCCGCGCCTTCGAATGCGACGGCCTGATGGCCTATCGGCAGTTGCCCATGGTCGTCTGTCTGCCGGAAACGACGGCGGAAGTTTCCGCGGTTCTCAAGTATTGCCACGATAACGGCATCAAGATCGTGCCGCGCGGCGCCGGCACCGGATTGTCGGGCGGCGCGCTGCCGCTCGCCGACGCGGTCACGCTCGGCCTTTCCAAGTTCAACCAAATCCTCGAGATCGACTTCGACAACCGCTGCGTCGTCACGCAGCCCGGCGTCACCAACCTCGGCATTACCGGGGCGGTCGAGCATGCCGGCTTCTATTACGCGCCGGATCCGTCGAGCCAGATCGCGTGCTCCATCGGCGGCAACATCGCCGAGAATTCCGGCGGCGTGCATTCGCTGAAATACGGCCTCACCACCAACAACGTGCTCGGCGTCGAGATGGTGCTGATGAACGGCGAGGTCATCCGCCTCGGCGGCAAGCACCTCGATTCCGGCGGGCTCGATCTTTTGGGCGTCGTCACCGGCTCGGAAGGGCTGCTCGGCGTCATCACCGAGGTGACGGTGCGTATCCTCAGGAAGCCGGAAACGGCGCGCGCCGTGCTGCTCGGCTTTCCGAGCGTCGAGGACGGCGGCAACTGCGTCGCCGCCGTGATTTCGGCGGGCATCATCCCGGGCGGCATGGAGATGATGGACAAGCTCGCCATCCACGCCACCGAGGATTTCGTGCACGCCGGCTATCCGCTCGACGTCGAATCGCTCATCGTCATCGAGCTGGACGGGCCGGAGGCCGAGGTCGACCACCTGATCGCCCGCGTCCGGGCCATCGCCGAAGAGTGCAACGCCACCTACGCGCGCCTGAGCGAGAGCGAGGAGGAGCGGCTCAAGTTCTGGTCCGGCCGCAAGAACGCCTTCCCGGCCGTCGGCCGTATCTCGCCCGACTACATCTGCATGGACGGCACCATCCCCCGCGCCAAGCTGGCGGAAGTACTGAAGCGCATGAACGAATTGTCGGCGCAGCACGGTCTCCGCGTCGCCAACGTGTTCCATGCCGGCGACGGCAACCTGCATCCGTTGATCCTGTTCGACGCCAACAAGGAAGGCGATCTGGAAAAGGCGGAAGCTTTCGGCGCCGACATCCTGCGGCTTTGCGTCGAGGTCGGCGGCGTGCTGACCGGCGAGCATGGCGTCGGCATCGAAAAGCGCGACCTGATGGGGACGATGTTCACCGAAGACGACATGAAGCAGCAGCAGCGCGTGAAGTGCGCCTTCGATCCGGGGCACCTGATGAACCCGGGCAAGGTCTATCCGACGCTGCACCGCTGCGCCGAACTCGGCAAGATGCACGTGCACCACGGCAAGTTGCCGTTCCCCGACATTCCGAGGTTCTGACCGGCATGGCGGATACCTTGAGACCGGAAACCGACGCCCAATTGCTCGACGCGATCAAGTGGGCGGCGGCGGAGAAGACGCCGCTGGAAGTCGTCGGCGGCGGCTCCAAGCGCGCCTTCGGGCGGCCCATGCAGACGGCGGCGACGCTCGATCTCTCGGCGCTTTCCGGCATCGAAACCTACGAACCGCACGAGCTTTTCATGACCGTCCGGCCGTCGACGCCGATGGCGGAAATCGAGGCCGCTCTGGCGGAAAAGGGTCAGCACCTGGCGTTCGAGCCGCCGGACCTGGGGCCGCTGCTCGGCGGCGCTGCCGGCGTCGGCACCATCGGCGGCGCGGTCGCGACCAACATCGCCGGGCCACGCCGCGTCAAGGAAGGTGCGGCGCGCGATCACGTGCTCGGCTTCCACGCGGTGTCCGGCCGGGGCGAGGTCTTCAAGTCAGGCGGTACGGTGGTCAAGAACGTCACCGGCTTCGATCTCTCGAAACTGATGGCCGGTTCCTTCGGCACGCTCGCCGCGATGAGCAGCGTCACGCTGAAGGTGTTGCCGGCGCCCGAAAAGATTCGCACCGTTCTGATCCGCTGGCGCATCGACGGCGCCTACGACCACGCCGCCATCCAGGCAATGTCGCGCGGTCTCGGCAGCTCCTACGACGTGTCGGGCGCGGCATACCTGCCTGCCGCCGTCGCCGGGCTTTCCGCCGTCGATTACATCCGGGCGAGCGGCGACGGCGTGACGGCCTTCCGCCTTGAAGGGCCGGGACCGTCGGTCGAACACCGCACGGCGTCGCTGCGCCAGGAACTGGCGCCCTACGGCGAAATCGAGGAACTGCATACGCAGAATTCCCGGACCCTCTGGCGCGAGGTGCGCGACGTCCAGGCCTTCGCCGGACGCGACGACCTGCCGTTCCTCTGGAAACTGTCGGTGCCGCCGGCGTCCGGATCGAAGACGGCGTTCCGCATCCTCGAGCAGTTGCGGGGTGAGGTCCTTTACGATTGGGGCGGCGGCCTGATCTGGCTGGCGTTGCAGTCCGTCGCCGACGCCGGCGCCGGCATCGTCAGGCGTTTCGTCGCCGAGGTCGGCGGGCACGCGACGCTGATGCGCGCGCCCGCCAACATCCGCGCCGCCATTCCGGTTTTCCAGCCCCTGAAGGGTGCCGAGGCGAACGTCGTCAAGGGCGTGAAGGAAGGCTTCGACCCGTCCGGCGTCCTCAATCCGGGCCGGATGTACGAAGGAATCTAGGCCGTCCATGCAGACTAATTTCTCCATCGCCCAGTTGGCCGATCCGAACATCGAGGCGGCGAACGACATTCTCCGGAAATGCGTGCACTGCGGCTTCTGCACGGCGACGTGTCCGACCTACGTGCTGCTCGGCGACGAGTTGGACAGCCCGCGCGGCCGTATCTATCAGATCAAGCAGACGCTGGAATCCGGCCAGCCGGCGGGGCCGAAGCTCGCCAAGCGCCTGGATCGCTGCCTGTCCTGTCTGTCCTGCATGACGACGTGTCCGTCCGGCGTCGACTACATGCATCTCGTCGACCATGCCCGCGCGCACGTCGAGGCTACCTACCGGCGGCCGCTTATGGACAAACTTATGCGGGACGTTCTGGCCTTCGTGCTGCCGCACCCGGGCCTGTTCCGGATGTCGCTGGTCGGCGCGGCGCTGGCGCGGCCGTTCCGGCGCTGGATGCCGGGCCGTATCCGCGCCATGCTGACGCTGGCGCCCCGCTTCGCGGAACCGCCGGCCGACGTCGACCGGCCGCAGGTATTTCCGGCCGTGGGCGAACGCCGCATGCGCGTCGCGTTGATGACCGGCTGCGCGCAGCAGGTGCTCCGCAGCTCCATCAACGAGGCGACGGTGCGCCTCCTCACCCGGCACGGCTGCGAGGTGGTGATTCCGGAAGGTGCCGGCTGCTGCGGCGCGCTGGTGCATCACATGGGACGCGAGCACGCCGCCTTCGACGCGGCGAAGAAGAACATCCAGGCCTGGGAACAGGTGGAAAGCCGCATCGGCGCGCTCGACGCCATCGTCATCAACGCGTCCGGCTGCGGCACCACGGTGAAGGACTACGGCTGGATGCTGCGGACGGACAAGGATTGGAACTCGCGCGCCAAGCGGATGTCGGCGCTCACCAAGGACGTGAGCGAAGTGATGCTCGCCCTCGGTCTCGCGCCGTCGACGCTGGCGAAGCCGGTGAAGGTGGCGTACCACTCGGCGTGTTCCATGCAGCACGGCCAGAAACTGAAGACCGAGCCGGTGAAACTGCTCGAAGCCGCCGGCTTCCAGGTGTCGCAGCCGCTGGAATCGCATCTCTGCTGCGGCTCCGCCGGCACCTACAACATCATGCAGCCGGCCATCGCCGACCGCCTGAAGGAGCGGAAGGCGGAGCGTATCCGGGCGCTCCGCGCCGACGTCGTCGCCACCGGCAACATCGGCTGCCTAATGCAGATCGCCGGCGGCCTCGACAAGAAACGCGACCCGAAGATCGTTCACACGGTGGAACTGCTCGACTGGGCAACCGGTGGACTGCCGCCGCCGGAACTCGACGAGGCCTGATTCCGGTGCAGCGGCACGTTTCAAAAATATGCACATTGTGCGTATTTTCTGTTAATCTCCTCTCCAACAGTTGGGAAAGGAGATTCAGATGCATAAGTCACGATCCTTTCTTCGTACCACTCTCGCCACTACAGCGTTGGCCCTGACCCTAACGTCGGCGGCGCCGTCGGCGCGGACCGAGCCGACCGGCGAAACCGTGCGCTGGCTGATGACCGAACCGGTGACGCTGATGGATCTTGGACTGATCCGGCTCCGCGAGGATCTGCGGGCCGCCGCCGAGGAACTGGTCCATCTCGGCTTCACGCCGAGAACGCCGCGCGTCGGCACCTATTTCGAATGGCAGACGCAGCGGGTCGTCGCCTACGTTTCCTACAGCGAGCCCTATGCGGCGCCGAGCGAGGGAACGTGCCGGGAAGTGTTCTCGCGTGTCGTCCGCCATCTCAGCGCCAAGGCGCCGGGCGGGCAGGGCGAGCCCGGCTGGTATCTGGAAACGCTGTTCGCGCACGAGGGGCCCGGCAACCTCGGGCGGCCGAAGAAGATGCGGGAAGAGCTTCTCGACACCGTCCATTTCGAGGTCAAGATTCTGCCGCCCGATCCGATGCGGGATTCACGAAAGATCGGCTGTAGCGGCCGCATGGATACCGCCATCGAGGCGTTGGTCGTCACGACATCGTGACCGGCGGCCCGGTCGCCGGCCTCTGGCGTCCGGGTTGCGACTTCGGCTAGGATTCCGTCGTTCGGTGACGGGGAAAGGAATGCGCCGCGTTCTGTACGCGATCCTGACGATCCTGACGCTGGCCGGAGTCGGCCTGCCGGCAGCCGCCCTTGCCGACCAAAAAGACCCTATCCTGCCGGAACTGTTCGAAGCACTGCGCACCGCCAAGTCGGAAGCGGAGGCCGAACCCTACGTCATGGAAATCTGGCGGCGCTGGTCCTATGTCGGCGACTATGCGGCGTCGGTGCGTCTGTTGCAGGGCGTCGCCAAGATGGAAGCCGGCGATCTCAATGCCGCCATCAGCGAGTTCGACGTGCTGGTCGATATGGTACCCGACTTCGCGGAGGGCTGGAACCGGCGCGCCACCGTCTATTTCATGATCGGCGATTACGCCCGCTCGGTGCTCGACATCCAGCGCACGCTGGCCCTAGAGCCGCGTCATTTCGGCGCACTATCCGGCCTCGCCATGATCTACAACGAAATCGGCAAGGAATAGGCGGCGCTGGCCGTCCTCAATAAGGTCCGCGAAATCAATCCGAACGCGCCGATGATCGACGAACAGATCGAAACGCTCAGGGAATATATCAAGGGCAAGCAGACGTAAGCGGCGTCAGTCCGCCATCCGCGATTTCGCCCCGTCGAGGCGGCCGCCGCCCTGCCGCCAGTCCCGGGCCGCATCCTCGTCTTCGAACAGGATGTGCAGCGCGCGCGCGAGATCGAGCAGATCGCCGGACATGCCCCTGTCGGCGGAACCCCGTTGCAGACCCCGTTGCGCCGCCATCCAGACCGCGTTCGGCAGGGCGTAGCCTTTGATTTCCGCGTCCGCATCGCCGGCCTTGTGGCGGGCGCACATGTCCGCGTCGAAGGAATTGAAGCCGCGGCAGACGAGCGGACGCACGTCATAGACGCTGCATCTGTCATCTTCCAGAAGCGGACAGGGATGCAGCGCCAGGGGCCGTCCGGCGGCGTGATCGGCGTCCTTATCCCTGGTTTGCGCCGCCGCGCGCTCGCGGATGCGCGCTTTCGAATCTTCGGAACAATCCGCCAAGTCGTCGAAGATGCGGAGAACCTCCATGGGCGAGGCGTGTATTTCCCGGCTGACGCAGCAATGCATGCAGCCGGCCCGGCAGGCGAGTTCTTTCGGCGGCGGCATGGCCTGCATCAAGTCGGCGACGATGTCGCCGATGCCCGCCGTCGTCGCGTCGACGAGCGGCGCGATGTCGCTCGTGGTGTCGGAAAGGTGCGCCGCGGCGGATTGCCGGACCTGATTTTCGATCGGATCTTCGAATGGAAATTTTCGCATCGAATATCTTCCGATTTCCCGCGCACGGTTGATAAGCTGGCGCGATATGACGCGAGAGACAAGGGAGTGCATGGCGATGACGAACGGTAAACGGGAAACGGCGCTCATCACCGGGGTCGGACACGGCCTCGGCGCGGCGCTCGCGCGCGCCTTCGCGCACGCCGGCATGGACGTCGTCGTCGCGTCCCGGAACGAGGGGAAGCTTGAACCGCTCGTCGAGGAGATCGCGCGGCTGGGCGTTTCCGCCGGTGCCTATGCCTGCGACGTCGCCAAGCCCGAGGACGTGGAAAATCTTTTCCAGCAGATCGAGACGGATTTCGCAGCGCCCGACCTGGTGGTCTTCAACGCCGGCGCGTTTTCCCGGACCGGCATCCTGGATACGACGCCCGAGGAATTCGTGCGCTGTTGGGGGATCGCCTGCTTCGGCGGTTTCCTGGTCGGACAGGCGGCGGCCAAGCGCATGCTGGCCAAGGGGGCGGGTACCATCATCTTCACCGGCGCCACGGCGTCGCTTCGCGGCGGCGCCAATTTTCTCAATCTGGCGGTGCCGAAATTCGGCCTCCGCGCGCTCTCGCAAAGCATGGCGCGGGAACTGCAGCCGAAGGGCATCCACGTCGCGCATACCATCATTGACGGTCAGATCATGAACCCCGGCCGCACGCAGCTGGCGGCGGAACGGCCGCCGGACGGCCTGCTCGATCCGGACGCCATCGCGGCGGGCTATCTGATGCTGCACCGCCAGCATCGCAGCGCCTGGACGCAGGAGCTCGACATGCGGCCGTGGGTGGAGAAGTTCTAGCCGCCCGGGGCCGTCAGTCGCGCCGGGGCCTGGTCGCCCGCTGGATATCGTCGGCCGCTTCGCGTTCCGCCTCGGCGCGGGATTTCTCGCGCTTCTTGCGGTCGTTCCTGAGGAAACCGAGCAGGCGGAGCGCGCCGGCGAAGGTGAAGGCCGCCATGCCGGTGAGGGCGACGACGGCGAGCAGCTCCGGCTTCGGCGGCTGGGTTCCGGGCAGCAGGATCGGTTGCAGGAAATACAGCGCCACGGCGCCGGCTGGCCAGAGGAATGCGGCGACAATATAGAACATGCGCCAGCATAGCATGGCGAAGGCGCTTTGCGGAGCCGTCCCGACCCACTACATTGGCGGTCGTTCTTGAGGGGAGACGTTCATGCGCGCGGCCGAAAAAAGCGCCTTCGACGACAGTTTGTTCGACGTGCTCCGGCAGATCGTGGGCGAGCGCGTCACGACGGCCATGCCGGTCCGCGAACAGCACGGACACGACGAGTCGTGGCATCCCTCGGCGCCGCCGGACGCGGTCGTCTTCGCCGAAAGCACGGACGAGGTCAGCCGGGTCGTCGCCGCCTGCGCCGAACGGCGGGTGCCGATCGTACCGTTCGGCACGGGGACGTCGCTGGAAGGTCACGTGGCGGCGCTGAAGGGCGGTGTCTGCATCGACGTCAGCGGCATGAACAAAATCCTCGCCGTCAATGCCGAGGACTTGGATTGCCGCGTGCAGGCGGGCGTGCGGCGCAAGCAGTTGAACGAGCATCTCCGCGACAGCGGCCTGTTCTTTCCGATCGACCCGGGCGCCGACGCGTCGCTCGGCGGCATGACGGCGACGCGGGCGTCGGGCACCAACGCGGTGCGCTACGGCACCATGCGGGAAAACGTGCTGTCGCTGCAGGTCGTGCTTTCGGATGGCCGCGTTATCTGCACCGCCCGGCGGTCGCGCAAGTCGGCGGCCGGCTACGACCTGACGCGGCTCTTCGTCGGATCGGAAGGGACGCTCGGCGTCATCACCGAGGTCGCGCTCAAGCTCTACGGCATTCCGGAGGCGATTTCCGCCGCCGTCTGCTCATTCCCCGATCTCAAGAGCGCCGTCGACACGGTGATCCTGACCATCCAGACGGGCATCCCGATGGCGCGCATCGAGCTTCTCGACGCCGTGCAGGTGGACGCCATCAACAAGTACGCCAAGCTGGACTTCCCGGTGCAGCCGACGCTGTTCTTCGAGTTTCACGGCAGCGAAGCCGGCGTCGCCGAGCAGGTGGCGCAGGTCGAGGAACTGTCGAGCGATCACGGCGGCACCTCCTTCCGTTGGGCGAACCGGCCGGAAGAGCGGTCCAAGCTCTGGCAGGCGCGGCACGACGCCTATTACGCGGCGCTGGCGCTCAAGCCCGGCGGCAAGGGGATCGCGACCGACGTTTGCGTGCCGATCTCGCGTCTCGCCGACTGCATCCTTGCAACCCAGGAGGACATCCGCGAAACCGGCATCCTCGCGCCGATCGTCGGCCACGTCGGCGACGGCAACTTCCATCTCTGCATCATCATCGACCCCGACGATCCGTCCGATTTGCAGCGCGCCGAGGCGCTCAACGAGCGGATGGTCATGCGCGCGCTTTCAATGGACGGCACGTGCACCGGCGAGCATGGCGTCGGCTACGGCAAGATGGATTTCCTGCAGGCCGAGCACGGCGAGGCGCTCACGGTCATGCGCGACATCAAGCGCGCCCTCGATCCGTTGAACCTCATGAACCCCGGCAAGATCGTTCGGATGTGAGCGGATGAGCGCCGTCGACAATCCACGCGCTTTTCTGCGCTCGCTCTGCGACGCGGCGATCGCCGCCGCCGATCCGATGTTGTGCGTGCCGCCGGTGTTGCCGGTGAAGCCGAAGCGGGCCTTGGTGGTCGGCGCCGGCAAGGCGTCCGCCGCCATGGCGCGCGCCGTCGAGACGGCTTGGCCGGACGTGGATATCCGCGGCATCGTCGTCACCCGTTACGGCTTCGAGGTGCCGTGCGAGCGGATCGAGATCGTCGGCGCGTCGCACCCGGTGCCCGACGCGGCCGGCCGCGCGGCGGCCGGGCGCATCGTCGAGGCGGTCAAGGGGGCGTCGGCCGAAGACGTCGTCATCGCACTCATTTCCGGCGGCGCCTCGGCGCTGCTGACCATGCCGGCGGACGGCATCAGCCTCGAGGACAAGCAGGAAGTGAACCGCCTGCTGCTGCGCTCCGGCGCCGACATCGGCGAGATGAACATCCTCCGCAAGCACCTTTCGGCGATCAAGGGCGGCCGGCTCGCCGCCGCCGCCTATCCGGCAAAGGTGCATACGATCCTGATTTCCGACGTAGCCGGCGACGACCCGGCGACCATCGGCTCGGGGCCGACCGTGCCGGATCCGTCGACCTTCGCCGACGCCATCGCCGTCGTCGAAAAATACGGCATTCGCCCGCCGGCGGCGGTCGCCGCGCATCTCGCGGCCGGTGCCCGGGAGACGCCCAAGCCGGGCGATCCGATATTCCAGGGATCGACGGTAGTTTTCGCGGCGAAGCCGGCCATGAGCATCGCCGCGGCGGCCGCCGCCGCGCGTGCCGCCGGCGTCACGGTCGTCGATCTCGGCGACCGGATCGAGGGCGAGGCGCGGGACGTCGGCGCCCTACAGGCGCGGATGGCGATGGCCTGCAAGGCGGGAACGGGGCCGGCGAAGCCGCCCTGCGTCATCCTGTCGGGCGGCGAGACCACCGTCACCATGCGCGGCAACGGCCGGGGCGGCCGCAATACGGAATACCTGCTCGGCGTCGCCGCGGCGCTCGACGGCGCGGCGGGCATTCACGCCGTCGCGGCGGACACCGACGGCATCGACGGCAGCGAGGACAACGCCGGCGCCTTCATCGACCCGACGACCCTGGCGCGCGCCGCCGCGTCCGGACTGAGCGTCGCCGACGCGTTGGCCGCCAACGACGCCTACAGCCTGTTCGAGAATACGGGGGATCTGCTCGTGACGGGTCCGACCCGCACGAACGTCAACGATTTCAGGGCGATAGTTATCACGTGATTGTCATGCGGCGGCGATTTGCCCCGTTTCGCCAAGGCGATTAGACTTGCCGCTAGGCACCCGGTTCCGAATGGGAGAATGACCGTGAAGAAGGTTCTGTGGGGCGTCGGCGGGCTTTTTCTGGCCCTCGTCGCCCTCGTCCTGATTGCTCCGAATCTCGTCGATTGGAACAGCTACAAGCCGGAAATCGCCGCGCAGGTCCGCAAGTTCACGGGCCGCGAGTTGACCATCGGCGGCGACATCGGGATGAAGGTGTTCCCGAAGCCGACGCTGGTCGCGGAAAACGTCGTCTTCGGCAACATGAAGGGCGGCAGCGCCCCCGACATGGTCCGCCTGAAGTCGGTCGAAGTGCGGATCGCCCTGGCGCCGCTGCTCGGCGGCAACGTCAGGGTGGAAACGGTACGCCTCATCGAACCGAAAATCCTGCTGGAAGTGCTCGCCGACGGACGGGCGAATTGGGACATCAAGCCGGCGGAAGCCGAACCCGCCGCCGCGGCGCCGGCCAAGACCAACGCACCTGCCGCCGGTGGCGGCGCGGGCACGAGCGGCGACATCGCCGTCGACAATTTCGAGATCGTCAGCGGCGATCTGACCTATCACGACGCGACCGCCAATACGACGGAGCGGGTGGAGGCGATCAATTTGACGCTCGTCGTCGGATCGTTGGCCGGTCTGGTCCGCGCCGAAGGTTCCCTGAAGGCGCGCGGCCTAGCGCTCGGCGTGAAGGCCAACGTCGGCACCATCGTCGAGAAGCGGACCTTTCCGCTCGATCTGACCCTCGGTGTCGGCGGCGACGCCCTGGCGGCGACCGTCGCGGGCACCGTCACCGGGTTGAACGACGCTCCCCGGTTCCGCGGCCACATCCGTGTGAACAGCGCCGACATCGGCAAGATCGCCGCCGCCTTCAATGCCGCGAGCGCCATTCCGGCGCCGGCCCGGCAGCCGCTTTCAGTGACGGCGAAGTTGGATGGATCGGCGACGCGGGTCGCCGTCTCCGACCTCGCGCTCAAGCTCGGCGCGACGAACGGAACCGGCCTCGTCGAGGCCGATCTCGGTGGCGCCGTGCGGGCGCGGATCGAGCTGTCCCTCGATCGGATCGACGGCGACGCTTGGATATCGGGTGTCGCCAAGACGGCGGCCGCGCCGGCTGCCCCGGCCGCATCGTCGGCGTCTGCCACGGGAAGCGCCGCGCCGGCCGCCAAGCCGGCAGCGTCCGCCGCCAAACCGGCGCCATTCCAGTTGCCGAAGGACGTAACGGTTTCCACCAGTCTGAAGATCGGCGCCGTCGCCTATCGTGGCGACGCCATCCGCAACGTCACGCTGAACGCCGATCTCGCCAACGGCGAAGTGACGCTGAGTCAGATGTCGGCACAAGCGCCGGGCAAGTCCGACGTCGCGGTCTTCGGCTTCCTGACGGCGAAGAACGGCGAGCCGTCGTTCGAGGGTGAGACCGAGGTCAACGTCCGTGACGCGGCGGCGCTGATGTCCTGGCTCGACGTGTCGCCGGCGGGCCTGAAGGCCGGACGCCCCGGGGCGCTCAAACTGAACGCGAAACTGGCGGCGACGCCGAAGCAGGCGACGGTGTCGGGCCTCGATCTACAACTCGACCAGACGAAGATCACCGGTGGCGCCACGGTGGCGCTCCGCGACCGGCTCGGCCTCGGCGCGGCGGTCAACGTCGACAGCCTGGACGTCGACTCTTATCTCGCGCCGGCGGCCAAGGCGAAGCCGGCCGAAAAGCCGGCGAGCCAGACAGGCGGCCAAGCATCGGGTCAGACGGCGGGCCAGACACAGGGCCAGTCCGCCGGCGGGACCCCAGAGCCGGCGCCGTCCGATGGGCCGTTCGACGGGTTGAAGGCGCTGGCCGGGTTCGACGCCAATCTGCAGGCGAAGGTCGGCTATCTGAAGGCCGAAGGCGTGCCGATGCGCGACATCGCCGTCGACATCTCGCTCTACAACGGTGCGCTGACCATCAAGAAGGCGTCCGTCGGCAACGCGGCGGGCGTCGCGGCCAACGTCAGCGGTACGCTGAACGGTCTGGCGGGAACGCCGAGCGCGAAGGCGCTGGCTGTCCGCGCCGCCGTGGCCGATCTCAGCGGCATCGCGAATATCCTGAAAATGGAACTGCCGTTCCCGTCGAAATCCATCGGCGACGTCAAGCTGGCGCTGGATCTCGACGGCGCCCTCGAAGCGCCGAGCGTGAAGGCGGCCGTGACAGCGCTGGCCGCCAATATCGACGCCAGCGGCAAGGTGCGCCCGTTCGATCTCGCGAACATGTTGGACCTCGCCGTCCGCGTCCGCCATCCGGACACGGTCGATCTCATGCGCCGGGTCGGCGCGGTCTACAAGCCGAGCGGCAAGATCGGCGGCATCGACGTCGCCGCCAAGGTGAAGGGCGGCCTGACCGCACTTTCGTTCACTGACATCGCGGCGGCGCTCGGCGCCGTCAAGCTGGCCGGCGACGCCAACGTGCAGTTGACCGGCGCGCGGCCGAAGATCGTCGCCAACCTGGGCGCCGGGCCGGTCGTCGTCGATCCGTTCCTGCCGGCGATGAAATCGGCCTCGCTCGATCCCCTGGGGCAGGCGACCGTGCAGCCGGCGGCGCACCGCTGGACGCCGGGCGCGGGCGGTTTTGACATTCGGCAACTGATCGCCGCCGTTGCCGACCGCTGGCCCCGCACCCCCATCGACTTCTCCGCCTTCAAGAGCGCCGACGCCGAGATCGGCCTGACGTCGCCGAAGGTGGCCTACCACGAATACGCGCTGGAGAACGCCAAACTGGTGTCGAGCCTGACCGCCGGCGTCCTTGATGTGAAGGAACTGTCCGGCACGGTCTTCGGCGGCGCCGTGTCGAGCGCGGCGCGCGTCGACGCCAGCAGCGCGGCGCCCCGGCTCGCGGCCAAAGTGGCCGTCAGCGGCATGGATGTCGGCAAGGCCGGACAGGCGGCGGGCATTCCGGGGTCGCAGGGACTGTTGACGAGCCGGGTCGAGGTCGCCTCGGCCGGGCAGAGCGTCGCCGATTGGATTTCCGCCCTTTCGGGCAAGGGCGCGATCGAGGTCAAGAACATCTCCGGCAAGTCGTCGCTGGGCGACATGCCGATCATCGGTCTGGCGCTCGGGCCGCTGATGCAGGTCGTCGAGCTGTTGAACGGCGGCCTCGGCGGCCTGTTCGGTGCCGGCGGCAAGAAGGGGCCCGGTCTCGCCGACCTGACCAGCAGTTTCAGCATCGCCAACGGCGTCGTTTCGACGGCGGATACGCGGATCGTCTCCAACCTCTACGAAGGTGTCATCAAGGGTGACGTCAATCTGCCGGCGTGGTCGATGAACGTCGGCGGCAACGTCGTGCTGTCGCAAGGCCTGATCGGCGCGCTGTTGTCGACGGTCAAGGAAATGCCGTCGCAGATTCCGTTCTCCGTCACTGGCAGCATCGACAAGCCGAACGTGAAAATCCAGACGCCGTCGTTCGGCAGCGGTGGCGGCCTGCCGATCCCGGGCCTGGACAAGCTGGAAAAGAAGGCGCCCGGCCTCGGCGGTGTATTGCAGGGCATCCTGGGCGGCGGCTCGTCGCAGCAGCAGGCGCCGAGCGGGCAGACCGGCGGCACGACGACGCAGCAACAACAACAGCAAAAGACACAGCCGCAACAGCAGCAACAGCAGCAGCAACAGCAGGCGCCGGCCAACCCGGAGCAGTTGTTGAAGAAGCTTTTCCGCTTCTAGGGTTTCGGCGGATCGAGCGTTTCCAGCACGAAGACGCGGAGCGCGCTCGACAGGTTTCCCGAACGCGTCGCGTCGATGCGGCGGATCAGGGCGCTGGTGCTGGTTCCGCGGTCCTTGGCGATGACGCAGAACCGTTCCCAGAACGCGTCCTCGACGGAAACGCTGGTGGCGTGCCCGGCGATGCTGACGGAATGCTTGCGGATGCGGGTCGGATCGCCGGTCATGCGCGGGCCTTTCGTTTCGTCTTGCGGGGTTTCTTGGCGGTCTTGCCGGCGTTCGACCGCCGCCCGGCCTGCCAGGCCCGGCGGCACCAGTCCAACAGTTCATCGGGGTCGTCCAGCAGGCGTTCCGGCGCTTCCCAATAGGAAAGCGCGATGGTGCGGCCGAGCCGCTCGTAGGTGATCGCCTGTAGGCCCTCGGCCTCGAAGTCGCCGACGGTCTCGGCGTCCGCCTTCAGGAACAGCATGTCGTCGAAGACGAGCCCGAACATGGTGCCGTCCAGAAACACGCCGGCGCCGCCGAACATGCGACGCACGCGCACATCGCCGAGCGGCAAGAGCGCGTCCTGCAGATGTTCCACATATTCCGGGCTGGCGGTCATGGGGCCTCCGTTCCGGCAGCAGTATAGGATGGAGAAAGGTTTCACGAAATCTTGCTTGGCGGCGCCCCCGGCGAACGCGATACCATCCGGCGTCTCAAGGGAGGATCATCATGGCGAAAGCAACGATCTACGGTCTCGCGTTTTCAACCTACGTCCGCGCCGCCCGGCTGGCCTGCCTGGAACGCGGTATCGAGCACGATCTCGTCGAGGTGCGGCCGCAGTCGCCGGAGCTTCTCGCCGTCAATCCGATCGGCAAGATGCCGGTCCTTAAGATCGGCGACGTCCTGATCTACGAGACGCTGGCGATCATGGATTACGTGAATTCGCTCGGCAGCGGCCCGGCCCTGTTCCCGGCCGATCCGCTCGGCCGGGCGCGGGTGCTGCAGTTGGTCAGCATGTTCAACGACAGCGTCAATCCGCACTTCTTCGCCATCGCGCTCAACCGCATGATCCGCCCGATGATGCTGAACGAGCCCTGCGACGAAGCGGCGGTGCAGGCGGCGATCCCCAAGCTGCGCCGGGGGCTGGAGGTGTTGGACAAGTTTTCGGCCGGCGACTGGCTCGCCGGCGGCGCCATGTCGGCGGCCGATCTGTTTCTGGCGCCGGCGCTCTTTTACCTGCCGATGATGCAGTTGGACGAACCGCTGATGAGCGGGCTCGACCGGCTCAAGGCCTGCTACGGGCGAGTCGCTGAACGGCCCAGCTTCGCCGCTACGCAGCCGCAGTTTGGCTGACGCGGCCGCTCAGGCGTCCGCCGGCGGGAAGTTGACCTCGATCTTGAGGCCGAAGGGTGCCGCGAAGAAAACCTGATGGGCGCCGGTTCCCGGTATGATCCGGACGTCGTAGGCGATGTTCGCGCCGTCGAGCCGCGCCGTCAGAGCGGCGAGGTCGGTGGCGCGGAACGCCACGTGATCGAGCGGGCCGGTATCGCCGGGACCGGCCGAGGCATCCTCGACCAGATGCACGAGCGCCGGCTCGTCGCCGCTGCCGTACAGCCAGGCGCCGCCGAACTTGAACGGCGGGCGGTAGCCCGTCTTAAGACCGAGCACGTTCTCGAAGAAGCCGACGGTGCCGGCGAGGTCCGAGGTGTAGACGTTAATGTGATCGAGTTCCATGGCGGTGCTCCGAGCGCCTTCAGAGGGCTTCCGAGGTCGTGAAATAGACTCCGGCCCGGCGCATGTCGTCCATGGCGGCGGCAAGCGAGCCGTGAATGTCGATGGCGCGGCAGCCGTCCTCGACGACGGTGACGCCGAAGCCGAGATTGATCGCATCCATGGCGGAATAATAGACGCATTAATCCAGCGCCAGGCCGACGATGACGACATGCCTGGTCCCCTGGCTCCGCAGGTATCCGTCGACGCCGGTCGGCGTCAGCCGGTCGTTCTCGAAAAACGCGGAATAGGAATCGATGTCGGTCCGGAAGCCCTTGCGGGCGATCATGTGCGCGTGATTGATCGTCAGGTTGCGGTGGAAAGCCGCGCCGACGGTCCCCTGGATGCAGTGCTCCGGCCACAGCATCTGCGGACCGTAGGGCATGTCGACCAACCAATAGGGTTCCTTGCCCGGATGGCTGGCGGCGAAGGATTTGTGGTCCACCGGGTGCCAGTCCTGAGTCAGGACCACGGTCGGAAAGCGGGGCATCAGCCGGTTGGCGACTGGGACAACGGCGTCGCCGTCGAAGACCGCCAGCCGCCCGCCGGGGCAGAAATCGTTCTGGATGTCGACGACCAAAAGCGCCGAACTGTCGAGGGTTCCCTGTCCGCTCATCCTTCACTCACATCATCGCACGTATCGAGGATAGGCGGACTCCGTCCGCTCGCCAATAGGTAGCGTTTCAGTCCGCCAATTTCCCCATGAAAGCTGCGATTTCGGAAACGGCCTCGTCGATATTGCCGGCTTCCGTCCGGCCCGAGGATTTCCGGGGTTTCAGGGAATGATCGCCGTCCGCGAGCCAATGCAGGCGGATCGCTTTGGAAAGCTTGTAGGCCACCACCTCGTCCCGGGTGCCGAAGGTATCCCGCTCGCCCTGGCAGATCAGCGTCGGCGTCTTGAGGGCTGCCAGATGCTCGGTACGGAGCTTTTCCGGCCGCCCCGGCGGATGGAACGGATAGCCGAGGCAGACGAGGCCCCGCACTTTCGTCTCGTCGGCGACGAGGCTCGCCATCCGACCGCCCATGGACTTGCCGCCGATGACGAGCTGGCCGGGGCCGAGGTCGGCGATGACGGCGCGCCAGGTGTCGAGCAGCACGCCTTGCGGGTTCGGGGGCTTTTTCCGTCCGCTCTCCCGCCGCTCCGCCATGTACGGGAACTCGAAGCGGACGACCCGGTAGCCGGCCTCGGCGACGCCCGCCGCGACCGCGTTCATGAAACCGCTGTCCATCGGCGCGCCGGCGCCGTGCGCGAAGGCGAAGGTGAGGGGCGCGGATTTCGGGCCGTCGGTCAGATAGGCGGGAACGCTCACAACCGGCCGCCGCCGACCCGGATATTGGCGCCGGCGACGTAGCTGGCCTTGTCGGAGAGCAGCCAATAGATCGCTTCCGCCACCTCTTCTGGCTCGGCGACACGGCCCATGGGAATCTTGGCCACCTGTTCCTTGATGCGGTCGGCGCCCGGCATGTCGGTCTTGGTCATCCCCGGCGCCACCGTGTTGACGCGGATACCTTCCGCCGCCACTTCCTGCGCGAGACCGTTGGTGAGTGAATTCACCGCGCCCTTGGATGCGGCATAGAGCACGCCGATCCCCGGATTGCCGAGAAGCGCCGAGCCGGACGACACGTTGACGATGGCGCCGCCCTTGCCGCCGTTCTTGGTCGACATGCGCTTCACGGCTTCCCGGGCGCAGATGAAACAGCCGACGACGTTGATGTCGAGAAGCCGGCAGATTTCGTCGGCGGCGAGGCCGTCGACGCGGGAGCGCCGGCCGTTGATGCCGGCGTTGTTGACGAGGCCGGTCAGCGCGCCGAGTTCCTTGTCCACTTCCTCGAACATGCGCACTACGGCGGCTTCGTCGGCGGTATCGGCCTGACAGGCGATGGCTTTCGCCCCCATCGCCCGGATATCGGCGACGATTTGGTCGGCGGCCTGCTTGTCGGAGACGTAGTTCACGCAGACGGCGTGGCCGTGCTTGCCGAGGAGGCGGGCGGTGGCGGCGCCGATGCCGCGCGAGCCGCCGGTGACGATGGTGACTTCGGTCATGGATTGCTCCTTGATGTCCGTGATGCGGATTGAACCTCTCCTTCGAGACACGTCACTGTCCTCGCCCTGAGGAGGCCCCAAGTCTTTCTCTTGGGACCGTCTCGAAGGGCGAGGTCAGTGACGCCCTCAGGATGAGGTTCAATCCGCATAGGCGCTCAATCGGCGAATTCCGGTTCTTCCTTGGACAGGATGCGCTTGATGCTTTCCAGATGCAGATAGGCACTTTCCCGGTCGCCGACGCGCATTTGTTCTGCTGTCTTTTTGGCGATCTCCGGCGCGACCGGCTTGAGCGTGCGCCCGGTGCTCATGGCCTTCCACTGCACCTCGCAGGCGCGTTCCAGGTAGTAGAGATCGTCCCAGGCCTCGGCGATGCTGGGGCCCGTCACCATGATGCCGTGGTTCTTCATGAAGGCGATGTCGTTGTTGCCCATGGCGTCGGCGATGCGGTCGCCCTCGTCGGTGTCGAGGGCGAGGCCGTTGTAATTCTCGTCGATGGCGGTGCGGCCGTAGAACTTGAGCGCCGATTGTCCGGCCCAGACCAGCGGATCGCCTTCGAGCATGCTGAGCGCCGTCGCGTGCGGCATGTGCGTGTGGAAGGCGGCGCGGGCGGATGGCCTGCGCATATGCAGCCGTGCGTGGATGTAGAACGCGGTCGCTTCCGGCTGCCGGTCGCCCTCGATGACGTTGCCGTGGAAATCGCAGACGATCAGGGACGACGCCGTGATCTCCGAGAACGCGAGGCCGTAAGGATTGACCAGGAACAGGTCGTCCCGGCCCGGCACGACGAACGAGAAGTGGTTGCAGATGCCCTCGTGCAGGCCGAGCCGCGCCGCCATGCGGAAGCACGCCGCCAGATCGACGCGGGCCGCCCAAACCGCCTCCGCGTCCAACTGACTGTTGGAAAGACGGGCGCCGTCGCCGTCCACTTTCAATTCATGCGCCATGTGCGCCGCTCCTCATCCGATCATGTCTTCCGGCCGGACCAGCCGGTCGAAGTCCGCCTCGCTCACATAACCCAACGCCAGCGCCGCCTGCTTGAGCGTCGAGCCGTCCTTGTGCGCCTTCTTGGCGATCTCGGCCGCCTTGTCGTAGCCGATTTCGGGGGCGAGGGCGGTCACCAGCATCAGCGAACGCTCCATCAGGTCCTTGAGGCGCGCCCGGTCCGCTTCCAGGCCGTCCAGGCAGCGTTCCGTGAAGCTTTGGATGGCGTCCGCCAGCAGCCGGATCGAGCGCAGGCAGGCGGCGACGATCACCGGCTTGAAGACGTTGAGCTCCAGATGCCCGTGCGACGCCGCGACGCTGACGACCGTATGGTTGCCCATCACCTGCGCCGCCACCTGGGTCAGCGCCTCCGCCTGCGTCGGATTGACCTTGCCGGGCATGATCGAGGAACCCGGTTCGTTCGCCGGCAGGACCAATTCGCCGATCCCGGACCGCGGGCCTGAACCCAATAGCCGGATGTCGTTGGCGATCTTCATGACGCTGGCGGAAATGGTATTGAGCTTGCCGGCCAGGTTGACCAGCGCGTCCTCCGACGCCAGCGCATAGAACTTGTTGGGGCAGGTTCGGAACGGCAGGCCGGTCAGTTCCGCCACCTCGGCGGCGAAGGCGGCGTCGAAGCTGGCGGGTGCGTTGAGGCCGGTGCCGACGGCGGTGCCGCCCTGCGCCAGTTCGTAGATCTGGTTGAGGCTCTTCTTCAGCCGTTCGATATTCTCGGCGACCATGTGCGCGTAGCCGGAAAACTCCTGGCCGAGCGTCATCGGCGTCGCGTCCTGAAGATGCGTGCGGCCGATCTTCACGGCGTCGGCGAAGGCGGCCGTCTTCGCTTCCAGGCTCGCCTGCATGGCGGCGAGGGCCGGCATCAGGCGTTCGTGCGTCTCGCCGGCGAGGGCGATGTGTATGGCCGTCGGGAAGCTGTCGTTGGACGACTGCGAGCGGTTGACGTGGTCGTTCGGGTGCACCGGCGATTTGCTTCCCAATGGGGCGCCGAGCGCCTCGTTGGCGCGGTTGGCGATGACCTCGTTCATGTTCATGTTGGTCTGGGTGCCCGACCCGGTCTGCCAGATGACCAGCGGGAAATGATCGTCGAGGGCGCCCGCGGCCACGTCCGCCGCCGCCGCCTCGATGGCGTCGGCGAGTTTTGCATCCAGTTGCCCGAGTTTCCGGTTCGCCCGTGCCGCCGCCCGCTTCTGGATGCCGAAGGCATGGATCAGTTCGAGCGGCATGCGTTCCCGTGCGTCACCGATCGGGAAGTTCTGGCGCGACCGCTCCGTCTGGGCGCCCCAATAGCGGTCCGCCGGCACCTCGATGGGGCCTTGGCTGTCGGTCTCGGTGCGGGTCGGAATATTCACGAGAAGCCCCTTGAGAGAGTTTTGTTCGTAGGAACTTTGCCAAGAAGTAGAGTGGCTGGCAAAGCCAATGCGTGGGCAACTCGCTTATTCGAGTGGCGTGATACCTTTCTCTGAAATTTGGAAATTTGAACGAATGGCAAAAGGGTACGAGCGACCGGCCACTCCGCTCCCAGTAGAGCGACGGCTTCGCCAGGAGGCTGGTTTTGGATGCGCGCGCTGTGGCCACCCTTACGTCGAGTATCACCATATCGTGCCGTTTTCGGAGGAGGCACACTTCAGACCCGAGGAAATGGTTGCACTCTGTGGGAACTGCCACCCCGCTGTGTCAAAGTTTGAGCGTGATCGGCAGTATGAAATTAAAGCAAAGCCCTTTAACAAAGTTCGTGGCTTCATGAATGGCGCCCTCGCGTATGATAAGCGTGATTTGATCTTCAAAGTCGGTGGAAATTATTATGAAAATGTGCCGACGATACTGCAGTATAACGATTTACCCATTATTTCCTGCCATCAAGATGAAGGGGAAATAAAAATATCAATAAATATATTGAACAAATATGGCGCTGTCGCTCTTTCTATTGACAAGAATAATATTTCCTTTCGGGTTGATGATCTCTGGGATTTTGAATATTCCCACAATGAGGTTGTTGCGCGATACGGACCCAGTGACATTGGCTTGCGACTCGATTTTCGTAAGCCAGAGGCCATCATTGAAGGAAAGCTGTGGTTGGGTGGAAATAAAATCCGATTAAGCCCAAGCAAAACGACGCTACAAAGAAATACTGAACTCATTGGCAATAAATTTATGAATCTCAAAATTGGAATCCATGTTGCAGAAAAATAATTGCTGCTGAGTAAAGTCAGGCCAGATGGCTGTAGAGGATCGAACAACCGATGCCGATCAGGATCACGCCGCCCACCATCTCGAAACGGGCGCCGAAATGGTGGCTGACGCGGCAACCGACGTGCACGCCGATCCAGGAAAGCACGAACGTGACGACGCCGGTGACGGCGATCAGGAGCCACATGTCGGCCTCGACGAGCGCGAAGCCGAAACCGGCGGCGAGCGCGTCGATGCTGGTGGCGACGGTGGTGACGAGCAAGGCCCCGAAGGCGAGGATGCGGCTGGTCGGGGCTTCCTCGTCCTCGTCGTCCTTGAAGCCGTCGCGGATGGTCTTGATGCCGATGAACGCAAGGATGGCGAAAGCGATCCAATGATCCCAGTCGGCGATCATGGCCCGCGTTCCGGCGCCGATCTGCCAGCCGATGAACGGCATAAGCGCCTGCGCGCCGCCGAACAGACCGGCGATGATCAGCGATTGCAGCGCCAGGCGCTCGGCGCGGATCACGCAGCCGCACGCCAGCGAGGCGGCGAAAGCATCCGCCGCGAGGCCGACCGCGACGGCGAAGGCGGTCAGAAACGTCACGCCGTCACTCGGCGGCGGCGGGCGGCGGCGCCGCCACCTCCGCGTCCGATCCAATGGCTTGGCGCGCGGTCGGGAAAAATTTGTCGAGATAGATGTAGATGACCGGCGTCAGGTAGAGCGTGATGATCTGCGACACCAACAGGCCGCCGACGACGGTGAGACCCAGCGGCGCACGCGCCTCGCCGCCCTGGCCGTAGCCGATGGCGATCGGCAGGCTGCCCATGAGCGCCGCCATGGTCGTCATCATGATCGGCCGGAAACGGATCAGGCAGGCCTTGTAGATGGCTTCTTCCGGGGCCAGGCCTTCCTCGCGCTGCGCACTGAGCGCGAAGTCGATCATCATGATGGCGTTCTTCTTGACGATACCGACCAGCATGATGATGCCGACGAAGCCGTAGAGCGTCAGCGGCATGCCGAAGACCATCAGCGCCAACAGGGCGCCGACACCCGCCGCCGGCAAGCCGGAGAGAATTGTCAGCGGATGGATGAAGCTTTCGTACAGGATGCCGAGCACGATGTAGACGACCAGGATCGCCAACGCCAGCAGCATGCCCATGCCGGCCATCGACTGTTGGAACACTTGCGCCGTGCCTTGGAAACTGGTGGTCAGTGTCGCCGGCACCTGCAATTCACGCTCCAGCGCGTGCACCCGGTCGATGGCGGTGCCCAGCGAAACGTCGGGCGCCAGGTTGAAGGATATGGTGACGGCGGGAATTTGGCCCTGGTGGCTGACAGTCAGCGGCGAGACGGCGCGGGAGATGGTCGCCACCGCGTTGAGCGGCACCAGCCGGTCGCCCGGCGCCCGGATGTAGAGCTTGGAAAGCGCCGCCGGGTCGCGCTGGAATTCCGGCGCCACCTCCAGGATCACCGCGTACTGGTTCGACGCCGTATAGATGGTCGATACCTTGCGGCCGCCGAAGGCGCTGGCCAGCACGGATTCGATCTGCTCCGCCTTGATGCCCATGATGCCGGCGCGGTCGCGGTCGATGTTCACGACAAGCGACGGGCTCGAGATGTTGAGGTCCGTCGTCACGTCCTGGAAGCCCGGCAGCTTCGCGAGCTCCTCTTGCATGACGTCGGCCCATTTGTACAGGCTCTCCAGATCGATGTCCTGCCCGCCGAAGACACCGGGCGGCTGATCATCTATACCGAGGG